>CAIYRB010000162.1 GCA_903928445.1 uncultured Pseudomonadota bacterium | reverse complement strand
GGCCCCGTAGGCAAACCGAGTCGGCGAAGCAGGAAGCGGATGCCGCGAGGCGCCGTGACGTCAAATACAGTGCAACGACAAAACCCTAGCGAGTCGGCTCAGCATGCCTGAGCAGATTTGTCAGTGTTGCCTGTAGCGGTTCACTTTGCCATTGCGACGCGCTTCTGCGCTTATTTGCCAGGCGCACCAATGCACCTGGCCAGATCCTGTCAATGCGCGCGACGCGTGACAAGACCAACATTGTCGATGCGACTGGCAACCCATAGCAAGCCCCGCTCCGGCGTGCCCGTGTAGAGGCGCGGGCAAAGGCGACCGCACCCGCCCCCTACGCCACCTCATCCCACCGTATCAGTAGCGATGGCCAACGAAGGTCCTGAATCGTGCTGAAGAGATAGCAGGCCTTTTCCTTCTTCCTGAGGACGAGGGAGAACTGAACTTGCTCGTTAGGGTCACGCCCCAGGGTTTTGATGTTGCGGGTGAAAAGGTTCGTCCCATCGGGAGCTCTGCATGAGGGGTACCAGATCGAATCTGTGTCCGGATGAGCACGAACAAATTCCCATGAGGCCTGGTAGCCAGCCTTGCCTGAGATCGCCTCCCAGTTAGGATCCTTCTTCAGATCGAAAGCCTGGGGATCGGTGAAGCTGACGCTAAACAGCGTTCTAGGTTCTGGTGTTTGGGTTGACGACGGGAGATGCAAGCGCTCGTATAGCCAGTGGTACGCGACCTCGTAGAAAGTCGTCGTCGGCTCCATGGACGCATAGAACGCTTTTGGATTCCCCTCTGGCGGTTTGAACCTAGCCGAATGTTGAGGAGGCGTCGGGGTATCGTAGCGAAAAGGCGTTTTTATCAAATAATGGTGTTCGCCAGCAGGATAAGCAGGCTTGCCGCTATCTATGTAGCGTTCCAAGAACTCGTATTCCCGCTGCGTATCCGTAACGACTCGGGATTGCGATTCAGCTTCCAACCCAACCATCCGCCACACATCGACTACTTTGCGAGTGATACTCAAGCCCCTAGTCCTCGGACATAGTCGACGTAGCGACGTACTTGGAATAGGCCTTCAATAGATCTGATCGCGACGGCTAATGGAGCCTCTTCAAAGCTTGGGTGAGGCGTGGTTAACCAGGCTATTTGATCCTCCGTGGCGCGAAACATTCCGCCCAAGCTCCTATGGATAGCAAGAACCGTCTTTATTATTTCCACCTGTGGGCCAGAATCAGGAACTGTCCCCTTCTTTCGCCACAGAGAGATAGTCGACTTATCGACGTGGAGCAGCTTTGCAAATTTCGCGTCGTTCATGCCCCAAAGCTTGCTTATGCGGAAGAGAGCCGTGCAAACGACCTGCTTGGCTTCTTCGCTACCTTCTTTGATCGATTTCTCGTGCGGATTGGATTTTAGCAGCGCCATGACGTGTCCTCCTGGTGAACCCTATCATAGGGCTTATCGGTTGAAACTTCAACGGAATTGAGTTATTTGAGAATGCATCGACTCAAATACCTTACTATATTGGACATTGTCCAGTTGAACAATCACCCTACTCGGGTCAATTGGCGTCATATCGTCCGTTCTGCGCTCGAGCAAAGGACTGAGGCCGTCCCAATCTCAGGTCGGCAAAGATTGTCTCGACATTGTCGGGACAATGTTCTTCACGCTGATGTCCTCCAGTAGAAGGTCATTAAAGCGACTTTTCAGGAGGTTCACGATGCCCCTTCCGGAGTCGGGCGTGCAGCTCTGAAAAAGGCTGGATTCTCAGTTTGAGCGCCCGTTAGCGGTGAATTTGATCTTGGCAACCAAATCTTCCTGGCTAGTCATCGGGTGGATCTTCACCTCGGAACCCAGCTTGTCCTGCCAGGCGGCGAGGATGAATGAGTGATCGTCGATGACCAATACCTCTGGCTTGGCAGCGTGAGCCGCTACTACGGCCGCACTCCCAGTACCCTGAACTGCCCTCACCGTCGCCGCAGTGATCATTGCTTTGCTCTGTTCCGCGCTCTGCAGTACGACGCGCAATAGCTGCGCCCGCGCCATCGGCTTCGGGGGGTATGCGTCAGCGCCCGAGGCGATCGCAGTGCGAGGATCCGCCGCCACGATCCGGTACGAGTGTACACAGACCAGAGCCCCACCGCTGCGCTGCCGCAGCGTCGCGACCAGCTCGAAGCCATCGAGC
>CAIYRB010000161.1 GCA_903928445.1 uncultured Pseudomonadota bacterium | reverse complement strand
CTTCCGCGCCTCTGTGCTTAAAATTGGGCGTTTGGGTTTGACCACGGAGGCGCGGAAGTAGGGAGACAGGGAATTTTTCGGACAGCCTCTAAGTGTCGATTTACGTGTGCACGGTTTGCGCTCCATCATTGTTACCAGTGATGGAGCGCAACTTTAAGGTGCGACCTTGTAGTCAACCCCAGTATAAGCAACATCGCATTTGCCGCCGTCGACTGGCTTGGCACAGCTTGAAGGCAGATTGAATTGATAGATCCGACCGCCCTGGACCGGTTTGTCATCTGCATCATAAAGCCGGACCTGAAAGGGAACCTCGGCCGTATTCGGCAGGACATAGGCCTGGCCGTTGTCGCCATTCATCGCGGCCTTTTGCCAAGCCCCATTGACCTTGACCTCGACGCCGTGCAGGCCGTTTTCTAGATGGGTGAAGATGATTGGCAGGTAGTATTTTTGCCACATCGCGCCAAAGCCGATTTTGATATCTCCGCTGTACTTCGGTGCTTTGATGAATTGCCAAGTGATCTGTGGATTGCTCCAGTCTTTGGACACATCGATGGCGGCGCCGGCCTTGCCGAATTGCGTCAGTGAGGCGGTGTGTAGATCCAGGTGGTACTGGTCGTCCCGGCACCAGCCGTTGTTGTCCTGGCAGCTATCGGCGACGATCATGTCGAGGCTTGCGTCGGCATGGACGCTCGGCGACAGTTTGTTTTCTGGACAGAGGTTCTGGGCCGTCGTGCCGCTATTTAGGAAGTCGTGGCAATCCTTGGTGATGGTGACGTGGACCCAACGGCCACAGTTTAGGCCATTGGCAAAGATACCGGTGGTCGCTTGGTCGGGATTAGGCCGTGGCGCTGTCGTCGAGTAATCATTTGGGGTCTTTTGCACGTTTAGGGCGACGTAGTCTAGTGAATCAAGCTGCGCCTCGGGCACCCCACAGCCCCCGGTCGGTGTACCGATAGCATTGAAGTTGGTCGCAAAGCTGGTGAAGCTTGGGCCGGGTGGCAGCGGGTTGCCTTGAGCGCCCCCCGTGCCGCCATCGTCTCCGGCCCTCGGAGTAATCGTCACGCTGCTATTTGGCGTGACGGTGGTGGTGCCGACCTGATTACCTGTGCCAGGCTTGCAGATGGCGATATCGGCTTGAAAGGTTGGTGTGTTGATCTCGTAGTTCTTGGTCTTGCTACTGGCGCACGTGGCGTAGAGGACGGTGTTGTCGGCACTTTTGTAGTTTAGCTCGATATTGTAGCGACCCTGGGGGATGACGATCGTGTGATTTTGCACCCCGCCACTTTGGAAATCGGCGGCGCTAAAGGATTGTTCGATTTTTTTCAGGTCACCATCAAGACGAGTGATGACGGCGTCCATCTTGGTCCATGCCGGGTCATTGCCGCTTGGGACGAATTTGCTGATAGAAAAAGAGCTGACCGCAGAGCCTCCGGTTGGACCTGGGCCGCCTCCAGTGCGGCAGGCGATGGTCGCAAGCATGATGGACATGAAGGTGGCGTGTTGCCATTTCATAGGGGTCTCCCGTGCGTGGTGATTGGTAGGGCTTGGGTGATAGGCGAGGGCACCGCCAGGCGATAAAAAGGCCTCAGCTGTCCGGCGTGCCGACTGCTGAGGCCTATTATACGCCAACATGGACCTATGGCTCTAATTTGAGAACATAGATTTTGCTCTCGTCATAGGCTGGAACATAGAGCGGGGCGCTGCCGTCAGCCTGGCGCGCGCCAAGAGCCATACCGCCGATGGTCGTGCCGGTGTCGAGGGCGGCCTCGGCGACGTAGTCCCAGTTTTGCGTGTCTTCCGAGCTTGGCCGCAGCAGGTGGACCTTGCCGGAACCATCGCCAGCGGCGACGATATTTGGCTTTTTGCCAGCTACCGCCTGCCAGGCGATGGCGGTCCCTGGGGCGGCTTGATTCATACCTTTGACTTTGGTCACTATGCCGCTGAGCAGTTGGTGGCGCTTGTATTCGCCGTTTTTGATGTCGGTCGGAATTTCGTAGCCGAAGATGCCTGCCCGCTTGTCGCTGACATGGTTGGTCACCAGCAGGTCAAGCTTGCCGTCGTTATTTAGGTCAACCAGCGAGAGGTCAAAGGCTGCGCCAATCTGCTCGTCGATGACGCGACGTTGCCACACATCGTTCTCACGCCACAGGATGCTCAGCTTTGAGCCAAAAAACTCCGCGGCGATGATCTCCATGGCTCCGTCTTGGTTCAAGTCGGCGGTAACGAAGTAAACATCGGGACCCTTGGCGATGATGTGTTCAACCCATGGGCCTTTGGTGAGAGTCTTTGGCTGTTCAAACCACACGAGTTCGCCGTCGGAGCCTCCGAATACGGATTTGGTGGCTCGGGCTGTTAGGGCATCAAGTCGGCCGTCCCCGTTCATGTCGACCCAGACGACGCGGTGATAGAAGTAGTCGCGCTTTGGCGTCGACAGGGTGAAATGTTCTCCCGAGTAGATGTTGTTGATGACTACTTGGCCGGTCGTGTACGTCGGGGTGAGAAAGCCAGTGCCGATGGAGACGTAGCCTGGGCCAAAGACACTGTCTGGTACGGTGCTGATATCATTGGGCCATCTCACCTTGTCGTCGATGACTTCGGGGGTGCCTAGGTCGTCGCCTTCGCTGTTGTCAGCGCCAAGTGATAGTCGGGAGATGGAATTGGCGCCAAAAAAAGAAAAGCTGGAGACCACCAGTTCGCTGTTGCCCGGTGTTTTGCTCGGGGTGATGTGGAGGAAAGCTGGATGATCGACGTTGATAGTCTTTAGCACCTTGGACTCGGATGCTCGTGCGGGAATTGCACAGGCTCCGAACAACAGAATGCCCACGAGAGTAGTATGCCGCATAGGACCCCCTCACAATGTTTGTTTACTTGGCCATCTAGCCGATTTTTTGAGTTCTGGGGCAGATACTTTATGAATTGAGGATAAAAGGCAAGTTATTTAGGTGTGAAGGTGCGAATTTTGTTGGAACTGATGCGGCGTGTGCCATGTTGGAGTGCAGAGGAGTTTGAATTGGTAAGTGGTCCGCGCCGCTTTGGTCGATTTGCATGGTCGTCGAATGCTCGTCAATCGCGGTTGTTTACCGCTCGCGGTGTACCGCGCATGTTCGCTTCTTGGTTGGACCATCGGAGCATCCCGGCGGGACGCAGTCGGACTTTGGACCTTGTGGCTTGTGTGGATCAGCACTCGTCGATGCCGCACTGAGCGGCGTCAACTTTTTCGACTTTCCATAATCGATGTTGCTTGGGTCCACGCTTTCTCCCTGTCCGCCGGCAGTCATCTCGCCGGCGAGGAAGGTTGATAGAGGAATAATATCGCTCTTTGTCGATGCCTGCTCTAGTGCGGCAAAATAAGCTGGCCGCTGGGAAACTCGCACCACCGTCCAGTCAAAGCCCGCGGTCACGAGTAGCGCGTTCATGAGGAAGCGTCCAATTCGCCCATTGCCATCCGGAAATGGATGGATGTTCACGAAGGCATAGTGGGCAAGGACCGCTCTGGCCCATGGATCTTGCTCTGTCCTAATACATTCAAAGAGGCTCTCCATGGCGTCCATCAACTTTTCATGTGGCGGCGGCACATGCATCGAGTTTCGGATGTATACCGGTTTGTTGCGATAGCCTGCGAGTGAGTCTGGAGGAAGCAGGCCAGCGGTGACCATCGGCGAAAACAGGGCGACTCGCCAATCAAGGCAGGCTCGTTCAAGTACAGAGGTTAGGTCCATGCCGCCGTGAATCTGCGCGACCCCGGCAATGACCTTGTTGTACGCCTCAAAGTAGCCGCGGGCGGCAAGCGCATCAGTTTCCTTCCGGTCCTCACTGTTTAGGCTCTCGTTGAAGTCGCCGCTTGCTACCCGCTCGATAAGCTCAGGTGTTACCGAGTAACCTTCAATCGAAAGTGAGTTGTAGGCATCATAAGCGTAGATTTCTCTGATTCTATTTTTGAGCTTTGTCACGTCGGAATTCTTGAACGTCGCCGCGTCGGCGGTCGGCACGAAGCCCGACGAAATCTGCTGGCTCATCGTGAGCCACATGTTTGTCAGCCGTGCGGCAATGCCCGACTTGGGGCGCCCCGAAAGCGCTTGGTATGTGCCTTCGGCAATCCCTGCGCCAGCACCAACTTCCACGCCGGCAGCGGCAAAGGTTTCCTTAATGGAATCCGCGTCCGCCCCCCTTCCAGCGGCGCCGAGAGCTTCAGTAAGCCTGCCGGCTGCAGGCCCGCCGCTAGGTGATGCGAGCATGATGCGGGTGAGCTCAGCGATGTTCCGCACGGCCGCAATAGCCGCCTTGAGTTCGGGCGAGGGCAGTCTGTAGGATGCAGCTGGCATAGCTGCTAGCGCTTGTTCCAGTGATAATAGCCGTAGCCCATCGTTGGATTGGACGATTCCGTTTGTGCTTAGGTTGCGGTCCATAATGACCGCGATAGACAGGCCATTGGGCAAGTTGACTATGCCCTGCGTGCTCCGAGTTGTGTGGACGCTCAGCTGATTGGGAATGGTGTAGCAGTCGGTATGAAGAGCTAAGCTTGCATGCGCAGAGAGTGCATAATCGTTTCCAAGTCGATCGTTTAGATACTTTCGAACGAACTCCCAGTAGTTGGAATAATAGGGGACCGTATTGCCTTCTCTGCTATCCTGGGCGTGGATCAATGCATGCCAGCCCATGTGCATCTCAAGCAGCCAGTGGCCTGTTTTTAAGAGTTCAAGCTGAGCACGTGTTAAGTCCTTAGCGCGAAAGACGCTGCCACCAGCGGCGGCGGCTTTCGCTGCGCGCATCGCATCAGCCATCTTCTGGTGCCTTGGTGCTGCTTGCCGTGGCATAAACCCTCCATGATCAGACCTATCGGAACATAAAGTAGTGCCTTGAATACGACATAAACGCATGTCGGGAATACGATATAGATTAGTGTTAATAATTTGTTTTAACTAGGTATTTTTCAATCGAAAAGAGTGCCCGCATCGCTGCGGCTGGGTTGTGTTTTAAATCGCTTTCATGAAATCACTCGTAAAATGAAGACAACAGTCTAATATTACTTAGATATTCGCGCTTTGCGAGGGGTGGTCGACAGTTCAGGACTCGCATTGATCGAGTCGGACCTGGAAAAGTCGCCCAAGCGGCGTGACATCAGCCGCTGAACAACAACGCTCACTCCGCGCGAAGCGCCTCGATGACCTGTAATTTTTCCGCTCTTACGGCGGGCACCATGCCACTGAAAAGTCCCACAGCTAGGATGCTGCCGACGGAGATGCCTAAAGCCCAAGGATCGAGGACCCATTCAAAGGCCAGTCCGCTGACGAATTTACTGGCGGCAAAGATGATCATCTCGGTAGCACCGAGGCCGGCGGCGATTCCGACCAGTCCGGCAACGGTGCAGAGTACTAGCGATTCCATGAGCACTTGGACTTTGATGCTGCGGCTGGTGGCGCCCAGGGCTTTGCGTAAACCGATTTCCTTGATTCTCTCCGTGACCGACACCAGCATCATATTGTGGATGCCAATCCCGCCAACGAGCAGAGAGAGAAAGGCAATGGCGGCGATCAGGGTGGCAAAGATATTGAGAAAGCGCTTGGTCTGCGCCACTAGGGTGCCTTCGGTGTCGATCGAGAATCTGCCGGCCTTGCCGTAGCGCTGATCGAAATAGGCTTTGAGCTTTTTGGCGGCGATCTCGACGTCGGTATCCGCTTTGACCTGGACGGAGAACGCTGTCAACTTTGCCGACCAGTAACTCGCGACCGCTTGAAACATGGTGTAGGGCACTAAGATTTGCATATTGGGGTGCGCCCACTCTTGCTTCGTCTGCTGCGGCTTCAGGACGCCGATGACCGTGCACGGAAAGGAACGCTGTTCCTCGACGGAATCGGTGATCATTTCGCCGACGGCCGGTTTGCCTTGAAATAATTGCGTCGCTAGCTCAGAGCCTATAAGGCAAACCCGTGCGCGCTCGGCGACATGGTAGGGCGTCAGCATGCGCCCGCTTTGCAGTTGGGCATTGGTGATGGCGAGGTATTCATGGTTGACGCCGCGCAGGCGCACGTTGTCTGACACCGAGCGACCGCCGGCGGTGACGGTATTTTGGTAGTTCGCGTAGACTGGAGAGATCAGCTGAATCTCGGGAAAAATTCGGCGCAGGGGTTGGAGGTCTGTCTCCCACTCAAAGTCGCTAAAGGATTGTTGGGTTTCGTCGGTGGCTTTGCGCTCCCAGTTGGGATAGCCACGGACCACCAGCTTATTGACGCCCATGGCTTCATAGCCCTCCATGATGCGGTTTTTGGCGAACTGGCCCAGCGAGATCATCGCTAGAACGGCGGCGATGCCGATGACGATGCCGAGCATGGTCAAAAGCGATTTGGCGCGGTTGCGGGTTAGATTGCGCGCGGCACCAGGTAGTGATTTAAATGCCAGGCGCGCCAAGCTACTGGTCCATGATTTAGGTAGCTTGGTGGCGGTCACCGCGTCGCTCATGTGAGTCCACTCGGTTGGGATGTTTAGCTGCTGCGACGCCTCGGTGGCTGCCGGCGAGACCTTACCGTCTCGGACCTGCAGGACCTTGCCACAGCGGCGTGCGACCTCGCCGTCATGGGTGATCACGATGATGGTGCGGCCTTGGGCATGCAGCTCATCAAAGATCGTCATGATCTCGGCGGCGTTGCGGCTGTCGAGGTTGCCGGTCGGTTCGTCAGCCAGAATCACACTAACATCGGTGAGTAGCGCGCGAGCAATCGCCACGCGCTGCTGTTGGCCACCGGAGAGCTGATTGGGTGTGTGCTGCAGATGCTGGCTCAGGCCGAGGCGCTCGGCGATGGCTAGAGCCTTGGCCTTTTGTGCCGAGCGCGGCAGCACCAATTCGGCGGGGTAACTCCCAGGCAGCAGGATGTTGTCGAGGACACTGGCCCGCGGCAGCAGGTGAAACTGCTGAAAGATAAAGCCGATGTGTTGATTGCGAATGAGCGAGGCTTGATCATCGCTGAGTTGGCTTAGGTCGGTGCCGTCAAAAAGGATGCGGCCGGTACTAGGTCTCAGCAGGCAGCCGAGGATATAAAACAGCGTCGACTTGCCCGAGCCGGACGGCCCCTGGATGGCGACATAGTCACCTCGGTCGATTTTAAACGACACGTTTTCCAGAATTTCGACTTTACGGCCAAAAGTCTCATAGGAGAATCCGAGCTGGTCTACGAGCAGTAAAGGCAGGCCGGCGGTCGGCATCATTCCGGGCCACCGCCCATGGAGATGGCCAGGAAGTCAACGGGGCGCACCAAGTCGCCCACTTTGACCCCGTTTTTGATCTCGAAGGCTTCCTCGTTTTCCATGCCGATGTCGACGTGGCGCTTTTGGCCATCAGCCATGGTGACAACATACTGGTCACCGGTCTTTTGCACATACTCGTGTGGTAGCAGTAGCACGTCTTTGGCTTCTCGGACGATGATGTCCAGCACGGCGGACATACCGGATTTGAGCAGCTCATCTTTGTCAAGGATATCGACGCGGATGGCAAACTCGACGCGTGCGCGCTCCCAGCGGTCTTGCTCCTTGGCGGCCTGGGTGATTTCGATGATCTGGCCGCGGTAGGTATGCTGGGGCACGGCCACGGCCCGGATCACGACAGGCATACCGAGTTTTAGCTTGCCGAGGTCCACCTCAGGGACGTTGGCATCGATGTTGAGGCGGGTGATGTCGTCGATGCGAACCAAGGTGGGATCGGTGTTGCCTGGAACCCCGGTGGGTGTGACAAACTCCCCCTCTTTCTTCCACACTTGGACGACGATTCCAGTCAGCGGTGAGCGTAGGGGAAAGACCTGCTCCTCGTTGCTGCCGATGGTCTGCGCGATACTGACCACGGGGTCGCCTTGGCGCACGTGGTCGCCAATCTTGACGAAGACCTTTTGCACATAGCCGTTATACGGCGGTGTGATGACCGCGTGGCGTTTGGGGATGATGCCGCCGGCAATGGTCACCTTAAGTGTCAGGTCGCCGCGCTTGACGCTGCCGAGGCTAGCCTGGTCTGTGGTCGCCGCCTTGGTCTGATACCGGCGGTAGGCGTAAAGTCCGCCAGCAATCAATCCTATCACCAAGAGAACCTTAAAACCTCGCCACAGCATCGGCAATCGTCCCTTCGTAGAAATGGTATTGCGCCAGAGCCTGCTGCGCGGCGAAATAGGTCGAGAAGAAATTGACCTTAGCATTGAGGAGCGCAGTCAAGCCGGTGATCAGATCAAGGTAGACGACTTTGCCCTCGCGGTAGTCCTGCTCGATGTTTTTCAAATTCTCTTGTTCGAGCGTAATCAGCTGCAGGTTTAGCCGCCAGATATCGCTTAAGTTGCTGAGCGACTGCATGAGTGTCTCGATGTCAGCGGCTAAGGCCGCAAGTTTGTCCTTGGTGTCTTCGCTTTGGATCAGCTGCTGGCTGGCGGCGATGTCGATATCGTGGCGTCTAGAGCCATCATCCCAGAGGTTATAGTTGAGACCGACGGTGACATTCCAAGCCAGGAGGTCCTGGGCCTGGGGTCGTCCGTGCAGGCCTAGGTAGTCGGGATTTTGGTAGTTCACGCCGGAGCTAATGGTCAGCTGCGGGAGATTTTTGCGGCGCGCCAGCTCGACGCGCTGAGCTGCTGCCGCAGCATCGAATGCGGCGATGCGCGCCTCGTAGCTACGCTCAACGCCTGGCACCGAACTAGGAAAGGCGAGCGTGTTTTTAAGCACCACTTCGGCCGGCACGACGCTAAACATAACACTGCGGTCAGCTGGCGGAGCGCCGATGGCACGTCTGAGATCGACCTCGGCCCCGTCCACTCTAGCCGCTGCAGCGCGGACATCGACGGCTGCTCGCCGCACCTCGCTTTCCAGGCGCAGATACTCGCGCTTGGTTTTGAGGCCTTGGCGGTACATCGTGCCCAGAAGGCGCAGCTGCTTATCCAGAAGCTCATGCTGCTGCTTGTTGGTCTCTAGCAGGATGTGCGCCTGCGACAGCGCGTAGTAGGACTTCATGGCGCTAAGCAGGGATTCGTCGCGGGTCTTCTGCGCCGTGAGCGCTGCAACGTCGCGGTCGGCGCTGCTGATGTCCAGCTGTGCTTGCGACTGGCCGTTGTCGTAAAACGTTTCGCTGAGGCTGAGCCCAAGGGTGCCAAATAGAGGTGAGTTAGCGCTAGGTGCAGCGCCTGGATCAAAGGCGTCGCGACGAGCAGCCCATGGCGGTGCGACGCTCTTTTGCAGACCTTGACTGGTCGTCACATCGAGCGAGGGGAGAAATTTCGCCTTAGCTTGATCTTGCTGCCAACCGCGAATGCGCAACTGCTCTTGCGACTGCGTCAGGCTGGGCGCATGAAGCAGCGCATATTGCAGCACCTCCTGCATGCCCATGGTGGCCGCCAT
This sequence comes from uncultured Pseudomonadota bacterium, assembly GCA_903928445.1. GTDB lineage: Bacteria > Bdellovibrionota_B > Oligoflexia > Oligoflexales > CAIYRB01 > CAIYRB01. The sequence goes on along the minus strand of CAIYRB010000161.1, from coordinate 13,097 downwards.
GCCTGGAGCCGCAGCTAGGATTGGACCGCAAAGGCTTAGATGGATGAGCAAACGGACTTTCGCAAAGATCATGCGGAGCAAACCACCCATAAAAGACGCAAAGACGTGGTCAGGCAGCCACCACCATAGCAGCACGGTTGCATGCTTCAAAGGATGAAGCGGCGGCATTTGCTGGCGCGGCACCTTGAGGCGGGCTCACATCATTATTTCATTGCGGCTATGATCGCCTCGATGTCTTCTCGATTAAGCTGACCCTGGTAGATTGGCATGGTCGCCTGATAGCCCTGAACGATCTGCGCTTTAGGATCGATGATGGACTGCCACAGATACTCTTCGTCGGCGACGACCGTCGTGCCATCCTGGAGCGTAACGGTTTTACCAAAGAGTCCAGGCAGAATGGGCGCGCGCAGGGGTGAGCCGGTTTGATGGCAGTCGCTGCAGCCAAGGTCGTCCAGGAGGGCGAGGCCGCGCTCTTTGATCGGTAGCGAGGCAAGTTTGCGCTGGTGCTCAGAGCGCAAAAATACGGTGAGTTGGAACAAGCCGGCGGCCACCGCCATGGCCCCAACGCCAAGAAACAGTCGCTTCAAAGTGAGCCTTTTATCAAAACGGTAGAAAAAGACAGCCCCTGCCACTCATTGAAGTGGCAGGGGCGTTGACACGAAGTGACTTAAAGCGTGGCGTGGAACCAGCAAGCTGGGCGCAAGCCGACCGTGAAGTTGCCAAGCGCCGTGCACGAGTGATGTGCTGCAGCCTCTTCGCCGGCCGTGCTGTTGTCGGGGCGGCCACCTTCTTTACCTGGGATCACGCTATTGTCCCAGGATTCCGAGCAAGCTGCGGCTGCCAGATAGGTGTCAAGGCGGCACTGGGCTGCGGGGTGACCGGTGTAGGTGCTTGAGACCACTGAGTTGTCATGCTCATTAAAGCTGGTGCGTGTGCCGCCGAGTGCTGCTAGCAGGTCAGTCGTGGACTTTGCCGCCAGAGAAGCGCGGTAGCATAGGTTTTGCTGCGTCGGAGACTTCCAGACATCATTGCATTGGCCTTTTACGCTTTCTGGCACTGGCGTGCTGATCTCTGCCGTGGCTTCGTCATTCCACCACAGAGCTGGGCAGACGTGCGCGGCAAAGTAGTCGGCTTGGCCTTCCGCTGCCGCCCATTTTGCTTCTGGTGGGAAGAAGCCTTTGACGAAGGGGAAGCCGCCAAGGTGGTGACCGATCTCATGGCAAAGCACAAAGGTGAAGCCATCGACGGTGATTTCAGGCCGACGCGCCAAACCGCCGTACATGTTGACGATCCAATCATTGCCGTCCTGCGTTGCCGAGGCGTTGACGGTGCTGTCGCTCCAGTGATCGACGATGTTTAGAGTGCCGCCTTGGGCTTCGATGATCGGAGTGAAGATCCGAACTGCTTTGGCGATCACGTCCAGATATTGCTGCTGCGTAATCCCGCTTTGGGATTCACAGGCTATACAGTCCTGCTTGTAGAGATCGTTTTCGGGCATGAAGGTTTCGCGGTAAGTGCTTGCTTGCGCCGAGACTGCCGAAACTAGTCCGCCTAAGATAAGGGCAGCTGCATACTTCAAAGTCATGGTGGATCTCCTATACGTGACACGATTGGGCGGTGCGCGAATCTTGAAGAGAAATTAACTGGCTAGCCGGCCGACGAACAATCTTTTCCGTGAATTCTTTATAAGTTAATCATAACAGATGGTTAATCGCCTGGAGCGAGGGCGTTATTTAAGAGCACGCTAAGACTTTGAAAAGAATTCTGTAAATATAGTGGGTTACAATTTTGGGCTCGGAAAAATCGAGAAAACTCAGATTAAAGCGAGCCGTATTGGCGATTTAGGCCAATTTTTCACTCAGAAGAGTCCGGTCGGCTCCACCGCCGACGAGACGATGAGGTTTTTGGTTTGGGTGTAGTGATCGAGCATCATTTTGTGGTTTTCGCGGCCAAATCCCGACTGCTTATAGCCACCGAACGCGGCATGAGCAGGGTAGAGGTGGTAGCAGTTGACCCACACCCGTCCGGCTTGAAGATCGCGGCTCACCTCGGTGGCGGAGTGCAAATTGCGCGTCCAGAGTCCAGCGCCTAAGCCATAGCGCGAGTCATTGGCGAGTTGCACTGCCTCTTGCTGTGTTTTGAATGTCGTTACTGCAACCACCGGACCAAAGATTTCCTCTTGAAACAGGCGCATCTTGTTGTCACCGAAAAACACCGTCGGCTGCATATAAAAGCCTGCTTCGGCACCAGGGACGGTGACGCGTTGACCACCGTGGAGGAGGCGAGCACCTTCGCCGCTGCCGAGTGCTACATATGACATGATCTTGTCCAGCTGTTCGGGCGAGGCTTGCGCACCCATCATCGTTGCCTGGTCCAGCGGATGGCCGACCTTAATGGACGCCACTCGTTTTAGGGCTCGTTGCATGAAGCGGTCATAGATGCGCTCATGAATAAGTGCGCGCGACGGGCTGGTGCAGACCTCGCCCTGGTTGAAGGCGAACATGGTAAAGCCTTCCACGGCGCGATCGATAAATGCGTCGTCGTGGTCGAAGAGGTCTTCGCAAAAGATATTTGGACTTTTGCCGCCAAGCTCCATAGTCGCTGGAATTAGATTTTCTGCTGCGTACTGCAAGATGAGGCGCCCGGTGGAGGCTTCGCCGGTAAAGGCAACCTTGGCGATACGCGGTGACCTTGCCAGCGCTTGGCCCGCCTCGGGACCATATCCATTGACGATGTTTAGAACGCCCTTGGGCAATAAGTCGCCGATCAACTCGGCCAGCACGAGGATCGATACCGGTGTTTGTTCGGCGGGTTTAAGTACGACGCAGTTGCCGGCCGCAAGTGCCGGCGCCAGCTTCCAAGCAGCCATCAGCAGCGGAAAGTTCCATGGAATGATCTGGCCGATCACGCCTAGTGGCTCGCGAAGATGGTACGACAGGGTATCTTTGTCCAGTTGTGAAATGCCGCCCTCGTCGGCGCGGATGACGCCGGCAAAGTAACGAAAGTGGTCGACGACTAACGGGAGATCTGCGCCCAAGCTCTCGCGGATCGGTTTGCCGTTGCCCCAGGTTTCGACGATGGCAAGTTGCTCGATGTGTTGCTCGATGCGGTCGGCGATTTTTAGCAGGACCAATGAGCGGTCGCTGACGCTGCTCCGGCTCCATGCGGGAAAAGCTTGATGCGCCGCATCTAAGGCTAGATCGATATCTTTGCTCGTGGAGCGTGGGACTTGCGCATAGGGGCGTCCATCGACTGGACTAAGCGCAGCAAAATAGCGCTCTTCCACAGGCGGCAGGAACGCTCCGCCGATGAAGTTGCCATAAACGGCTTGCAGCTTTACCGATGAGCCTGGTTGATTGGGTGCAATATAGGACATGAGGAAACCTCCCGTTCTAGCTGTTTGTGAGCAAAGACTCATACCAGGCTAAAGTTGGTGCTGGTTTATGTCTAGGTGGTTGTGACCGATGGCAAAGATGTTTTGTCGCTTTGCATCGATTTTTATCTTTCTTAGTCGCTTAGACCCATGTTAATTTCCGACCGGACTTTCAAATTACATTTATACATTTCCTGGCAGATTGTAGGTTTCAGCACTTTAACCAAGCGAGGATATCTCGAATGGAAACCATAGTGATCACCGGCAGCACGCGTGGCATTGGTCTTGGTATCGCCAAGGAGCTACTCAGGCGGCAACGCCGGATCGTCATCAATGGCCGTCTGGACAGCGCCGTTCAGGCGCAAAAGGCAGCCCTTCTGCGTGAATTTCCCGGAGCACAGATCGCCGCCTTTGCCGGCGACGTGACCCAGTATGACCAGGTGCAGCAGCTGTGGGATTTTGCCGTGCGCAGCTTTGGCAAGGTCGATGTGTGGATCAATAACGCTGGCGTGATGAACGGCCATCTGCATACCTGGGAGCTGCCTGCGGGTGAGCTGCAAAAAGTCGTCGAGGTGAATCTGCTCGGCCCGCTGTTTGGCTGCAAAGTGGCAATCGCTGGGATGATGCGTCAGCCGGGCGGTGGCCACGTCTATAACTTTGAGGGTTTCGGGAGCAATGGGCGGCAGTTTCATCCGTATATGTCGCCCTATGGCAGCACCAAGACGGCGGTGCGGTATTTGACTAAAGCTTTAGCTAGGGAGACTAAGGGCTCGGCGGTTAAAGTCGGGGCGATTTCTCCAGGGATCGTCGTCACCGATCTGCTGCGCGATCCTTATGTTGGTAAGCCTACCGAATGGGCGAAGGCCAAAAAGATTTTTAACATCCTAGGCGATCATGTCGAGACGGTGACGCCCTATATCGCCGAGCAAGTGTTAAAGCGGCGCAAGTCGGGCGAAAGCATCGAATGGCTGACCTTCGGTAAAGTACTGCGACGCTTTCTCGGGGCCCTGGTCAGCAAGCGTGATCTGTTCGTGACGGCATCCGCGGCGCATTGACCGCTTTCCTCTTGATCCCCTAGCGCTGGAGAACATCTTATGTCTATCGTTAAGAGTCTCGCGACGACGACCCTGAATACCATCGCCTCGGCCCTGGACCTTCGAGAGAACGGCTCTGAGTCACAGCCTTATAAAGTCCTGCGCTCGGCCATGGCACCGCAGCCGGTTGGCGCGGCTCGGTGGTTCCATGGCTCTAAAGGTGAACAGCTGGTCTATATCGGTTTAACCGTGCCGATGATTCAGCTGGATTCGCACATGGTTTTTTGCTTCACCGGTCCGGATAGTTTGGTGCCGCACTTTACCGTCGATGCCGTACATGCTGGCGAGCATCATGCCTTTCACTTGGACCTTATTCCGCGCGTCGATCTCGGCGTCAACCTAAGCTACATGCGCCAGGTTTATGAGCCGTTGACTCCAGTGCAGAAAGCAGCGCAGGCGATCCCCGGACTTTCGGCGGCGCACTTAAGTCCGACGCAGTTGGCGGTCATGTCACCGTGGATGCTGGCGCACCGAGCTGATGCAGGTGCGATGGATGCTGTTGGTCAAGTCTGCTCCGACTATCTAAGTCACTGGTTGACCCTGCATAAGCTAGGGGTGAACGTGTCCACTGGCATCCATGGTCAAGCTCCCGCTGAACGCGATCAGATCCATCGCAGTGTCTTGTTTGATCGCGAGGTCGATCCTGTGTGGCTGCAGGTGGACCGCCTACTCGGGAGGGAGGCCAGCGAGGAGCTGCGCTGCCTGCTTCTTGGCCGCTCGAACTAGGAGCGATCGCCTCGACCGTTATCCCGCGCACCTAGGAGGACCCATGCTGAAATTCGTTGTTCCTGCATTCTTATTAGCTAGTCCTGCTGCCTTCGCCTTAAACGGTCTCAGGCCGATCGGGGTATCAGCAGAATCCAATGCTCTCGGCGGCACTGGAATCAGTAATTTTTACAATTACTACGATGCGCTCTACAAGAATCCAGCGATGATGGCCAATGCGCCAGGGCGACCGGGTCAGTCGCAAGGCGTCTTTGGCATGACCTACGGTGCCTTCAATCCGGAGGTGCGGTCGACGACTGGTTCCGATCAAGATTTTAAGAAGCCGATCAATGATACCGCGGCAGCCTTCCCGAGTGCCTTTGGCATCGGCAATAAGCTCAGTAGTCGTTTTGCGATGGCCACGGGGTTTTATGGCGGCGGCGGTGGCGCTGACTACGGTGAAAAGGCCGATAGTGTGTACCGCGCCAAAAGCGCAACGAAAGTATGGTCGTTAACCAGTGGACTGTCGTTCGCCTTTGCACGGGATTCTAGCGTCGGCATCAATTTGACGGCGACTCAAGTCGATACCCACGCTAGCAACCTAAGCCCGGTCAAGGGGGTGACCACCGAGACCGGAGGCACAGCCTATACCTACGGCACCTTGGTCGGATGGCGCCGTCAGGTTGATAAGGCGACTTTTGGTGCGATCTATCAGCCGCGTCAGAACGCCTACATCCAGAAGGCCCGGGATATTGAAAATGACGGGATCAAAAACGACCTTAGCTTTACCGCCGTGCCTTCTGAATTCGCGACCGGGGTGACCTGGCGCGAGGATGAATGGATGATTGAAGTAGACTACCGCTTTTTGCAATGGTCGCAGGCTGAGTTTCTGAAGTCCGTGGGCTGGAAGGACCAGCATGTCTTGGCTTTAGGGTATGAGTACGGCACTAAAAACCGCCTACGCCTTGGTTTCAATGTCAGCACCGATGCCGTTTCAAGCCGCGGCAATACCGATGGCTTTGCCACCAGTACCGTCAGCGGCAAGCAGATGATCAATCTAGCAGCGGATGCCTTTGCGACGACCTCTGGCCTTGGCGTCACCAATAAGCACTATACGATCGGATCGAGTCACGAGTTGAGCGATGCCTTAAAGCTCAATTCCGGTGTCGTTTATATGGTACCTGGATCGATCACTAGGACCGGGTCCTATGCACCGCCGACCGGAGCAAGGGATTATGGTTGGACGGCAAAGTTTAGCGGTTTCACCGCCCAGTTGGACCTCACCTACCTTTGGTAGCTAGGAGCTCGCATATGAGTACGATCCGCGTTGCGGCATTGCAGTTTGCCATCGGTATCGACCTGGGAGAAAATCAGGCAAAAGTGTTGCAGATGATCGACCAAGCCGCGCTGAGTCAGCCCGATCTGATGGTCCTGCCGGAGTTCGTCAATCATGCGTCGTGGTACCGTGACGGCGAGCATTGTTACGACGTGTCGCTGCGGCTGGACGGACCGTTTCTGAAGGAAGTCGCTGCTAGAGCTAAGTCTGCGCATTGTTACATCGTGGTAAACACGACCTTGCAACGCGAGGGGCATAGCTGCACGGGATCAAGTATTCTGTTTGACCGCGGCGGCGAGATTCTCGCAGTGTCGGACAAGCAGGTGTTGATGGGCCACGAAAATGACTTTTTGACCAAGGCGGTACAAGTGACCCCAGTGGTCGAGACGGATATCGGCCGCATTGGCCTCTATGCCTGCATGGACGGCGTGATCGCCGAAACACCGCGCGGTTTGGCCCTGCGCGGTGCCCAGATTCTTTGCAACAGCCTGAATTCCTTTGCTGTCGATGAAGCTAGCCTGCATGTGCCGGTGCGCGCGGCGGAGAATAAGGTGTTTGTCGTTGCCGCCAATAAGGTGGGTCCGCTGATCCCGGCCGATCAGCTAGCGATGGCCAGCCAGTTTACCCATATTCCCCAGCACTATCTATACGGCGCTGGCGAGAGTCAGGTGGTGGCTCCAGACGGTACGGTGATCGCCCGTGCTAGCCTGGCCAATGAAGAGGTCTTGATTGCCGATATCGACCCGCGCTGGGCGGATGATAAGAGGCGACCTGATGGAAACTCGATCGTCGCCCACCTACGTCCTGAGATCTATCGTCCCTTGGCGGCGGAGCCGCGACCGATTCATCATGCGCCCCACTCTGGCCCGATGCGCGTGGCCTGCTGGCAAGGTAGAGACACAGGTATTGCGGCGATCGCCGAGCTAGTGGCCGCTCTGCCAGAGTTGGACCGCCATCACGATCTGCTGGTACTACCTGAGCTCTTCTTCGTGCCAAAGCTCGAGGACTTGGCCTTTGGCAACATCGTCGAGCTGTCGCAGGCGGCGATTAGCGCCATCAACGAGGCGCTGTCTAAGTTAGACCTATTTGTATCGGGCAGTTTCCTCGGCCTTAGGCAAAACCGTTTGCAGCACCGCGGACTGTTGCTCCAAGGTGGCGACATCGTGCTTGAGCAACGGCAGCTTCATGCCTCCAGCCGTTATCCTGCTGACCTGGAGCTTGGTCACAAGCTAGAGGTCGTCGATACCAAGTTTGGACGGCTAGGTCTGGTTGTCGGTGAAGATGCCATCTATCCGGAGGTATTTCGTCTGCTCGGCCTTGCTGGGGCGGATTTGGCGATCATTAGTGGACATGTCCAAGAGCGCTGGGAGTTGGAAACGGGTCTGCTTGAGCGCGCGGCCGAGAATCGCCTTTGCCTTGCCTTTGCCAGCCGGCCGCAAAGCGCAGGGGCGAGTTTGCTTGCCGATTTGGAAGAAGACTTTACGCTGCTGACTGAGTGGAAGGAGAGGATCTTTGACGGCAAGATCAATATGCCGAAGGTTCGCTTGGCGCCGCGGTTTGCTGGGGTGACGGCAGCGACGTTGCATTTGGAACGGTCGCGTAACAAGGTGATTTCGTCGCGCACGCATCTGCTTAACGATCGGCCGTGGCGGCTGGCGGAGCGGTAGAGTGTCCGTTCGAGTTAGGAACAGAGCTTAGGGCGCACCTCAAACAGACAACGCACCCACTGACAGCTTTCGCCCTGCCTGGGACAGATTGCGGGCCTCGGCCAGTGCTTTTAAAGTTTGCGTGTTTATAGCCCCTGCTCCCATCCCCAGTCTGGAGAATTATCGGCAAGGCGCCAAGTAAACTTGACGGAGATTTCTTTCATGTATTTACTTTAACCAGTGATAACAGTCTGCTACAGTGCAGATCGATGCTCACAAGGCTGTGGCCCCCGGATGAATGAGCCGGTCCACATACTCGATTAAATTTGATCAGTGGTCTGCGCAAACCCTGTGTTTTTTCGAGGTCGCTATGTCTCGTGTCGCTGCCAAGTCTTATCCGGCCTGCCAAGATCAAGGCAAGGCGGCACATGCTGTAGCGCCCCGGCGTAGTCGGCACCTTAATCCGCCGATCCTAGGATTAGAAGAACTCTCGTCTCCACAAGGCCGCTAAAAACTCTGACCACGGCATGATATCAATGCCAGATAGTTGGCGCCTGGAGGGGTCTGTTGATATGACCATGAATCGCTTAACTTGGCCTTCTTCACGCAGAGCCTTGAGACCTTTGAGGTCGCGTTCAACAACCATTGATGAAGCTTTAACCTCGATGGCCAATTCGTCACCAACTATAAAATCCACTTCCATTTGGCTGGTTGATCGCCAATAGCAGAGGTCAAGAGGTAGGCGATGAATTGCGAGAAATGCCCTTAGCTCGAGGGCAATAAAATGTTCAAGTGACTTTCCGAAATTCTCACTTTTGGCGACGATTGGTAATCGACGTGCTAAGTAATTGGTTATAGCCACGTCAAATAGATAAAACTTGCTGCGGGTGATTGCCTTTCTTTTTACCGTGCTGGTAAACGGAGCGATCTTAAAGCCAATCAAGGTGTCTTCAAGCACTTCGATATAGTTGCGGAATGTAGTTGCCTTGACCTGACAATCACTAGCAAAATTTTCGATAGCGAGTTCGTCACCTGAGTGTAGTGCCATGACATCTAGGAATCGTGAAAAGGCATCGAGCTGCCTAGTCACAGCTTCATCCTTAATTTCTTCTTTAAGATATAGGGATATATAGTCATCCAATTCTGAGCCTAAATACTTGTCATCAATGTCGTAGTGGCGGGGTATGCCGCCGTGGTTAAGATATCGCAGCAGATCAAACTGCGGAATTTCGCGACTAACTAAAGGGAATAATTCAAGGCGTGTGGCGCGTCCTCCGAGGAGGTTTGCCTGACTTCTCTTGAGCTTGCGCGCACTCGAGCCAGTCATTAGAAACCGTGCAGCTTTGTCCTCGATGGTCCGATGAACCTCATCCAATAAATCAGGAATTTTTTGAACCTCATCGATCACGATCAGTTCGTTTGAGCCGATGCATTCCTCGTAGATCAGACCAGGTCTATTGGTCAGGCGCTTAAGCACCGCACGATCGAGTAGGTTATAAACTCGTGTTGGCTTTAACGTGTGCTTATAGAGATAGGTTTTGCCTGCCGAGCGCGGTCCAAACAGAAAAGCGCTTTTGCGATCCAGAGTTTCAGTCAGATTGAGTAGCCGACTATAGGGCATGGTGACACTCCTCAACTAATTTGAGCAAATGCATGACAATCGTGAACTATTATGAGGACTGTAAAGATAATCCTCGACAAAAATATATAATTATCTAATAATATTAGTATATTTTTAGGGCTGGTCGAGGATCGATGGATCACGCTTCGGCCGGGTACTTGTCTTTGATCAGTGGTCAGCTGGGAAACGCTGCCGGGCTCAGAGAGCTTTTGGCTCGTGATTCAAAAACCCATAGGGCGGCGCTGTAGCCCTTCGCCTCAGCTCTCATCCAGAGCAATGGCTCAAGGTTTACGTGTCAAAATTGGAAAATACGTTCGCATCAAGTTCGAAAAATTTGGGCTTTGACAGCTCCCTCTCAGGTGCCACCTGCGTGTTTGGCATGCAGAAGCCAATGACGATTTAGGGCATGTTGTAGATAGGCCATCGCCAAAGGCGGCAAAATGGCTAAGCTCACCGCCAGTATGGGCGAGGTGTAGCGGTACTTATTTTGCTCTTCCATCGCCACAAGCTGCTTGGCTAAACGATAGATCATGTACATATGCAACAACGGTATCATCGCTAGAAGTGCCGGAAACGGGCTCGCTTTCTCCCAGTGACCGGCGATCTGGCTATGAAACCTCATTTCCTGAGTAGTCGCAGCAAACCACAGCGACCAATACACACCCACCGATAGCGGCAACGCGACAAAGGCACTCAAGCAGGGGTTTCTCAGCTTACCCAAGCGCAGGCGGGGCTGGGCGAGAAAATACTCCTGCACGACTGCCCTCTTCGTCGAGAGCTTGGAGGCTGCAGAAGCAACCGGCCGTGACGGGGCCATGCTAACTGGAGGGGACACAGAACTAGGCCGCTTATATGCGGGCATCGCTCCAGCGTGCACCGATAGCGTCGGATTAGGCGCTGCAGGCTTGACCGTGACAGAGGTAGCAGGGGCTGCGGGCTTGATGATGACAGGAGTAGCAGGCACTGCAACAGCTACGACAGGGGCGGCCGGAGACGGTGCAGCTACTACTGGCGAAGACGGTGGCGCCACTACTGGCGAAGGCGATGCTGCTACGACTGGCGTTGACGACCCGGCGACCACCGGCGCCTGGGCCCGGATCTTCTTGGCGATCACTTTCGGTGTAGGTACCGCCACCTCAATGGCCGCACCCGCACCGGCCACAAATATTTCTGCTAAATCACGCAACGGATACCACTGGGAAAAACCGGTGCGACTTACCAAGGGAGGTTTACCCTGAACCGGATCCGTTGGCTTGTTGAATGCCTCGGCAGCCGTAAATGGCCCCCTTACATGCCCATCTTCATAGATGTACCAGCCTTCCGGCCAAGCGCCTCCGGCGCCTGCGGCAAGCATAGCTTCTTGAAGTGAGGGGGTGTCTCCCACGGATCGAGCTCCTTGATGAGATAATTCCTCTAAGTTTACAAAGATACTTAGCCCGCGTATACACTAGGGCTTAACGCCGTCCTATGGGCTTGGCCGATAAAATCCACCTATTATCAAGTATTTTCCACAAAATACGGGACACTTCGATGGATCTCATCGAACTCTACTCAGTGAGATTTCCCGCATGGTTAAGTCCCATTCTTGTGCAAAGAGGGACTCAAGTTGCTTTGCCGAGTCTTGGCCATGCGCCACTGGACTACCCAAGGCGAGCTGAAGTGCGAGCATAAGAACATGCATACGGGTTACCTGCAAAGGGGGGAGGTTTGAGATCTCCCGACTATAAAGCGACGCTGCGCCGACCGCGAGCTATTTGCGTCAATGCCTGGCGAAGCGTAACTTTTCTAGGCTAGATTATTATGTCAAACCAAACGGCTCCGACCCTCACTCGAAGATGAGCTGAGAGTTGTCCTGAACGCCCTCAGAGTAGAACTTGCCCCCTCTGCATAGCGGTGGTATTTTCAATAAAATCCACCACTATCTGGATGATCATGTACTATACTAGATTCATTGCGAAAAAGATCGAAAAAGCACTCGCGAGCAAGAGTGTCCTCCTACTAGGGCCGCGGCAAACCGGCAAATCCTCGCTCGTTCGCGAAGAGCTTGCCGCTGACAGAGTTTTTAACCTGCTGGATCAATCGACGTTTTTGCAACTAAGCCGCAGATTATCGAGTCTTCGTGAGTCCCTACGGCCAGAAGACAAACTCATAGTCATCGATGAGATTCAAAAGCTTCCTCAGTTAATGGATGAAATCCATTTAATGATCGAAGAACAAAAAAAACGATTCCTTTTGACCGGTAGCAGCGCACGTAAACTTCGACGTTCCTATACTAAACTGATGGGAGGCCGCACTCGTTCGATCTACATGCACCCATTGATTCACAGGGAGCTAGGCAAAGAGTTTGATCTTGCGCGCGCCCTTAGTTATGGCTGTCTACCGCATGTTTGGCTATCTCCAGATCCATTTGCGGAGTTAGTCGATTATGTCGGTGGTTACTTGCAGCAGGAGATATTGGCCGAGGCGGTGACTAGGGGCGTCGATCAGTATTCCCGATTTCTCACGCAGATTGCTACCACCACAACTCAAATTCTCAATATCGACGGCCTTTCTCGAGACTCTCAGCTCGCACCATCGACGACGCGACGCTATCTGGAGATCTTATCGGACACGATGGTAGCCACTCAAATAGAGCCTTGGCGAGCCGGTAAAAAGCGTAAGGCGATAACGTCTACCAAATTGCTTTTTTTTGATGTTGGTGTCGTCAACGCATTGCTCGAGATTGATGGCTATAACCCCAGAAGCAACGATGCAGGGTGGCAGCTCGAACAATTTATTGGTCAAGAGCTTCTGGCCTATTGTGACTATTCGGACAGGAATATTAAGCTTAATTTTTGGCGTTCAACTGATAAATGCGAAGTAGACTATATCTTGGGCGATGCTGTAGCCATCGAAGTTAAACACACATCCTCGGTGACTGAAAAAGATCTAAAAGGTCTGACAGCCATTCATGCTGAAGGAAAATGGCGCCATAAGATCGTTGTGTCTCGCGATCCGATTCCACGACGTATTGGTGATATTGATATATTACCTGTCGAAGAGTTTCTTCAGCGCTTGTGGAACAACGATTTGACTCTGTGACTTGAGATCTCCCGACTATAAAGCGGCGCTGCGCCGACCGCGAGCTATTTGCGTCAATGCCTGGATGGTGTGCACGACGTCGGCGGGTTCGTTGAGTAGGTCGAATTCAGCGATAAAGGTTGGTGTGGTCTTGCGCGTCATGCCACATAGGTACCATACATCGTATGGTAAAAACTAGAACTTTGATGACGCGGAGTGGCCGCTTCGGCCGCACAACTCCTCGGCGCCCGCGCCGAGTCGG
>CAIYRB010000160.1 GCA_903928445.1 uncultured Pseudomonadota bacterium | reverse complement strand
CTCTGTGGTTAAATTGGGCGTTTGGGTTTGACCACGGAGGCGCGGAAGTAGGGAGACACGGAATTTTCGGACATGTTCTAAGGTTGGGTCGACAGCTAGTGTCGTTGGCTGTCAGCCACGACCGTCTTTGCCGTATTTCCAAATTGCGCTTTTGGGGCGCCGCGAACCTCGTGGCAGGCGTGCGCCGCGACGTGCGCGGCCATGATGGCCGTAGGTCATCGGAGCTTGTTAGCCAGCTTCATGCTCGCTGAAGCTGGCTCCGTAGCCGCCTAAAGCCCAATAATTTAAGGGGTGTATGCATAATATCCAGGCGTGTTCACACTATCATCAAGCCTCGGCATCTGGTAGGTAATGTAAGCAATGCAGTGAGGGTGGCGATGAGCGCTGAAACAATTGGCAGCGAATTTTCCTTACTGGCCGAGTCCATACCCCAGATTGTCTGGATGACTCGGCCCGACGGCTCGAACTTTTACTTTAATCAACAATGGGTTGACTACACTGGGTTGACCCTCGAGGAAAGCTCCGGCGCCGGCTGGAATAAGCCCTTCCATCCAGACGACCAGCAGCGAGCCTGGGACGCCTGGGAAGAAGCGACAAAAGGCCGTGGGACCTATTCATTAGAATGCCGCTTGCGCCGCGCTGATGGAGTCTACAAGTGGTGGCTCATTCGCGGTAATCCTGTCTTAGATGCCCAAGGGACGGTGCTCAATTGGATCGGTACATGTACGGATATTGAGCATATCAAGTCGTCGGAAGCGGCCCTCCGCACGAGCGAAGAGCGCTACCGGATACTCGTAAATAGCCTCATCGATCAGGCGATCGTTCTCCTCGATGCCGACGGCTATATCTTAAGTTGGAACTCTTACGTCGAGACCATAGGAGGATATACTGCCAAAGACCTTCTAGGTCGGCACTTTTCGCAGTTTTTGCCGCCAGAAGATATCGCTGCTGGGAAGCCGGCTATGGAGCTACGGCAAGCTACCGAGACGGGGCGTTTTGAGGCGGAGCATTGGCGGATCCGTCGCGACGGATCCAAGTTCTGGGCCCGAGTGGTCATCTCGCCGGTTTACGACCAAAATAAGAAGCTGCGCGGCTTCGTCAAGGTGACCCACGATTTGACGAAGTCGTACGAGGCGGAGCTTGCCGTCCGAGCCAATGCGCAGCTGCAGGCTCAACAACAAGTCGTGCGTCAAGCGTTGGCAGTTGCCGAAGCTGCGAATCAAGCCAAGAGTGAATTTCTCTCGTGCATGAGTCATGAAATTAGGACGCCGCTGGGCATCATCCTCGGCTATGCAGAGCTCCTCCGTAATGACCTCGATGGAGCCCTCGATGTTAAGGAAATTGCCGAGCTCATTTGCAAAAACGGTATACACCTCATGGAGCTGATCAATGATATTTTGGATCTCTCAAAGATTGAGGCAGGTGCTGTCGCATTGCTTCCCTCGCCGATTGACGTTCAGCCATTTTTAGCTAAAATTGCCGATAGTTTTGCTAACCAGGCGAGCAAAAAGGCGCTGACCTTTAGCGTGGAACTCACCGGGCAAATTCCAAGCAAGATCCGCTCCGACGAGTTGCGCCTCACCCAAGTGCTGACCAATCTGATAGGAAACGCTATCAAGTTTACCGACCACGGGTACGTGCGCGTCAATGTCTCTTATGCACACCGCGAGACATCGAATGGAATCCTGGTTTTTAATGTCTCAGACTCAGGATGCGGCATCGCGCAGGAGTATCACGGCGTCATTTTTCAACCGTTCACTCAGGCCGATAAGTTCATCGTGCGTAAGTACGGTGGTACCGGCCTCGGGCTCGGACTTGCAAGAAAAATAGCTAGAGAACTTGGCGGGAATGTCACTCTTAAATTCAGTGCCCCGCAGCAAGGGAGCATGTTCGAATTCACCCTCAATCCTGGTGAGCTCAAAGATTCTGGCTGGATCTCAGCAGACGATATGCCGAGTGCGGCGGCGCAGCCGCGGCATGGCGCTGATGCCACTGCTCGTTCGGCAGTGAGCGCGGCAGAGCAGCCGTTGCAAGGGGCGAAGATTTTGTTGGTCGATGATTTTGAGGACAACCGTAATTTAATTCGCTTGATTTTGCAGCGCCTTGGCGCCGCCGTCGACACCAGTGTCGACGGCGGCGACGGTGTCAAGAAAGCCCTCCAAGGGGCCTTTGATCTCGTCTTAATGGATATTCAGATGCCGGTCATGAATGGGTATGAGGCCACCACCATCTTAAGAGACAAGGGCTACACGCAACCGATCATTGCGCTTACGGCACATGCAATGGATGGAGAACGGGAGCGGTGCGTCGCCGCTGGCTGCAATGGTTATCTGTCGAAGCCTATCAATAAGCGACTACTCATCGCTACGTTGACGCAGCAGCTTGCTCCAGTTGCGACCAGCCGTGGCGGCTAGGTTTAGTCCACTTGCAGCGCGGCGCCAAAGCCAGCGTTGGAGTCATGGCCGAGGATCTTATGATCGACGAATGAGTCGTTTCCGTCTAAAAATAGTTCGCTTCAAGCGCCCGCCAGATATTTTGACCGATCAGAGTCTGCCCCTGAATATTCGGGTGGATGCAGTCCATGGCAAGATAGGGAGACCAACGGCCACCAGGTGGTGACATGGGATCAATTCGAATGACTTGTCCGACAAATTGTTCGTATGCTGCGCTAGTCACATGATCACGAATTGCTCCAATCTCATCGTCAAGCATCTGCTGCATCGCCAAGAGTTTCGCATTCATTTTTAAAATATCCTCGGCCGAAGTAGTCGCACTCACTCCTACGGCAGTATCAAAGCCAATTTTTTGATAAGTGTCGGCGCAGCGTAAGGCTGGCATGCCGAAATGGGCGGGAATTGCCACCATATCGTAGGAAGTCGTCATCATAGTGACGATATCGACGAGTGGCGACACGACGATCGTCGTGCTGGGGAAGCGTTTCGCCAATTTTTCGAAGGTCCGTTTAACGTTGCGCTCAAAGTCTTCGAGGGTCGACTTAAAGACGAAGTCCATGGCGTTAAAATTGACAAAGACTAAATTCGGGTCGGCATGGTCTTTGTGAACCCTGTAGAATTCCTTGATTTTATCGAAAAGAAGATCTGAATTTTGAAAGCACCCAGCCAAAATCGTCGCCGAAAACACCTCGACCGGGCGCTGCGTAACCTGCTGCACCAAGGTTGGGATCGAATAGGGCTGATGGCCGATGAGAGCCGATAATTCGGCGCGACTGATGTAGTCAAAATATTGATCAATGATCAGCGCATATTTTTGCGAGTTAGAAATATCGTTAACCCGGCCGCCGGTAAGTAATTCGACCAAGCCGGCCTGGATCTGCGTGCGAGCCAATTGCCAATAGGTATCTGGGTTGGAGGTGCCAAGGGCCGTATCAGCCCACACACCTTTGGTGACGCTGTCGCCGAGGACCAGCATGAAAAACGGCTTGTCGTCGCCCACTTCCTGCGCATGTGTGGCGCTGGCGCAACCAAATATAAGAACTACGAGCAGGCCTGCTTGACAAAGTATTCGCATTTTTCTCTCCATGGTCTATCAAGTGGTTACTGATGGCTTAACTGGCTACCTTTGTCCCTTAGGCCCCGTGTCTTTTGTCACATGGATCTATGGCACCAAGGATTCCGCATCGAGCATCGATCGTCTGACAAATAAGGACCGTTCATTTAGCGAATCAGATCGCCCAAAACCCTGCATATTTCATGCCGGAAAGCTTCTGGGCGGCTCACGGCGATACAGACCGCCTAGCGGGAGCATGGCCTCAATGCCATTTAGGTGCCAAACAACGCCTGTAGGCTAATCAAAATACTGTAGCCATTTAAATTGCCGTGGTCGTGATGCGCCACGCCATCGCCGCCGGTGGCAATGGCGTCATAGGTGGTGATCACCGGCGTCGCCGCACCGATTAGGAGCACGTAGCCCTCGATCCGCGTCGCCAAAAGTTCGGGGGTGTTGCCAACGGGCCGAGCCGGCGCTAGCCAGCTGAAAAAGATCGCCGGAAGCAGCGATAGATTGCTGACCTGCATGGTGTAGTCGTTGGTGAGGCTGCGGTCTTGGGCGGTGTTTTGGCCGCTGTCTTGGCGATTTTTGCCGTTCATGCGACCAGTAGTGGCGCCGTAGCTCACACCCAAGGCAAAGCCGTAGCCACCCTCGGTGCTGCGCAGATCGACGTTTTGTGCACTGAATGCACTCCAGACCGTGGCGCCGTAGCCGGAGTATTCGACGTTGAGCTGGCGTTTGTAGGTCGGTTCGTAAGGGCCTTGGATGATGTCGGCGGAGATCGTGTAGTACCAATGCTTGGCGACGTAGCCGCCACCGATTTGCAGTTGACCGCTATTGCCGATCAGTTCGTTGTCGTTATCAGTCTTTAGGCTTTGGCGCAGACCGGTTAGGCCAAAGGTCCAGACTTGGCCCTGATCCTTGGCGGCAGCGGAGTAGGCTGGAGCCGCCAAGACAGCCGCTAGTAAGGCGAGCCATGGACCGCGTCTGCTCATGTCGTAGTCGCGCTTTCCGGTGGCTTGGCCTTGCCTTTGATGATGCGGATCACCACGATCGCAAGCTCATACATGGCGTAAACCGGTGTCGCCAGCGCCACCAGTGACACTGGGTCTGGCGGCACTAACAGGGCTGAGACGATCAAGATCGCAAGGATGATAAAGCGCCGGTGCTGCGTTAGCTGCTCCACCGAGATGAGGTCGAGCATCGCCAGCAAGACGATGAGGACCGGCGTCTCAAAGACGACGCCGAAGCCGAAGATTAGCACGGTCAACAGCGATACGTAGTCTTTGATCGTAATCATCGGCGTGCCGACCTCGAGGCCGAGTCCGATCAGGTAGCGCAGCGACAGCGGCAAGATGGCAAAATAGCAAAAGGCGACGCCCAGGCAAAACACGGCAATCGAGGCGATGATAAACGGCAGAATGAATCTTCGTTCGCGCGGATAGAGTGCCGGTTCAAAGAATTTCCAGAACTGAAACAGCCAAAAGGGGCAAGCCATCAGCACGCCGACTAGCATGGCGACCTTCATGTCCACCATGAAGACGTCGAGTGGACCGGTAAAATGCAGCGCATTGGCGCCAGGCGGCAGCACCTGGATCAGCGGCACCTTGAGCACCTCGATGATCCGTTCGGCTCCCGCCAGGGCGACGCAGAAGCAGACGATCACCGCCAAAAACGCCTTCATCAGTCGCGAGCGTAGCTCGGCCAAGTGATCCCAGATCGACATGACCTGGCCGCCGGCGATGAGCTCGTCGAGGCTCAGCCGCTTGTCAGGAGCAGATGTCAGATCTTGATCGCTCATATTAGTGTGCCTCAAGCCAGTTGTTGCCAAAGCCGATGTGCGCCACCAGTGGCACGCTCAGGTCCATGGCCTTTTCCATGCTGTCTTTTATCAAAGCTGAGGCCTTCTCCACCTCGCTGCGCGGTCCCTCAAAGACTAATTCATCGTGGACCTGTAGCAACATACGGGTCAGCCCACCGCTGCTTTGCAGTTTGCGCTCGACGGTGGTCATCGCCAATTTGATCAAGTCCGCGGCGCTGCCCTGAATTCTGGTGTTGACGGCGATGTTCTCCGCCGAGGCGACCAGGCGTTGGTTGCTTTCGCCAAGGCCGAGGACGCGGCGGCGACGACCGCTGATCGTGCGGGTATAGCCGGTGGCCCGTGCTTCCTTGACGGTTGCTTCGACAAAGCGGTTGATACCGGGATAACTGGCGAAGTAGCGATCAATAAAGGCGGTGGCCTCGGCCAGGGTAGCACCGGTTTCAAGCGCCAAACGTCTGGCACCCATGCCATAAATGATGCCGAAGTTGATGGCTTTGGCGCGCGAGCGCATGGTCTGATCAACCGCATCCTTGGCGATGCCAAAGACGGCGGCGGCGGTGCTCGTATGGATATCCTCGCCGCTAGCAAAGGCGGCGATCAAGGCGGCGTCTTGCGCCATGTGCGCCATCAGCCTTAGCTCGATTTGTGAGTAGTCGGCGGAGATCAACACCCAGTTAGGATCTTTGGCGGTAAAAGCCTTGCGTACTTCGCGGCCCAGAGCCGAGCGTATCGGAATGTTTTGCAGGTTGGGTGCCGACGAACTCAGGCGCCCTGTGGCCGTCCCCGTCTGGTGAAACGAGGTGTGTAGGCGTCCCGTCGCTGGTTGGATCAGGGCAGGAAGAGCCGTAACGTAGGTGCTCTGCAGTTTTGCCACTTCGCGGTAGTCGAGGATTTTGCCCGCCAGCGGGTGTGCGGTCAAGCGCTGCAGCACCGATTCATCGGTAGAGTAGCCTTGCTTGGTCTTTTTCAGGCTCTTGACGCCGAGCTGCTCGTGAATGCGTAGTTTTGTAAATAAAATATCATTTAGCTGCTTCGGCGAGTTGATATTAAAAGGCTCGCCGGCCAGGGCATGAATCTCGTCGGTTAAACCTTCGGCGGCCGTGGTTAGAGTGGAAGACAGCTTGGTTAATTCAGCGGTGTCGATATGCACGCCGGTGGCTTCCATACGCGCTAAAATCGGTACCAGCGGCATGTCGACGTCGCGCAGGACGCTGTCTAAACCCTGGTCTTTAAGTTTAGGCAACAAGTCTTGGTAGAGACGCAGGGTCAAGTCGGCGTCTTCGCAGGCGTAGCGAGTCAGCTCGCCGAGATCGGCGGCGAGCATCGGCAGCTGGCCTTGATCGCCGATCAGGCTTTTAGTGGGAATTTTCTCGTAATTCAGGTGGCGCAGGCAACAGGCATCGAGGCCATGCTGGCGACTACTGGCATCAAGCAGCCAGTCGCAGATCATCGTGTCGATAAAGGAGCCGCCGGTCTTGATGCCGAGGTGCGCGAGCATTTGCAGATCGTACTTTAGGTTGTGGCCGACCTTAGTGCGGCCAGAGCTAAGAATCGGACCTAACTGCGCCACCACCTCGGCCGTGGTGACATCGTCTAAGTGTTGGGCGACAAGAGGCACATAGTAGGCTTCGCCGGCTTTGACGGCTAGACTGATACCGATCGGCCGATCGGAGATGATATTAAGGCCCGTGGTTTCGGTATCAAAGGCAAAGACCTCGGCCTTGCTGAGCTGCTGCAGGAGCTGTACTAGCTGCTCCTTGGTGCGGACTAAATGGTAGCCGGGGACCTCAGCGGCCGCGCGCTGCGGGGCGTTTGGCGCGGGAACGCTAGCCTGGCCAGGCAGCGGCTGTGGCCCACCGACCACAGGATCATTGGCCTCAGGATCAGCGAATAACAACTTCATGCCGCCTGAGGTCGACGCTGTGCCTGCTGCGCTAGGCGCAGATGCGGGTTGCGCCTGGGCAGACCCTGGTGCGACATGTGGCCCTAAGACGGTGGCGATTTTAGCGGCCATGCTGGTAAATTCCAACTCTTGGCAGACCTTGAGCAGGCGCTCGTTGTACACTGCTCGTTCGCCGGCGCAGGTGAAATCAGCCAGCGTGTACGGCACCTCAGCGTCGGTTTTGATGGTGACGAGCTGCTGCGACAAGAAGGCGGAGGCTTGGCCCTCGCGCAGTCCCTCGCGCAGTTTTTTATTGGCTACGGCGTCGAGATTGGCGTAGATGCCGGTCAGACTGCCATAGGTTTCGATGAGTTTAGCCGCGCCTTTGGGGCCGATACCGTGCACGCCGGGAATATTATCTGAGCTGTCGCCGATGAGTGCGAGGCAGTCGATGACCTGCTCTGGAGAGCAGCCAAATTTGGCGTGGACGCCAGCGCGATCTACGATGGTGGCATCATCGCCTTTGCGCGGCGTGTAAACAAAGACATCATCATTGACTAGCTGCATGAAGTCTTTGTCGCCGGAGACGATAAAAACTTTCAGATTAGAGCCAGCAAAGCGCTTGGCGACGGTGCCGATCAGGTCGTCGGCCTCCAGACCCGGTGTGCGCAGTACCGGGCAGCCGTAGGCTTCCATGAGTTGAAAAAAGTGCGGTAGCTGTGCTGCCAGCTCCGGCGGCATCTCGTTGCGGTTGGCTTTATACTCCGGGTATAAGGCGTGACGAAAGGTCGGCTCGCGACTGTCCGAGGCGACCACCAGGTAGTCGGGCTTCTGCTCGGTGATGAGCTTGTGCATAAACAGCGCTGAGCCGAACACCGCAGAGACCGGTTGTCCTGCGGACGTGGTCAGGGAGCGTCCCATGCTGAAGGCATAAAATGAACGAAAGGCTAAGGCCATGGCATCGACGATGAATAGTCGCTGTGCTTGCATATATGGGATGATCCTCTTGCTGCAGAATTTTACAGCATTATTCTATTGTTAGGGGGATGTCCAAGGATTTTTCGGCGGTTTGCCTTAGGCGCGTTATTTAGGTAACATACCCGGCACCACAGTCGTACTGGAGAGGAATCACCATGAGTGAGTTTGCGGAACTGAAGCTGGATGGCAAGACCTATAAGCTACCGATTATCACCGGCACTGAGGATGAAAAGGCGATAGACATTCGCAAGCTGCGTGCTGAAACCAACTACATCACCTTGGACTCGGGCTACGGCAACTCCGGCTCGTGCCAGAGCAGTATCACCTTTATCGATGGCGATAAGGGTATTCTACGCTACCGCGGTTACCCGATCGAGCAGCTCGCCGAGAAGTCGACCTTCACCGAGACGGCCTATCTGCTGGTCTACGGCAAGTTGCCGACAGCGACCGAGCTGGCTGACTTTCGCGAGATGCTAACGCGCCATTCGCTGATCCACGAGGATATGCTGCACTTTTATGATGGTTACCCATCGACGGCGCATCCGATGGCGATCTTGTCCTCGATGGTCTGTTCGCTGTCCAGCTACTACCCCGAATGGCTGGATCCGCATGATCAAAACCAGGTCAATCAGCTGGTGCCGCGCGTGCTGTCGAAGATTCGCACCATCGCCGCCTATTCGTTCAAGAAGTCGATCGGCCAACCGGTCATCTATCCAAAGAACTCGCTCGATTATTGCGCCAACTTTCTCTACATGATGTTCGCCGTGCCGTCGGAGCCGTACGAAGTCGATGAAGAGATGGTTAAGACGCTCAATATGCTTCTGATCCTCCATGCTGACCACGAGCAAAACTGTTCGACCTCGACCGTGCGCATGGTCGGCTCGTCTGATGCCAACCTGTTTGCCTCGATCGCTGCCGGTATTCTGGCGCTGTGGGGACCAAAACACGGTGGCGCCAACCAGGAAGTCATGGAGATGCTGGAGACGATCCAGCGCAACGATGGCGACGTCAAAAAGGCCATCGAGATGGCCAAAGACAAAAATTCTGGCTTCCGCCTGATGGGCTTTGGTCACCGCGTCTACAAAAATCACGATCCTCGGGCACAGGTCATCAAAAAGGCTTGCGACCGCATCCTCGCCAAGATGAACCGCGTCGATCCCTTGCTCGAGATCGCCAAGCGTCTTGAAGAGGCGGCGCTCAAGGACTCCTACTTTGTCGATCGCAAACTCTACCCGAACGTCGACTTCTATTCCGGCGTGATCTACCGGGCGATGGGTATCCCGACGCCGATGTTCACCGTGATGTTCGCCCTCGGTCGCTTGCCTGGTTGGCTGGCGCAGTGGGTCGAGATGCATCGCGACGGCGAAGGTCGCATCGATCGTCCGCGGCAGATCTACAAAGGCGAGACGGTGCGTGACTACACGCCGATCGCGCAGCGGAAGTAGAGGGCGTCATGGTCAAGGTGCAAAAGGCGGCCTCTCGTTACTGGCTTATGAAGACCGAGCCGCACACCTTTTCCTACGATGATTTGCACGCCAGACCAGGGCACATCACGCCCTGGGACGGCGTGCGCAATTATCAGGTGCGCAACATGCTGCGCGACCAGGTCAAGCTCGGCGACCTGGTGTTCATCTACCATAGCAGTTGCCCCGAGCCCGGGATCGTCGGGATCGGGCGGGTCGTGCGCGAGGGCTATCCCGATCTTTCCGCGCTGGATAAGAAGAGCCCCTACTACGACGAGAAGGCGGCAAAAAAGGGCCTGTCGCCGTGGATCTGCGTTGATGTTCAGGCGCGGGGGCGCTTTGCGCAGACCATCGCCTTGAAGGATCTGCGACAGGAGGCGCCCCTTAGCGACATGGAGCTGCTCCGCCGGGGCTCGCGCCTGTCGGTGCAGCCGGTCCAGCCTGAAGCGTGGCGACACATCTTGTCGCTGGGCGACCTAAAGGCCGAGGCTTGAACGGGGTGGGGATATCAATACTATGAATAATCTTGACATTTTATTAAAATAGTATAGATACTCACCGTCGTACCTTTAGTTTTTGGATCAGCTCCTAGGTGGGGAGTGCTCTTGCGTACCCTTGTCTTCGCTTCAATCCTCGTTGGGATGGCCGCGGCTCCCGCGGCCTTCGCCGGGGGTTCCTTTGATGCCGAGGTCGCTCCCTTTATTGGGGGAGGCACGACGAGCGGTGCTCAAGTGACCGCAGTGAGCGGTGCCAGCGTTGCGCTTGGGCGCGACTTCGAGATTGGTTCCGGGGGCTTGAGGGTGGCGCCGCGGCTGGAATGGAGCAACAGCGTCATCGATACCAAAACGGTGCATGGGGACACGACTACGCTTGGGTCCTACAACAATATGGTCCTGGCCCTAGGCGGACGTGTGAGTGACGGCTTTGGGGCGTTTGGCTGGGCTGGGCAGCGGGTCTATGGGTCGCTGATGTTGGGGCGGTCGCTCAGCCGCCTGTCGCTCGATACCAGTAGCCGGGATGCGTCGACGATCGCCAACTACCAGGACATCACGGGAACCTACGTAGCGGCTGAGGTGGGGACGCTGTTGCCACTTCGCTCCGGCTTTGGTCTGACCCTTGCGGCGGTGAGCGGCTTGTATGTGCAAAATCAGGGGCGCGCTTCGGGGAGCTTTGCAGAGAATCGGCTGACCTCGGGGGGGCAGTTGGCTTTAGGCGGGGGCGATCAAAGTGCGGACCGGGCGTTGTTGCCGGGGCGGATGGTGCAGCGGACGTTGGCGTTGAAGTGCGGTTTGACGCTGTTTTTTTGATCAGTGGTCTGCGCAAACCCTGTCCTTTAGGGCTGACTTTTACCCATATCTACCGTAACCAGATGAAAACATTAAATCTGGCCCATTTTGCAAATCAAGTGATTTCAGTATGT
>CAIYRB010000159.1 GCA_903928445.1 uncultured Pseudomonadota bacterium | reverse complement strand
TTTGTTGGCAATAACTCGCGTGTTGCGCAGAAAATCTATCAATCTCTGTCGGACCTGGGGCGCAAGACTTATGAAGCCATGCCTATCTGAATGGCCGCTCGCGCAAGGCGTCCCTGTCGAGGCAGTCCCCCGAATTGGGTGCGAGCAGCTACGATCTGCTCTATCTTCGCGATAATCGGCGCGTGTTCCACCATTTTCTGAAGATAACGCTGTCGCTCAAGCAGCGCCGCAGCATTTGGTATCTCCACCTTGTGGAGCAGGATGTACGCGCAGTAGACCCAATGGATGTGGGCTGTCAGCGCCTCGAAATCGGACACTCCCGCGTCAAGCATTCCAAGCTGGCTCTTGGCTGCGCGGTGAAATAGCTCTATACGCCAGCGAATTCGGTACGCCCTTGTGATGACGCCGACTGAGACGTTGGTATTCGAGCATGCAAAATAGCGGCGGCCCTTCCCGGTGGATTTTTCCGAGCAGACAATGGCTACATCGTGGTGAATACCCTTGATGCGACCTGTCAGCTTTCTGGTACGGAATGACTTCCGCTTTTTTCCTTGATCCGTTTCAACACGGACTGTGGTCCACGGGGCCTGCTTCTTCACGGCTCGAAACAAAACATTCACTCGTCGCCAAGTTTTCGGTGATTTTAACGATTCGTTGCTGGTTTGCACGCTACGGCTCGACTTGAGGGCCGATACGAAGTCCCAGCCCTTAGCCAGGACCAGGCGCTGCAGCATTTTGCTGTCGTAACCGGCATCGGTTAAAACTACGACCTCATTTGCAGCATAAAATCCGACATACTGCGCCAGTTGAAGGTCCTCAAGATATTCGGCAAGTCTGACGTGCTCCGTCTTGTACTCAACATTTCGGCGCCTGCACTCATTTTTCGACCAAAATGGAATCGGCGACAAAGGGATGAGCTGGCCGTTGATAAAAATGACGATATTCGTCCACTGATGCCCAACGACAAAACCCTGACCGTGATTGAAGCGCTGAGAATTGGCGACATGGAGAGAGGATCTCGGATGCAAGGTCGCATCAACGATAATGGCTATGCTCCACGTCGATCCCGAGAAAAATGCTTTGCGATCAATTCCCGCCATTCGACCTGCTTCCACCGCCAGCGCCTTCAAGCTGATAGATGCCAAGTCGGCATGGTTGCTAAGTAACCTAGAGAATTGAGACTTGTGCAGGCCGCTTATCATGGCGGCATGAGACAGTGTTTTTTTTGGTCCATCGAGCATCAGTGCCAGAAGATAGGCCGTGACAGTGGCCTGGAGGCGCTCTGGAATTTGGAGCAGACGCGAAACGAGAGATGCGATAAGACTGGTAGCCATCCATGGCCTCTTTTTGATTTTGTCCGTGCTTTAGTCACCCGAACGAAATCATGAAAGTAGGCCATGGACCACACCCTTTTCTTAAACGAATCTGGCACTGCCTTCAAATCCCACATAGACAGGCCTTCTGGACGGGTCAACCGGCCAAACGCCCGTGGCAGAGGCGCCCTGGATGTTTAATTAGCTGAATGCCTTGAGCCTCAGTCGATCCATCGATTGATGCTCAAACCGCGCAACATGCAAGAATAACAAGAAATTTCCGATTATTGGGCCTAGCCACAGAAGTGTGAAGAATGGTAATCGATCGCGCCACTCAGGAGTGGCTAGCAGCAATGGTCCCCATAGTGCAATAGCTAGTAAAGTTGTAAAAATAACCACTCTGGAT
>CAIYRB010000158.1 GCA_903928445.1 uncultured Pseudomonadota bacterium | reverse complement strand
CGCAGTGGGCTCGGCCTTGAGAATAGGCGCTGGTGAATCTTTCGGAGTGGACTGACCCCAAGGCTTTGCCTGGCTGCGCACCTTGATTTCTTGGCCCTCTAGTACCGCTTTAAGCGCAGCTGCGGCTGGTTGGACACGGCAGGCGTATTCGTTGGCGTCCATACCCTTCGGGAATAGCAGCCGAGACGACGTGATGCCCTCGCCGTCGAGAAGTTCAGCTAGTTTAGCGGCGGCAGTATCACCGGCTTCGTCGCGGTCGTAAGCGATCAGGACAGACTCGACGCCGCTCCTTTTAAAGGCATCCAGGTGGTCCTTAGTAAAGCCGCTGGTGCCGTAGCTAGCGGTGACATTGGTAAAGCCATTGACCCAAAACGTCAAAGCATCAAGCAGCGCTTCGCAGAGAATGACCTCTTTAGCAGCTAAACACGATGGATTCCAGATTCCACGGTGCGGACCTGGCAAGTACATATGCACCGGCATACCACGACTGGCCCGGCTGATGCGGCGACCGTAGAGCTCGGTGATCTGGCCATCCACGTCCATGACGGGGACGATGATCGAGCCGTTTAGATGCTCGTGCCCGCTTTCCCGGTAGATGCCGAGCTTGATCAGCCGGCTACGTAGCAAATCCCCAGCCTCGCGGTTACTATGCGGCAGGCGTAGGCCAAGTGAGCGGTTGGCGTAGCCGAGTTTAAATGTGGTGATCGCCTTTTCGTCACTAAGACCTCTAGCGGCTAAATAGGCAAGCGCTTCGGGCGAGGATAAAAGCGTCTCGTGGTAGTAGTGGACGACCTCTTTTAGCAGCTCTTGGTCGTCGGCTGTCGGGGTGAGCGGCGACGCTAGCTTGCGCACCGTTGCCTGCTTGATCTGGGCGACTTCCGGAGAAAAGAGTAGTCCTTCGTTACCGCTGCGCAGGATCTCGACGGCATGGCGGAAGCTGACTTTCTCACAGCGTATCACCCAGTCGATCACCGAGCCACCAGTGTGGCAGGCACCCAGGCAGTGCCAGAGGTTTTTGGCCGGGGTGACGACTAAAGAAGGCGTCTTATCGGCGTGGAAGGGACAGCGGCCGATGAGGTTGGCGCCGTGTTCGGCAAGCTCGACACCCTTGGCCCGGACCAGAGAGACGAGGTCGATCCCACTTTTTAGCCGTTCCAGCTCGTCGTTCGAGATCCGCGCCATGGCTCAGCTCCAGCAAAAACCTAGTCAAGGGCAACTTTTGAAAAAAACCGTGATGCACTGTTGGATCCATGTTACCGTGTTTTACGGTATTGACAAGGGCAAGTTCATCGGGACTTTCAAAAACCCGGTGTAGACTTGCCAGCGATGACGAAAAGGAAGAAGAAATTGCCGCCGCTAAAGCTAGCCTCGGACGAAACGTTCGGGGAAAGACTGTCACGTCTTCGTAAAGAAAGAGGACTGACGCAGGTCGAGCTAGCTGAGCAGGTCGGGATCATTCAAAGCATCATGACCGACTATGAGCGTGGCAAGTTGCGGCTGAATGCCGAGATGATTTGCCGTTTCGCTCGGGTCCTTGCGGTTAGTACGGATGAGCTGCTGGGGATGAAGCGTGCTATGCCAGCGGCAGCGGTGGTGAGTCACGATAAGCTGCCGCTGCGGCTAATTCGTCGGATTCAAAAGATAGAGCGCCTGCCGACTGTGAAACAGAAGGCGCTCTTGCAGACGATCGATGGGTTTCTCAGGGGCGAAGGGGTGGCGGGCTAGTTCTTCTTATCCAGCTGTTGCTGGCCCAGGCGCCTATTACCAATTTTTGCAAAATTACTTTTGTACGTTTTGTAGTTGGCAAAGACAGGGAGCAATCCAAGGACGAAGTTCAGCAACGCCATATACCTTAGATTCTCATTTCCTAGCAGCTCTCGGTCAACCAGTGCTTTCGTGATACCCATCATCCCAAACAAACATACAAAATAGAATCCACACAAAACTACTGATGAAAATTCAGATGTTTTACTTGGGTGGGACGCTATGACCTTCACCAAGTATAAAAATAGAAATCCAACGCCTACTGATATTAAAAATGATCCGACTAATGAGATAATGAACAATTAATGTGCTCCGCCTGATAGGGTACTGAAACTCTCGCAGCCGCCACCAATTGCTCCGGAGACACCTCCTTGCAAAACTGCTGTAGCTTTCGCCGTTCCTGCGCTGAGAGTGCCCACACCAATTGCATTACTTAAGGCTCCTCCGATCGCAGCACCAACGAGTGCAGAAGCATTAATATTAGTAAGGGGGTTGGCATTGCGTGCCTGAATATTGCCAATTATCTGGCCCGCATAGCTAGCGCCAGCTGCGAATAATGCATCCGCTGCAATTGCAGCAGCTCCGCCCGCTTGAAAGGATGCAGCAGGATTAATAGCTCCGACAAGACCACCCGCTACTGCACCCGCTGCTATCGCATAGCCATTCCCGTTGCCGGTAATGTAGCCACCTACAGCTCCAGCAACAGCCCCACCGATAAATCCTGCCACTCCATACTTGCCAGTTGGATCAATCATATTCACTGGATCATTCCCAGCGTAGACGTAAAGATTGCTCTGCCCACCGCCAAAGAAGATCGGATCCTTCGCCGTCCACCGTCCTGTCGACGCATCGTAATCTCTCGCCCCAAACCTCACCAAACCCGTCAAACTATCGTACATTCCTCCCGCAAACCCAAACGGCTGAAACCCAGGGTTTGTATCCGCAGTGACATTACCCCACACATCATAATCCATCCGCTGCGCCACCGTTCCATCCCTTGCATTTACGACGAGCCTCACACTGCCTCTCTCGTCGCTGATGATGCGATAGCTGACGCCGTTCTTGATCATGTAATCAGGAGCATCGGACGCGAATTTTCGAGTTCGG
>CAIYRB010000157.1 GCA_903928445.1 uncultured Pseudomonadota bacterium | reverse complement strand
GGCTAAGCTAATGGGTGCACATTGTATTATTTGCGGCATCAGGCCGCAGATTGCGCAGACCATGGTGCATCTTGGCGTGGAGTTTGGTGAGGTCATTACTAAGGCGACGCTGTCAGATGCTCTGCTCTATGCCTTCCAATTGCTGCAAATCAAGGTCGCTGCGCCCACACAATTTTCGTAGGCGAAGGAGGCCTGATGGAACAATTTCCTGTACTTGCAGTCGGCGATTTTATGCTGATAAGCCTCCGGGAGGATATGTCAGACACTCAGGTCATGAATCTTCAGGATGAGCTATCCAAGCAAGTGACTCTGATACGGCCCAAAGGTGTACTCATCGACATTTCCTCCCTTGAGATCGTGGGCTCCTTCCTCGGTCGGATGCTCTCCGATATTGCTAAAATTGTGCGGATCTTAGGTGCAGAGGTGGTCATTGTGGGTATGCAGCCAACAGTGGCCATGACGACTGTAGAACTAGGGAAAACGCTAGGGAGTGTCCTTACTGCCCGCAACGTTAACAGTGGGATGGGAATGCTGCGACTGAAGACTATGTCTTCGACGTCCTTAGCAGCTGCTTCAGGTCGGTCATGAACACGGTTCGAGATGAAATCATGCCGCTACAATCTGAAAGCGACCTGATCACTGTCCGTCAGGCGGTGCGGATATGGATGGTCCCGGAAGGTTTCAATATTCTGGAGCAGACCAAAATGGTGACGGCCGTAAGTGAACTCGCGCGGAACGCGATCACTTATGGTGGCGGCGGAGAGGCGCGACTGCAACTGCTAGCCGATGCTGCGAGGCGAGGTATCCGGGTCACGATTATTGACCACGGAGTCGGCATCGAAGATATCACGAAGGCCATGGTTGATGGCTATTCAACCGGATCTGGACTAGGCCTCGGTTTGGGCGGGTCTAAGCGTTTGGTAGACGAATTTAACATTTGGTCCGAACCAGGCCAGGGGACACGCGTCGAAATTACGAGGTGGAAGCAATGATGACGGTAAACACTGAGCCTATCATTTATTCCATATGTCCTAGGCTGCTTAGAATTAAGGATTCAAGTCAGGTCGGTGAAGCTCGGCGCTTGGCCTGCTCACTTTGGAGTGAACTGAGCAATGACGAATTACGGCTCGCTCAGGTCGCATTGATTGCGACCGAACTGGCCACCAACCTCATCAAACACACGAATGGTGCCGGCGGTTGTCTCATTCTTTGCCCGGTATATGAGACCGCAGCGATCGGCATGGACATCCTCGCAATCGACCAGGGACCCGGTATTGCCAATATGGCGGCAGCCCTACGGGGCGGCTACTCCACAACCGGCAGTTCTGGGGTTGGGCTAGGAGCCGTTGGCAGGCTATCATCAGTGTTTGATATTTTTTCAGGAGCTGGCAAAGGGACCGGTGTGCTCAGCCGTGTCTTGGTACCATGGCCGTCAGAAATCCCGCCGGCACTAAATGTCGGAGCCGTGTGCCTCCCCATCGATGGTGAGGCAGAGTGTGGTGATGCCTGGGCAGTGAAGCAGGGCAAATCATCGACGCTATTGCTGTTGGCTGATGGCTTAGGGCACGGTCCCAACGCGGCCGAAGCTGCCAATTTGGCCGTCACTATTTTTAAACATGCTGCTCTAGCCAGCCCGCTCGAGTTATTGCGGCAGATACACTCTGGACTTGGCAAAACCCGAGGCGCGGCTGTTGCAGTCGCCGACATTTGCTTCGCCACGCAAGTGATCAGTTATGCTGCTTTAGGCAATATCGTGGGGCGAATATTTTGCGGTGCCAAATCACAGACTATGGTTGGCTGCAATGGAACGGCCGGGTCTGAAGCACGAAAGATCGTGGAATTTAGCTATCCCTGGCCCGAAGGTGGACGAGTCGTGCTGCATTCGGATGGTCTAAAGACTCATTGGCATTTAGACGACTATCCAGGACTGGCGCAGAGGCATCCAGCCCTCATTGCTGGGGTGTTATTTCGCGATCATCGGCGGCCACATGATGACTGCTTGGTGGTGGTCGCCAAATGAATACCTCCATCACTCGCCTTGACATCCAAATTGAATCCGACATCGTGCACGCAAGGCGAGTGGCGCAAGCCCTTGCACATGACTTGGGCTTTGACTCTCTGTCTCTAACTCGCATAGGCACTGCCGTCTCGGAAATTGCGCGAAATGTCCTGCAATATGCTAAAGTCGGAGTCGTTGAGTTTCTGATTGCGCAGGCTGGATTGCCGTCATTTTTCACGATAGAAATAAGCGACCACGGGCCAGGCATTACCAATCTGAGTGATATCCTGGGGGGGCGCCACACTTTGCCAGCAGGTTTGGGACTGGGCATCCTCAGCGCCAAGAGACTCTGTGACCAATTTCATATCAAGTCAGCGTCGCCCGGGCCGGGTACCATCGTTACGCTCGGGATTTTGCGGCCAATATCTGCGCCAAAGATAACGCCGGCTCTATTAGATAACCTCGCAGATACTTTGGCCAAACTCCGCAGCCAGTCACCCCTGGAAGAACAACGTGTCAATAACAAAGAACTAATCACCACACTCGACCTCCTTAAAGACAGAGAAGAGGAAGTTACACGCCTCAATAGCGAATTGATCAAAACTAATGAAGGCGTTTTGGCCCTATATGATGAGGTGGACAGCAAAAACAAGCGTCTCCAGCAATCCGAGACGAATCTTGCAGATCGAAATCATCAGCTAAAAATATTTACCAGCGCGGTCGCGCACGATCTAAAGGCCCCCCTGCGTGGCATCGGCGGTTATGCTCAGGAGTTAAAATTAAAACACAGCGCAGGCCATAGCGAACGGGCTGTCTTCTGCCTAAGTCAGATCTTGACCGCTAATACCAAGCTGGAGCAAATGATCACGGACCTGCTGTCGTTTGCGCAGTTGGATACTGCCACACTAATACTTACCGAAGTGCACGTGCCGAGCCTAGTCGCGGCAATTTTAGAAGGCAGGAGCTTAGCCATCGCGAAGCAACACACGGAAGTGGTCGTGGACATCCCCTTTACGACTGAGCGCACCTGGGAAGCTGGCTTAATACAGGTGGTGAGTAACCTGGTCGACAATGCCCTGAAGTTCAGCCGCAAATCCAGTCCACCCCGCGTCAGTATCAGAGCTCAAGACGAGGGTAAGGTTTGGCGCCTCATTGTTAGCGATAACGGCATTGGTTTCGACATGCAGTATTTTGATAAGTTGTTCAAACTGTTCAGCCGGTTGGAAACCGTCGAGGAGTTCGAGGGCACCGGCGCCGGCCTTGCCATCGTCAAGAATGTAGTCGACAAACTTGGTGGGCGTGTGTGGGCTGAGTCGCAACTCGGCCGAGGCGCCACTTTCTATGTCGAATTTCCGAAGTTCAACGCGGCAATGGAGGCGGGTCAGCATGACGCAGCCAAGTGAAGATCGTGGCAAGCAATTAGAGCACCTAATGCCAGGGGTCTTGGTGGCCTCATCTATTAAATTACTATACGCCGAGGATAATCCCCAAGATGCGGACCTAACCAAGGCCCATTTTGCCGCGACTGCACCCGAATTTGATGTGTTGGTTGTTGGTAGCGGTGCCGCGTGCCTTGCACAAATCGAGGCTAGGCGACTGGATATACTATTGTTAGACCATCATCTGCCAGACGTCGATGGGCTTAGTTTAATAAAAACACTTCGTCTTAAGTATGCCGATCTGCCTGTGGTGTTAGTAACAGGCGCAGGTGACGAAGAACTGGTCAGTAACGCTCTTGGTCTCGGCGTAAGTGACTACATTGCCAAAAGGCTCGGCTACCTAACAGGCCTGCCAGACAAGCTCCAACAGGTCTTAAACAAGAGCCGCTGCCGGCAACAGCAGGACCTGGCTAGGAGGCCCGAAGTCACGCGAATTCTATATGTTGAAGATCCGCTTGAGGATACCCGATTGATCAGGACTCATTTTGCCCAAGCCGCAAACATTTTTGAAGTAGAGTACGTAACGAGGGGTTCCGCGGCTTTGAGCTGTTTGAACAGACTGTCCGCCTATGATCTCGTGCTTATTAACCTTGGGACGCCGGACCAAGACGGTCTAGACTTTATTCGGAAAGTTACGGATGGCAAGCAGCCGAACTCACCAATAATGATCGTAACCGCAAAATCTGGCAATGAATCAAGCGCCGTTCTGGCCCTGAAACTTGGCGCGGCACAATACATCATCCAGCAAGGGGAATACCTGGAGAACCTCACACATCAGATCCGTCAAGCTATCACTAGCGAGACGCTCAAGCGCACGAACGAACAGCTCCGGCTGGCCCTGCTTGAGCTTGAGGTAAAAAACCGTATGGTAATCAGCGCTAATGCAACTAAGAGTCTATTTCTAGCGAACATGAGCCACGAGATCCGGAGTCCGCTGGCAATCATCATTGGCTTTGCGGAAGTCATGCTAAACATACCGCTACAGTCACGAGAGAATCTCAACTTTATCGATCCGATCATTCGTAACGCAAAAATGTTGATACATATTGTTAATGATATTCTTGACCTTGCTAAGGTTGAGTCAGGGAAATTCGATGTCATTAGCGGTGAAATTATATTGCCTGAGTTT
>CAIYRB010000156.1 GCA_903928445.1 uncultured Pseudomonadota bacterium | reverse complement strand
GGTGGGATCCTTGTCAGCCATGTCTAGTTCGACCCAAAAGGGTCTAGCTTCGGGTCTGAGCGGCTGGAGCCACTTTTCCGTCAATTGATCGGCTGTTTCCTGCGGGTTCTGATTTCAAACGTCGGCGTACCTAGGGTGGCGTCGCCGAGTTTGAATTCGAACATGAGCTTGCACGGACCTGTGTCGGTGGAAGACAGGTGAAAATCTCTAGCGTCAGTCGAGCGGAACCAGTAAATAGTGACTGATCTCTGCTCACTAACAACCTGTCGCTGGGGAAGCCAATCATGACCACCGCTGTAGGGATAGACCTTGGAACCACGAATTCGGCGATTGCCGTCAAGCGGCTGACAGCGACTTTACTGCGCAATCGTGAGGGGCAGGAGCTCACCCCGTCGTGTGTGACGGCATTGCCTGATGGGACCTTTGCCGTCGGTCGGGCGGCCCGCGACCTGTTGAAGCAATATCCACAAGACACCGTGGTGTCGGCCAAGCGCTTTATGGGCCGCCGCCTCAGCGATCCGGACGTACAAAAGGCCATCAAGGGCCATCGCTACGGCTATCAACTGCAAGCCGACGTGGCCGATGCAGATAAGTTGCTGATTCCCCTGCGCGGTCAGGGTTATACGCCCGAGGCGATCGCGGCGATGGTGCTGCGCAAGGTGGTGGCCGATGGAGCTGTCGACCTGGGTGCGGCCATCAGTCAGGTGGTTGTGACGGTTCCGGCTTACTTCTCCGATCGCCAAAAACATGCCACTCGTGCGGCCTGCGACCAGGCCGGGCTAACGTTGCTGCGACTGTTGCCCGAACCGACCGCCGCGGCCATTGCGTTCGGCTTGGAAGACATGGCTCCCACCGACGCCAAGACCGTGATGGTCTTCGACCTTGGCGGCGGGACCTTCGATATTTCGATTCTGAGCATCGCTGGTGGTCAGTTCATGGAAATCACCAAGGGTGGTGATATGTGGCTGGGTGGTGACGACATCGATCAAATGATTGTCGATCACGTTTATAGCGAGACGGCGAAGACGCTCGGTGGTGCTGCAGTCGCTGAGTTGGTGGCGGCCCTGAGCGCGTCTGATCGGGCCCGTTTCGTTGCCGAGATGAAGGAGAGCTGCGAACGAGCCAAGATCGATCTGAGTCAGGCAGATAGCGCGGTCATCGAGCATTTTGGCACCCTTCGCAACGCCAAAGGCAAGCTGATCGACATCGACGTCACCTTGAGCCGCCACCAGCTCGACGCCATCCTGGCGCCCTTGGTCTCGCGGCTGACGACGATTACCGAGGGCATTTTGCAGGAGATCGCCTTTGAGCCTGATCTGATTGACCAGGTCCTCATGGTCGGTGGCTCCTCGATGATTCCTGTCATTCAGGAGGCTCTGCGGGCGAAATTTGGCGCCGCGAAAGTTCACGTCCACCCGCGGCCGATGTTCGCCATTGCCGAAGGTGCAGCGATCATGGCACATCGCCTGGCAGGCGTCTCGGCAACGGACGGCGCCATGTCAATCATGCATAGCACGGCCCATGATTACTATCTGCAGCTCGCCAACGGGCAGCGTCACCGCTTGATTGCACGCAATACTCCGCTGCCCTGTCGGCACACGGAGCAGGTGGCCTTCAAGGCAGCGGATCAGCAGCTGGCCCGCCTACGGATTCTCAACGAGATCGACGGCGTGCTCGAGCCGGTGGGCGAGGTGTGGGTGCACCGACATGGCGGTGACCCGTTGCAGTTGGTGCAGGACGCCGCCGCCGTGAGAGAACTGAGCGTCACCCTCGAGGTTGATGAAGACAATATACTTGGCTTAAGGAGTCAGATCGCC
This sequence comes from uncultured Pseudomonadota bacterium, assembly GCA_903928445.1. Classification (GTDB taxonomy): domain Bacteria; phylum Bdellovibrionota_B; class Oligoflexia; order Oligoflexales; family CAIYRB01; genus CAIYRB01. The sequence continues at coordinate 9,919 of CAIYRB010000156.1, read as the reverse complement.
ACCAGCAGCACCAATGACGCAGCTCCGGAACCAGTCGTGACGCGGGGGGGAGCCTCTGCTCGGCTCTATGCGGAGTTGGAGGACTGTTTGGCTCGCATTGCGGCGTCGGCTAGGGATCGTTTGGCGGCACTGGATTTTGTCAGACTCTCACGGGTGATTAGCGACGGCATCTTGGCCTCCACGGCAAACGATCGTGGTGCAAAGCTTGGTGAGGATGCGCTGCGAACGCAGATCGACACGCTGCGCGCTCTGGCGCAGGTGGATAGCACGGCTTACCTCGACTACAACCGCCTGGGGTCTTTGCTTCGTCTTGCATCTGCGGCGTTGAAACCAGAAGAAAGCGAGGCAGCGGTGATGTTGGCTGCCGAATTGCGGGCCCTTCTCATGCAGTTAACCGATGCTGAGGCTATTGACAGGAGCAGCGCCCGGGTTGACGACCTATTTGATGATCTACCGGACAGCATCAACTGGGACCAGATCTTGAACCTTGTTCGCGAGGAGCATCGCTGGCCTGGCGACGGGCGCCGACTGCGCGAGGGTTTGCGAAAATTAGGCGAAGCCCGTCGCAGCAACGATGAGCTGGCGATTGAAGCTGCAGCCAGTGAGTTGAACGCCGTCGCGAGCCAATTCACCTCAGATTGGCCCCAAAGCCATTCTGGTTGGTTTGAGCGCGACGTCGTGCTCGCCGGCTCCGCGCGATGAAGTGTCCAGTCTGCGCTTTAGGCGGCGTAGCCGCCCACGCCGAGCAGTGTCCCCAATGCTCGGCTGACCTAGTCATCCATCGTCTGCTTGAGGAGGCCAGTCGTCCCGTGACTGCAACAACATCTCGACCACAGGTGACCATCTCGGCTTTGGACCAGGTGCCCAGCCAACTGGCGCAGGCGCCTTCAAACCACACCTGGCCCGGCTGGCTGCCGTGGTTGATCGGCGGCCAGCTCGCGCTGTCGCTTCTACTGGTGGGCGCCGTCACGTCGCAGGTTGTTGTGATACGCGAGTTGCAGCAGGCGCTTCGTGTGCAGATGGTTGCGGCACACGACACTAGGGTGGGCCTGGACGAGCGCGCAACCGACATTTCGAAAGCCTTGGCGGGAGCCTTGCAGGACACGCTGCACCTTTATGATCGTGAGCGCGAAGAACGAGTGGCCTTGACCCGCAGGCTGGCAACTCCGCCGGCGCCGGTGGCGTCGGCGCCGCAGGCTACGACTAGCGCCGCACCAGTAGATTCGCCATCGCCGCCAAGTACGGCGCATCATTAAGGGTTGGGCGTCGAGGTGATCTATCACCCAGCAGGCCAATTTGGAGACTGAGGATATGGCTAAGGCGCAGGTGTCAACATCGAGTCAAGCCGCTCTGCGGCGCCGTCAGCATTTGGCGGCCCTGCTTAACGATAGACACTTTCGGCGAGCTTTGACGGAACTCCAAGGCCGGCCGAAGGACGAGTGGTCGCGCGATGAACGCTACGCGGCTGGCTACGCTTTGCTGCAGAGTGGTGACCTCGCCGGGGCGCTGCTCGGCTGGGCTCCCCTTTTGACCAAGATGGGACCAGAATTCGATGCCACCTGCCGCCTCCTAGCCCAGCAAGTGTTTAGCGATAGTGCAGCGCTTCGGGCGAACTGGGATGAGCGGACGTGCGAGGAGCTGTTGCCTTTTTACGCCACGGCCCGCACCCTTCTGCCGGATCATCCACTCACGCAGGAGCTGCGCGGACGCGTCGAGTCGCAGCTCTGGGCGTCTGGGGACGAAGCGTCGCTGATCATTCTACTGAAGTTGTTGGAATCAAGCCGAGAGCCGCTCGACCATGCCACCTATGTGAACCTACCGCGGCTGCGCTGGCGCTTGCGTCCCCCACGCAGCCTTGCCGACGCTCGGTCGCTGCTCCCTGCTTACCTCACTGCGGCCGCCTCCTACGTGCTGACACGCGGCGACGTATGCTCCTTGGGTGATGGTCTTACCAGTCTTATGTCCATCCTCCTGCAAGAGCTTGGCAAGTCGCTCTCCTGCACCAAAGAGGTCCTTGCGGGTCTAGCGACTTGGGTGTCCTACGAAGTGGCGGCCATCGTCGCGGTTGGCGACGACGCAAAAGCGGCCGTTCCCGATGGCGTGATCTTCGCCCCAAGTCACTTCGAACAGCTGGAGGCAAAGCGCACCGCGGTTTTTCGCACCCACCTCAGTACCTTACCCGCGGCGCTTCGCGCGCCATATGAAAGCGCTGGGCAGGGAGCGGAGTTGCTGCGTGTGCTTACCGGCCAGGAATCGGCCAAGGCGGAGCGAAGTTACCTGCAGCGCGGCGCCGATGATCCAACGTTGGCGCCGGGCCTCAGGCTGGCTTTGTTTGAGCACTGCCTGCGGCGAGGCGACCCCATTGCGGAGCGGATCATCAGTCATTTGCTCGCTGAACTACCGCTGATCAAGACTGGACTTCTTAATTGCCTGTCCGCCGCCGTTCGCGATGTCATCGCAGTAAATTTCGAGTCGCCAGAGCGCTCCGCAGTGATCGCGATGATCTCCGGCACGATCGCGCGCGGCACCACAGATGCCGACCTGCGTGCCGCTGCCAGTCGATTTTTACTGCACGTATTGTGGCGACTTAATCTACCAAGCCAAAGTGAATGGCTGGCACTCGCAACATTGACGCTCGATTTGACGCCGTCACCCGAGACGCGCGCCGAGCTCCAGGCCTTGCTTGACCGTACCCGAGCAGCGGAAGAGTTCCTTGATGACATGCTGTCGAATAAGGGCATGCGCCGTATCAACAAAATAATCAAAGGAAAGGATCTCGCCCAACTCAAATCGCTGTTGGCATTGGCCGTCGACGCGGGACGATTAACTTTACCGTGGGCGAAAGCTTGGTGTCTGACAGGCGACACCCTGGCCGACGTCGACGCCGACGAATACGAAGCACCGGTTGATCAGTATCTGGAGCTCCTGGAGCGGCTACTGACGCACTCCTCGCTGCTGCGATCGGCGCCGCATTTGGCGCAGCAGACCAACCCTATCGCGGCGATGCGTTGCGCCTGCGTCGATTGCTTGATGGATGTCCTTAGCACGGAACTATCGATCTGGCTTAGCTCCATGGGCATCAGTGTGGCTCGCATGCCACGGCCAGCGGCGCCATTGCTGCCCGAAGCGTCAAATCCAGTAGCTGTCGGGCCTCATTTGGACTTCGATCCGTTTGCCATCCTCGGCGTATCATTGCGCGCCACCAAGTCAGAGATCCTGGCTGCAACCATGCAACAGATGCGGCAAAGCCCAGCCCGCATGGCCGAGCTGCGCAGCGCGCAGGCGATGCTGTTTGATGCCAAAACCAGGGTCCACCTGGAATTTATTCGCTGCTTCGCCGATCCCGCTGCCAGTCCACGGGCGGCGGGTGCGGGTACGCGGACCGGCGCATCGAGCCAGTCCTCCGCTCAAGAATGGAAGCCGTCGCAAGTGCCGCTGCTCGATGGCTGGAGGCGCTGCAGTGCAACCAGGTCTTAGCGATGTACCATTCGATCGGCCTCAAGAGGCCGCAACTGCTGCCCCAGTCTGGGCGCCTATCAGTCAACGCGTCGTCGCCATCCAACGTTCCCTGCTGAGCCTCGACACTGCTCGTAGGGAAGAAGGGCATCGCCACCAACGCGACCTAGAGGAGCTGCTGCTGGCCGTCGTTGAAATTCTCGATCTTATCGATCGTATGAAAACTCAGGACGATGCTCCCTACATCGATAAAATCGGCCGCCGCATCGAATTATTGCTGAAGCGGCGTGGATTGATTGAGATCAACGAGTCACAAGTCGTGCCGGAGCTGGTCAAGGTCGTTGACAGTCGGCCCGAAGCGGATGTTAGGTCAGGTGCCGTGCTGGAGGTTTGTCGCCGGGGCTACCGCCTCGGTGACCGAGTCTTGCGCCCGCAAGAGGTGATTGCGGCCCGCTAGGAGGTTGGTGGCCGCGAGTCGGTGTCCGTGTTGGCGGAATAGCCATTGTCCTGAATCGGAATGGACCAGCTTCATTGAGCCAGCTGCATGTTTGCGAGCGGTCGAATCATAGTTGAGCCACTGATTAAATTCTGCATGGACCTAACAATGCCGTGACCTTGAGTGGGTTTTAGGTCTGTGTCGGCCGATATTTCGGCAAGCGCGTGGTCGAACATACCGAAAGATCGGCGTATGCGATGGAGATGCCAAATTGGCTGCCGTCCCCGAGCAGGCGCTTGAATGCGGGGAGGTCAAAGGGGGTGCTGATGACCAGGGTGTCGCGAATACCAGCTAGGAGTAGGACTGACAGCGGGTAGGGGCAGCATCGATCCAAGAGACACGAGTCTACGCCAGCTACGAAAGCGGGCGGTAACCACCCGCACCTACCAGCCTAACTGCCAGACATGATAAATATGCTAACAGGCAGGCCTCGGCAGGGAGGAATTGTCAGTCCTTTCAGGGGCTATTGCGATACTTCTCAATTGACTTCATATTTGTGCCGACATACTTCCTATGTGGCTTCACAGGTGTGGGCCGCAAGGAGTAGACTAAAAGCGTGGAAACCATGACCAACCCCCTATTTGATGACCCACCAAGCGAGGTGCAGCTTAGCCAGGCGCCGCTCGATCGCGTGGTTTTTCAGGTGCGATTTCCGCCAATCATGGCGATCAGCCAACCCGAATTTATCGCTTCATTCCAGGAGTCCATTCGTGAGCGCTACCCGATTCTGCGGCGTGACATAACGCTCGGGATCAATGTCGATGTCGGTGAGGGCCTGCAAAACCAGGCGCTCCCACAACAAGTGGCGTGGCGCTTTAGCGATGAGACCGGTGACTGGCGCGTCACTCTGGCCCCGGACTTTGTTGCACTTGAAACGACCAAATATGGCACTAGAGCAGATTTTTTGCACCGTATGGAGCTGATTCTGCAGTCGCTCGTTCATCATGTGAAGCCGGCGCACTGCTCACGCATTGGCCTGCGTTATATTGATAGGGTCTTTTTTGCATCCGTCGCTGAACTCAAGGGTCTTATCAATCCACAGGTGTTTGGTCTGCTAGGAACGCCGATGGGAACAGCTGCTGTCCAGTCCGTCTCGCAAAGCCTATTTTCGCTAGGGGAAGGGCAGCATCTTGTCGCCCGGACAGCGCTTCTGGCCCCCGATATGACTGTCGATCCAATGACTATCCTACCCAGCCCAAGCCCAAGCTGGGTCTTAGACCTCGATATGTTCACAGACGTTCAGTCCCGCTTCTCTACAAGCGGCATCTTAGACCAGGGCGACAAGTTCGCACGGCGGATCTATACGTTCTTTCGATGGGCGATCACGGACGCCTTTTTGGCCCGCTACCGAGGATAGTTTATGGTCGTTTACCAAAGCAGTGAGTTCCCCACCGCAACGGGATATACCCGCTCGGTTGAATCAATTCGTTCCCTTGGAGCGCTGCAGCTAGGTTATTTTGGACTCGGTCTCGGCACGGCCCTTGTTCTGACAACGTCATCGATGACGGTGCCAACGGCACAAAGCACAGCGCTGATTGCTCGCCAGACAACTAACAGTGGTGGACTTTCTATAGACGTCGTGCAAGCACCCTACAAAGCCGTGATGGAGCTGCGGCGTCGCAGCGGGCTTACATGGGATCAGTTGGGGCAGATCTTTGGTGTAACAAGGCGCACTATGCATTTCTGGGCAAGTGGCCAGCCTTTGGCAACCGAAAACGAACGCGCGCTGAACGCGGTACTTGCCTTTGTAAGGGCCTATGATCGCGGCGCGGCAAACCTCAATCGTGACGTTATTCTGCAAAATATAGAAGGTAGAACGACGCTTGAACTGCTGAGGGATGGCCACTATGGGCAAGCAGGCCAACGCTTTTCTGGCCCTACTTCTGCCGTCCCGCTATCCCAAGCGAAGTCAGACTTAGCAGGAAAAGTGCATCCGCTCCCCGCCGCCTCGCACGTTGCTTTGAATATCATACTCGATGGACGCCAGGACCGGGTATCTATGGATAACCCTAAGCGGCGTGCCGTAGCTCCGATAAAAAAGCGCAAAACCACCTGATCGCAGATCGAAGCCTGGCTGCCTCTGATCTCAGCATCAGGTCGTTTTAAGGAGATTGCAGGGATCGCCACCTCGCTCGATGACTTGACTGGTCGCGATCTCCGCGAGTCTGACTTACTTGATCAGTGGTCTGCTCGACCCTGCCCCTAAAGGACAGGGTTTGCGCAGACCACTGATCAAAACTAAACGCGGCGGACATTGGAAGCCGGCGACGGTGATGAAGATTTTGAAAATGACAAGTTCCTAAAAAGATGATATAATATTCAATCGTTACCGCTGGTTAGAGCAAACAGTCGTTTTATATCCAGGTGTTACGTGGGCGTGAAGAAGATGGACCAGGTCAACGAGCAAATTGAGGGGGCTGGCGTTGCTAAGGCGACAAGGCTGGATCTCGATATTGCCGGGTACCTAGTCGCCACAGGCACTCTCCTCTTGCCACGTGATTTCTTTCAACCTCCTAACGCCATCACGGAACAGTTTCCGACGATCTTTTGCAAAGGTAATTTTGAATTACTCCGTCGTCCGTGTGTTTCTGTCGTCGGCACCAGAGTGCCATCCGCCGAGGGTGCCGCAAGAGCCAAACGTGTCACGTCCGTACTGGTGGATCTAGGTTTCGTCGTTGTCTCTGGATTGGCCAAAGGGATCGACACCGTCGCGCACAAGACTGCTATCGAACGCGGTGGGTTGACTGCGGCAGTTCTGGGAACACCTATCCACAAGATCTATCCGGCAGAAAATAAGGCGCTCGCGGCTGAGATTGCAAGTAAATGCATCCTGCTATCGCCCGCTCTGCCGCACGAGGAAAAGGGACAATACCTCTTTCCGCGACGCAATCGCCTCATGGCTTTGCTTTCAATGGCGACGATCATCATCGAAGCCGGAGAAACATCCGGTGTGGTTCATCAAGCCGCCGAATGTTTGAAGCAAGGTCGCAAACTCCTACTTCTCAAATCCTTGGTGGACAACAGCGCCCTCACTTGGCCGGCGAAGTTCATCAAGAGCGGTGCTCACGTCGTTGAGTCGCCAGACGATCTCAAAGGTCTTCTTGCGCAATGTTGAAAATCGACAACTTCCCGCACGCTCAATACGATCCCTCAACGAAACTTGGATTTCTGGCGTACTACTATCCGTCGACAGCTGTTCGCGATCGCGTGCTTAGCGAAGAAGACTGGAGATATGGCAGTTATTCGCCAGAGATCTTGAACTATAAGGAAGGTAGAGACGAAGACATCAAACGCTTTGTCGATCCATTCCTTAAGCTCATCCGCCACGCGATTGCTGAGTTTAAAGCGAGTACAGCGCTTTTGGTCCCGGTACCGAGCTCGATGGCAGCAAGCGACCCTCAGTTTTCTACGGTTCCTAGGAAGAAATGGGTCCAAGGCAGCCGGAATCGAGACAATCGCAACAGTGTGTTTTGTAGCATGCTTGCAAGCGCCGACGGCACTTTGAAAGTTGCTGACTACTTGGTGCGGACCACGACCAAGCCCGAGAAGGCCACTTGGACTTCCGATCAGCATGCCAAGTCCATGGACCTTCGTGCCATAAGTGCATTGCCTGCAGGAAGAGTCGCGCTGATCGCCATCGATGACGTCAAAACGGATGGTGGAACACTACAAGGCGCTCGGCTGCTGCTTGAAAAGGCATATCCCCAGGCGATCGTTATCGCTCTCGCGATTGGCTGCACCAGAGCACCGCAGCAGTTCGTGCCGCTAGCGACTACGTGACTCATCGTGTTTACCTTTCGCGTTACAAACAAGGTTTCAGCAAAGTTGAAGGTCACGCTCGACCTGGCTCCGCCGACAAGTACGACATTATTTGGTGATTGGTACGTCAATCTCTTAATCATCCGACGCCAATACATTCTTCTTATTGTCAGCGAGCGGACACTGTTGCCTGTACCGTCGTCAGTCGACATGCGATGCCGCCGCGAGATGCAACGTGGTTGTCGATAACTCAGCTAGCCGAACACCAGCATAACTCGGTGCTGATTCGTCCGCTCCTCCCCAGATCAGGCTTAAGTAGAGTAATTTTGGTTGTTTAGGTTGTCATTAGTGATTTGGCATACAGTCCATATAACTCATGTGTAAACTGGTCTGTAGTCCAATTCGTCAACGCCCTGGCTATAGCTATCGGAAATGAGTCATCAACGCGACCGGACGCCGAAGATATATTTAAGCGATCCAGCATTGGTTTGTGCTTTGTTCGCCTTAATGCGCGATGCTCTGCCGCAGTCGCCGCTTCTCGGTGCTTTGTGGGAAACCTACGTGTTTGCGGAACGCAGCACTTGGTAGGTTGGCGTGGCGGTACTGCGATTTGGGAGTGGTTGGCAGCAAACCGTTCTCTGAGACCAACGCGGTGTCCGCAGATTTTTTGATGGATCAGCGGGTTAGCGCAAGCGACTAACCTATCAACCGTGGGATTTTATGGCCAAGCGCTCGGCCGCGACCTGATCCTCCGGTAGACCGGTGAGAGTTGCCAGAAACGCGTTGGTTAACGTCCGTGTTTCATCCTTGGCCAGGAGCTGGTGCAGGAGAGCAAGTGTTGCTTCGGCTTTCCCTTTGGCCTCACCTTTGGCCTCACCCTCTGCCCGCCCTTGATCCGTCGCCGCCGCAATCGACCACGCATAGTCGATCGCAGACTTCTCACGCATCCGTGCCAGCTCCCGCGCCTCGCCCTCGGATGAAATGTCACCGAGTAGCTCGCGTGCCGCTTCAAGATCTGGATTGGTCAAACAAGCTTTCTGGACCATGGCATCCTCCGGTGCATCAAGTAAGGCCAACCAAGAGCCGGCAGGCTCGTCGTCTGGCGCCATCAGCCCTTTGCGCCATTGTTTGACCGCCTTTGGAATCTCGACAAAGTGGACAACCAGCTCGTCTTGCAGTTCGCGAAAAACTACTGGGCCGGCGTCGCGTTGGGCCATGCCAAAACATACATGAAACGCCTCGGGGCGTGTAGGAAATAGGTCTTTTGCCATGAAAAACAGAACAATAGCTGGGCGTAGTTGGTGGTAATAATCGCCGCTTTCGATGCTTTGGCTGTACATGCGTGCACCGTAAAATAAGGCGCGCTTACCCAGGCCGAGGTGCGGAGCCATCTGCATCTCGACATCGATCTGGGTGCCGTCTTCAAGCTTGGCGCGAATATCGAGGATGGTCCCCTTGTCCGAGATGAGCAGCTTGGGAATCTCTGGGTTGATGACCTCGACGCTACAAATGGGTGACTTTGGCTTGAGCACCGCATTAAGCAGGGCGATCAAAGGGCGCCGGCCGCGCGGACTGGCAAACATCATCTTGAACACGGCGTCGTTCTTTGGGTCAAGTAGCGGCCATTTTCGTGGTGGCTTTTGCTCTGGACCTTCAGGAATGGACATGTGGGACTCCATGAATGGTGCTCGCTGCGATGACCGGAGCGCTCTCATAGCGTGCGGTTGTGCGGCGAAGGAGGCCACTGTTTACAGGGTGAGCAAGACTAGAGTCGCGCGACATGAGGCGGGCGGGGGCGGACATGGCGGTGCGGTGATCTGGCGAGGCCAAAGTGTGTGGTCGATGCCAGCGCGGCTCAAAGGCTGTGTCGAGGCTAGGTGCGGTCGGTGGTCTTATCAGGCTTGGGGATTGACGGTGGGATCCTTGTCAGCCATGGGCACACTGCCCGGGTATGCGTAGCGGTTGCTGGCCGTAGCTGTTCTGTTTCATCTTACGGTCTGCTTGGGCCAATGGCTCCGTCGAAATATATTTCATCCGACAAGCGATCACAGCGGGGAGAACGCGGGCCAGCTGGGGCCTTTGTTCTCTGTCGGTGTCTGGGGCCTATTTGGGCTTGGCTTGGGATGTTAAAGCCAAGCGCTCGGCTGCGACCCGATCCTCCGGTAGGCCGGTGAGAGTTGCCAGAAATGCGTTGGTTAACGTCCGTGT
>CAIYRB010000155.1 GCA_903928445.1 uncultured Pseudomonadota bacterium | reverse complement strand
TCGTCTACTCTCATGGGGCGCCTCCACTGTGTTTGGATTACACAGATGAGTCTGGCACGCCCTCTAGGCTGGAGACATATGCGGTGGTGTAGCGCTTACGGTAAACATAGGCCATTCGACCCACCGTATCGTCGTAATAACCGATGGTGCCCTTGTACCTACCGGCGGCAATCATCACCGGCCCGTAATCAACATCGTCCCACTTTGCCATGGGTCGTCCTGTGTCTTGCTTTTGTTCACCATGTCCTTTCTTAGCACAGAACATCGGCCTTGCGAAGTCGATGTTCGACGACTGAATAGCACCACCACGGCCAACATAAATATGATCTTGATTATGGATCTTATTAGCAATAGGTCGATCTTTAACAGCTTGCCCTGACCAATTCTGCATCAGCTGGTGTCATTTTTGCATATGCGCAGTCAACTTGGCGCTCTTTCCATTGCCGTGGTGGCAAGCGGAGAGAGTTGATGCCGCATGTGGAGATTTCATGGATAATACGAAGCTGAAGAATGTGATTAAGAAGTACCAACAACACCTGGTCGTTGACCACGGAATTGGCCCGAATACAGTCGATGGATATGCGCGCAGTCTCAGCATAGCACTGCGTAGAATGCGTAAATTTGCCCCAAAGCCAGCCGAAATCAAGCAGCACATCTTGTGGATGCACACGAGAAAATATAGCTACAGCCATATTGTAAATACAAGTATCGCAATCGAACACTATGCTAAATAAAAAGGCATTACAGTTAAGATCGGCCGACCGCGCAAACCAAAGCGCGTGATCAAGGATATTCTTACCGAGTCCGAAGTTTCGCGCATCATTCAATCGGCGCGAAATTTACGCGAAAAGGCGATCATCTGTATCCTAGCGTATTCTGGGATGAGAAATCGTGAAGTTTGCAACCTTATAGTCCGTGAACTCGACCTTGGGTCCAACAGAGTGATCGTCCTTTCAGGGAAAAACATGAAGGATCGAATCATCAATATTTCATCCGACTGCACTAAGGTACTAATTGAATACCTGAAATCATATCCGAGAAATGACAATGAATTTCTATTTACGACCATAACAAGACGAAACCAGTTGACTCCCGGCGACCTTCGTAAGATCCTGCGCACGGTAGCCGCGCGGCAGTTAGGAACGCGTCGAGTGTATCCGCACCTAATGAGGCATTCACTAGCCACAAATCTTTTGAATCGGGGCGCAAGCCTGATTACGATTAAGGACCAGCTCGGTCACGTGTTCTACGAATCAAGTTTAGTATACGTTAACTCAACTGCATTTCGTAATCGTTCAGAGTATGAATTTTATAAGCCAGCGTATATGTGATGCTGAATATGCGGCCCATGCCGCTGTGGATATCAGCGGGCGTTAGTTCGCGGCAACGTGTTTGGAACCGGCGACTGCTGCCAATCATGATGCACGAGGGAGAATGCCACCGGACTTTAGCTGGCGCTCTCTGTTGCGTACCCCACAGAGTCGACACTGGGTCGAACGTCCGTTTCTCAATCCGCCTGCCCTAACAACGTGGACCGCACCGCAGCGGCACTGACAATTCCATCTGGCTGCACCATATTTGTCGCTGTATGCAAAGGAAAGCACAGTCCAACCGTTGTAGACCTTACCGATTTCGTCGACGAGGTGATTCGCTGAGGTAGTGTCGCTGGCGTGGCAGCCGCAGCTTTTGCTGTGACCGCTGCGCAAGCTGCATTGAAACACTTCGGCCTCGATACCACATGCGCATTTACATAACCACTTTTTGGGCGTCATGGAGGCGACGCGGACCACCGTCCAACGGCCAAATAGGATGCCAGTTAGATCCAAGAGCTTTCTTTGATGTTTATGTTTTGCCCCCATATAGGATTGCTTCGGCAGATCTGACTTGGACTTAAGTGACAAGCCGTCAGGATGTTAGGTAGTTCGTGTTGGTACTGGCGAAAAAACTCGGAATCCTGGGCTGTTGAAATCCTCGCTGGCTGGGTAACTGCTCTCGGACTGAAGGCCAAGTGGGCTTGGCAAACCAGCCTCGCCCACCAGCAGCACCCAGTTACCTGATCGCCAGGAGCGAAAGAGTCATCTTGAGCAGACCTGCGATCACGCTGATCACCAAGGCGCAGGTGCGCAGGCAGCTCCGCCAGCCGCTAGCGGCAACGCCCGAAGCTTGCAAAACGATCGTGACCTGACAGCCGCCGACACTGTAAATCGAAATGTTGTTGGCCATAGCGAGCCCTCCCTTTACGGACGAGTGAGGGAGGAGAGCGGGGACATGATCGCTGTCGTAGGCGGCGGCAAAGGCGATACGACCAAATGCGCCGGGCATTCCTGGAAACGCGCTCCGCTCGGCGGACGTGCCGCTCCCCGCTGACGCCAAACTTTAACCGCCTCCGCACTAACTCCGCGCCTCCGTTCGCAGACTCACTGCGACACGTTGTTTGTCCAAACGCTCCGGCTGAGTCTGGCTGGCTGCTCGCTCTTTGGCCTGCACCCCTTTCGACTCATCGCGAGAAAGGGGCTGCGGCCTCAACCACTACCGAGCTAAGGAGCGCATTCATGGAAGCCATCGACACCGAAATCATCGCAGCACTCACCGCCATTGCCACTTCGAAATCCATACCTTTCTGCTACGGCTGCTACACCCGGGCCGTCACTGGCCGCTGCACAACATGCGGCTCGGACGACCTCATGCGCGAATTGCCGGGCATCGGGGTCGAGTATGGCTGCGACTGGGTCATCCCTGACATTTTAAACGCCGCACTGACTGCCGCCAACACCGAGGACGCCTTCGAGCAGTCTATCGCAGGGTGCTATCCTGAAACCGTCCAGATCGGCTGGCTCACGTACGACACGGTCAGCGCGATCAAAGAACTCGATCCGGTGTCATGGAGTCTGGCCCATTCCGAGTGGCTGGATAGCGAAGTCTCAGACGGCAATCTCCTCAGCTTCGACGGCGGCGGCACCCACTACTGGCGAACCGATGTCGAAGACTTTATCGAGGCTGAAGAACCGCAACCCGAGTCGTAGCCGCCTTGGCGCCAGTCCTGGCCGACGCCATGGACTGGCGTTCTCGGCACCCGCATGGAAATCTTCTCATCCCAACTGGGCCGCTGCGACCTTACGCAGTCCAACGGTTTGGAAGTTAACGACTGCCTTGGCGATGCCAAACTCTGCAACCGTTTGCTCGACTTGGCCCGCCCCGTAAACCTTGTGGATGACCTGCGTGCCTACTGTGATCTGGGGCGGCGTGATGCCTGGGCGCAGGCTTTTCTCAAGGTCGCGCATGCGTTGCGCCCCAAGAGGAGTAAAGCACAGCTTTCGCACTTCGATCCATTGGCTTCCTTTATAAAAGCTGCTGGTCTTAATGCGGATCACCTCACGACGAGCCAGCAACTCTAGACGATGTTCAAACTGTGAGCGTTCGACGCCCCCGCGTTCGAACACCTCTCGGTAAATCCTTCCGGCCGCCTGCTCGTCTTTGGCGGCAAGAGTCCGGAGCAAGCGCAGATCGAAGTCGCGGGTAGACGGTAGTGCTTCGCTGTCTTGCGCGATGCCAACGGACGCTGGGCGGCACACATCACACCGCCCGCAGGTTAGTGCGGCTTCTTCCGAGTCGCCAAAATGCGCCACCAAACGGCGCATGCGGCACTCCGACGATGCAGCGAATTGGGCGACTTGGAGGAGTTGAAGCGCCCGGTGCTTGCGTTGGCTCAGGTAGGAAGGCTCCCATCCCGGCTGACCGCGCAACACCTGTCCTTCGACGTCCAGCGCGGCACCACCGTGGACCCGAAGCTTATCGACGGCCGCCGTCACAACGTCCTCGTCGTGACCCACCAAGCGCTGGAGCTGCTCGCGGGACATCGGCCTTTCAGGTGAAAGCTGGCGGTAGAGCTGTTGCAAGACCTGGACGTCTGGGTAATTTTTTTCAAACAGGAATTCGTGGGTCCGCCGGTCGACAAATGAATGCATCAAAATCGCCCGCGACAGCAGGCCGTCGCGACCGGCGCGGCCGATCTCCTGATAGTAGCCTTCAATCGTCGAGGGCAGGGCCATGTGGAT
>CAIYRB010000154.1 GCA_903928445.1 uncultured Pseudomonadota bacterium | reverse complement strand
GTGGTTAAACCCAAACGCCCAATTTAACCACAGAGACGCGGAAGTAGGGAGACATGGAATTTTCGGACAGCCTCTAGTTGTACAGTTGGGCGTCAAAATTCCTCATCGTTGGCGTCAACATCGACGCTACCATTGACCGGCTCTTGGGGAAGGCCGCCTTTTCCAGGGGCGGCGCTATTGCTGCCGCTTGAACTCTTCACCTTGTCCCTTGCCTTCACTTTTTCTTTCAACTTGGTCGCGGCCGCAGCCAGGCTTTTGCCTTGCTTCGCGCAAGCATGTCCTTGCCATTGGCATGCCGTCAATTTACGGCAGTCGGCTTTGACCTTAGCAGTGTTGCAGCTGGGCGCTTTCTTTGCCAATGCCGACGGCGAACTCAAGCTTAACCAGAGCAAGGCAGCAAGCCAGCTCACGCTGCGGGGCATATTCGAGGTCATGCGCTGCTCTCCATCCTAAGGGCCCGTCCATAACGGTTGTTGGCGCCGGAGTTATTCAAGAATACGATCGGTCTTGTGGCCGCCGCCAGCGGTTTTCTCGATAAAGTCGATGATTGCACCGGCGACGTCTTGCTCCGTCGAGGTCTCAATCCCTTCCAGGCCTGGTGAGGAGTTGACCTCCATCACCACGGGTCCATGGGCCGAGCGGAGGATGTCGACCCCCGCCACATTAAGGCCCATCGCCCGAGCGGCTTTGACCGCGGTCGCGCGTTCGGTCGGGGTGATCTTGACCTTGGTGGCACGACCGCCACGATGCAGATTGGAGCGAAATTCGCCCTCTGGAGCCTGGCGCATCATCGACGTGTGGACCTTGTCGCCGATGACGAAGCAGCGAATATCTTGGCCCATGGCTTCCTTGATAAACTCCTGGACGATGATATTGGCCTTTAGACCACGAAAAGCCTCAATAACGCTTTCAGCCGCATTGCGGTTCTCGGCCAGCACGACGCCGATGCCTTGGGTTCCTTCGAGTAGTTTGACGACCAAGGGGGCCCCACCGACGGAATTGATTAGCCCGTCGACGTCCCTGGTTGAATGGGCGCAGCCTGTGACCGGCATGCCGATGCCCTGTTTGGCCATGATTTGTAGGCTGCGGAGTTTATCGCGTGAGCGCGAAATGGCCTGCGACCGGTTCAAAGTATAGGTGCCCATCATCTCGAACTGGCGCACGACGGCGGTACCGTAAAAGGTGTGCGAGGCACCGATGCGCGGAATCACCGCATCAAAGTCCGCCAGTGAGCGGCCCTTGAAGAACACCTGGGGCTTGTGCGCGGTGATGTTCATAAAGCAGCGCAAGTAGTCGATGACCTCGACGTCATGGCCTCGTAGCCTCGCCGCTTCGACTAAGCGCGACGTGGAATAGAGCGATGCTTTGCGCGATAGGATGGCGATCTTCATCCAGGTACCTTTCCACTGGGCACTGTTTTTGCCGGCTTGCGGCGCGGCTTACCACCTAAATAGGAACGACCAGCGTTGACGAGGAACTCGCCGCGGATGGCTTGGCGACCGATTAGCATGCGAAAACCCATCGTGCCGCGTGATACCAGGGTCAGCTCGACGTGGAGGTCTTTGCCGCACACCGTGACCACGGTCTCGATCACTGGCCTTAGCGTGCTTTTGCCGCCCGAGTCGCGGACCATGCGCTCCTCGACCAAGGGCGCCTCGCAGCTGATGAGCTGTTTGGTGTTGCGCTGCAGCGGATGAACGTCGAAGTGGACCCAGGTCACACCGTGCTTTTGGCCAAAGCGGATGTTGATGGCATGCAGGGCTGAGGTTCTAGCCCCAGTGTCCACCTTCGCCTTGACGCGGCCGATGCCAAGCTCCTTGAGGCTGACGTATTCACGCCAGCCGATCTGTGGCCGCGCCTTTGGTGGCGGCGGGACGTCGTCTAAAAGCAATCCTCGCGGTCTTCGCGGCCGTAGGTCGGGGTCTCGCCGGGAGTTAGGTGCCACGCGTCGCCTTGTTTACTGATTGCTACGATCGCATCGAAGCTGGTGCATGCTGGGTCTTGCTGTTCTGCGCTGTTTCTTACGCTGCGTTTGTACCAGCCTGTCACCTCAACGTCCATGCCATCTGCAGCGCCACCCTCGCCCGAGATGTCGTCCTTGCCGCGCAGTAGCTTGACGACGTTAAAGTTGAAGTGGCCGCGCTCGCCGAGCTCGGTGCTCTCTTCCTCACCCTGTCCGACCACCTTCGGCGCCCCTAGGGTATCCTGGAGCCCTTGGTAGACAACGTCTTTAAGGTCATCGTCGAGGAGCGGTCCGAGGTTGAAGTGGCCGTTGCCAGATTCCTCCGGCTCGATCGGGGGCGTGGCGGCCTCCTGCTGGTCAAGGGCCGGCTCGGCTGGCTCGTTGCCGACCACCTCAGCATCAGCCCCATCGTGCAGCGAATCTGACGTGCTGCTCCCGGTCTGGCACGCGGCTAGCGCGGGGAGCACACTGAGCGTTAGAGCGACTTGGTAAACACGGGTCAGAAATCCCATCACTAGTCTCCCGGAAGCAACAATAACCGCAACATGGGCCTGCCAAGATGGTGGGCGACAGCCACTAGCTTATCACTTCAAGCGGCGGTCGCCCATGGCTGCTCGGCGCCATGCAGCAGGTTTTTCGACCACCAGGCTGTGACGGAAGAGACGGCAGGTGGACGCCGTTTTAACGGCGCAGGTGCCGCCGACTCGGGCCGAATGGCGGACCCGACCACCCCTGGTCTTGGCGCGGCCAAGGGTCGTCGTGATGGTCAGCCGCAATTCGCCACGCTTGGATTGGACCTGTAGCGTCACCGTCTGGCCGAGGCGCTGCTTCGGGTGGGCGACGTCGCTGTGGGTGACGCTGACCGTCAGCAGGTAGCTAAATCCTTCGGCCTTTGGAATCAGCGGGTCACTGAGAAGACGGCGCAAAGCCGTAAGTTTGCCCGAGCGCTGCATGTGCCACCGAGCATCGGTCAGGATGTCGCGCGGGATTCCCGTGATTTCGGCAAGTGCCGCGAGGGCATCGCCACCGAATTGGTGATCATCTAGGAACAAGGGGACGCCGACGGAATGGACCTGCAGCAACGCCTGTGTCGGACCCATAACCTGCCTCCAAATGTGGGAATCGGACTTATTCCACCCCGTCCTGGTTGTCGGACGTCCCCTGTAAAACTTTAGCGCCGTCCCAAAACCTGGTCCTAAGGTGGGCGATAATCAACGGTTATGACTGCTCTTAGGGGTCCTTCAGCCAACGCCGGCGGGGACTAGTTAAAGCATCAGTGTTAAGCCTGTTGACGTCGGCGGGATCGATTTCAGCTCCCATGCAAACGCTCATCGCAGCGTCCATGGCTAAAGCCTTCAAAAGCCAGGCCCTAGCTCTGGTCAAAACATATGCTGCCAGCCCCCCGCTGCCACAGCGCTGCCCCCTTGCCAAACCAGACCCTTAGCAGCTGTGACCTCGCCGATTTTGCTAATGGGCACACCGGGCAAGGGCTGGGCAGCGAGCAGTCTTTGTGCCGCCGCCTCTGGCAAGGTAAAGCACAACTCGAAGTCCTCACCGTCGTTCAGGGCGTGTTGCCGTGCAGCGTCCACTGGGTCTGGCTGCCCCGCCGCCAGGCGCCGCGCCGCTTGACTGATCGGCAGTGCAGCCGCATCAAGCCTGGCCCCGACACCGCTGGCCCGAAGGATGTGCCGCAAATCGCCGGCTAAGCCGTCGCTCAGATCGAGCATCGCATGCAGGCCGTAATCCCTATGGAGCTGCCATGCCTCGCGCAGCCGCGGCGTAAAGCTCAGGTGGTGCCCGAGAATGCTGCCGCCAAGGGTTCCCGTGACGCAGATCCAGTCGCCGGCGACGGCCCCGCTGCGCCGGACGCTACCTCGTGGGTGGGCGCGCCCGGTGATCGCCACGCTGATGACCAACGGGCCATCCCAGGCGTTGGTATCGCCGCCGGCGATGGTTAGGCCGTATTCCTCGGCCAGCGGCAGCAGTCCGCTGTAGAGGGCCTTAGCGAGCTCCTCACCGCCAGCCTTTGGCAGGGCGAGGCAGACCGTCGCCGATTCTGGCGCACCGGCCATCGCCGCAAGGTCGCTCAGGTTGACGGCTAGCGCCTTGCGGCCGACGAGGTGGGGTGGGGTGGTGCCTAGGTCAAAGTGCACCCCGTCCATCAGCATATCGGCCGCCAGCAGCAGATCGCCGTGTCCCACATGCATCACGGCGGTGTCATCGCCAGGCGCCGTGATGAGGCGACCGTGATCCGCGCTTGGCCAGGGTGTGACGCCGCTAGTAAGGCGCATGCGCTGTTCATGCGCCGCCAAGGTTGGTTGCAACCAAGAGATCCAGTGAAATTCAGACATGCGTCTCCAGTTGAAATAAACTTGGCAACTCGGTTGCGCCGATAGGGCTTGGACGGGGTTGTAATCCGACCAGATGGGCGGCCAGTCCGAGCACCTGCTCGGGACTTTCGCCGCGCGCCCGTCTTGCCGCTAGGCCTTCGGACAAGAAGCGTTTGCTTAATTTTTGACCCTGCGCGTCCACAATCAGCGGGTGGTGCAGATACTGCATCTGCCGCCGTGGTCCACCTAAAGCCGCAGCGAGCCAAAGCTGCCTCCCCGTGGCCGCCGTTAGGTCCTGGCCGCGGATGATCAGGTTGACGTCATGCTCGAGGTCATCGACGACCACGGCAAAGTTGTAAGTAAATTGCCCATGTCGATCGCGCAGCAGCAAATCGCCACATTGCCTAGCCGGCACTTGCTGCTGCGGACCCAGCAGCAAATCATTAAATGTTTGCTCTTGCTGTGGTATCTCCACCCGCCAGCCGACACCAGGCTGATCTAGGGCTAAACCGCGCGAGCGACACCTACCGTTGTAGCAGAGTTCTTCGGCCACCCCGCCATCGGGTCTTTGTGGCATATCTCGGGCGATGACTTGCCGTGAGCAGTCGCAGCCATAAACAAGAAAATTCTTCCGCAGCACCTCCACCGCAGCAAGGTAGCGCGGCGTGGCGTCGCTTTGGCGAAAATCCGCCGGTTGATCCGCGTTAAAGGTCGCATTAGCGTGGTTTAGACCGAGCCAAGCCAGGTCGTTAAATATGCCGACTTCATACTCCCTTCGGCTGCGACTTTGGTCGTGATCCTCGCTGCGCAGCAGCACTTTGGCACCACAGCGACCAGCCACGCCCCAAACAAACATGGATGACGCCACATGTCCAAGGTGCAGCCAACCGGTCGGGCTTGGAGCGAAGCGCGTGAGTGAATCTTGTGCAATGGTTCCGTGAATCTGCATCATCCCAGTTAAATAACTGAAAATAGGGCCTAAACCAATCATTGTCGCGACTAGGGTTTTCAACCCCTGCTGTTTCATGCTAAAAGCTTAGGCACGAGGCTGGATGAACCACGCTAACTATACGAAATGAGGTGCTTATTGCGACGCATACGGAGTGACATCCGCGGGCTGTTCATGGTCGCGATAGCCCTTTTGGCGTGTGCACCGAGCCTTATGGCGATGGCACCAGTTGGTCCCATGTTTCTGCCGCATCAAAATCGGGACGCCTTCGATCCGTTTCCAATGATCCTCCCTGCGGCTTTGCATAGCGGCGAGGAAGCTGCGCAGCCAGCCGCAGCCACAGCGCCCAGCCTGCGTGATAGCCTGCTGCAGGTCGCTGATAAATACGCGGGTGAGACGTACATTCCTTATGTTTGGGGTGGCGACGCCGTCGGCAGCAAGCGCGCTTGCGAGCAGTGCCGCGCTTGCATCGGCATGCGCCATCATCTTAAAGTCTCGAAGCAGCCGGCTTCCTGTCAGGCTTGTAAGCAATGCGGCATGGATTGCAGTCATTTCGTGCAGCGGATCTTTCGCGAGGCGGGTCTTAGTTTTCCCTACCTGCCGACGATGCAGCTGAAGCATCTAACCCCGGCCAAGTTACGTCTGAACAACCTCGTCGATGTCGGCCGCGACCTGCACTTGGCCAAGCCGGGTGACCTCTTGTTACATAAGAATCACATCGTCATGCTACTGGACAAGACTGGGGCGCGCAGCGGCGATTTCATTCATGTCAGTCGCTTGATCAAGCACGGCAAGGTCGGTGGGGTCGAGGTGGTGCACGATACGGATCTCGAGAAGTACCGCGGCAAAGTCCTGCGCATCCTGCGCCATATCGCCATCGATCAGGCCGATAAGCGTGCACCTGCTGCCAAACCTCTGGTATTGCCACCGCCGTCAAAGTCCTACGACCAAACTCGTCTACGCATCGTCCGCGCGGAGTGACACCGCGTGCAGCCTCTGACGATCGGTATCTTTGATTCGGGCGTCGGCGGCCTGGCCGTTTACCAAGAGGTGCGCCAAAGGTTGCCTGGTGCTGCCTATGTTTATTGTTTCGACAACAAGCATTTTCCTTACGGCTTGCTGCATGAGGATGAGGTCATCCAGTACACCCTGGACGCGGCAGCGCCTTTAGTTCAACGGTACCAATTGAACCTGCTGATTATCGCCTGCAACACCGCCAGTACGGTGGTGCTGCCGCCCCTGCGCCAGCTCCTGCCGATTCCGGTGATCGGCGTCGTACCCGCCATCAAGCCCGCTGCGGCCGCGACCAAGACCGGAACGATCGGCCTGCTGGCGACCCCTGCGACCGTGCAGCGGCGCTACAGCGACGAACTCATCTTGCAGCACGCGTCAGGATGCCAAGTCCTTCGCGTCGGTTCCAGCTTGTTAGTTGATTTAGCCGAACGCAAGCTACGCGGCGAGGTGCCGTTTCTAGTCGATGCCGTGGCGCGCGAGATCGCCCCGCTCTTTGCCAGCGGACCGGGGCCCAAGCAACTAGACACCGTGGTCCTCGGCTGCACCCATTTCCCCTTGCTTGCTGCCGAACTCAAACAAGCCGCCCCATGGCCCGTCCAGTGGCTCGACTCCGGAGCCGCCATCGCCGCGCGTTGCAGTGAGCTCGCACATAAATATCATTTAATTGAGGTCGACGCACCGCCGCCAGGCATCGCTGTCTGCACCCAAACGGACCCCACCGCCCAGCTGTTAGGTCCAGCTCTCCGCGCCCTTGGCCTCCAGTCCTTAACGGAACTCCGCACCTAGGATGTGTCGTCGTCCCGGCAACAGGGAGAACAGGAAACTGGAGAACAGGGATATGAACCTTCTAGCCTTTTAGCAACCTCTTGGGCATCACCTCGGCCTCATCTATCGCCTCTACCAACTCCGGCAGCCCACGCCTCGCTAAGCGATGGCCCGAGTCCGTCACGAGGTCGAGCTGGTACTTGAGCGAGATCCCGCTGACGCGGTCGCGCCCGTCGCCTTTGCTCTTATACAGCATGGTATCGGCTGCCTTGATGACGTCTTCGGCGCGCCCACGAAAGCCACGTTCGACGAAGGCCGCACCGATGCTCGAGGTCACCCGCACGCAGTGGCCGTCGCGCTCAAAGGTGGCACTCGCGATGGCACGGCGGAGCTTCTCCGCTTTGGCCTGCAAGCAGGCCAGGTTGGTCGCGGCGCAGGCGATGATGAATTCATCGCCGCCGTAGCGGGCCTCGACGTCTTGTCCGCCAAACAGTCCTAGTTCGCGCACGAGTTTGCCGGTTTCGCTGATGACAAAGCTACCGATCAGATGGTTGGTGGTGTCATTGACCGATTTAAAGTGATCTAAATCTAGCATCAGCACGCCAAGTCCACTTTTGCCCTTACGGCAGGCTCGCAGTAGATCGGCGAATTTGAGATTAAACTGCCGCATATTCGCCAGGCCGGTCAGCTCGTCGGTCAACGACAACTGGCGTAATTTATGGTTGGCGCTGCGCAGCTGATCGGTCATTTCCTTGAGGCGAAGGACGGCGCGAACGCGGGCAATTAATTCGGCAGCGGTGGTGCCGCGGCGGACGAAGTCATCGGCGCCCATTTCCAAGCAGGCAACACTTTGCGCCGCATCGTCGTCGGCCGGGCCATCGACAAAGATCAAGCCGGTATGACGATTGCCTTCACTAGAGCGGACGTAGCTGGCGATCTCGGCGCCGATCCCGCTTAGCTGGGCCGTGCTGATGAGCATGAGGTCGGGATGATTTTTGTGAAATAGTCGCAGGGTGTCAGCCACGCCGGAGGCGACGTCGACCTGCAATTCAGATCCGGCAGCGCTGCGCAGCAGGCCGGCCAAGTCCTCGCGACCTTGGTCGTTCGGACTCACGACCAGGACCGTCATTGGCCGGGAAATGCCTTTGACCTGCGTGGACATCTGGGCTTTGTCTCCAAAAGAGGCCACTTGACCGCCTCCCAACCTAAGTTAGGAACTCTCACACACTCAGGCTCTATCGGCAGGTCTCGCAAATAGTTGAACCCCTTGTGAAGGATATTTCTAAGGTGCCAATTCCATGACGATTTTTTGGGTTCCCGCGGAGCCAAATGAGCTTTGTCCCGAGCACTATAGGATTATTTTTGTGGGACTCTTTTGCCCCGCCTGGTCGGCAGGTCTTACCCAGAAGGGTGCTCCTTAACTTTGTGCCGCAGCTGCCGAAAAGCGAGCATCGGAGCACATTGCGTTAAGCTAGCAGGGCGGGCGTTTAGACGTACTGGAGGATGGCTTGGTGGGACGGCAGGATAAACCAAACAAAACCGTCGTATCTGCGGTGAGCGGAGTGTTTCAACCACTCTATCCGCCGCAGGGCGGTCACGCGGGCATGCCGCCCCAGCCCAGTTCCAGGCCCAACGCTAAGGCCAAGGCGAAAGGCCCCGGCTCCTGGCTGCGTGCTACCTTGCGCGTGACTCTGCTCACGGGCTTTGTTGCCGTCCTTGGTCTCAGCCTTCTGACCTATTTATGGCTGCGTGAGCTCAACGTCTTCAACATCACCCCAGAGCAGTTGAGTCTGATCACCGCTGCTAAACCGACCGATAACAGTTTAGTGTTTGATCGCAGTGGTCACAAGATTGGCGAGCTGTTCAGCAGCTATCATATCAATGTGTCTTACGAGCAGCTACCAAAGAGTCTGGTGCAAGCAATCCTGGCGATCGAGGACCGCAGCTTCTGGCAGCATCAAGGATTTGATGCCAAAGGGATTGCCCGGGCTGCCTATGCTCACCTTCGTGGCAGCGGCGGCAACCAGGGCGCAAGTACCTTGACCCAGCAGGTCGTCCGCAACTTTCTTCTGCCCTCGGAACGGTCGATGCAGCGTAAAGTCCAGGAGGTCGCTCTGGCGATCCAGCTGGAGAAGGTGATGACTAAAGAACAGATCTTCACCGTTTATGCTAACGCGATGTTCCTCGGTAACGGCGCCTATGGCGTTGGCGCCGCGGCCTATCGGTACTTTGGCAAAAGTGTGGAATCCCTGCAGCCGGAAGAGTCTGCGTTGATCGCCGGCCTGTTTCAGTCGCCAAGCCGCTACAATCCAACACGCTACGGCGCGCGCGCCAAGCAACGTCAGTTGCAGGTGATCAAAGCCATGGTCCAAGCGAAGATGCTATCATCAAAGGTCGGACATGACCTGGCGCAGCGCCCCCTTGTCTACCATGAATACCATCCGGCGAATGCGGCGACTGCGCCGTATTTTATCGACTACGTCAAAGAGCAGGCGGCCAAACTACTCGGCGCTAAAGGCACGCTTGGTGGGCAGGGCCTACGCATATATACGACCCTTGACGATCGTCTGCAGAAGCTGGCTGAGGCTGGTATCAATCAATCGGCGACCCAGCTCGACCAGACCGCGCAGCGTACCGCCGAGGTCAAAACAGCGGATGGTAAGGTCAGTAAGGCGACCCTCGAAGCGGCGTTGATCTCTGTCGATCCGCGCACCGGGGAAATCCTCGCGATGGTTGGTGGTCGTGACTACCACCGCAGTCAATTTAATCGTACCTATCAATCGCTGCGTTCACCGGGCTCGGCGTTCAAGCCGGTGGTCTATGCCCAGGCGCTGCAGCAACACTGGAAGTGGAGCGATGTCATCTTTGTCTCTCCGATCACCATCCAGAATTATCGTCCACACACTCCTGACGAGGACTTTGGCAAAGAGACGACGTTGCTTCGTGCGTTCTTCCGGTCGATGAATACCCCTACAGTCGAACTCGGCCAGCGCCTGGGTTTGAGCAATGTATTGCAGTTAGCGCGTCGCTTTGGCATGCGCTCGCCTCTTAAAGAGGAGTTTGGTACGCTCCTTGGTAGCTCAGATGCTACCATGCTGGATATGGCGCGCATGTACAGCACCTTCGCCAACGCCGGGAAGTTGGTCGAGCAGGTTGCGATCAATCGCATCGAGTCGAGCAAGGGTGAGGTTCTCTACAGTGTCCCAACCCCTGCTGAGCGGAGTCTAGAGGTGGTCAGTCCGCAGATCGCCTTTCTGATGACTCAAGGCATGCGCGCCGTGTTGCAGATGGGCACCGGCAGCGCCGCGGCGCCTTTGAGCGGGGTTGCGGCAGGTAAAACCGGCACCTCCAATGAATCGACCGACAACTGGTTTTGCGGCTATGCGCCCAACCTCGCCACCGTGGTGTGGGTTGGCACCGACGAACATGCACAGATCTACGGCGACGTTACAGGCGGCAAACTGGCCTTGCCCATTTGGGACCACTATATGACGGCAGCCTTTAAAACCAGGGCACCGGCGCCGTTTACGGCACCTAGCGGAATTGTCACTAACGTTGTGCATCCGCGCTACGGCAACGTTTCGCCCGGCGGTGTGCGGATGTACTTCCTAAAAGGCTATGAACCCGCGACCGATTCGTCGGCGCTTGAAGTCCTGTCGCAAAGCGCAGGATCGGGATACCGCGATGTCTTTATCCACTAAACCATGGGCTCAGATGTTTTGCTTCAGCTATGCTTCAAGCAATGCTTTAAGTAACGCTTTGCGCCTGAGCCTGGTCGTGGCGATGGGTCTAAGTAGTGGTTGTTCAACGCCAAAACCTGCGGCGAAGGCGAAGCCGGATGCAGAGGAGTTCCTTGATGACGATGCCGCTGCAAGTTCCGCCGAGGCACCATTGGCTAGGCCAAGCGCGAAGCCTGTAGCGAAACCGGGTAGAAAGATGGGCTTGCCAGCCAAAGCGGCCAAAGCAACCCCAGCCATCGCTGCTGCTTCGGTTGCTCCCGCGGCACCGAGTCCCGGAAGGGTGGCTGGTGCGGCAGTAGCTGCAAGTTCACAACTGATCCCTCCTCCCGCCGCACCAGTGGCACCGACTTTGTCTAAAGCGGCGCAAAGCTGCCGGGATATGCTCAACCATTTTAGCCCGGCCTACCGTCAACTGTTTACCATGCTGCCACCTGGCAGCTACGTGAAGACCAATTCGACTCTCGAACAGCTCAGCTTCGCTGACCTCGCAAAGTGTGATGATCCCGCCTTACGCAAGCCGCTGGTGCAAGCAGCGCTCGATGCGGTGAACACGCAGAGTGGTCGGATTGGACTGATCCTGCCGCTGACTGGACCTTACGGTAAACAAGCGACCTATGTGGTCAACGGCCTGCGCGCGGCCTTTGCTGAAAGTGGCGCCTCCTTTGATCAGTTGGTGGTGCTGAAAGACAGCGGTGGGCTGGCGAGCGGTGTCGCGGCGCGCTTGGCTGAATTGGTGTTCAAGGACCGGGTGGCGATGGTGATCGGTGGTTTTGAGCGCGATGCGGCCGTTACTTTGGTGCAGTGGTCAGAGCGTCTGTTACTTCCGGTGGTGATTTTACATCGTGAGCGCGAGCTGGTTAATCCATCAAAATATGCCTTCACCGTCTACCCGGACGAAGAGCGGCTAGCATCGGCGCTTGCCCTTGCGACGACGCAGCGCAGCTTCAAACGCATCGCGCTGCTGAAGCCCGATTCGGGGCGTGCCGACAAGGTAACTGCCTATTTCAAGGCCGCCGTGCTGGCAAACGGCGGGCAAATTGCCGCTGAGTTAGCATACACGAGCAACAATTTTGAATCGATGCAGGCGGCTGTCAGAGCGCTCTTGCACACCGAGATGCGTGGGCGCGAGCAGGAGTACCGCCAGGCATACAAAGAAGCCAAGACGGCGGCGGAGGCCGAAGGCGTGGCTTTTAATGCAAAAATGGTCGTGCTTAAGCCGATAGTCGATATCGATGCGGTGTTTATTCCCGATGACTTTCGCAGCCTGCGTTATTTCGCCAAGATCTTTAAATTCAACCAGGTCAATAAACTACCGTTGATCGGCAATCATGAGTGGCGCTCGCCGGCCTTGCTAGATCCCTATGACGAGTTTCTGGTCGGAAGTATCTTTGGTGACTTCGTCGGTAACTATAACAAGCTGCCGAGCGCGATTTCTGCACCGACCTTGGCATCGTCACCGTACTTTATTGAGCCACAGATGGTTCAGGTCGTGGACTTCCAATTGATCGGCTACCGCGCCGGGCGTATCGGCAAGGCTCTGGCGCAGCAGCCAAGCCTCAACCGTCGCGCCGTACTTCGGGCGATGGCGCAGCTGACCGGTGACCAGGCCGGGCTGCCAACATCAGGGCAGATCTTCGATAAGGATCGTCACTGCTACTGGCCGACTTACGTCTTTAGCATCGCCCCCCATGAGCTGCGCTTGGAGCACGCCTTGGCCAATGGTGCCGCGTCCGCAGCGTCGGCCATGCGCACGGCCAGCGGTGCGTCTACCACTGCCGGTTTCAAGCGCTAGTGCCGCAAGATTTTGAAGGCTTCAAGGCGTCAAGGAATACGGTTGATCTTGATCATATTCGTCGGCTTCATTTGATTGATGGGAATACCCGCCGTGATCACGACGCGGTCGCCGGAATTGACGATGCCCATGCTTTTTAACAGCGCCGGCAGATCTTGGAGCAGCACATCGGTATTGTAAAATAGCGGATTTTGCATCGCATAGACACCCCACACCAAGACCAGTCGTTGCACAACGTCACGCCTTGGGCTGATGGCGATGATCGGAGTGTGCGGGCGCCACTTCGCCACCGACATGGCGATGGCTCCGGTTAAGGTCAAGCAGACGATAGCCTTGGCATTGAGTTCATCAGCCGCCTCGCACGCAGCGCGGGCGATGGCCTCGTGTACTTCCCACTTATTGTCATGCCGCGCTAAGAAGTCCGTGCGGTAGCGTACTGGCCGCTTGAAGGTCCAGCCTTCGACTTCGTTGATCAGTCGCGCCATGGTCCTGACACACTCGACGGGATACTTGCCGCTAGCGACCTCCCCCGACAGCATGACGCAGTCGGCACCATCCAGGACGCCGTTGGCGACGTCGGCTAGCTCGGCTAGGGTTGGCTCGGGGTTTTCAATCATCGATTCCAGCATCTGGGTGGCGATGATCACCGGTTTAGCGAGCTTGGCGGCGGCGGCGATGATGCGCTTTTGGAAGCCTGGGACGCGTTCGACGCTGCCCTCGACGCCAAGGTCGCCGCGAGCGACCATCAGGCCATCGGCGACGGCGCAGATGGCGTCGATCTCGTCGATGGCCGGGAGCTTCTCGATCTTCGCGATGACGGGAATATCAGCGCCCAGGGCTTGGATCATCTTTTTGACCTGCAACACGTCCTCAGGCCTTTGCACAAACGACAAGGCGACAAAGTCGACGCCGTGGCTGATGCCAAAGAGCAGGTCGCGGCTGTCTTTCTCGGACAGGGCAGGTAAGGACAGCTTGGCTTCGGGAAAGTTGACGCCCTTGCGGCTTTTCAGGATGCCACCTTCGAGCACGCGGACGATGACGTTGCTGCCTTCGATGCGCTCGATGAGCAGCGACAGGAGGCCATCATCCATGAGCACGCGTTGGCCGACGGCGACATCGTGCACCAATTCGCGGTGGTCGATTGGGATGATCTCCGGCACCGTTTGCTCAATGCCGTAGGCTAGGGTGTAGGTTTTGCCGGTGATGATCTCTTGCTTGTCACCGAGAATCTTACCGGTGCGGATCTTGGGACCTTGGAGGTCTTGGAGCAGCGAGACTTGACGGCCGCTTTCCCGGGCCAGACGGCGCACGAGGTCGATGTTGGCGCGGTGTTGCTCGTGGGTGCCATGGGAAAAGTTCAAGCGAGCGATATCGAGGCCGGCTTCGATCAGCTCGCGCAGCGTCTTTTCGTTCGACGAGGCTGGTCCTAGAGTGCCGACAATCTTACAGTGACGCACCGCCCTGCCGTCGGTGGTCTTGAAATCCTTCAACCCAGCGAGCCCCGAGGCGGTCAAATTGTTGGTTCCCGTCAGTCCCGTGCTCAACTCTGCCATACGCACTCCTCAGCCAAGGTCGATGGACCCCAGACTATATCGCCTTAACGCAACTTGAAACCATGATAAATCGCCAAGGTTCCGACGAGGACGAAGGCGGCGGCGATCGTCGTGCGGACCGAGGCAAGGACGCGGGGGCGAAAGCGGTCGTGACCTTTGCGGACCAGGTGGAAAAGGACCCGAAACCACAGGGCGTCGCCGAAGGCGACACCGATCAAGAAAACCCCAAGCCGCCAGCCAAGGATTTCAAGGCTCGTTTGCCGCTCGACCTGGTTGATGGTGAACACCCAGAACATCAAGAAGGCGGGGTTCGCACCGCACATGAACGCCCCGAGCAGTAGGTCCTGTGCCGGACGGCGGGAGCCATTGGCAATCGGACTGTGATGCTGCTTTTGGGCCTTCTTTAGCAGGCTCAGCGAGCCTAGGACGACGAGAAAGGCGCCGCCCAGGACGGTCAGCCAGCGCGCCACGGCACCTTCGTCCATAAAGGCGTGGTAGCCCCACGCTGCGAGGGAGGCATGGACGCAGTCCATGCCGATCACGCCAAGTAGAAACCACCCCAGTTTGACCTGGCGATTGGCGAGAATACGGTCCGTGATCCAGAGGTTGATGGCCCCCAGCGGGGCAGACGAACAAAACCCACCGATGAGTGCGGCCGCTAAGATGACAAACGGCTCAAACATGCCGTGGTGCATAGGCGTTTCCTTTTATCTTGAGAGCCGATTGTACCGGTCTGAACGAGGATAACAAGATAAGGTGACGCTAGTCCGCACCTGCGGTCAAAAAAAAAGCTGCCAAATATCCGCACTTTCGACAAAATAATATAATAAAAATAGATATTTACAGAAAATCAGCGAGCCTCGCCGAAATCAAGTTTTGGCCTCCAGCTCCGATAAGAACGACGAAGACCCTTAGGTGCCGTGGTTACGGCTTCGCGGTAGGGGGGCTATCAGAGGACCTTGGTGAGGACGTCTTTTGGCGCATAACGAAAACAGGCTCGTAGGTAAGCGCATTGCCGATCGCTACTGCATTACCGGTGAAATCGGTAAGGGTGGCATGGGCGTTGTCTACCGAGCGATCCCTTTTGATGATCCCTCGCACTCGGTGGCCATTAAGGTCATTCAGCGCTCGGGTCGACTTGGCTTCGATGATTTGATGCGCTTCCAGAAGGAAGCCTCACTGATGAGTCAGCTGCATCATCCAAACATCGTCGTGTTTCATGAACTTGGGTTGTTTGGTCGCGACCAAACCGAAGAGGACGGCCTGGAGGCGGGTTACTATATCGTTATGGAGATCGCCGATGGCACCAACCTCAAGGAGAGCTTGGCGCGCGATGGGCGTAAGGACCTCGCCTACTTTTTTCAAGTCGGCCTCCAGGTGTCGACGGCTTTGGACTACACGCACGGTAAAAACATCATTCACCGTGATATCAAGCCGCACAATATCATCGTTGGTCAGGCCTGGCGCGATCAACGTGGCGTGATGGTCAAGGTACTCGACTTTGGCGTCGCCAGGTTGGCCGAGGCGATCAGTCATACCAGTAAGGACCCACAGACCGCCCAGGTCTTCGAGGAGGCCGCCGGCACTCCGTTGTATATGGCGCCCGAGCAGACTGCGCTCATGCAGGCGCCAGTCGATCACCGCGTCGATCTCTACTCGCTCGGCTGCGTCCTTTACGAACTGCTGGCGGGTAAACCGCCGTTTACGGCGAACACTAGGGATAAACTGGAAAAGCAGCACGTCTTTGCCGAACCCGAACCGTTGACCAACCTGCGTCCGGATATTCCAGTCATAGTCGAAAAGATCGTCCATAAACTCCTGGCTAAGCATCCGAACGATCGCTACCAGACCGCCTTCGCCCTGCATGCGGATTTGATGCGCGCCAAAGTCTTATTCGAAAAGGGTACCCGTGCGGTCAGCGTCTCCTTTCCATTGGGTCTTAAGGACCGCTTTCAGGCGGTATCGGCGCAGCTGACTCTGGTTGGTCGTGATAAAGAGCTGGAGACCTTGATCTCAGAGTACGACAGCGTCGTCAAAGACAGCGGTCGCAGCCGCCTGATTTTGATCCGCGGTGCTGCTGGGATCGGTAAATCACGCCTGATGGCTGAGTTTCAGTCCAATCTCGCCAGGCGCAAGGTGCGATTTGTCAGCGGGCAGTTCTCACAGCACGAAAACTCACTCCCCTTTAATGCCTTGGCCAACGCTTTTAACGAATACCTGCATCGGATCTTGAAAAGCCATCCCCATGAGGCCGAAGAGCTGCGCCGTCGCATCAAGACCATGCTTGGCCCGCTAGCGCACCGCATCGCCGACGTGGTGCCTGGGCTTAAGCCGTATTTGGCTGGTATTCCCGAGGAGGACCCAGAGGCCGGGTTGACCCCCGTGGCTGGCGATGTCAGCACCAACAACGATGCCTTCGCCACCTTTGCCAAGGCTTTTTCCGACTTCACTAAGTGCCTCGGCACCGACAACCAGCCGATCGTTTTCCTCTTTCACGATCTGCACTGGGCCGATGAAAAGAGTTTGGACTTAATCGATACGTTTTTTACTAACGCCAATTCGTTGCGTTTCTACCTGGTCGTCAGTCAACGTTCCGGGATGCATCACATCAACGTGCGCTTTAACCAATTCATCGCCAAGTTTAGCAAATTAAGGCGCCGTTATAACGATATCGAACTCGGTCGCATCGATCGGCCGGGCATTAAGCGCATCGTCGCCAATATGCTGTCATCCCCTGAAAGCGTTAGCGATGAGCTCGTGGTTTATCTCGATGAACAATCGAAGGGCAACCCGATGCACCTAGTCGAGTTGACCAGGACCCTGGTCGCTCGAGATTTAATCTATCCCCGCTCCATGACTGGTGTCTGGGAGTATGACCTTAAGGCACTGCGCCTGACCCAAGTTCAACTAAATACGATTGACTTAGTCCTTAGCCGAATTCTCGAATACGGCGAATTCGATCGGCAACTACTCGGTGTCGCCTCGACCGTTGGTCTCACCTTTCAATTTGAGGTCTTGCTCCTCGGTGGACGGTCGCAGAGCGTGCCGGTGATGAAGGCCGTCCAGCGTGCCGTGGACGAAGGACTTTTCGTCCGCGTGACCGACGATAATGACCTGCGCCATCTCGGCAAGACCTTTATGTTCGCGCACAAAAAGGCGCGTGATGCGATTTACGACAGCATCGAGCCGGAACGTCGGAGGCAGCTGCACCGGGCGATCGGTGAAAAGCTCGAGGCCTCGGTGCCTAAGCCTTCCGAGAAGACGCTGTTCGCCCTGGCCCATCACTTCAATGCTGCCGTGGGCGCCTCAGGCACCACCGACCGGAGTCTGGCGACTCGGTGCCTAAAATACAATAAGCTCGCTGGTCATGCTGCCTATAAGAGCGGCTCGTGGCAGGCCGCCGAACGCTACTACGAAAACGCTTGGCGGATTATGGGAGCTTGGGAGGGCAAGATCGCCACCCCAGTCGAATCAGCCTTCGTGCAAGAGACGCTGGCCGATCTCGCCGCCGTGCAACGGCGCCACGGCCGTGCCTTGCGCGCCTATCGCCAGCTGCTGCTGCTGCCGTTGCCGCCCGAGATGCGCGCCAATATCGCCTATAAAGCCATCTATTTTCAAATGGTCGGAGGCGTGGTCAGCGATACCGCGACGCTGATCACCAACACCCTGCGGATGTTAAAGCGCTCGCGCGCCAGTCTCAATTTGGTCAGTAAGGTCGCTTTTGCCTGGTCCATCCTGATCGATCTGCTGCCGGTTCAGTTTCGCAACAGGCGACTCTACCGCGGCCTGATTCTAGCATACAACCTTCGCCGCGAAGACGGCGACCAGCTCGATCGTCGTTATCCAGCGGTACGGCTTTACCTGGCGGCGACCTTGCTGCATCTGCAAGAACGCAAGTACCTGGCTTTGATGTATCACGACCTGGCGCTTCGAGAGGTCTTGGCTGGTCGCGCTTCGCCGGCCAGCGCGGTCAAGGCGGTTGCCGATCGTGCAGCGGTGCTAGGTTACCTCGGCTTTACGCGGGCGGCTTACCGCTATTTCGATATGGCGATGGACGTTGCGCGCGCTTCGAAGCAGGACAGCGTCTATGGATACGTGGCCTTGCTGCGGGTGCTGACTCTGGACTATGTCAAGGGTCGCCACGAGGAGATCAGCGACAACCTCAAAGAGGCCATGCAGTATCTAAGGCCCAACGACGAACGCTTAGGCTACGGAATGGGACTGCTGTTTAAGACCTACCGCGAGTTGAGCCGCTGCAACTTCACGGGTCTTTATAACTATGCACAACAGATGCCAGATACTCTACCGACGCGCAACTGGCTACCACCGCGTGCGGTCGCCTTGATGCTCTACGGCTACCTGCTGCAGGGCTCGCGTGACAGCATGGTGCGTCATGGTGAACATTTTTTGAAGCGGCGGCAAGTCGTCGCGAGTCGCAATGGCGACGTCTTTGTGGCGGCGATCCACACCTTGATTTCCTTCGCTCGCGGTGAGATCGATAAGACTAGGGAGTCCTATATTCGCACCGTCCACGACTTTGTGACGCCGGGCAACCGCGAATTTCTCTTCCCATTTGAGGAGGACTTTCTCGGGATGTTTGCCCTGACCTTCCCCGTACTGTTTGGTCAGGAGCACGGTCGTCCTTTGATGCGAGCTCAAGAGTTGAACCTGCTGCTGCTTAAGTTGCGTCGCCGCGTTGGCCTCCTTAAGGGACAAAATCGCGCCGTGCCCCTGCTACTCAAAGCTAGGATCGACGAGCTGCTAGGCAAGTCGCGGAATATCCGCCAGACCTACGATCTAGCGCTAAAAGGCTCACAAGTAGGTGGCAACAACCTGGTGCAGGTATTTGCCTACCTTTGGTTTGGCACGCACCTGCTCGAGAAGTGGCAAAAACGTGACTACATTCGTCGCGCCTTTTTGCTGGCGACAAAGCTCGAGCTGGTGACGATCGTCGATTATACCCGTAAGCTGATGGAACATCGCAACATCGTCGTCGCTGATATGCTGCCACTTCGTGCCTCTAAGACTGAGCCTATCAAGTCGGAAGCTGAGATCATCAGTTCGAAGTCCCGACTGATCACCGAACATTTGCATCACATCACGCAGGCCATCGAGGCAGAAACGCCGATCGAAACCGACCTGCGAAAGAGCTTCGACATTCTCTCCAAGCACTACTTTGGCGCGCGTCTTTACTGCATTGTCAGCGATAGTAGGGGGCAGCCGCAGATCTATTATCCGGCTAAAAGCGATGGGGTGGGGGGGGCGACCAGCGCTGCCGTGATCGCCTACATCGAACCCTATTTTAATATTCGCTCTACCTTGTTTTTGCCGCTCACCGATGCGCCGTGGAGTCGCTCCGAGGATGCGGCCAGCGTGAGTCAAGTGACCGGCATACCCAAAGCCTCCGAGTCGGTCGGAGACATTGAAGCGGCCGATACTCCGCATCCCCAAGGCGACCCCCGCGGCGGCTTAACGATCCTTGAGCCTCAGGCTGAAGAGATGATGGCACTTAGCACCGCGGTCGTCAGCCGGGGACTCGGGATACCAGCCGCGGCGCAGAGCATGACCGGCATATCACAGTCCGCCGCCGTCACCGCGAGTGTTCGTCGCCCCATGAAGCCGCGTCGCAACCAGTCGGCTATGCCGATGAGTGCGCTGATCCCGATGCGCTCCCACGTCAGCAGCCTTGGCGCGATCTTTGTTGAGGATATCGGCAACCTCCTCGGTCGCGACACCACGTTCTGTCGGCAAGAGCTCGACCAGTTCGGCTCGCAGGTCGCCCTTATGCTGGAGCGCAAATCCGGGATAGAAGGCACCCGCCTTAAAACCGACGATGGTTCGCTCACGTCCAGCGCCAACGCCATGTATCAGTCGGCCTCCTACACCCTGGAGCCGGTTGCTTGGCTCAAAACTTCGTACTACGGTCGGCTGCGGGCGCAACGGGAGACGTCGTGGTTTCTCGGACTGCAGTTTGGTCCAGACAACTACGTGCTTGCCTATTGCGTTCTGGCCGGTCACGAACCCGTCCGTGAACGGATCGGCTCCATGCTGTGGCATCACCTCTATGTCATTCGCGCTCTGGCCGTCGCGTCCGGTCGCCGCGACGTCGAGGTGGCCGACCTCCGCGAGGAGTTTCAAAGCTTGTTTGCCTCGCTGAGCATTGCTTCGCAGCTGGAAAGTATCGCCCTGTCGTTCACCGTCTTTAACCGCGAAAGCCGCGTCGCCGCGAGCGGTCATTTTGGTCCTTCGCGCCCCTTCGTCATCGGCAGCGAAAACATCGTGGCACCCTTCAACGACGTGGTGCTCACCTACGCTAACGGCCGCGACCTACGCTACTGGGAGGTCACGGCGTCGCTGGATGGACCGCATACCTATTTGTTGAGCTACGACACCAGCAAACTCGACCTAACGCCGGGCGATAGTGTCCAGCGCAAGGTCGCCGCGACCTTGATGGATGTGTCGGGAGGCGAGGAACTGCACCGAGTCTTGGCCAGTTTAGTCGGCGCGGTGAACCTGCCACGCTATTACCTTGCCGCCAAATTGCTACCTGGGGTGGAGGCGGACGCCTTGCCGGTTCTTGGGCGGGTGGATTGACCCGGACCATCTGCTGCAGGGTTGGCCCGGGCCTCGCTAGATTTATTGTAAGCATCTGAAATCAATTGACTTGCTTCTGCATTCAGGCGACAGTCTGAGGCCAAATCGCCAGCGTGTGGCTAGCCGCCCCAGCCACTTCCGCGTATACTTAGGGCTTAAGCTAAGGTTGAGGAGTCTAATATGGTGCTGATGGGAATTCCTTCCATTTCCGAATTGATCATTATTTTTGGCGTGGTCTTCCTCCTGTTTGGGGCCAAGAAGCTGCCCGAACTAGGCGGAGCCATAGGCGAAAGTATCAAGAACTTTAAAAAGGGCATCAAGGACAACGATCACGATGTCGAGGCCAAAAAGGTCGATGTCGCCAGGCTTGAGGCGCAGCAGGCGCAGCAGGCGCACGGGACCCAGCCGAAGCCGCCGATCGACGTGTCGGCGAAGCCGCCAGAGAATTAACCCAGGCGCGGTGGTCGCCTGCCGCCTTTCACCACCGAAGTGGCCGATGCTCGATCCAAGTGGACTATTCGCACGTAAGTTGCTGCTGGTCACCGGTAAGGGGGGGATCGGCAAAACTTTGGTCGCGGCTGCCCTAGGGCAACAGGCCGCGGCTTTGGGTAAGCGCACCCTGCTCGTCGAGAGTGCGGCTTGCGACCAGCTCGCGCCGCTTTTTGGTAGTCCGGATACCGACCACGAGGAGCGCACCGTTGCGCCCAATCTCGACTGCATCAACCTTCTCCCGCCGGACAATTTTCGCGCCTATGTCACCAAATACCTGGGGCAACGCCGCCTCTACGACACGGTGTTTAGTCACAAGGTCGTGAGCAGCTTCATCAACACGATCCCTGGGCTGGCTGAAGTCATGCTGCTTGGACGCTTGTTTTACCATGCCGAATTGGACAAGGCCGGTGTCTACGATCTAGTCGTCTTTGACGCCTTTGCTTCGGGACACTTTTTGAGCTTGATGACGACCCCGCAGGCGGCGATCAACGCCGGATTCGGTGGCCCTTTGGCCTCGGAGACGACGCGGGTGCGCGACTTTTTGGCGGATCAAAGCAAAACCGGCATTGTTTATGTTGCGACTCCAGCCGCCTTGGTGGTCAGCGAAACCCTCGATGTCTTGCCGCAGCTGCAGGCCAAGTCGCCGGCCAAGGTTGCCCAGGTGGTGCTTAACCGCATGCCAGGGCAGCCGCATCTTGACTTGATCAACACCTCTTCCGGGGCTTATCTGCAGCGCCGCTTCATCGCGGCGACCGAGGCCGAAAAGACACTGTCGGCTGGACTAGTGGAGCTCGGGCTGACCTACGCCGCGTTGCCCGACCTAGGCTTTATCGACGAGCCGCTTGCACCGGACTTTGCCACGGCTTTCTTTGCCCTTTGAGGATGCGATGATGGATGCTCCGCGGTCGCTAGCGACCATAGTCAAGTCCAGTCGAGTCGTCGTGCTGCTCGGTGCGGGCGGCGTCGGCAAGACCACTTCATCCATCGTCATGGCGCTGCTCGGTGCGCGCATGGGGCGCAAGGTGGCGTTATTGAGCATCGACCCAGCTAAACGCCTGGCGGCTGCCCTAGGCATTCCCTTGGGCAATCAGCTGCGGCGGATTGAGTTGCCTGCACAATGGGGCGGGGCGGCGGGTGGCAGTGTCGATGCGGCTATGCTCGATCAAAAGGCGGTGTTTGATTCCATGGTCCAGCGCCATGCACCGTCTGAGGCCGTGGCGGCGAAGATCCTGGCGCATCAAGTCTATCAAGCGGTGTCGAGTAATCTAAGCGGTCCCCTTGAGTATATGGCGTTGGCCAAGCTACAGGAGCTGGTCGATGATCATCGCTACGATATGATCGTCCTCGATACGCCGCCAGATACGCAGGCCTTGGATTTTCTCGCGCGGCCGAATATGCTGGCGGGGTTTACCGATAATATGGTGATGACCTGGCTGTTGAAGCCATTTATCTTGGCCAGTCGTTTTGGTCTGGGTAAGCTGTTCTCCGCTAGCGAAAAGTTGATGGGCGGCATCGCCAAGGTGACTGGCGTGCATGCCTTGCAATCGTTTGGCGAGTTTTTGGTGCTGATGCAGGAGGTCATCGCTGGCCTCAATATCGCCGGCGAGCGGATTGTCTCCATGCTGCATCAGAAAGACACCCGCTTTATGCTTGTCACGGTGCCGAATGGTGCGGCTGTACGCTCTGCCATGAGCCTGCTGACGCAACTTGAGGCCCTTGGCTATGGGGCCGAATTGCTGCTGTTCAATAAATGCCTCCCGGTCGACGTTGCCGGGGAGCTGGAGGCATCCGACGAGGGGGCGAGCCCAGAGCTTGCGCGGCTGCGGCGACGCGCCGCGGGCGAGGTCCGCTTGATCGCCAAGCTGACGGCGGCGGCGACCGGCGGACCGATGACCCCGCACCTGCTGCGCTTAGCCGATGAGGAACAGGAGATTGGTAGTCTTGCAGCCCTGCAGATATTAGTCGATAAAATCGCCGTGCAGTAGTCGTGGTCAGCCAGCGGAATTTGGCATAACCTGACAACACCGGCGAAGCAGGCTAAACTATGGAGAGGTGTTCCTGCCATTCGCTGCAATATCCGTGTTTGCCCCTCCCCCCGATGATCCGAAGCATCAGAGTCCTGAGGCCAAATTTTTATGAGCGAAGCGGTGTCGGCAAAAAAGCTGCCTGCAGCCGTCTCAGCCGTCGAATGGCTGGGTCGCGGCATCATCGGCATGTATGCCGAATGGCTGTATTTTGTCAGGTTCGTGCGCCAGGTCGGGGTGTGGACGGTGCGTCGGCCGCACCGTGTCGGATTGTTGTTTACACATATGGAATTTATCGGCAATCAATCCCTCAATATCGTCATCGGCGCCGGCATCGCCGTCGGCGCGGTGTTTGGCCTGCAGATCGGTGCGATCTTTGTCGTCTTTCGCGCCGAAAGCATGATGGGTGCCGCCACCGGCAAAGCCCTGTGTCAGGAGTTAGCGCCGTTGATCACGGCGATTTTGATCACTGGTCGCGCCGGGGCGGCGATGACGGCCGAAATCGCCACGATGAAGGTCAATGAACAAGTGGACGCGATGGAGGCCATGGCAACCGACCCGATCAGCTACCTCGTCGTGCCACGGGTGCTGGCATCGATGTTGATCATGCCACTTCTTTGTTCAGTCTTTATCTTTACCGGCGTGCTCGGCTCCTTTCTTGCTGGTACGCTCCTATTTCATGTGGATGAAGGCTTGTTCGTGCAAAAGATCACGACCTTGGTCACGAGCAAGGATATCTGGCGTGGTCTTAGCAAGGCTTTTGTCTTTGCCGCAATCATGGCAGTCATCTGCTGTCGCTATGGTCTGCGCGCTTCCGGCGGGGCGAAAGGGGTCGGCATCGCCACCACCAATGCAGTGGTAGTGACGCTTTTGGCGATGCTCGCGGTGGACGTGGTACTGACCTATTTTCAGATCATGTGGTGAACATGGACGCCGTCGAATTTAAAGGCATCAGCAAAAGCTTCGGTAAGCGCCGCGTGCTCGACGGTCTGGATCTGCATATTCCGCAAGGAAAGATCACCTTCATCCTCGGCAAGTCCGGCGAGGGTAAGTCGGTGACGATCAAGCACATCATGGGACTGCTAAAGCCCGATGCCGGGCAGATCATCGTCGATGGCGAGGATATCGTCGGTAAAACCAAGGAGGAATTTCGCCAGTACCGCAAGAAATTCGGCATGCTGTTTCAACACGCCGCACTGTTCGACAGTATGACGGTTGGCGAAAATGTACTGTTTCCCCTTGTTGAACACCACCGTACCAGCATGCAGACGATGTTGACTAGGGTTGAGGAGGTGTTGGCCCAGGTCGGTCTGCCAAACATCCAGCACAAGTATCCGACCGAGCTGTCGACCGGCGAAAAAAAACGCGTCGGGCTCGCCCGCGCCTTGGTCACCAAGCCACATATTATCCTGTATGATGAGCCGACCACGGGGATGGATCCTCTGGTATCGGAAATGATCGATGGCTTGATCGTGCAGATGAGCAAGGAAGAGCAGGACCTCACCTCGATCGTCATCTCGCATGATCTGAAAGCCGCCTTACAGACGGCGGAATATATCGTTTTTCTCTACCAGGGCAAGGTCGCTCTGGCTGGTACGCCGGCGGCTTTTCGTGCCGCCAAGGACCCGGTGGTACGGCAGTTTTTCTCGGGCAAGGTCGAAGGGCCGATGGAGTTTTTATGAGTCGCACTCAACTAATCGCCGCGCTTGCCGATAACTTGCTTAGAAAGCTATTATCTGTAGAAAGCGGGTTTGACCATGCTTAAGTCCTTTGGGACCGAGTTTAAAGTTGGTCTTTTTGCCATCGTCGCTGTGGTCGCGCTTGGCTATATGTTTTTTGTTTTGAGTCCCGAAGCCTTCGAACGCAAAAAATACAAACACTACTATACGGTCTTAGAGAATGCGGCGGGCATCGTCACCAAGACCCAGGTGAAGACCTCCGGGGTGACCATCGGCAGGGTCACCGAGGTCGCGCTGAATGATGGGCACACCCGGATCGGTCTTAACATTGAACAGTCGATCGCCATACCGGTTGGCTCAAAGCTCGAGATTCGCAGTGTCGGACTCCTGGGCGACAAACACTTGGAGATCGTCCGCCCGCATGACAACGGTGATGAAATTCCCCAGGAGGGTTTAATCCCCCAAGCCACGGAGGGCACCGACCTCGAGGGCCTCATCGGCATGGTCGGCAGCATTGCCAAGGACATCAAGAAAGTCACGACGACTCTGTCCAGCGTCCTTGGGTCCTCCGAGGGCGAGGCCAGTATGAGGGATATCATCAATAATATCCATGAGTTAACCTCTGACCTCAAGGCGACCTCGGCAACCTTGCGCAGTGTCATCGGCGATCGCCGTGGCGACCTCAACGACGTCGTCAGCAATGTTCGTGACGGCGTCCGCGACCTACGTACGGCGGCAGCGAATATCAAGGACGTTGCAAGTAAGGAAAACAAAGAGAAGATCGACCGTATACTGGCGCAGTTCGACAACTCCATGGGCGACGTGCGCGGATTGACCAAGAACATCAATCTCATCTCCGAAAAAATCGAGAAGGGTGAGGGGACCGTCGGCAAGCTAATCAACGACGACACCGCGATCAACGAACTCGAGGGTGCGATCAAGGACATCCGCAAGGTGCTAGCTCCCGCCACCAAGCTCGAGGTTGCGGTCGATGTCCATGGCGAATACCGCCGCGACCGCTCGTCGCAGTACTACATCAACCTGCTATTTAAAACCCGGCCTGATCGTTACTACCTGCTTGGTTTGACCGATACCACCTACGATACCGATGAAGAGACCGTCACCACGGATGCGAGTAAGAATACCCCAAACAGCACGCGCACCGTCTACCGCGAGAAGAAGCAAAAGGCCCTGCGCTTCAATGCTCAAGTGGCCAAACGCTGGTACTGGTTCGCGGTTCGTGCTGGTTTGTTTGAAACCACTGGCGGCATCGCTGGGGATATGTATTTCTGGGGAGATCGCTTCAAGCTGACGACCGAGGCCTTCGACTTCGATACGCGCAATAAGGCCGTCCGTCGCAATGGTCACTTTAAGGCTTACGGTAGCGTCCTCTTTTATAACCACATCTACGCCATGATCGGCCTCGATGACATGAGCCGCACCAATCCAAATACCAACAAGGCGCGCAACCTTCGCGAGGGCGTCTTCTTTGGTGGTGGTTTGGCCTTCAACGACGACGATTTGAAGGCTCTGTTTGGCACGGCGGCGCTGTTTGCACGCTAGGTGGCGGTCTAGTGGACTTACAACCTGTCCGAAAATTCCGTGTCTCCCTACTTCCGCGTCTCTGTGGTTAAATTGGGCGTTTGGGTTTGACCACGGAGGCGCGGACGTAGGGAGACACGGAATTTTCGGACAGCCTCTCTTAGAGCCGCCCGCTAAAGCTCTTAGCGATCTGCGTGAACTCCAAGGTGAACGCATCGCCGCGCCGCAGCGGTCCGACCCCTGCGGGCGTGCCGGTAAAGACCAGGTCGCCGGGCACCAGGTCGTGGGCCTTGGCGATGTGCGTCAACAAGGCTGGCACGGAGTTGAGCATTAGGGCCGTGTCACCCTGCTGGCGCAGCTGGCCATGGACGCTAAAGGTAAACGTGATCGAGTTGTAGTCGGGTAGCTCGCTCGGTTCGATAAACGCACTGAGCAGGCTAGAACCGGCGAAGCTTTTTGCCGCGGTCCACGGTAAGCCCTGGGCTTTTAGCTGAGTCTGGACCTCACGGCGGGTGAGGTCGATGCCCAAACCGACCGCCTGCAGCACTTCCCAGCCGACGCTGCTGCCGCGCGGCACGACTTGGCCAACCAGAAGCACCAGCTCGGCTTCATGATGAAAGGTCTCGTCCTCGTAAGCGAGATCGCCACCGCCTAGCGCTCGCAGTGAGCTGACCGATTTGAGAAACAAGATCGGCTCGGTCGGCACCGCGTTGCCTAGCTCGCGGGCGTGCTCGGCGTAGTTTCGGCCGATGCAGTAGATGTTGGTCACAGGTACCAGGAGCGGCTGGCCAATGACATGAATGCTGTGCGGGGCTAGATGATCGGTCATAGGTCTAGTGGTAGCACGGCTTGCTGCGGGTGCAAACGGCTGATCAAGGCGTGAGAGTTTTTTTGCCGGATCGAGCGGACTGTAAGCCGTTGGGGCGCCGGGAGGGGGCTTATGCGCCGGCGGTGACGGCGGCACAAGCGGGGTGGTGGGCGTCACGGGTAGCTGGCAGTCGATGGCCTCAGGGAATTAATGGAAAATCTTATGGTCCTAATTGAACTTAGCGGCGGTGCAGGTTCTAGTAGTCAGCTATGTCGCAGTTTGGCGACAAAATCAGCGACCGATTTACGCATTTTTCAGACAGTATTTGGCATTTTAAAATGGTGCATTTCTTGCATGAACTGCCGCTGAGGATACGGTTTCGTATACCAGAATGTGCATATCCCCAAACGGTTTGGGGAGCGAGCACTTGGCCACTACAAGGGGAATCTCATGAAAATTGCTAGCGCCCTGCTGTTTTCCGCGTTGTCCTTCCAAGCGTATGGTGCAACTTACGATGTGGATACCTTCGCGCCACCCAGCGGCACCACACTCCTTCAGGCAAAGGAGGCCTTGATGCTAATCAACGCGTTGATTGCCAGCGGCATCCCGACAGACAACTCAAAGCCACACAAGATTGAAGCCAACGTCGGTAGTATAAGCTGCAACGTTAAGGCGGCAGCTAGCGCCGACACGGCTTTATGTGTCGCCTCGCAAGACGGCAAAGATTTCCCTCTCAAACCCTCGGAGCTAGCCGGGGTCTACGCGCTGTTCACGGCGCACAACGCATTGCGCCCGCAGACCGACGGTTCGATACTGTCGCGCGCGCGTGATGTCAACTGTAGCCAACCAGTCCCCGCTGATGGCAGCGCGAGCTGCAACCTAACCTTCGATTAATCGGGATGCTTCGCCCAATTTAACAACCTGTACCGAAAGTCGATTTCGCCTAGGATGCTTAGGCCTGTCGACTTTCCACGTCCCGACTCATGTCACTTCCCTCAATCCCGATAGCCCGACTACCCTGCGCCCGATGCCCTATCCCGATCCCGACAGCGCTGGGAGTTAGTCATGGTGTTCGATTTTGAGAAGATTGAGGTATATCGACTCTCCCTAGAGGTTCTCGATTTGTCCGTCGAGGTAGCTGAGTCGGTACCAAGAGGACAGCGCCATTTGGCTGACCAAATGAAACGAGCTGCATCCAGCATTTCACTCAATATTGCTGAAGGCGTCGGCGAATATAAACCGCTCGAAAAGGCAATGCTTCTACCGCATGGCGCTACGGTCGGCATCTGAGACCGGCGCCATTCTACAGATCAT
>CAIYRB010000153.1 GCA_903928445.1 uncultured Pseudomonadota bacterium | reverse complement strand
CATTTCAGCATCCATTGCGCCAAATACGGTCTTGGGTGCGACCAAGGCCATGCACTTGCTTGAACAGCTCACCAGCGACGGCGCCACTTATCCCGGGGTAGCGGCCCCATCGGAGAAAAAAACACACTTAGGAGCTGTGCGTTGCTGGGCGTTTTTAGTTGACCGCAGTGCTCAACGCGAGCCGATTTCTTGACCCAGATAACGAAAAACAGTTCTCGGCGTGACCCCTAGGGCGTTAGAGATCTCGAGAATTTGAAGTCCTTGCTTTCGAAGTTCTATGGCACGCACAGGTAGAGCCTTCGTCGTGCCTTTTTGGCGGCCTTGATAAACGCCATTGGCTTTGGCAACTCGGATTCCTGCGGTTTGCCGCTCTCGACGGTACTCGAGTTCGATCTCGGCCAATCCAAAGAGAACGCTGGCCATCATGCGTCCGACAGCGCCGTTCAAATCAATCTGCTGGGTCAC
The DNA here is from genome assembly GCA_903928445.1 of uncultured Pseudomonadota bacterium. Classification (GTDB taxonomy): domain Bacteria; phylum Bdellovibrionota_B; class Oligoflexia; order Oligoflexales; family CAIYRB01; genus CAIYRB01. The sequence continues at coordinate 3,538 of CAIYRB010000153.1, read as the reverse complement.
GACGACCACGCGGACACCCCGCTCGCACCAATCGGCGAGTAAGTTGATCCCGTCGTGCTGACGACGGGAGATCCGGTCAAGCTTCCACACCACCACCGTTTTCACTTTGCCATCGAAAATGGCTTTTTGGAGAGAATCAAACGCAGGACGCTTCAGGGTCTTTCCGGTTTCCTTATCCTCGAACCATTGGGCTTGCGATGGCTTAATGCTGTGACGGCGGAGCCATTGCTGAATTTCAGCTTTCTGGCTGGCGTTTTTTTGATGAGACGATGAAACACGGCAATAGCAGGCGTACATGGGACCCTTTCACTGACAGATAGACTAAAGGCAAATTGTCACGTTTTTTACAAAGCTTGCAAGGCCGTTTTACCGGAAAAATTAAGGCTGGCGCGATGGATACTCTATTTGTCATGCTCAGCTTCATGGCTGATAGTGGAAACTCAATATTAAAAATTCCAGAAGACCCCGGCGAAGAAGAACTCGCACGGGACTGGTCCTTGTCAGTTGAGGACCTGGCCGAAGTTGCTAAGTGCCGCAGTCCGTATCCAAAGCTGCATTTCGCTGTACAGCTCTGCTGGTTGAGACGGCATGGAATTTTCTTAAACCCATTTCGGGTGCCGACCAAGATCGCTAACCACATTCATCTCCAGCTCGGCCTTAATCTTGTTCTGATCGTCCTCGAGGAAGAGTTGATTGAAAAAACCCGTCTGGAACATGAAGCGCGCCTCCGGCAATATTGCGGCTTCGATTTATTCGGGACGAGCTCCGCCCGCGCGCTCGAGGACTTTCTAATCGGGCTTTCCAACGAGGGTGTTGATCGCGAATCACTCCTACCCCGAGCAGGCGCATATCTGTTCGACAAGCGGATCACTCCTCCAGGGACCACGGTACTACTCAAGATCATCGGCACGGCCTATAGCCGCGCGGAACGCGGGATCTTTGATGAGATCTATGAGCGGGTGCCACTCCAGTTTCGAGTTCAGATCGACACTTTGCTTGAGGCCAGCCCAGAAAGCGGGACGTCGCGGCTCGTGCGCTATGGGCGATATCCAGGGGCACCGCGGCCCGACCATATTTTGGAGTATCTCGACAACTACGATGAACTCAAAGCCTTGGGCGCAACGGCCCTTGATCTCTCTGGAATTAAGCCCGAGATTATCTTCCAGTTTCATGCGCTCGTGTCGACCTATGACGCCTACAAGCTTAAGCGCTTTGCTGAAAAGAAGCGTCACTCCATGGTGGCGTGCTTTCTGTCGGAGGCCGCGCGCATCAATCTCGACTATATCGTTGAGATGAACGACCAATATCTGACCTCGATGTGCCGGCGGGCGCGCCATTCATTTGAGTACGAACATAAAGCCTATCGAAAGAAAGCAAAGCTGGGTCTGGATACAGTCATCGATGCCATGGATCAGCTTCTGGCTGACGGGCTGAGCGACAGCATGACGGTTCGAGAGTGGCTGGCGAGTCAACGTAAAGGCCAGCTTTGCGATGCAGTCGGCGTTCTGAGGCACATCAAAAGCCTCGAAGAGCGCGGGTACTACGACCATCTCAAGACCCGGTACTCACAGCTTCGGCGCTATTTCCCACGCTTCTGCGAACTCCCGTTCAAAGCTGAAATTGGCGGTGGGACGACTCTGGCCGGCGTCCATATGCTGAGAAAAATGAACGCCGACCCCGCTCTTTCGGAACTGGGTGAGGTGATCTCGAATCAATTTTTGAGCGAAGCTCAGCGCAAGACGCTCGCGAATGAAGACGGCACGGTGCCTCGCGCGTTCTTTGAGATTATCTTCGCGCTCACGATGAAAGAGGCCCTGCGCGCGGGAAGCCTTCACCTGCCTGAGAGTCGAAAAAATGTCTCTTTTTGGAGCATGATCTATGATCCAAATGCCTGGAAGCAAGATAAGGATCGTCTTTTTGTCGAGCTGGATCTACCCAAAGCCGTCGGTGAACTTTGGGCGACCCTTGACGCTGAATTTCACGCGGGCCTTACTCAATTCACAGCGACGCTTCCAGGCAATCGCTTTGCGGCCATCGAGAACGGTGAGCTAAAGCTGGGCCGAATGGAGGCGGTTAACGAGCAAGACACGCCCGCGCGCGGTTTTCTTGAAACTGTGCTTCCCAAGGTCCGAATCGAAGACCTATTGCTCGATGTTCATCGTAAATGCGGTTTCCTTAACCAGTTTACGCCGCTTGAGGGGTTGCAGGCGCGGCCGTCGGATCAGCATGAGCGAATACTGCTTGCAGCGCTCATCGCCCACGGCACCAACCTCGGAATCGCCGCCATGGGAAATTCGGCCAAGGGGATCACGGTGGACGAACTCAGTCACGTGAGCCGCTGGTATATTCGGGAATCCACGATCAAGGCCGCCAACGCCGTCATCGTAGATTATCACCATCAGATGCGGCTCTCAAAATCCTGGGGCGACGGCACCGCTTCGTCCTCCGATGGGCAACGCTTTGGGGTTCAGAAAAGCTCGCTGCTCGCGACGTTTTACCCGCGCTACTTTGGCCACTACGATAGGGCTGTCACGGTTTATACGCACACCTCTGACCAGCACAGCGTGTTTCATACGGATGTAATCTCTTGCGGCGCTCGCGAGGCAGTCTACGTGCTCGATGGGCTTCTTGAAAACAGTACTCTGCTTCGACCGACATCTCATTTTACCGATACCCACGGGTACACTGAACATTTGTTTGCCCTATGCCATTTGCTGGGCTTGTCCTTCATGCCACGGATTAAGGACCTCCCGGATCAACGGCTCTATCGACTTGATCCTGCTCGCGACTACGGCAAGGATGTTGAGTCCCTGTTTTCTGGCCGCATTAACCGCGCGCTCATTGAAGAGCAGTGGGAACAAATCGTTCGTGTCATCGCTTCACTCAAAAATAAAACGGCACCAGCGCATCTAATCGTAGGGCGACTTGCTAAGGCTCCGGCAGGAGATCGATTAGCCGAAGCAATCACACAGCTTGGGCGCGCGGTAAAAACTATTTTCATTTTCCGATACCTCGCCGATGAACCCTTACGCCGAAAAATCCAGCAACAACTCAACCGTGGTGAGGCCCGCCACCAGCTCGCAAAGCATCTGTTCTTCGCCAATCAGGGCGAATTCCGTGACGGCGATTACGAAGAGATGATGAACAAGGCGAGCTGCCTTTCGCTTCTTTCAAACGCGGTCCTGGTCGCCAACACCCATGCTATCGACCGCGTGATACGGACCCATCCCGACGCAAAAGAGGTGCTGACGGCGGCGGATTTAGCGCGAATTTCGCCCATTCTTTTTCGTCGGATAATTCCAAACGGGACCTACCATTTTAGGGGGCACGGGTAGAAGTTGGCAGGGACCATTTTGCTTTGTGTCGTTTTAACCAACCCCCAGTCGAGATTTCCCTGTGATTTCAGATTAACACAATGCTCCTAAGTGTGTTTTTTTCTCGGATGGGGCCGCTACCCCTAACCAGGTGCTTAAGAGATCTAAAAAGACGATCAAGCTTTACGACCACCACAGCGTCAACTTCGCGAGCCCGAACAAGT
>CAIYRB010000152.1 GCA_903928445.1 uncultured Pseudomonadota bacterium | reverse complement strand
GTCACTAGCCCGCTGGAAAAGAGCTGCAGCATCCGTCAATTGAATTAAATTCGAACGAAGGTATGTCGCCAAAATATTCCGAAATTCGCTACGCCACAGCCTAGGAGCCGCCCACATCGAGTCCGCTTCAAGCAGCAATTCCGCTCACTGGTCGGCCATCGCCTTGAAGGCCGTGATGTAGCGCTCTTTGATGTAGCCTGCTTTTGCGACCTTCAAACCCAACACCATGTACATAAATCCGTCTTTGGTCATCCGGATTACACGGGTCTCACGCGCTGCACCCTTCCCGACGGTGATCTTTTCGATCATCGGCTCAAAGTTGAGCCAATGATATTCAGGGCTAAGTAAGGCGTTCCGCCCACTGGATGTGAGGCTGAACATTATTTGACTCAAACCGACGCTTTACAGCCAATGCCAATGAAGTGGGCTGGATGGCTGGAGGATTTCCAAGCAGATCAATGCGATTGAACGCCAGTGCCTGGAGCCAACCTGCTCCTGCCGCATTGAAACCGGCAATCAGTCCCTTGGACATGAATCATTTCCAGCCCACCTTGATGGGGCAGAGAAGTGGCAATTGCCAGCGGCTTCCTGGCCTTGCGGTCTGCCCGCTGCCGCGGAGTTATGGAGACTGGTCGAAGACAAAAACGGCAAAACAGTCGCCAGATATCAATAGTTAGGCGTGACACAAACACCCCGTGCGCGCCGTAGCTGTAAAGTGCAGCCGCAGCAGTCGGAGTCCACCATGCCCACACTTGTCGAAGAGCTATCAGCCCGCGCAAAGACCCTGCCAAGCCACGATCGCGCGCGCCTCGCCGAGGAACTGTTGGACTCGCTGCAAGGTGACTCTGACGCTGAGGCCGACACCGCGTGGGACCTTGAGATTGAGCGTCGGGTGGCGGAAATCGAAGCAGGCACAGTGAAGCTTATCTCAGCCGAAGACGTCCATGCGGAAGCTCGCCGTCTGATCCGACGGTGAGAGCAGTCCGGTATCACCCGGACGCTCGCGCCGAGTTTCTGCACCAAGTCGAGTACTACATCGCCATTGGCACTCGGCTCGGCTGGCAGATCGGTACGACAGGGCAGTCCACGCCGCCGAGCGGCAGGCGGCAGCTACACCAGAGATTTGGCCGAAGTACAAGCACAAGACTCGACGACTCGTAGACCGGACGTTTAAGTTCTCGCTGGTGTATTTGTACAGTGAGAGTGAAATCTACGTCGTCGCCATTGCACCAACAAGGCGCAAATACATTCTTCGCCAGATCGATACCAGTGGCAATAATGGTCATGGGACTTCTCCTTTGGAGTGGTGATGAGGGTTCGCACTTCCCATCTTGGCACTGTGTTCAGGCCTCCGCACTGCGGCGAACTCGGGGGAAGTCCCTTTCATTCGTTAGGCGGCACAACGCAATCACCGTCAGACCGCACACGCCTCGGGATCCCAGTAGCGCGGAAGCTTGCGCATATGCACCTTCCGTGGTACAAAGTGGCCATGGTGATTCATGGCTAGGGCGCTCCCGCAGAAGACTACGTTGGTCTTCTTTCGCAACCCAGCCGGCGCAGAGCCAGTGCGCGAGTGGCTGAAAGATCTTCCCCCTGAAGATCGACGAGAAGTAGGAAAGGACTTGATGCGTGCTCAGTGGCGCTGGCCGGTAGGCATGCCACTCTGCCGCCCTATGGGAGACGGTTTATGGGAGATCAGAACCGACTTACCCAGTAACCGCATAGCCCGCGTGCTTCTGGGCGTTGATGACGGCGTACTCGTGGCTCTTCACGCCTTCATCAAGAAGACGCAGAAGACTCCACCTTCTGAACTCGGAGTCGCTCGGAAGCGGCTCAAGGAACTGAAATCATGAGCAAGCAGAATCGCGGTAGCAGTCTTGATGACTTCCTCAAGGAGGAAGGAACTTACGACGAGGATCAAGCGTTGGCGATCAAAGAGGTCATCGTGTGGCAACTTACTGATGCCATGAATGAGAGGTCGCTTAGCAAAGCTCGCCTTGCTGTCCTGCTGGGTACCAGCAGATCGCAAGTCGACAGGCTGCTTGACCCGACTCGTGACGTCATGCTTTCAACTCTGCAAAGAGCTGCGGCACTTGTTGGTAGGAAAGTTCAAATAGAACTCGTTTGAGCCAGCGCCGACTTGCTGGGTGTATCCGTTCGCACGCTCCAAGGGTGGGAGCAAGGACGAAAGCAGCCCAGCGGTGCAGCGCGTACGCTGCTTGCAATAGCTCGCACTAATCCGAAGGCGGTGCTTGCGGTCTCGGCGCAGTGAGGC
>CAIYRB010000151.1 GCA_903928445.1 uncultured Pseudomonadota bacterium | reverse complement strand
CCAAAGATCTGCCCCAACTGATCCCATGTAAGCCCGCTGCGACGCCGCAGCTCCATCACGGCTTTGTAGGGTGCTTGCACGACGTCTATAGAAAGTCCACCACTGTTAGTTGTCTGGCGAGCAAGCAGCGCTGTGCTTTGTGCCGTTGGCACCGTCATCGATGACGTTGTCAGAACAAGGGCCGTGCCGAGACCGAGTCCAAAATAACCTACCTGCAGCGCTCCAAGGGAACGAGTTGAATCAACCGAGCGGGTATATCCCGTTGCGGTGGGGAACTCACTGCTTTGGTAAACGACCATAAACTATCCTCGGTAGCGGGCCACAAATGCGTCCGTGATCGCCCATCGAAAGAACGTACAGATCCGCCGTGCGAGACGGACTGAACAGCAGCTGTTCCCGTCGGCGTTCCTAGCAGACCAAACACCTGTGAAGCCACATAGGAAGTACGTCGGCACAAATGTGAAGTCAATTGAGAAGTGTCGCACTAGCACCTGAAAGGACTGACAATTCCTCCCTGCCGACGCCTGCCTGTTAGCACATTTATCATGTCTGGCAGTTAGGCTGGTAGGTGCGGGCCTTAGCGAGGAATGAACTGTGCCTGTCTATCTAGGGCCATACTGCTACCGCGGCCGGATAGACCAGGCGCGGTAGAGCAATTTCCTGTCAAAGACGAATATCCGCCAATTGACAGGTTCCTTTTCGTATAATATTTTAGCTAGCCTTGTAGTTTTTCAGGTACTCACACTCAAGTTTGAGAGCAATGTGACCGATGAGTGATGGGAAGGCTAAAGGAGGCGGGGCTGGATACGACTTCGAGGTGTTCCGAGAGGCTTGCAAACAGGGGGATGTCTTCATTTTCAAGATTTCCGAGGTAAAAAAGGACGCTAAGCGGTTGAATTTATTTTCTGAAAAGGAAATTTTACAATTTGTGGCGCAGCCGCCAGATCGCTTAACGTTCAAAGACTCTCGGCTACTTGAGAACGACTTGTTCAAATCAAAAGGCGCAGCCGTTGACGCTTACTATTTCGGCTGCGGTCAGGACACGTGGTATCTAGCCTTCCTCATGGCCGTCAGTAGAAAATGGGTACTGAAGTCCTTCAAGCCATCGGACGTGCTTCAGGCTGGGGACGAACCCGAGGTTGCCTCTGGTTATCAACTGGGGGAGGCCTTCGCTAAGGCTCTGAGAGGCAAAAACAAATGACAAAGGAACTGGAACAGAGCGTAACGTGCCCTGTCTGTGACTCAACCGAAGTTGAGACATCACGCAGCGAGCAGGCGCATTCTTTGCCGTATACAGATGCCTTTAAGGTTCAAGAGGTCCACCACCTATGCAAGAGTTGCGGCGCCGAGGGTGATTTCGGCAAAGAAAACGATGTCGCGTTTGATATCGCAAAGAAGGCCGCCTTAGCGGATTCCATCAACAGAATACTTGACGGTCTTTCCCGTTCGGGCATCTCCAATGCCCATCTTGAAAGAGCGTTGAGTCTTCCTCCGAGGACTGTAGCCCGTTGGAAGTCCGGCACGCATTCGGACGCGGCCATTGCGTTGTTACGTATCGTAGCGACTTTCCCATGGATTGCAGAGGTTGCCATGAGGGGTTTTGATAGGCGCCTTGCGGACGCAACGGTCGTCATGCAAGCCGGTGCTTTGCTGACCCGCTATTCAGACCCGACTTTAGTCTTTCATACAGCAGGAAGTCTCGGCTCATCCGCGACTTATGGGGTGAATTTGACGCAGCTTAACGTACCCATCTCTTTCTCGCCGCAGCCTGAGTTTTGTGGCCTCAAGTTTACGATGCTGCCAGAGGCTAAAGAGGGCGTCATGAGTATGCCTGTTGGAGGTATTTATGCGGCTGGTTGATTTCATGCTCTGTGATGACATCCGTTTCGAACAGTATAATAAAATGTCTTTGATGGGTGTTTACAACGAAGCCCTGCACGTCGAGGCTGAAGATCTAGATAAGATCAAATGGCCGATTGGGGTAAAACTTGGCATCTATATCCGCTTGCTGCGGGAACAGGATGAAGTGCTGAAAAAGGGGGCCAAATACCTATTTTCGCTCACGGTGCGCAAAGATGGCAAAGTCAGCGAGGAGCTTGCGAAGGCTGAAGGGGAGTGTTCGCCGGTTGACGAAGCAAGTCCTTATATCTCTTTGCCCCTGGTGTTGCCGCCTTTGGCAATTACAGGTCCGTGCAAGCTCATGTTCGAGTTCAAATTCGGCGACGCAACTCTAGCTACGCCGACGTTTGAAATCAGAACCCGCAGGAAACAGCCGATCAATTGACGGAAAAGTGGCTCCAGCCGCTCAGACCCGAAGCTAGACCCTTTTGGGTCGAACTAGACATGGCTGACAAGGATCCCACCGTCAATCCCCAAGCCTGATAAGGCCACCGACAGCACCTAGCCTCGACATAGCTATTTCCTACACGCCCCGAGGCGTTTCATGTATGTTTTGGCATGGCCCAACGCGACGCCGGCCCAGTAGTTTTTCGCGAACTGCAAGACGAGCTGGTTGTCCACTTTGTCGAGAT
>CAIYRB010000150.1 GCA_903928445.1 uncultured Pseudomonadota bacterium | reverse complement strand
CCGGTGACCAATACTTTGCGGTTATCCGCCACGCTAGACCTCCCACCTTCAATAAAAGCCAAATTTGCGAAAATACCGCAATAAGGATCTGAGTTCGTGGCTGATGTGCCGCCACGAATGCTGCCACGCCCGCGACCATCCATGCGTAAGCCAAGCATCGGCTACATAGTAGTTTGATCCCAGGTCACAGGCCCGACGCGCCAAATCGGCATCTTCGCAATACAAGAAGTAGTCTTCGCTAAAGCCACCCAAAGCCCGATAATGTTCCACCCGAACTGCGAAAAAGGCGCCCGAGACAAACTCAGCACGCTGGGTCATTTCGTAGTCAAAGCGGATTTCCGCGGGACTGAAAACCTTGGGAAAATGCCGCCACAGCTGACGATGCACCCAGTTTGCTATGGTGATGTGCTTACGAGCGAGCAATTGGATGGACCCGTCTAAGTTGTAGATCCTAGGTCCGATCAAAACCGAATCGGCGGCCGACGACCCAAAGCTGATCAGCTTGTTGATCGTTTCCGGATTCACAAAGGCATCCGGGTTGCAGCAAACATACCATTCCGAGGTCACTGCCTTAACGATGGTATTATGGCCGGCACCAAAGCCATCATTAGGCCGATTGGCAAGCAGGTCGACCCCAAACCGCTTCGCAAGATTGGCGATATCGCGCTGGTACTCGGCAAGCGGCGAGTTACAAAGAATGATCACCCGAACCTTTGGCTCGGATTTGAGCAGACAGCCTAAGGTCGCCTCGAGGGTCTCCATCGCTGTGTTGTAGACGACCACGCCGACCGTTGCTCTGACCTTGTCGTCGACGGTTTTTTGCTCGTTCACTACAGGTCTCGTTTCATCTGATCGATCATCTCGGCCACCCCGGCTTCGAATGCAATCTTGGGCTGCCATCCGGTCGCCTCAAAGAGGCGTTTGCTACTCAACACGTTATATGGAACGTCGAAGTTACGGGCAGGCAGATACTCGATACCGCGCAGTTCGCCCAAATGCGCTTCGATGCAGCTCAGGACGTCGCGCACTGAGACGCCGACGCCACTTGAAACGTTGAACAAAGCATGTTCACCAGTATAACTAGCTAGGCCCAGAATGGCTGCACAAAAGTCCTGCAGGCTTAAGTAGTCGCGAACCGTGCTACCATCGCCCCAAACCTTGATGGCTTCCCCTCGCAGAATGCGGTCGATGAAGACGCCCACTAGGCCCTGGCCGGACTTGAAATTCTGGCCGATGCCATAGATGTTTGAAGGGCGGGCTATCACCAGCTCAACCCCGTTGCGGTCGGCCAAAATGCGCAGGTACTTTTCCAACGCCAACTTCGTCACGCCATATGCGGTGATGGGATTAGTTGGGCTGCTTTCGTCAATCGCCCTGGGTTCCGTGACGCCGTAGACAGTGCCTCCAGACGAGACGAAAATGACCCTTTTAACCTCAGTTTCGTTCAGCCGATTCATCCACTGCACGTTCGGCAAGAGGTTGGAGCTGATATCGAAGCCAACGTCCGCCATCGAACTACCTGGCACCGTTGTATTGACCAGATGCACGATCAGATCTGAGTGCTCGATCGCCGCGATCACCGCGTCGGTGTCTTCAATGCGGCATGCCGAATAGGTCATCAAATCGCCGCCCTGTCGGTCCTTTCTATGCGTACGGCCGAACGAATTGACCGAGAACCCCGCATCTAAAAATGCACGACACAACGGCCGGCCAATGAAGCCAGTTCCGCCCATGATCGTCACCCGGGGTCGATCCGTCATAGAGTCACTCATGATGATTCGTTTCAGCTAGGACTCTATCATAGAATAACTGAAGGTTCGTGATGTAGCTCGCAAAATCAAACTGCTTTAGGGCACGCGCTCGCGCCGCAGCCTTCATGGTTTTTAAGAGTTCATCGTCGCCTTTGAGCAACATCAGCCGCTCAATAAACTCATCAAGGTGCCCTGTAGTGCACAGAAAGCCTTCGACACCGTCAGATATCGCCTCGCCTTGCCCCCCAATGGCCGAGCTTATCACCGGAACACCACATGAGAGAGCGCACAGGGTGGTCAGCGATAGATTATCACCTTTAGTTGGGTAGAGAAGCACGTCACAGAGGTTAAAAGCGTCGGCTAGCGGCGCCTCTCCTGCAAGATATGGAATCGTTGTGACCGTTAGGCCTTCTGTCGCGAACGCCTTGGCCGCCTCGCTGCCACCACCGACGACGAGCAGCTCGATCCCGCCGGGTGCACTAGCAGCTGCAGCGCGCAGTCTTTCTAACAAACCGACCAAGCCCTTGCGAGGCTCCATAATCTGGCTGTGCATGAGGCCAACCACGAAGCGCCGCGAATGCTGTAACCCGAGACGGGAGGCCGCAATGGCACGGTCGACCGGTTTAAAGATGTCAACGTCAACGCCGTAATAAAGCCGACTGATCCTGGCACCATCTCCAAAATTTTCTCGATAAAAATTTTCAAGATAGCGTGTATGAACCAATATATGGAACTTAGAATTCAACACCGCTTTATGCTTGATCTTAAAAAGTGCTGCTGTGGCGTCGCGACTGATCTTTGGATAAGAGGTGTCGATTTGGGGGCATTCGCCACACCCTAGAGACAAGCGCCCGCAGCCTAAACGGTAGGTGCAATAGCCGGTCGCCAGGAACTCGTCCACAGGCGAAAGAACAATAGGCTTCACCAAGGACAAGCGGCTTAAAGCCGGGATCGAAAGGTAGTGACCGTGAAGATTGTGCAGGTGCCAAATCTGCGCGCCGCGCGTCGCTGCCTGGCTCAGAAAATGCCGCCCAGTTCGAAAGAAATAGTCATTATAACCAGTGGCTTGCCTAAGCAGGCGCTCGACCACACGGTCGCTCGCGGGGAACGGTAGCTGGGTCACCCAGCTCGGCGCATCCTTAGCTGCCACTTGACGAATCGTGCGGACATGCAGACTGGCTTCGTGTCCGCGCTTTACCAAGGCGCTAACCGTGGCTGAGACCAAATTTTCGGCGCCGCTGCCCTGATTGCAGGCATTAAAGAATGCCAAGCTGGGCTTTGATTTCATATCAAACGCTCGCGTACCCGCGCAAACTCATCTTCGTCTAGGTAATCCAGGCGATCTTGTTGGCAAAGCCACGCAACCCAAGCCGACAGATCGGTGTCGTGACGAACAAAATGTAGGTTGTTGATTAAATTGAGTGCTCCGCGACTGGTCATGGCCTTGTCATGCTCTAGCCGAAAGGATTTCATGAGCCACGGACGAAGGGCAAAGATGCCAAAAGCATGCTGCTTTGCCGCTAGGATCTCATTTGCAGTCATCCCGGGTAGGGTGTGCAGCTGCGTCAATTTGCGCAAATACGTGTCACGATCTGGCGAATCATCGGTAAAGCCCAAACCTGAATACCGACCAGTTCCCGCTGTAAGCGTTCTAATACCAAGGCAAGGCATCTCGATCCCTGTGGTACCCCGCACTGTCACACCGAAGTCAGCCAGTTGGAATAGCGACCAGGTACTAAGCCGGGAGCTCGGCAAAATCAGCCTCACATGAGGCGGCAAGTTGCCGATCTGCTCACGGATCATTCTAAGCTCAGCGAGCTCGCTGGTGATGTTCTCTAGCTTGCCCTTCCAAACGTTGGCCGGGTGTAGCTTCACCAGCCACTCGATTGAGGTATTTTGGCAAGCCGCTTTGACGGTTTCAATGAACCATTCGCCAAAGTCTTCGAACAGATCCTCGCCATAAAATAGGTTGGCGTCCCACAAGACATGAGAAAACACAACCGCGACCTTCTTGTCAGTCTGCAGGCGGAGCTCCGCACGCAGCTCCTCAAGGGACTGTTCCTGGACTCCTTGCTGGTTACGCTCCTGCAACAACCAGCGGCCGCCATAGCGATCCCGAAATTCCTGCGCTAGGCGCGCTTCCATCTCGTCGAGCCAGGGCTGAGACCTGAGCTTAGCCAGGGAATCGGGTGACAGGGAGTTAGGATGATGTCGCCGTGTGATCTGCGTCAGGCGCTTAAAGATAAGCGCATCGTCGCGCGAGGGTTGGCAAAATTGGATCACGTCGACGCCGCTTGAGATGGCCGTATCGACCACAGCCCCATAATTGTAGTTGGCCTCAATCAAGACCATTTTTGTAGGAGCAATACTAGCCATCACGTGGCGTGCCAAAAACACATTTTCGATGGCCAAGTCCATACAGCTGCGAATAGTGGCCTGCGTATGGGCGTCGGTCAAATCAAGTCGGCCCTGCCGCAGGATCCTCGAGGCCATGCCGATGAGCTGACTACCGACGGCAATGCCCTGGTAGGACAGCCGCTTCAGCCGAGCCAAAGTGAAGTGGCTCGGAATTTCTAGCGCCGCACCGGCCCGTTGCGCCTGTTCGCGGTCTGCCGGGTCCAGCTGAAAATCTTCCCAAAATATCATTCTAGTGATGCCAGCGCTTTGCAAGTACAGGCGTGACCAGAACCGAAACCGACGGGAAAGAACCGAAACCTGCCAGCCACGAGCGATCAAGGGCGCAGCAAGCATCGCTATGAGCTTCGCCTCATAAATATCGCCAATCGTTTCGACAAACAGCACATGCTCCAAGGAGCTATCGCCCACGCAGGCGGCGCTGCCAAAGGCCTGACGAGCTTGCCGCCGCCAGTTGGCTAAATCAGTCCGGTACCGCCAGTACTGTCCAGGTTGCCGCAGCAGTAGCGTCGCACCCATGACCAAAGGAGCCAGCGCCGAGCGCTTGACACCCGCAGCCACCCGAGGCCGCATGCCCAAGGTGACCTGGCGTACCACCGTCGCTATATTGATAAAGCGGGACACACTCATGGTCTCAGCCTTAAGACTCTGCCTGGCCTGGCGCCAACCTCTGTAAATGGAACTAAGTGGCGATGTTCTCGCACCTTTCTCTACCTTGTCAACGACTCTCTCGGGTGAAAGCCGCCTTGACAACCAAGCTGGGCCCTTTACCCTGGAGTTTCCGGATAACGTAGCGCCTGGACTAGCTATGAGTACCATCCTCATAATCTCGCTCGACACGCCTTACCCGGATAATTACGGTGGCACCAAGGATATCTGGCAACGCTTGCTGCTCTTGAAAAGGGCTGGACACACTCTGCATTTGCTTGCCTGCTGCAAGGACGAACGCAGGCACCAGATCTTCGCCGACCATGAACGCGGCCAAGCGATGTTTGCTTCGGTGCTCGTGCTGCCGACACGCGGCCTTGCCTCGGTCCTCAGTGTCTACCCATTTGGCGTCGCTTCGCGAAAACTGAAGCCTACACAGGTCGCCGTCGTGGCAAAAGCCTTTGGCGGCATAGCATTCGACGCCGTTGAGATCGAAGGGCTTCAAGCGCTGCTCACGTTCCAATCGGTTCGTCGCGTGATCCAGTTCAAGCGTAGTTACGTTCGGGCCTTTAACCGCGAAAGCGCTTACCAGTACAACCTCGCGCGCGCCGAGGTAAAGATCCTGCATAAAATCGTCTACTATCTTGACGCGCTAAAGTTTTGGTTTTTCGAACGCTACGGGCGCTGGGCCAAGGTGGTAGACGCCATTCTTTTTATCTCCAGCGATGAAATAGGCCACCGCAACTTCCGGCGCGTTCGACGCCAGCTGCTGATTTCGCCGGTTTTTGCCCAAGTGGCACCTAAAGCATTGGCCGATGATTTTGCCAGCCGCGACAACCTCTTCCTCTACGTCGGCAATCTGCGCCTAAAAGACAACGAAATGGCGGCGCGAATGGCTTTTCAAGTGCTCAGACCAATGCTTGAACAGCACCATTGGAAGTTTATGATCTGCGGACTATGCGATGACCCCAGTCTGCTCGCCGATCTTTGCCAGCATCCTTTGGTCGAGGCACAGTTCAATGTGACACCGCAGGACTTAGCCCTGCTCTACCGAAGGTCCAAAATATTTGCCTGCTTTTCGACAAACCAAGCAGGAGTCAAACTCAAATTGATCGAAGCATTGCAAATGGGCTTGCCCATTTTTGCCAATCACGAAGCCGTAGCCGGCAGCCAGCTAGAGAATGCGGTGATTTTGTGGCGCGGTGATCCCGCCGGCGTTGAGCCCATGCTTGAAGCGACGATGCAATCCGCGAAGTCATGGCAAGAACAGCGGTCCAAGGGCTACTCCCAGTGGCATGAATTAAATACTGCCAGCGGTGATAACTACCTCCAGCTTTTCGCCCCGGGACTAAGCGGCGGGTAGCTGCCGACTTTTTTTAGATGCGGCAATTTTCAAAACAAGATTCTTCGAAAGAAATCGCTTAGCAAACGCCCTTAGCTTGAAATCCAGCAGTAGCCATGCGTAGTAAACGTCTGCTCTAAAGGTATAAGGGTTGCCCCGAACGATCTGCCAGCGCGACACGATGCTGGTGCGACGGTCAACATCTGAACTGCCACCAGCTGACACGCTCGCAACGATCACATTAACGCGTTGCAGCGTTGCACCGCCGCGATAGGCACGGTAGATAAACGCGTAGTCGGCGTTCAATTTGAACCGCTGATCGAAGGGCATGTCCTGAAGCAAGCTACGGCGGGTGAATAAAGCTTGGTGAGAGCAAATCATCCGCTTCCACAGTTGCTTCGGCTCGTCTGGCCAGCTGATCCGCGAAAAGCCGCGCTCATAGCGCGTTTCATGACCACCATAGATAAGGTCCGCGCGAGCCCCAGATACCGCTGCAAAGGTGTCCGACACCGCACTTTTATGGGCCAGCTGGTCGCCTGAATTGACAAAACACACGTATTCCCCCGAGGCCAGACCGACGCCTTTGGCCATAGCATCGTAGATCCCACGATCCGGCTCGGAGACAAACCGCGCTATATGTGGCTGGTATTTACGGATCACATCAACCGATCCATCGGTGGAGGCGCCATCGACGACGATCAATTCAAGATGGTCATAGTCCTGCGCCAGAACAGATTTAAGGGTCTGCTCAAGCTCTGCTGCGTTATTCAAATTGATTGTGACAATCGTCACCAGGGGATGATGCACCTTACCAACCTTCCGTAAAGCCGCTAGGGATTAATTGGACAAGGGCGTGCTGCTTGGCAAAGCTACAAGACGTTCTTCTAGCCACTCCGCGTTGGTTAGGGAAGAACGGGGACTCGATGCGTACATGGGTAACTTGTGCATAAGGCGCCAAGCCGGTCGGCCCATCACGCCGTGATCGACCATCGTCTTGAGCATCTGGTCACGTTCACCAACGTTCTTGGTCAGTAGGCTGTTGAGCCAGTAGTTGGATCTCGCACCATCCGGCTCGCGCACCCCAGCCATACCGAGCCCAGTAAAGAAGTCGAGGTAATTTTGCGCCAAATGGCGCTTTTTTACCAGGATCTCTGCAAAACGACTGAGTTGCCCTACGACTAATGCGGCGTTGATATTGGGTAGACGATAGTTAAAGCCGACCTCGTCATGATCATACTCCCAGGGATGGGGGATCTTGGCTACCGTCGTGATGTGCTTCAACCATTTGGCGCAGCTTTCGTCGTCGGTAACCACCACCCCGCCGCCTCCGGCCGTGACGATTTTGTTGCCATTGAAGCTGAAGGCTGCCAACGAGCCAAAGCTCCCACAAGGACGGCCTAAATAGGTGCTGCCGAGAGCTTCCGCCGCGTCCTCCACTAAGGGAATAGCAAAGGCCGAACAAATTTCCGCGATGCGGTCGATCCGACAGGGATGCCCGAAGACATGAACCGGCACACACGCAGCTATGCGGCGGCCAGTTTGCTTGCTGACGCGTCGTCCTTGAATCACCTCCGAATTGCGCTCGAGGTAAAGTTGCAAACTATCCGGGTCAAGTCCCAGGGATTCCCTTTCCACATCGATAAACACAGGGTGGGCGCCGCTATGTACAATCGCGTTGGCTGTAGCTACGAAGGTCAAGGGCTGCGTGAGCACTTCGTCGCCTTCTTTCACTCCAGCTGCACGCAGAGCCATCTGTAAAGCCACGGTGCCGTTGATCACCGCTATGCCGTATCGTCTACCGGATAGACGCGCGACCTCGGATTCAAACCGATCGACAAAGGGCCCGATCGTGGACACCATGGTGGAATCGAGGCATTCAAGCAGGTTATGACGTTCCTCGGGCCCAAAACTTGGGGCATGTAGTGGCACCGTGTCGCTACGCGGGAACTGACTGCGGATAAACTCGACGACGCTTGCGAAATCGCTCATAAATCCTGTCCTAGCCGGAGTGTCCGGGCAGTCTGCCCGCCCACTTACATTTTATCATCAAGGGACTGCGCGGATGCGACATGGGCAAAGCCAGGCACTGCCTGCGCAAAGGCATTCTGGTAGTCGGCGATCCCGACGCAACCGGTTTGCCGCGCATGTTGACAAAACTCAAGAAACTTTACCAGACGATCACGGCTGTCGTCCTGACTGTTAACCTTGACAGCCCCGATATGCTTAAACTGCTGGTAGCCATCGGTTTCTAAGGCGGGGTTAAAGAATTCCTCCAGCTCCTTTTCGCCACTCGTGCTACTGGGAGCGAAAAAGCATGGCCATCGTCCTTCTGCGATCCATGCGGCACAACCCAGGCGGGCTTCCTGCTCAGACTCACATAAAACCGGCTCAAAACCGCGCCGCCGCAGGAGGCGCTCGGCGATAGCCGGAAAGGTCAATGCCGGCAGCTGCTCACCCAAATGAGGAAACAAGGCCTCTCCCGGTCGGGCTTGAACTAAGGCCAGCAAACACAACTCGGCAGCCTCGTTACGGCTGATAAAATAACGACGAACATCGCTAGGCGCGGCGAGAGGCTGAAAACGGTCCATGCGCTGCAAAAAGCCTTCCAAAAGGCTTCCTGCTGAAAATGCCACATTGGCAAACCGAGCCGTCGCAAAAGGCTGACGTTCTGCGTGCAAGGCTAGGACTTGTTCCATGATGTTCTTGGACGCGCCCATGAAACTTGCCGGGTTCACCGCTTTATCGGACGAGACGCTAAACATGCGTTTCACAAGATGGGGGCGCCTTAAAGCCGCCAAAAAATCATGGAGATCAAGAAAGTTTGTATCGATCATCCGGCGGAGACTGAAGATGCTCTTTTCGGACCTGACGTGCTTTAAGGCAGCTAGGTTGAGAATGTAATCATAGGGTGCACTAGCCACCATAAAGTCGGAAAACTCGCGAGAGCCCAGCCCGATCGGCAAGGCCGAGATCGCCACACTGGATGGCGCCAGGGCTTCCGTGCGGATCTGACGCATGAGGTCAACCAGGCCATTTTCGCTCAGATCGAGCAAAGCCAGGCGCTTTGGCACGAAACTCAGAACGGCCTGAGTCACCGCTGCCCCAATAGAACCGGCCGCACCGATAATGGCAATCGAGGCTCCGCCTAAGGCATCTTTCAAAGCGCTGCGGTGAACCTCAAAGTCGTGGACAAAGCAAGAGGTGACTCGGCCAGTCACTAACTGGTCGAGCTCATTGCTTGCGCCATTTATCACATAAGTGTTCAATCCAGAGTCCAGTCAACGGTCTTAATGGAGGCGAAGTTGGCATACTTGCGATCGAAATCGGCGATCAATTTGGACCTATCGTATTGCCTTGGTCCAGCACTGCCGCCCACGGACGGGCAGGGTCGTTCATAAATCCAGGCGACCGCAGCGCCGCGGTCGATCACTTCGTCGCTGATGCAAAAGCCCTCCTTCGCATACTTTTCCGGCAAACCAAGCACCGAACGCTCGGCGTCCGTGGCCGAGGTTCGGTCAATTTCCAGAATAAAGCGGGTGAAGGACGTCACTGAGTTGCGTGGAGCAGTGCCGACAAAGTACACATAGGTAAAAAACGGCTTATCAAGCGGTGGCCCTCCATCGACGACAGACACGATCCTTTGGCTCGGGTTAACGGTGCGTTCATAATCAGGGTTGATGCCCCGATCCCGTAGGATGGTGCCAAGTGCTCTGATGTTATTGTTGCCGATGTAGCCAC
The DNA here is from genome assembly GCA_903928445.1 of uncultured Pseudomonadota bacterium. Lineage (GTDB taxonomy): Bacteria > Bdellovibrionota_B > Oligoflexia > Oligoflexales > CAIYRB01 > CAIYRB01. The sequence goes on along the minus strand of CAIYRB010000150.1, from coordinate 17,789 downwards.
TGGGCTCGCCAAATACCGTGGGAACGATGCGCACCGGTCCATAAACAAGCCAGGCGCTAGCCACTGCAGTCAAGCCAACCAGCGCAAAACCGACCGGCCAGCGCTCCTTATTAAACGCCGCCAATTCGAGGATGACCAAGGCAACTGCGCTTGGCACCAAATGCGGGACATAGCCCTGCAAACTTTCCCAATCACGCAGAAAAAAGAGCCCCAGTTGCGTCGAGAAAAGCATCGCCGCCAGGGCCAAACCCAAACGATGCTCGGATCGCAACGAACGGTCTGACAACACACCCTTCAGCCGAAATGCCGCCCAAAGCAGGGCGAGGACCAGACCTATCCCCATTTGGTGCACAAGCCCATGCGGCAGAGCCCAAGGAATAGCTGGGCGAGCTCCGTTGCCCTGGATGTTATAGCGCAGCATGCCGGCATGCCCCGTCAGATAGATGGCTATCTGACTGCCAAGAGCGGCCAAAGGCACGACCAGCCAAGGCGACGCCGCAAACTTGAGCGCATAACCGACGGCAGCCGCTATCCGGGCCAGAGGCGCGGCTCCTTTGGGCGCAGCAGCCAGTCCGAGTAGAAACAAAGCTAAAGCCGCTTGAGCCATCGCAATCGGGAAGGAATTATCGGCCCAGCAGATGACCCCAAGCGCCACGAAAATCGTGCGCTTGGCCCAAGCTTTACGCGAGATCCCCCACTCCAACAGAGCTAAAATGAGCAGTGCTCGCAAAAACATGATCATCCCGCTATACACCGAAAAGGCGCGCAGGTGACCGATCATGCCTGGAGTAAAAAGAACCAGCACGGCAGCCATGACTCCAGCTCCCTGCCATCGTGACGCGCGCTGGCAAAATCTCCCGGTGAGTCCAGCAGCCCCGACTATGAGGACGTTGGCCGGCAGCAACGCAACGTCGAGACTAAACGGGAGACGAAGCAGGCGTTCCACGCTATAGAACGCCCAACACCAAGCAAGATTTAGCCCGCCGTGACTAAACGAAGCGATACGCCACACAAAGCGCAGCAGGTCCGCCCGTTGGGTCAGATCGAGTTCGCCGAGTTGCATGCCTGACAAAATGTAGGCCGCCTCATCATGCCCGACACCGGTTTTGAAGCTGATGAGGGAGTAAAAAAGACCAAGCAAAGCGCCAACACCCACGAGGATGGCTAACCACCACACGCGCCCGATGGAAAGCGATGGACCGACTCCACTCTCTGCAGCCGAGGAGACTATGCTTTTGCTGGTCATTCGCCCATCCAAGAATCTTGCTGCACTCATACAGACGTCCCCGTGCTTAGCGAAACTTTGAACCGGGCCAAGGCCCAATCCGCACAAGGGCAAAGCTGTCGGCGATTGTGAATCGTCTATTTGATGCGATAACGAGAATATGCCCTCCCTATCTTGCTTTCAAGCCATTATTTCTATAGAATCGCATACTCAAGAGATCCAAAAGCAATTTATACGCGAAGATTTGACTTTACTATGAAGACTGCTGTCATACTTGCAGGTGGCCTTGGGACTCGGTTAAAGCCTTTCACGCAAGTGATCCCCAAGCCGCTGTTGCCGATCGGTGAAAAGTCGGTCTTGCAGATCCAAATCGAACGCCTTGGTCAGGCTGGTTTCGGTAGGATATTCATCGCCACCAACTATATGTCTGAATATGTCAAATCATTCATCGGCAACGGTGACCGCTTTGGCGTTTCGGTCATCTTCAGCCAAGAAAGCATTCCGCTGGGGACATGCGGGCCGCTATCATTGCTGCGCAACGAGCTGACTGAGCCATTCATCGTGATGAATGGCGACATCCTTAGCACGATCGATTTCGCCAATTTCTACAACACCTCCCTGGCCAAGTCGCCGGAGTTTGTCGTCGTCACCAAAAAAATCCGCACGCCCTTCAATTTCGGTAGTGTCGAGGTGCGCGGCGACCTCTTGACCAACGTCGTTGAAAAGCCCGATTTGGAACTTGAGATCGTTGCGGGCATCTATTTTATGAAGCCGTCCGTGCTGCGCTTGGTTCCCGATCAGACTTACTATGGCATCGACCATCTCATCCATAAAATGCTCGAGAATAAGCTGCCGGTCGGCCGCTTTCTGATGCGAGAATACTGGCTGGATATCGGCCGTATCGAGGATTACAACGAAGCGCAGCAGGCCTACCAGGCTCATTTCCGCGATGGTGGCCACGTGGAAAGAAATGTCTGACCGGAAGTCGATCGATATCGTCGTCGCAGTTTGCAACGAAGAGCAGGCTACCGCCACCTTTGTTCAGCAGGTTGCCGCTCTGGATCTGCCTGAACAGGTAAGCCTACAGTTTATTTTTGTCGAAGATGGCAGTACAGATCGTACCCGCGAAGTGCTCATGTCACTCGCAAGGGTTCACCCCAATCTAACCTATTATTTTTTGACCGAAGGTGACGGTCAGACTGCAGCCTTAGCCTTTGGACTGCATCATTCCAAAGGGGACGCCGTTATCATGATGGACGTCGACGGTGAGCACCCGCCGTCGCTGATCCCGATTCTAATCGAGCGTTTCGAAGAAGGGTACGACGTCATTCAATGTAGGCGCTATGAGGTAGGAGGGCAGCGTCCCTTCTTGCGTAGATGCGCCGCCGCCGCATTTCGTGCCGTGTTTTCCTTGGTATCCGGCACTAGTCTGGCCAACCAAAACGTCTACTTCCGAATGATCAAAGCAGACATTCGCGACAGTCTGAAAGTAGACCGCCGGTGGACGCACTTTATGCGCCTCACAGCTAAGCAATTTGCCAACACCAACCATTGCACGGTCGCCTTTCAAGCCCCCAGTCGACAGACCGGCCAAAGCAAGTACGGCCCCAAAAGACTGGCTCAGCTTGCGCTGAATGCTTTACTTGGCTTTTTGCCGGCGCGGCGATTCTACGGTTTATGCCTGGCTACTGCAGCTATCGCCACATGGTGTCTGAGCCAAGGCCAAATGGCCATGGCGGCCCTCTTGCTGGGCCTAGATCTTTACCTGATCTGGAAATTTAATGTCCTATGCTCATCCTTTAGTTGGGAAAAGCTGAGGATTGAGGCGACCAATCGGCCTTCGATGAACGATCAGCCTTTGACTCCTCCCCCTCGTTTAGCTGAGGGCGCGTTCCCAGCCACCGCTGATCAGCGGAGTTGACGTGCAACCGAGTCAAATCGCCTTAGAACATTTTCACACCCTAGCTCGAGTCCGCCTGTTTGAAGAGCGCTTGCTCGCGCTCTTTGCGGCAGGCAAGGTCAACGGCACCACCCATACTTGTTTAGGGCAAGAAGCCGTCGCGCTGACCGTGATGGAAGCCCTAGATCTCGAAAAAGACTGCGTATTTTCTCACCACCGCGGCCACGGGCACTTTCTTTGCTACGGCGGGTCGGAGAGCGCCCTACTAGCGGAGATTATGGGCCGTCAAGGCGGCATCTGCGGTGGCCTCGGAGGCAGCCAGCACCTCCAGTTTCGCAACTACTATAGCAACGGTATCCAGGGCAGCATCGTTCCAGTCGCTACCGGTATGGCCTTGGCCGAAAAGTTAAGGGGCGAGGGCGCCATCGTTTGCTGCTTTATCGGCGACGGTACCCTAGGCCAAGGCGTCCTTTATGAAGCCTTTAATATGGCGTCGCTTTGGGGACTGCCCATATTCTTTGCTTTAGAGTGGAATCACTGGGCCCAGTCGACACCAACGGCGCAAACCATCGCTGGCGACATAGCGGCCCGCGCTGCTGCATTCCATATGGCTTGCGCTACGCATAAGATTAGTAATGTCGCCGAGAGTGTCGCGCAAGTACGTCAGGCTGTGGCCTATGTACGCGCAGAAAGCCGCCCTTTTCTGCAGATTTTCGACACCTTTCGCCTAGGCGCCCACAGCAAAGGCGACGACGAGCGACCACCGGCTGATATCGAGCGCAAGCGTCTTGAAGATCCGTACGAACTCTTAAAGGACCGCCTTGGTAAGACCCATGCTGCAGACATTGAAAGCACGCTTTCTCATCAGCTGGACGCTACGATTGCGGAAGTTTTAGACCGTGACGCGGCAACATTCGATCCCAAGGTCTACCGTCATTACGAGGCCTTCCCAACAACCATCGGCAAGCGACCTAGCCTCTTGTACGCTAGCGCTCACCAGGGGATGAGGCAGGTCCAAGCTTTAAACGGCGCTCTGCGGTCCGCTTTGGCGGCAGACACGCGCGTCCATATCCTCGGCGAAGACCTAGTTGATCCCTACGGCGGGGCTTTTAAGGTCACCAAAGGCTTGTCGACGGACTACCCAACCCGTGTCCACTCCTCGCCCATTTCCGAAGCTGGACTAACCGGTATCGGCCTTGGTATGGCGATACGTGGCTGGCGCCCCATCGTCGAGATCATGTTCGGTGACTTTATCACCCTTTGTTTTGACCAGCTCGTCAACGGTGCGAGCAAATTTCCCGCCATGTTTGCGGGCAACGTTGCCGCACCGCTGCTTATGCGAACGCCCATGGGGGGGCGGCGCGGCTATGGGCCTACCCATAGTCAGTCTTTAGAAAAGCTTTTGCTTGGCATCCCTGGTCTAAGCATTCTGGCGCTTAGCCTGCGCCACAACCCAGAAGAATTGATACGCCGGGCACTCTTTGACCAACTTCGCACGACGGTGCTCATCGAGACCAAAGTTGACTACGGTCGCGACATAGGAAAAGCACTGCCACCGGGGTACGAGCTAAGCGAAGGCTCCGAGGTCGTCGAATTTGCCTCGCTTTGGCTGCGTCCTAATTGCGGCGCCTCGACTGTGACCATCGTGACCTATGGGGGGATGGTCTGGGAAGTGGAAGAGGCCTTGACAGACCTTCAGCTCAAGTACGAAATCCAAGCGGATGTATGCGTGGTCACCGATCTCAGCAAGCCACCGATAGAGGCCATAGTCGAGTCGTTACAACAGACCCACCGCTTGTTGACCATTGAAGAGGGTGGGGCAGTGGCGGGCTTTGGCAGCCTGATCGGGAGCGCTGTATTTGAGCGCCTCGGCAACCTTGGGGTGTCCTTCCAGAGGCTGGCTGGCGCTGACGTTCCGCTGGCAGCAAGTCGCCACCTGGAAATGAGTCAAGTCCCACAAGCCGCTGATATTATAAGCACCGTCATGCGGATGAATGGGCCAACTTAATGCAAAACCTAAATCCGACACTATCTGTTCTGGTGCCGCATGAAATCGTTAATGATAACGACGTAAAAATCGTTCGGTTTTTGGTGGCCGATGGCACGCAAGTCTTGCCCCAACAGCCCTTGGTTGAAATCGAAACGTCCAAGTCATTAATCGAACTTCACTCGCCTGGCCGGGGCTTCTTCAAAGCCCTCTGGCCAGTCGGTACCAAGGTTGCTATTGGCCAGGCTGTGGGAGAAGTGTGCGCAACGCGTCTCGCCTCAGAGACTGTTTCGGTAAGCTCAAGCGCGGTTGACTCCAGACCGGATGTCCTTGTGGCCACTGAGCCAGCCCGTGCGGTCGCCGCAAAACATCAATTCGATCTGCTTCACCTGGCACACCTTCCCCTGATCCGACGAGCCGACGTCGAAGCCTACCTCAAGCTTGAGGAGCCGGCAGTCCCCAGGACTCTGTTCACCAACCACCGCCTGGTGACGCCGACGTTAAACGGCCCGAGAGTTCCTGTTTTGATCATTGGTGCGGGTGGTCAAGCCGCAGTCGTCGCCGACATCCTCTTGCAAGATGATCGCTACCAGCTTCTTGGTTTTGTCGAAAAAGACGATCTCGCAACCGGCACGGAAGTCGTCGGCGGTTACAAGACGGTCGCCGGCGGCAACGACCTCGAGAAGCGCTTTAATCCAGCCCAAGTGGCGCTCTTCGTGGCTATCGGAAGCAACCATTTGCGCCTAAAAGTGGCGCAGCACTATGCAGACCTCGGCTTCGGATTCGTCAATGCAATCCACCGAACAGCCTCGATAGCCGTTGGCGTCCAAATGGGCGCAGGCCTCGCTGTCTTCGCTCAATCTATGATCGGCCCAAGATCACGCATCGGGGATCACGCCATTGTTAATACTAAAGCCTCCATCGACCACGACGGACACTTAGGCCGGGGGGCGCACCTAGCACCTGGCTGTACCTTAGGTGGAGCGGTCAGCATCGGCGAACTTGCCTTGATTGGAATAGGTTGCAATGTCAACCTCGGGGTCACCATAGGTTCCGACGTCACCATTGCTTCAGGGTTCAGTATTTACCGCAACGTTCCCAACGGCATGTCCCTATCGACCAAAATTGGACGCCAGTGGTGGTGAACATCTGGCTGTCGACCTAGCTTAGCAAGCCCCGGTAAAGACGTTGCAAATGCCGCACCATTGACTTATCTTTGGAGGCAATTCCATCTTTTTTTCGGAAAGACCCCTATGTGGACCGCAACCGCTGATCTGACGAGGTAAGTTTACGATGGAAATGTCTCATCTGGCCGAGCAATCAGCTGCACGCCACTCAGTCCAAGCTCAGCCAGTGCCGACAGGGCTGGTCGATATCTCCGAATTTTTGCTGTCTCTTAAAATGCTGCGATCGCTGGTCGTCGTATTCGCACTGTCTGGCACGACTGTCGGCGGCATGTATGCCTTTCTTTACCCGCATTTCGCCACCAATGTTGCGGTCGAAGCATCTCGAGACTCCTTACTTGTGTTGCAGGAGGCCAAAGCGATTAACCTGGCGCTGATGAACATCTTCTCCCAAAGCCGCATGGTTCGGACCTACAGCGAAGCGTTTTTTGCCAGTATCGACGGACTTGCCAAAGATGGGTCAGAGCTTGCGGCGTCAGCCACGCAAACGAAGGCCTACTTTCGTGAGCTGGCTGGAGGTTACGGGCTAAGCCATAGCAAGACACCAGAGGTCCAAGCGCTGGAACTCTATATGCGCAAGAACATGGTCGAGCAATTGAAGACGCAAACGACCATTGGGTCTCAAGGCTTTTCCTACCAACTAGAAAGCAATGGCCTGACCTCGTACCGCATCGCCTTTCGAGCCAGCCAAAAGGGGATGGCCCCGGCCATCATTGTGGCGACGGTTGCTAGCTTCAATGAAGTCGCCAAACGGTACAATAAGGCCGAAGCAAATCTCCAAGATCAAGCAGCCCAACAGACTCGAGAACGGGTCAATATCAAATTTGAAAATCTATCAAATAGTCTCATTGCGAATCAAGCCCGCCTGGAACAGCGCAACCTCAAATTGGCTTCAGCGTTTTATCAACTCGACTACCGCATCAAGCAATTTGAAAAGGCCAACGGCTTGGATGCGGAAAAGGCCACCGCCATCAACGCCATCGACATCTTTTCGAATCCAAAAGGCAACGAAATGGTCTCGGTGTCGTCGTTTTCCGAAAGGTTCGAACTGGTCGAAATACGTTCGGCTATCAAGCGTATCACGGCTCTCCAAGAGCGTCGCGCGGTGACCCTGGAGGAAGGTACCAAGTTACTTGACGAGTTGAAGGAGCTGCTGATCACGAAAAGTCGGGTCCGCATCGAGAGCATCGCCGCCATGGATGAACTAGAAGCTGCTCGGGGCAGACTAGGTTCGCAAGGAACGGAAAAGGACGGCGACCACAAAGAGGCGCTTTCCATCCCCCTCATGTATCTCGAAGAATCGACAGTTTATTTTCCGCCCCGGCTGAACGGAGTGCTAGATAGCAGGCCGATCGGGATGTGGCAGGGAAGCCTTGGGGGTTGCTTACTGGGGCTGATCGCCTCAGTGCCAGTCATCATCGCAACCGCGACTCTTAGAAAGAGAAAGGCCTCTTTGCCCTAGCTTAAGTGGGGAGGGCAGCTTGTAGGTTGATAAAATACTGGGCTCCGTGTAATTTTTATTACAAACGATTCAAAGGCATAAATCTCATGGAAAATTCAATGACTCCTCGGCTCTTTAGGGACGCTAGCGGCAGCAACGTCAAGCCGATGTTAAACGAAGTAGAGGGCATCTCATTCAATGAGAGCCCTCTTGATTTTTTCATTCTACTGGCTCGCTATAAATTTGCGGCAAGGTTTATTAAAAAGAACCACCGCGTTTTAGATATCGGCTGTGGCCACGGTCACGGCAGCGTATTTCTCAGCCGTTTTGGTCAACATGTCACCGGAGCGGACTTCGACGAAGGTCTGGTGACCAGTAACCGTCAGCAGCATGCCGGCCGCCCCAACCTATCCTTCGAGCAACTAGACCTGCTCAAGAAGCCGGACCCAGCAAAAAATTATGACGTAGTTGTCTCCATGGACGTCATCGAGCACTTCACTAAAAGTCAGACCGAAGTCGTCGCCGCAAACTACGCCCAGCTCACAGCCCCTGGCGGCTTTGCGGTTATTGGCACGCCCAATATCGCCTCGCAACCTTATGCATCGGCGCGCCGCCTAGCCACTCACATTCACGAATTTGAACCCAATGAATTCGAAAGCTTGCTGGGTCAACACTTCAGGAACGTCTTCTTATTTTCGATGACCGACGAAGTGGTATCTACCTCGTTTTCGAAGATGGCTTGGTATCTGATGGCACTCTGTGTCAAATAGGGGAGTCTGCGGTATGAAGGTTATTGTAACAGGCGGATGCGGATTCATTGGCAGCCACGTGGTGGATCGGCTGCTCGCTGATGACCATCAGGTCACGGTGCTGGACAACATGAGCACAGGCCGTCCTGAAAACCTGGCTCATGCAAAACGATACTTGGACTCGGGTAAGCTAAAAATTGTCACCTGCGATCTTGCGACTCCCGGCCCGTGGGTACAGGAATTTGAGGCGGTCGATTGGGTAGCGCACTTAGCCGCACTTGCAGACATCGTTCCGTCGATCCGCCAACCTGAAGCTTACTTTCGCTCCAACGTAGACGCCACTTTCCACGTACTCGAGGCTGCTAGGGCGAAGTCGATCAAGCGTTTTGTGTATGCCGCATCGTCCTCCTGTTATGGGATCCCGGCCACCTATCCAACCCCTGAAACCGCAGCCATCGATCCTGAATATCCCTATGCTTTGACAAAGCGCATGGGTGAGGAGTTGGTTTTACACTGGGCTAAGCTCTACAGCCTAGGCGCTATCTCCCTGCGCTTTTTCAACGTTTACGGGACTCGGTCGAGAACATCCGGGATCTACGGCGCGGTATTCGGCGTTTTTTTGGCCCAAAAACTCGCGGGAAAGCCGTTTACTGTCGTCGGCGATGGCGAGCAAACCCGAGATTTTACCTACGTCACGGATGTTGCTGACGCCGTAGTGGCCGCTCTTGGGTCATCGCAATCAAATAAGGTCTACAATGTCGGGAGTGGGGAAACGGTCTCGATCTTGAAGCTGGTCCAGCTGCTAGAGGGCGAGACTTCATTTATCCCCAAAAGACCGGGCGAACCTGATTGCACCTATGCTGACATCCAGAAGATTGGCCGAGAGCTTGGCTGGAAGCCGAAGATCTCGATTGAGGCTGGGGTCCAAGCCGTCAAGGCTGATATTGAATACTGGCGCGCGGCCCCGGTTTGGGATCCAGCTTCGATCGCCGTCCAGACCGAAGATTGGTTTCGCTACCTTAGCAAGCAGCCTGCACCTAGCAGCCACTTGCCCTAAGCCTATTTCTTACTCTGCTCATGCAGCCAAAGCGTCTCTATGGGCGCATGTAACAAGGCCTCATGACCAACTTCGACCAATCCGTAAAGAGTTGAGTCCAAAAATAGGCTTACATCCGCTTGGCTAAGCCAAAGCGGGTTTTCCGCCGAAAAGCCCGAAACTGAGACCACGCGCATGCCAACACCTTGCGCCAGTTTGACGCAATTTAAAATGTTTTCAGAGCGGCCCGAGCTTGACACCGCAATCAGTAAATCCCCACTGTCGGCTAACACTGACAGCGGTCGTGCGTAGATCTGCGGATAGCCAAAATCATTTGCCATGCAAGTTAGCAGCGGGGCATCGGCAAGCACCTGCGATCTCAATCCAAGCTTATTGAAGGCGTCTTGTGACAAATGAGCGCAAAGCGCAGCACTGCCGCCGTTGCCGACCCACCAGACCCGTCTCTTTTCGCTCCGAACCTCCAGAAACAGCTCCATGATGCGTACGTAGGCATCCGACAGCGCTGCCTTTCGCCCATCCACCTTGGCATGGGCATTCAGTAACACATCATTTAGTTGGGAGAGCCAAGCTGAAGATTTGGTCCCTAGCGACGCAATAGTCATAGAGTTCCTCGCAATGATCGTTGCACACTTAGCGTAAGAGGGACTGCACGGTTCGAACCAAGTCTACCTTAGTCACTGCGGCCTTGTTGCCGATAATCCGTGTCTTCAAACCAGCATAACAGTTACCAATAAAAGGAACGACTGGTCCGGGGGCACGCAACTTACTGAGAACCGAAGTGATGGCAAAGTAAGCATCCCCTGCACCAGTCGTATCGATGACATCCCTGAAGAAGGTCGGACAGGTGAAGGAGCGTCCTTCATCGTCGAAATAGAGGCTTCCAGCCGTCCCTAACGTGACCGACGCGGAGCGGCGGATGCGTTCGCGAATCGTCGCTCCCGCCAGCTCAAGCCGGGGCGTCAGGCGATCATGGGTCGCAACCCGGCACTCACGCTCATCGATACTCAAGTAATCGTAACGCTCGTGCTTCGTGAAGGGATTGAAGCCAAAGTTATCGGAATTGGTTTGGACGTTAAGGCCAATAAAACGCGGCACCTGCCCCAGCGCCTTGAGCACATTGAATTCGAATAGGCCGTGGCCAAAATCGGCAGCGATCAAGAGATCGTGCTGCTCGGCCAGATCTTTCAAATCGCTGATAAAAGGCGCCGGATCGTTGCTTAGCCATTGGTCGGATTTGACGTCGATCAGCTCAAACATTCGGTGGGATTGGAACGGAATGATAAAGCGCGTCTTGCGGGGAGTGGGGGTCTCCTGCATCACATGTCCAACCAAGCGGACCGCAGGATTAAGAGATTTAGCCATAAGTTCATGATAAAATGGCTCATCCCCATGCGTTATCAACAACGTCACCTGCATACCAAGAGCTGCCAGGTGATTGGCAATTGCAAGCGACCCACCCGCATAGTCTTCGCAGTACTTGCGACGGGCTGAAACCGTCGGACTCTTGCTCGAAATCCCAGCGACTTCGCAGAACACGTAGGAATCGATGATAGGTTCACCCACCACCAGGACCTTTTGCCGGCTCAGCGAATCGATGAGACCGACTATTTCATCGGTATCCATACATTCTTTAACGGCGCTGATGGCCGCTCGCTGCGCTTCGTCCCAATTGCAAAAATACTGGTTGATGAGTTCGGATGAGCTCTCGGTCTCGTCCTCAGTAAACATCAACCGTCCACCGACGGACCGAACCGCCGCTTCTTCTTCCAGAATACCGCCGGTAATGTCCGCACCCTTGTCCTTATAGTCGGGGCCCTTGACGTAAAAGTCCGGCTTCACCAAGGCAATCGCTGCAGTCGCGCGCTGCTGCGTGCTAATGCTTACATAATCGACTATCTCTAGCGCAGCCAGCATTTCAGCGCGCTGCAGTTCGCCAAAACGAGGCCGCCCTGGACCCTTGTTGACGAACTGATCAGCCGTAAGCGTCACTACGAGTATGTCGCCAAGCTTCTTGGCAGATGCCAGATGCTTAAGGTGTCCTACATGAAGTAAATCATAAACCCCGTGGCAATGAACAACCGCTTTACCTGGCACTTTTTCACGGATGGCTGCTAGATTCTCGAAAGGAATTATTTTCTTGCTATATTGGTTGCTCATTGACGGTCGCTCCTGACTTAATTGGAACTCGGAACATTTTGTTTTATAAACGCCAGTAGCTCACAGACTCGCCCAAATCCCTGATTTCCCCATCAGCCAGCAGACCCTTCACATCGATAACCGAGACCGGTGACTTGACGTGCGCTGCACAATGCGCCAGCCTAGTCAGGACCAGCTCCTTCGAGTGATCGTGAGCCACGGCCAAAATGACCAGGTCGTAGTCAATCATAGGCCGCGGGGGTTCATTGTGAAGCTGTAGCCCGTACTCTTCCAGCGCCTCAATTTTACAGCCGACCGAGTCGATGACGTCCACCTTGAAATTAAAATCTTCCAAGGCCTTCACCAAATCGATGACCTTAGTATTTCGGATATCCGGCACATTCTCTTTGAAGGTAAAGCCGACCACTAGACTTCGGTAGCCAATACCATCGCGGGGCGGGTAACGCGTGGCGCGCTTAATCCCCTCATGGGCAACAAATACGGCCATTTCGTCATTGACCGCTCGACCCGCGAGAATCACTCGCGGTCGGTAGCCGACCGTTTCGGCCTTATAAGTTAGGTAAAACGGGTCGACTCCGATGCAATGGCCGCCCACTAGACCGGGCTGAAATTTTAGGAAGTTCCACTTGGTGCCCGCGGCCTCCAACACTGAGCGCGTATCGATGCCCAGGCGAGCGAAGATCACCGCCAGTTCATTCACTAACGCAATGTTTAAATCGCGCTGGGTGTTTTCGATAACCTTAGCCGCTTCGGCAACCTTGATGGTGGCGGCGACATAGACTCCGGCAGTCACCACGGACGCATAGAGCGCCTCGAATACCGCGCTGGACTCCGGACAGCACCCCGAAACAACCTTGAGAATCGACTCAAAGCGATGAATGCGGTCACCCGGATTAATGCGTTCGGGCGAATAGCCCAAGAAGAAATCGGTACCGTGCTTTTTCCCGGAAAAGCGTTCAATGACCGGCAGGCAGTCCTCTTCGGTACAGCCTGGGTAAACTGTCGACTCAAAGCAGATGTAAACCGGATCCGAAGCGGCTTTGACGATATGGCCTAAGGTTTCACAGGCACCAAGAAGGGGCCGCAAATCAGGCTTGTTACCGCGATCCACCGGTGTCGGGACAGCAACGATAATAATCTGACATTTGGTCAGGTCACTGCGATCCGCGGTAGTGGTAAAGCTTGCAAGTTTCAGGTCCGCAACATCGATTAACTCGCCGGTTGGGTCAATGCCTTGACGCAACGACTCAATCTTCTTCTTGTCGGTATCAAAGCCGACCACAGCGAATTTTTTGGCAAATGCGATGGCTAGCGGCAGACCGACATACCCGAGGCCGATGACCCCGAGCTTGACGTGGTCCAAATCTAACACCTTGGCTCCCGGCTTCCTGTCTAGCATCCGACCTCCGGATTGGTATGCATGGGCATCTATTTTCAAGACCCCCGGCCTTCGAACATCTGAAACGAGGGGTAAGGTAACCCTTGATGTACAGCGCACGAGCCGCTTTCAGACGGTAGTTTCTGCGGCATTGACCGTGGCCTTCGGCTTGCGCCATTCCTGCTTTAAGTAATAGTGGACCGTATGCTGAATGCCATGAAAGATGCTGGTCTTTTGCTTCCACCCCAGTTTGTTTAGCAGTGTTACATCGAGCAATTTGCGAGGCGTACCGTCCGGGCGAGATGGGTCAAACTCAATTATGCCCTTGTATCCAAGCACTTCCGCGATGATGGTCGCCACTTCACGAATCGTAATATCTTCGCCAGAACCTATGTTCACATGAGACAAACCTTCAAAGGGGTATGCTGCCGATTCAAAATAGCCCTCGGGAATCCTCTCGGCTAAATGGACGATGGCGTCAGCACAATCAGGTGCATACAGAAACTCACGGCGCGGATTGCCCGTCCCCCAAACCGCAACCTTTGCCGCACCGCGTTCCTTCGCATCAACAAAGCGTCTGATCAGTGCTGGAAGCACATGAGAGTTTTCAGGATGGAAGTTGTCGCGGGGGCCATACAAATTGGTCGGCATACAAGAGAAATAATCGCGGCCAAACTGACGGCGCAGTCCGTTCACCAATTCCAAGCCTGCGATCTTCGCCAATGCGTAGGGGCGGTTGGTCGGTTCTAGGTCACCAGACAACAAGCATGACTCGGGCATGGGCTGGGGCGCCAGACGCGGATAGATGCAGCTACTGCCAAGAAAAACCAAACGCCTGACGCCCGCCTTGTGAGCACCCCAGATGATATTGTTTTGGATCTGTAGATTTTCATATATGAAATCAGCTGGATAGGTGTTGTTGGCATATATGCCTCCGACTCTAGCAGCCGATACAAATACAACTTCGGGTCGCTCCTGCGCGTAGAATGCATCCACCGCGTGGGTATCCAGCAGTTCGAGTTCCGCATGGGTGCGGGTGATGAGGTTCTTGTAACCCCTAGCTTGCAAATTTTCTAAAATAGAGCTACCGACAAGTCCTCGGTGGCCAGAAACGAAAATTCTGCTATCGGCACTAAGGTGCAAACTGTTCCGCATTTGGCCCACCTTAAGATAAAGACTATGGCATTCATACCGAGTATCTAAGCACAGTTATTCTAAATTGTTAAGCCTCAGCTACCCGGCTTTCTTTAAAGGTCTGGCGATTTTGATTTTTCGAATATCTTGGCTTCCAAGAAGTCGCAATGGATTAGGAAAGTCAAGAGAATCCGGGCCTCTGGCTGCAGGGGCCATCACATGGGTTGATTTTTCAATATTATTAGCGCTATAAGATTAAAATCAAACATCTCCCGCGTTTCACTTTGGCGGCGCGGACTCCACGATTCCTTGTAGGGGCCAGGTATGATGACAGCCTGCACGCTCGCCGTTGTACTGGGCGTGTTCTTGACCGCCACTTTTATTTTTTCACGTCATGACGGCTTCTTCTCCCCCTTTTCGATGTTCTACTTTTACATGATGCTCTACTACGTGGTTGCGCCGTTGTACCAAATGCTAGGGTACGGAGTACGCTACCACGAGACGACTTTCTGGAGCAGCTTCGTGGCGGTTGGTCTCACTAACCTCTTCTATGTGCTACTGCGTCATTCGAAGGTTTTCGACACTTGCAGTAGGTGGACGTTTCGCATCGCCTCACACCTCAACCCTGTGCACGACACCGTGCGAAAACGGGTGATCTGCGGCCTCCTGGCCGGTTTCCTCGTCTATCTTTGCTCAATTTATTTAGTCTACGGCGGTACAGTTGCCCAAGTCTTCGACAATCCGTTGCGCTATCGAGAAGAAATTGGCAAGGGTTGGAAGATGCTGCTGTACTCATTACAGTACCAGCTGATCTACAACCTTTTTTTCGTCTACATAGCCTATAGATATAGAAATGGCCTGAAACCGTTCACGCTTTGGATGAAATTCTACGCCATCTTCATCACCGTATTGGCAGTGAGTCTAGGCAGCCGTGGAATTATGATCGCCTTTTTATTTCAGGGACTGGCAATCCACGAGATTTTTCACAAGCGGCTGCCCAAAAGGCAGCTGTTCATGGCAAGCGCTGCCATGGTTGTACTCTTCGTCGGGTATTTGCAATACCGAAATACAAGTGCCGCGTCTCAGGGCTCCGTACTAGAACGGGTGGTCGACGCCGCCCAACTCTCAGACGAAATCACCAAACGGCTAGCCGACGCGATTATCAACCGAGCCGATGCCTTCGGCAATTTTGATGTATATATAGGTGCCCTCGAACTTGGACAAATCGACACCAAGCCTTTATCGTCATTCCCCGATGCCTTGCAGCAATATGTCCCGCGGGATTTTTACCCAAATAAGCCCTACTATTTTTCGTCCGAAATGACGCGGCGCCTTCTGCCAGAGGTGTTTGAAGGGGGTGCCACCTACGACTTTACTGGGATAGCGGAATGGATTCACAACTTTGGGTTCGCCTTTTTGCCGCTTTTCGGCATTTTTCCGGCCATCATCCTAGCGGTTGCCCAACGCTGTTACCGAGATGGTGATCCCTTTGTGTCGTATTTATATGTATATAATTTGCTTGGAAGCTTAAGCGTTGCCGTGATCAACAACGGCTTCCTTAACGCCGGTAATGTGATCTGGCTACCGCTACCGTTAGCTTTCTATTCTATGCTTTTCTTGTTTTTCATCAAGTCGCATCAATCCGCGGGGTTGGCGGCCCATTAGGGCGGATCGCCCATGCGCTCCGTAGGCGACACCTTTAAAGGTGACACCAACAGGGCAAGTCGCGCTCTGATACCTCGCATACTGATGTTATCGATAAAGGCAAAGAACGACCTTCACGAATTCAGAAGTTCCTGACGTAGTGTCTGGAGGGTCGCTAAGGGAGGACGATTACCGTGATAATAGACAGGCATCTCCCGAGGGGGCAATCGATGGAACGCTTCGACAAGCTTCAGCTCATCTGTCGTAAGCTTTAGGTTACCTCGCATCCGCGCTACGGTCTCCCGCGCCCCGGCCAGGATCTCCTCGGCGGTGTTTGGCTGGACCACGATGTTTTTCTTGGTGAAGTTATAGCCGAATGCCAGGTCCTGGTGTTCCCTAAAGACCTCTACGTAGGAGAGGCGCCGGCCCGATGTTTTATCACTCATATGCTTAAATAAAACCAAATCGTCTGAGTTGTTCGTACCTAGACGATACGGGACCGAATCGCAGATCAAGCAAGGAATGCCACACGCATTCGGTACCAGCAATGGGCCTGATTGTTGGCCAATAAAGAGGGCACAGTGCATGAGCACGAACAGGTTTATTTCCTCGTAAGGCACTGCCAGGGACTTTGAATCGACAAAACCCGGCAGATGCCCGAACGCGCCCTTAGCTGTCTCGCCGGTTGCGACGATGTTAAAGCCCTCTCGAGAAAGGAACTCCAAAGCCGGCAGATAGTTCTGCGGGGGACCTGATGAGCGATACTCATCGTCAAACTGCCCATTTGATTTTGAGCGGAGGAGCACCGTCACAAATGGTTTGGAAAAGAACGCAGGATCGATTTCCTCGAAGGCGCGCCGACATCTATCGATAGCTTCGGGCGGCAGCTTTGGCGGGACGCCAATTTTGTCACGCTGTAATCGTATCAAGCCGGTCCAATCCGTATGTTTATCGAGCGCTCCCAAAGCGTTGTTGCCCTGCAGCATAGTATTTGAAGCGAGCGGGACGCACGGGTAGACACCCAACACCTGGTCGAGCACATGAAAGGATTGCGTCACGGCCGTCCAAAGCAGCAACCAAAAGCGCAGCGCAGCGAACTTTAGGGCCTCTAGGGTATGCGGCAACGGCGGCAGCCGAGAGCGAAAAACGAAACACGTCATGTTATCCTGAAAGCAGTGCGCAAATAACGTGTTCGATCGCGAGTGCGGCACGTACAAAAGGGCGACGCGCTGCGGGTAATATAAACGCGCCGCAAACTCAACTCCTACGATCGTATGACCGAAACTCCACGTCCAAAATGGGTATACCAGAGAGTATTCGCTAAGCGCCTTTCTTTGGCGCAATAGGAAGAGCGCAGATTCCAGGAGACAAATCAACAAAACGATCGGCTTTAGGAGAAAAATTAAGACCCGTCGCACTTGCACTATGGTCCTTTGGCTTGGAGCGCTGCGGCAATGCTTTGCATTTATCTAGCCATTATGTCATACGTTGTAGGATAATGGTCAAGCGGATTTACGCCGCATCAGTTCACTGTTACGTGAACGCTGCCGGACATACGTGATACGGGCGTGAGGCACTCTTGGCAGCCGGAATCCTTGGCGAGGTGGCGAGTTGATGAGCACCGATCCTCTCGGGGCGGCCGCAAAGACCGCGGCCGGCGCCCCAGCACTTTCGGTCAGACGTGAAATGCTGGAGTCGGCACGTTGGGGCGTCCTCACTACGGTGCTTCGCTACATCTCGCTCGCGGTCAGTATGGTGGTGACAGCTCGCTACCTGGACGCTGGGGTGTTTGGCGCTGCAGCTCTAGTGAATAGCTCGGCTGCGCTTTTCATTGTTTTAAGTCAGTTTGGCGTAGCGCAAGCTATTATTGCAAAGGAGGACTTGACTAAAGACTTTATAGACTCTGTATTTTGGCTGTCGATGATTTTTTCGG
>CAIYRB010000149.1 GCA_903928445.1 uncultured Pseudomonadota bacterium | reverse complement strand
GGGCTTTTAAGGATCCAAGCTTTCTTCGCTCCGCGACGATTCCAGACTTGGTGGCCGGCGAATTCTTCTTTAGCCTTCCCAATGGACTGCAGGCTTATTACTTAGTCGGTTTTGGCAATCAGCATCGTTACGACGTGCCGGCGCCTGGCGGCGGATCGATCGATCCGCCAGTAGCGACCGATTACCGCCGGCCACAAGACGGACTTCATCCATGTGTCGGTGGCAAAGCGGTCTGTGGTTATGTGATCAATGGCGAATCTTGTATGACATGTCATGGCGACGGCATTAACATCCCGAGGAATCCAGCAGGCACCAATGGGATCAGCATGGCTGATATGACCAACTTCATGAACCAGGACCGGGCTAGGTTTGCCGGTGCGATCAAGGAGATGGGTTTTACTACCGTCACCGACGAGCCGATTTTTGCCACCCTTAGCATCTTTCGCAATGATCGCAAAGTTGCTGACAAGCGTAGTCAAGGCAGCGAAGTTTCCGGCCTCACAGGTAAGTGAACTAGGATGATGCTAGGCGCCGCGACTCTGCTCCGCGGTGAGTTTATGGTTTAGTCTACAACTCCGCGAGCATTTAGCGGCAGTACGGCACCACGACACTACGGATTTGGCGCATGGCCTTGCCCTAAGGGCCCGTCCATAAGTGTCAGCGCGGTGCCAACTGTTTCTCCCACTCGTAAGCATGGCTGACGATCGTCTTCAGGTCGTCAAATTGCGGCGTCCAATTGAGCAGTTGGTGGATCTTGTCGACACGGGCGACGATCTCGGCGACATCGCCAGCGCGGCGCGGAGCCTCGACGACCTTAAAATCAACACCGCAGACCTCTTTGATCGCCTGGATGACTTGTTTGACGCTGGACCCGTGGCCGTAGCCGCAGTTGAGGATGCTGCTGGTGCTGCCTTGATTTAAATGAGCGAGCGCGGCTAAATGTGCGCTGGCCAGGTCTTCGACGTGGATGTAATCGCGTACGCAAGTACCATCGACTGTGGCGTAGTCCGTGCCGTAGAGCTGGAGTGCGGGCCTTCTGCCTAGTGCGACCTGACAAGCCACCTTGATCAAATGGGTTGCCTCGGGCGTGCGCTGGCCCATGCGTAATTGCGGATCGGCGCCGGCGACGTTGAAATAGCGCAAGATGATGAAGCGCAGCGCGGGGTGCGCTGCGGCAATGTCCTGCAGTATGCGTTCGCTCATCATCTTGGAGGCGCCATATGGGCTGGCCGGACGCAACGGCGCGCTTTCGTCGACGGGAACGTGGTCAGGCTGACCGTAGGTGGCGGCAGTCGACGAAAAGATAAACTTTGGCACCCCATGGCGGACGGCTGTTTGGATCAGTTCGAGGGTATTGATGGTATTGTTGCTGTAGTAGAGGTACGGCTCGCTGACCGATTCGTCGACGCGAATCTTTGCCGCGAAATGCACGATGGCATCGATTTGGTGCTCGGCAAAGATCCGCTCCAGCGTCGTACCGTTGCCGATATCACCCTGGATCAAGGTTTCACCGTGGACCAAGGCGTCGGCAAAGCCGGTCGAAAGGTTGTCCACAACGATGACGCGGTCGCCGTTTTCTGAAAGCTTGCGTACTACGTGGCTGCCAATATAGCCGCAACCGCCCGTTACCAACACCGTCTGCTTACTCACGTCAGGACTCCCTATTCGTTGTGGTCCAAGGCCTATATCGTCTTGCTCAACAAGGCTGGCTGAGGATCAGTTTATCGACGGCGTCGAGATCCGCTGCCGTGCGCTGGCCCGGTGCGGCACTGGTACCCGGGCGTACCAATTGGATCGTTTCGATACCGACGGCTGCTGCTGCTTCTAGCTCAGCGGCAATATCGGAGAGAAATAAGACGTCGCTCGCCGCAAGGCCGATCTGGGCGAGTATTCGGTTGTAGGCCCCCGCTTCGCGTTTGCCGCCCATCGCGGTGTCGAAGTGGTGGCTGAACAAGGGCGTCATATCACCTCGGTCGGTGTACTTAAACAGCAGGAGTTGGGCTTGCACCGATCCGGATGAATAAATCCCCAGCTGCAGGCCGCGCTCTTTCCAGGCGGCTAGGACTGGGTAGACGTCGGCATAGATGTCCGAGGTAAACTCGCCGCTCTCATAGCCTTCGCGCCAGATCAGACCTTGTAAGGCCTTTAACGCCGGATGCTTGCGGTCGGTATCGATCCAATGCAAGAGCCGGTCGATGGTTTCGTCGGCAGTCAGAACCTGCTGGTCTTCCGCCAAAGCGGTGGCCTGGGTTGCGCTAAGGCTGCTTTGGACGGTGGGGTCACCTGCATGGCTCTGGACAAAATCCTTGAGGCGTCGTCTGGAGTAAGGGAACAGGACTTTATGCACGAACGGAATCGGCGATACGGTGCCTTCGATGTCGAGCAGAATGTAGCGCAGAGGCATAGAGATCCTTTAAAAAAGCGAGTCGGCGTAGTCGGCCGGGTTGAACTGGCGTAGGTCGGCAGCCTTCTCGCCGACGCCGATGTAGCGTACCGGTAGCTTGAATTGTTCGGCGATATTGAGCAAGACCCCACCTTTAGCGGTGCCGTCTAGCTTGGTGACGACGAGGCCGGTGAGTTTGACCACTTGGCTGAATGCTTTGACCTGCGCCACGGCGTTTTGCCCAGTGGTGGCATCGATCACTAGCCAGGTTTCGTGGGGGGCGCCCGGCAGATCGCGAGAGGTGATGCGGTTGATCTTACCTAATTCGTCCATCAGTTCCTGTTTGGCGTGCAGGCGTCCGGCGGTGTCGATCAGCAGCACATCGATGTGGCGTGACATCGCGGCTTTGACCCCGTCGTAGGCGACCGCTGCAGGGTCTGAGCCTTGCTTGTGCTTGACCACATGGATGCCGAGCCGTTCACCCCAAACACTCAATTGTTCGATGGCCGCAGCTCTAAAGGTGTCAGCGGCGGCAAAGATGACCGACTGATCCGCCGCGAGGAAATGGGCGCCGAGTTTGCCGATCGTCGTCGTCTTGCCGACGCCGTTGACGCCGACGACCAAGATCACCCAAGGCCCTTGGTCGGGCCGCTGCAGCGGAGTCTGGGCACTGCTTTCAAGCAACTCCCTGGCCCGCTGTTTGAGCGCGGCCTTGACCGCAGGGGCATCGCTGACCGCATCTTTGCCGATGGTTTTACGCACATATTCGACTAGTTGGTCGGCCACTGCGACGCCAACGTCGGCGCGGTAGAGGGCCGCGTGCAGCTCCTCTAGTAAGGTGTCATCGAGTTTGGCTTTGCCACGCAACAACTCTTCGAGATTTTGTGCTAGCCCTTGCCGTGTCTTAGCAAGGCCGTTTTTCAAGCGCGCGAGCCAGGCCAAGTGGCCGGTGCCGCGTACTTCGGCGACCTCTGCGGGAGCAGCAGCGCGCTCGACATGGGCGCTGGGTGATGGGGACTGTGCTGGCCCTGACTTAGCCTCTTCGCTATCTTCAGCTTCAAGCTCGTCTAAGGTGTCAGATGGGCCTGTGGTGATCCCGCGGCTGGCCTCGTCGATTGCGGCATCCATGGCGGCGCCGTCGCGGCGGCGGCGCAGCATGATGAGACCGATGTAGATGGCGACGATCACTAGCAAGATCGCCATCGGGCCGCCGACAAACAGCCATATATCTGGGCTTGATCCGGCGTTCATCAAAAGGTCGAAGGGGTCGGTTTTACTTTGGGGGTCCATAAGCCTGCCATGTCGTAAAGGATCGTTCGTTGCTGTCCATTTGGCGTTGCCGCAAAACTGCGGTAAAACAGTGTCTATCATGGACGTACAAAAAAAAATCGTTCCGGTCGCTGTGAAAGTGTGCGGCGTTACCCAGGCGGCCGACTTGGACGCCTGCATGCGGCGTCGTCTTGCCTACGTTGGCTTCAATTTTTACTCTGGGTCGAAGCGTTTTGTCGCACCCTCTGCAGCGGCCAGTCTCTGGGCTGCGGCTTTGGTGGGGCAGCCTGCAGCGGCGTTGGCGACGATACCGGTAGGAGTGATCGTTGGCGCAAGGATCGCCGAGGTGGCTCGGCTGTTGGCAGATTTTCCCGCTCTTGGTGTCCTTCAAGTCCATGGCCCGAAGCTTGTCACTTCGACTTACCTGCGCCAGCTGCGCCAGGCAATGGGGGCTCGTCAGCTGTGGTTGGCATGGCCAGTGACGACGCGCCAGGATGTTTTTACCGCAGCCGCCCTCGCTGCGGACGTCGATTTACTCCTGTTTGACAGTAAGCATGTGCCGCAAGGCGCCGCTGTTCCCGGAGGCAGCGGTATGGTGTTTGACTGGTCTGTCCTGAAGGCCTATCCCGCAGCTTTGCCCTTTGGTGTCGCTGGTGGGCTACAGGCAAGCAACCTCAGCGCCTTGGCCGCAACCTTAGCGCCGGTGCGTCCAGCATTGATCGATCTGTGTTCCGGCGTCGAACGAGCACCCGGACAAAAAGAGCCGGCCTTGATCGATACCGTGTTAGGGGTGGTGGGGGAGGTGTGGTGAAGCGGGCACCAACACTGGTTCTGAGCGCTTTTTTAGCGGGTTTAACGGCCTTGCCCGGCCTTGCCGAAGAGGAGCCGGCTGACGACACGGTGGTGGAAACCATCGCCGCCTCACCAGAGGCTACGCCCACCCGTCCTTCAGACCATCCTTGGGAGCGTTTTGTGCGCGGGTTTCGTCGCGAACATCAATTCGCCTTGAGTCTCGGCTTAAGCCGAGGGCAGTGGCAGGTCCAGCGGTTCGGGGACGAAGTAGACGATCAAATCAAAGATCAAAGCTTTCGCTCCGCTGGAGCCTGGACTAAGTTTCAGTACAGCTACCATATGCAAATTTACCGTGGTTTTGGCTATCTGCTCGGCTCTTCGGCTGGGTATCACTATGAGCGTCCCCCGGCGAAGCAGACCTGGCGGCCGGTGCCCGGGGTCCAGTTTCCCGGCGTGCTGGCCGGGTTTGTCCTCAATATCAACCCGGTGTTACGCCTGTCCGCTGCCCTTGATGTCTATCTTGAGCGTTATAATCGGATCGTTCGGCACCTGCCGAATAGGCCTGATACCTCCATCTCGGTCACCCTGCAGGCCTACGATCTTGGGTTTTTCGTCGATGTTTTTTATGAGTTGAACTGGGCGATCCGACTCGAAGCCCATGCGCGTCAGCTTTACTACCTACGGCCCAAGCGCCAAAGCGGCGATCCTGACTTTCCCGTTGATGCGACCTTTCGCAAGGAGGACCGCTGGTTAGGCCTCGCTTTGGTCTTCCATTTATTGTAGCCAGTGGATGGCCGTGCTAAAGATCTTGAGGTCTTATGCCGATAAGCTGGAGAATCCTCAGGAGGGCGCAGCATGGCAAAAAAAGGCGATGAACTGGAAAGTCAGATCGGACGGGTTAAAGCGCCGGTCAACCGGGGAACGCAGGATGAGATGGAAATCCTTCGGCTGATCGTGTCGACGACGCCGACGGTGCGCACACTGGTGATGGACAAGCTGCGCTCGGCGAAAAGCCGTAGCGTCAATCGGGAGGCTACGCGAAGTGCCTTGGATAAGCGAAGGCCTGAATAAAAAAGGCCGATTGGGGCTTGGAGGCGCGGTCTTGGCCGCGCTTATAAGCTGCGTTCAGACACAATCCATGCCGGCAAGCGAGCTTAGCGAGGGTAGCTTGGTGGTCGTTGAGCGCAGCAAAGCTGAGCCGCCGGCCTGGGTGACCCTACACCAGGGCCAGGTGATCGACACGCCCCGTGAACTTCGCATCATGACAGCCCGGACGAAGCTGCTTAATCTGCCGCTTGGACTGCGTCAAACCGAGCTCGTTGGTATGGACGTAGCCCGCTCGGCGCTTGCAGGGTGGCTCAAGCAGCAGCTTGAGGCCCTTGCGCCACAAGGTATGACCGCCGCGCCAGGGGCGCAGCAGGAGCTGCAAAGGGTGCTGTTAGGGCTGATGGACGGCGCAGCAGGTAGCAAGCTAAAGATCAATGACCTTTACTACGAAGCGTTAAATAATCTCGATGCCCCCCCTGGGGATCTTATGGCGCATTTTTACGCGGTTTATATCCTGGTTGCTTATCCAAAAGATAAACTACCGTTTCTATTTCATGATTTGGCGATTCGCCTGGGTACCTCGAAGACTCCTGAGACGCAGCGCTGGGCGGCTTTGGCCAACCAGCTTGAACGCCGTGCTCCGTAGGTGTTTGGCCGGTTTTAACTGGGCCGAATCCAATCGACCGTGGCAAGTGGCTTGGTGTATTCCGTAGGGGTGAGCAACCGAGACGATATATCTATGACGACCCATCTGCATCTACCTGGCTGGTGGGTCCGGGCTTTTGATGCTGCCGTCCTCGCCGAGGCGGAAGGCGGCGGAGCTATGCAACAAGCACGGCTGGCTGGACTCATGCCAGCGCTCACACCGCTTGAGATGCACGCTTTGGCCATGGTTCTCAGCGGCCTGCAAAGTCAGCTCCTAAACGGCGGCGAAGGCCCGCTGAAAGTGCGGATCCAAGAGCATTTGAAGCACTTAAGCTCGGCGACTCGCAGTCGTCGTTTCCTCTTTGAACGCTTGGTCCAGATGCTGGCCGGTCTGCGGATTTTGCGCGCGGCGGAGCAAGTCGATTCGTGGTCTTCGTATGGCCCTTTTACCGGTGATGAGTGGCATCTTGGTGACGGCGATGGCACCGCAGTGGCCCTCAGTCTTGCCCCGCTTGGCCCTGAGCTCATCCTTGGTTGGTCGGATAGTCATCATGATTTGGTGCGCTTTTTACAGGGTGCTCCCGAAGGGGTCGAGGTCCTAGGTCGGCAGTCGCCCCTGACTATCAGCCGCAGTCTTTGGCTCGAACTCCAAGGCGTAGAGCAGTTGCTACACCTTCGCTTGGAGAGGGCGGTGCAGTGGGAATCACGGTGGCTGCAGCTTGAGGGGATCTTCGGCCTGCCCCTGGCCTCGCTGTTTCAAGGCACTGCCCAGCAGCGCAAACATTTAGTTGGCGGTGACCTGCCCCTACAGCTCAAGTGTTTGGCGCGGCTCGGACGCAAGCTAGTGGCGCACGGTGCCTTGCACGGCGCGGTTGCGAATCATTACCTCGCCATCGGTGAGGATGCGGTAGGGGGCTTGACCTTAGTCTGGCAAGTCGCCGCGGAACGCTTGGATATGCTGGGTCAATCCGCCCACGAACAAGCTGCCGCAGCGGCTCTAAGGCGCCGTCATCATGCTGCTATCACGCCGTCACTGCTGCAGCTCTATCTGCCAGCGGAGGCTAGCGGCGAGATGCGGCAAAAAGGTGCGCTGCTTGCGGAAAGGCTCCTCGCGCCGTCCTTTGACCGGTCGGAAACCTTCGCTTCGCGGCGTGGGCAGCTCTTAACCTCACCGGCCTTGTTTCTAGAAATCGCCCTGCGTTCGCAGGGTGGAACGCCGTGGCCGCTGCCTGATAGCCTCCGCTCGCACCCGTTGACGGATCTTGCCAAGGCTCCGGCCGACGGCGAGTTGACCCAGCGTTTTGGCCAATTCCGTGCGATGTTGGCTGGCGATCCCGAGCTGAGTAGTGCTTTGAGTGAGCTGCCATTTATGACGCTAGCCAGTGCTCAGACGCGCCAGGACCGGAATTTTGTGCAGAAGGCGAAGGAGTTGTTGCTGCCAAGAAGCTGGCAGAACGCTGCTGAAGCACCGGTTGACAGCGTTCGGCCACGTCTGATCGCGCCACAGGAGACACCATCTGAAGAGCTGGTCGTTGCCAAACGTGCGCCAGTGCAGTCGTCGGTATTCGCCTCCCGCATGCTGAAAACAGCCGCCGACGAGCTGGCGAAGATGCGCGCTAGCGACCTTGTACGCTACGATGAGATCAAGCGCGCTTACCTTCTAACCCTTGATGAGCCTAGCCACAGACTGCTTTTAGACGTGCAAAAGCGCATCCAGCCAGCGATGTTCGAGGAGCAACTTAGGCCGCGGTTGGTGCGCTACATGGTCGACCATCCCGGTGCCTGGCGGTCGGCCGAGGCGAGCAAAGTCAACAATCCGTGACGTTTTCCTCAGCCGCTCGGGTTTAAACTCTAAAAAGTTTATGCGTTTGACGCTTGATTTTTCATATGTCGACGCCTAATCTTGAAGGCATAGAGTTGTGATTTTTTCCTGCATTACGGAGGGCCATCTTTCATGGCGAAAAAGACCAAGAAGCCAGTTAAGGCAACCGCGAAGAAGAAGACGACTGCCCATGCCGCTGCTCCTAAAGCGAGCAAACCAGCGAAAGTCATCGTGCCCCTGAGCAAGGTGCAACCCGCTGGTACGCCCCGCACAAAGAGCGAAATCCTCGGCGTTCTTGCTGAAACCACTGGTCTCAGCAAAAAAGACGTCAGCTCGGTGTTTGGCTCGCTCAGCGACCTCATCGGCAAAGACGTGGGCAAAAAAGGCTGCGGTCTGTTCACGGTCCCAGGACTGTTGAAAATCCGCCGCATCAATAAGCCTGCGACCAAAGCCCGCAAAGGCATCAACCCGTTCACGGGTGAAGAGACGACCTTCAAGGCAAAGCCAGCGCGCAATGTCGTGAAAATCCGTCCTCTCAAAGCTTTGAAAGACATGGTCTAAGACCAAGTCGCGCAGCCCTGCATGAGCGGGAAAGCGGATAGGCCGGGCCTTAGGGCCCGGTTTTTTCATGCCCGCGGACTTCAATGCTAGGGTTCCTTGCGCGGTATTAGCCGCGTGGCGACAGGTGATCGCGCAAGGCGTCGCCAAGAAAATTCAGCGCTAGGACTAGTAGGGCGATGGCAAGGCCGGGAATCAGGCTTAAATAGGGTGCTTCGACGAGGACGCCGCGGCCCTGTCCAAGAATGGCACCCCAGGTCGGTGCGCCGTCTTGGGCACCTAGCCCAAGGAAACTTAGGCTAGCTTCGACGATGATCACGCCGGCCAGCGAAAACGTTGCGTGTACCAGCAGGGTTGCTAAGGTCCCCGGGAAGATGTGCTGCCAGATCAGGCGTTGGTTGGTGGCGCCAAGCGCGGTACTTGCCGTGACGAACTCCCGTTCTTTAAGGGTCAGGGTTTGGCCGCGAATCAACCGCGCCGTACTGGTCCAGCCGGTGGCGGCGATGGCAAAGACGACATTGTTGCGGCTTGGTCCCATGAGCGCGGCCAGCGCCATGGCCAGAAGAATGCCAGGAAATGCCATCAACAAGTCCACTGTGCGCATGATGAGACCATCGACCCAGCCGCGCTTGAAGCCGGCCAAAAGCCCAAGCCAGGTGCCGATGCCGACGGACAGTGCCACGGTCAAGGCAGAGATGTATAGCGACGTCCTGCTGCCATAGAGCATGGCGGTGAGCACGCTGGCACCGTTGATGTCGCGGCCAAACCAGTCATGGGCGTTAGGTGGCGTCAGGCGCAGGGTGATATCCATATCGCTTGGCAAAGTTGGCGCTAACCACGGCGCCAAAGTTGCCGCGCAGAGGAACAAGGTGAGCACCGTCAGGCCGAAAACCAAGCGGGGACTGCGCCAGTTAACGGCTGCCTTTGAGGCGAGGATCGACAACAGCATAGGCAAGATCCGTCAGTAGATTGACCATTAAATAGGTAAAGGAGAAGATTAACATGCAGCCTTGCACCAGCGGATAATCACGGTTGTTGATGCCGTCGAGGATCAGTGAACCGAGCCCAGGCCAGTCGAAGATGCGCTCGGTGATGATGGCTCCGGTCAACAGCACACCAAATTGCAGGCCGACCACGGTGATCAGCGGCAGCGCCGCGTTGCGCAGAACATGCTTCAGGATCACCACGGATTCCTTGACGCCTTTGGCGCGGGCCGTCCTGGCGTAGTCTTCGTGCAGGTGGTCGAGCATGGAATTGCGAGTCATGCGGCTAAGGATCGCCGCCAAAGCGATGCCTAGCGTCACTGCGGGGAGCACGTAGGAGCTGAACCCAGCTTGTTCCGAGACCGGTAGCCAACCTAGTTTAATGGAAAAGAGCAAAACCAGCATCGGCCCGAGCCAGAAGTTGGGGATCGCAATACCCGTCATGGCAAGGCTCATAGCCAGAAGATCCAGCGGCTTTCCTGCGTGTAGCGCGCTGATAATGCCAAGAGGTAGACTGCAGCAGATCGCCACCAGCATGGCGGTCGCGGCGAGCTGAAGCGTTGGCAACATCCGGCTGGCGATCAGTGCGCTGACGGGCTTATGGTAGATCAGCGAGTCACCGAGGTCGCCATGTGTTAGACGGGAAAAGTAGCGCAGTAGCTGGGCCGCGAAGGGTTGATCTAGCCCCAGCTCATGGCGTAGTTGCGCCGCTTCAGCCTGGGTCGCGTAGGGTCCGAGAATGGTGTCGGCGGGATCGCCTGGCACGATGTGAATCAGCAGGGACACCACCACCACCACGAGGGTGGCAACTGGGATCAGGGACAATAAGCGTCGGGCGATGAACACCAGCACGGTCGTGGATCCTCTCGGTAGAGACTCAGGGATAAGGGACTATGGGTTTAAGGTTTTCTGGTGCGACTCAGGGCGCTAAGCCGTCCATCGGCATAGACTTCGAACCCCTCGATATCCTGGTTGTGAACGGCAAAAACATCCTCGTGCCAGAGAAAGGTGTACGGCGCGTCGTTGGCGATGATCTGCTCCGCATCGGCGTAGATGACTTTGCGAGCGCTGGGATCTGTCGCAGCCCTGCCTGCGGTGAGCAGCCGGTCCAAAGCGGGGTTGCTGTACCAGCCGCGGTTGCCGCCATCCGGAGGGATGCTCGCCGTCGCAAAGGCGAAACGGTAGATGTCGGGATCCTTAAAGCCAATCCAGCTTAGGCTCCACATCTGCACGTGACCATGCTCGACGTCGGCCTTAAAACGGCCCCATTCTAGGGTTTCAACGGTGACATGGACGCCGATCTGGCGCAGCTCGGCGCCAATCGCCTTGGCCACAGCGACTCGGGTTTGGTCGGTGGTGGTCTTGAAGGAAAGGCTAAAACGCTTGCCGCTGGCATCGGCTTTTAGTCCGGCTTCGTCGAGAAGAGCCTTGGCCCGTGCCGGGTCATAACTGGGAGCCTTGAGGCTTTGCGCATAGTACGGATCAGACTGGAGCAGCATCGTCGCCGCCGGGACTGCCATGCCGTTTAGCACATATTTGATGATTTTATCCTTGTCGATGGCAAGCGCGATGGCGCGGCGGACCTTGACCTGGCTGAGCAGGGGGTCGCGCATGTTAAAGCCCAGATAGGTGGTGTTAAGGCCACTGCGGTGTTGGAGTTTTAGCTTTGGATAAGAGCGCGCGATCACGGTGAGCTTGTCGCGACTGAGCAGGTTTTGCACCATATCTAGTTCGCCGGCGATGAGCTTGGCGTAGCGAGTGTTTTCGTCTTTGACGATCTTTAGCGCGACTTTTTGCAACTTTGGCGGTGCACCGAGGCTGTAGTGTGGATTGGGCACCAGGTCGTATTCGGATAGCGCAAGGGCCTGCAAGATAAAGGGACCGCAGCCCTGGGTTTGGCTTGGTTGACTAATCAGCGGGCCCGCTGCGGCCTGTGCCGGTAGGATGCCGACGACGAGGTTGGCGACGAAGCTGGCGTCGGGAGCTTGCAGCTGAAACACGACGGTTTTAGCATCGACTGCCGTGGCGCTGACGAGGCCGGCAAAAGCACCCCGGCGTGGCGACGGTTTGGCGGTGGCTTCAAGCTTGAAGAATTGATAGGTGGCAGCGACGTCGCTTGCTGTCACCACGGCGCCGCTGGAAAACTTGATGTCTGGTTGCAGCTCGATCTTTAGCGTCGTTGGTGTCGTCCATTGCCAGCCGCGTGCCAGCGACGGCCGCAGCCGACCTTCGGCATCTGGACTGAGAAGGGCGCAGTGCAGCAGATCTTCGAGGTATTGGCTATTGGCGTCGACCGCATAGCGAGGGTCGATGGTGCGCGGTTCTGCTTCCCAGGCCAGGGTTAACACACCCGGTGCGGCAAGCGATGCTGGGGGCGTCAGCATTCCTGCGGTGGCGACCCAGGCAGCCGCTGCCAGAGCACGAAACATACGCGAAAACCTCGAAGAAAAGGATATTTCGCTCAGGATAGCAGCCTGCTCGGGGGAAGTCCATGGACGGCCTGGAGTCTACCTGCTGCTTGGAGTCGTCGCAGCCGATGGCCGAGATCTTCGCTGCCATTCAGGTTTTTGCCTTGACTAAGTCTTTACACCTGAGGCAGATGATTGAGTCACAGACCATGGTCTGGTGGGAATTATATCCCCATGCTCGCACCAAGCGAGCAGCGGCCACCGCATATCTGCCTTGTCGAAGGCCGCGGACTCGGGCTTCCGGACCAGCACCCTTTCAACGTGAGACCTTTTCATGGATCCAGTCAAGAAGCCGCGGGACAGCCATGCTGCCTTGCGCGGTGAGGACGATGTTGGTGTGCTGGTGAACAGTTCGCCCGATGCTGCTACCGCGGCCGACGAACTCGCCGATGAAGCCGCCGCGATGCTGCTGCGCCAGCCGGAAGCCCCAAGGGCGGTGCCACTTAGCGTCAAGCTATCGCATCAACTTCACACCAAGCTGCTGCGCACCGCGCGCGACGAAGGCGTCGACCTCGATGGCTTGGTGCAGGAACTGCTCGCTGAAGGCGTGACCCTTCGGGCCTGGGAAATCATCGAACGCAAGAGCGCGATGCGGGGGCAGTCCCAAGCCCCGAATCAGCCAGCTGCTGGTGGCAATCGGCCGTTCAATGGCAACAGCTACAACCAGCAGCGGCCGAGTGGCGGCGGTAACAACCGCGGCGCTAATGGCAGCGGCGGAGTCAACGGCAATCGCAACCAAGGCGGTCGTAGTGGTGGAACTCGCCCGCCGGTTGCCAATAATGCTTGGATGGAAGACAAGGCCGCCTTCCTCGAATATGTCCGTAGTCAGGAAAAACGGCGGCGATAAAGCCGCCCGATCATCGCCTTTACAGCCGTTCGTGCTTAGGTAAAAAGAGGAATCTCCCCATGGAACTATGGTTCACCGAACAAGAGCAAGAGCAGATCCGCACCAGTTGGAAAGCCGAAGAGGTGTTGTTTCGCAGCCAATCTGAATTTCAGGCTGTGGATGTCATCCAAACCAAGGCCTACGGCAGGATGCTCGTGCTCGACGGCTGCGTCATGCTTACCGATGCCGATGAATTCGTGTATCACGAAATGATCGCCCATGTGCCAGCGTTGATTCACAAGAACCCGAAACGGGTGGTCGTCATCGGCGGCGGTGATGGCGGTACGGTGCGCGAGTTGCTCAAGCACAAGGGGATCGAGGAGATCATCCTGTGCGAGATCGACGGGGTGGTCGTCGATACCTGCAAAAAGTTCTTCCCGAAGGTCGCCGGTTGCTTAGACGACAAGCGCGTCAAAGTGAAGATCGGTGATGGCATCGCCTACATGAAGGAATTGAATCAGGAGATCGATCTTGCCATCATCGACTCGACTGATCCGATTGGTCCGGGCGAAGGCTTATTCTCCGGGGAATTCTATCGCTCGGTGGCAAAAGCGCTGAAGCCTGGTGGGCTCATGGTGGCGCAGTCTGAGAGCCCCTGGTACAGCAATGACATCCTCGGCCGTATTCATCGCAATATCAGCGCTGGTTTTAAACACAAGCGCTCGTATATGGGGGCGATACCGACCTATCCACGGGGCCTATGGTCTTGGACTATGGCGGGTCAGGACGCCTTTTCGCCGGCTGATTTCGACCGGGCTCGGTTTAACGACATTGCTTCGGGCCTGCAATACTTAAGCGTCAATATGGTGGCATCGGTCTTTGACATCCCGCCGTTCTTTCGCGCTAAGCTTGACGTCAACGAGTAGGCCTATGGCCACAGCGGATGCGTAAAAGCGCCGCTGTGGCCGCTTATTTGCCGGCGAGCGTCGCCGGCTCAGCCGGCAACTGCTTGATCTTCATGGCCTGCACAAACATCCGATAGACGAAGGCTTCGTAGCGTTTAAAGGTATCGACCTTTGATTCCCTTAGGGCGCGAAGGGCAAGGCTGGCAAAGTGGTTAAAGTCGGGACGGTAAGAGCTAGCAAAGCGCTCGGCACTTTCGATCTCTAAGCAATGAGCTAGGACGCCTTGGCGCCAAAATGCCCAGTCTTCAAAGGCGCCTCCGTCGCCAAGGCCAGCCCCGGTTTTTAATTGGTAGCCAGGCAGTACGGACATTTCCTGCTTAAAGGCCAGGCGCCAGCGCCGGTACTGTGCGATGCGCTCGGCATCGGGCTTGAAGCCAAGAGCTGTGATGGCTTCAGGAGTTGATGGAGCGACGATCCAATTGATATAGCCGTGGACATCGACCGCGCCGGTGTAATGACGCGCGGCAAAAAGGCTGCGGATGGCCTTGGTTTCAACCTCGCTGAAGCTAGTGCTACCTGGGTTTTCTCGTGACACTCCCCAGAGGACGTCAAAGTTGCGATTGAGATTGACGCCGCGTTCGTTCGATCTGGTGCTAGCAAGTTCGCCATCTGGATTGGCATAGGGCATAAAGTCGATGGCGACTGCTGGACCAAGTTGGTTGAGCAGGCTTTCACCTTTGACGTATCTGCTGGCAAGCCATAGGACAAAGGCTGAGGCGCCGCCCTCGTTGCCGTGCAGTCCACCTTGGACGAGGAAGCGTGCGTTTATGTCACCGTGCGCTGGACTTGTGGCGATCACCTGCAATTCACGGCCGCGGCTGCTGCGCAGCGTCGAGTCGTGGGTGAGTTGGCTGATCGAAGTCGCTTGACTAAAGCTTTTACCTAGGTCGGTATCGGCTTGTGCCAACGCCGTTTGGGTGCACCATAGGGTCCACACACTTAGTGTTAAACAGTGGGAAAACAGCTTCAACAACATCAAGAGCAGCTCCGCACAAAGGGATCATGCGGCCCATGCTGTCCATGTACGGGTCGTTAGCATCCTTGTGCAAGCGCTGATCCAGCGCTAACTGACTGATGCGGTTGGCAATGCAAGGCGATTGGCTGTTAGACGCCTGACTCTATGACTAATGTTTAGACAAAGGCGGATCCGTTGAAGAATCAGGCCAACGTCACAACTTTTCGGACACGTTCTTAATGATGGACGGTCCCTAAAATGAAAACCGGCACCCAGACCAACAGTTTGTCGTTGAAAGGAGGTGCCGGTCCGCTCGGAGGCAGATCGTCAATTAGTCGAACTAACTGACACCCACCTCCGCGCTACTGGGACAATGACGACTATTCGTACCCAACAGCATCACCTCCTTTCCTAGGCATATAGCCTATTGGATCTGCGCTTCGGCCAGGTCCATTCATTTATGGTAGCAGACTTCGGCAATGCGAATGCAAGTTTTTTCGTGTAGCAAAACTTGCCGCGTGGCGGAGCGTCTTTGCCCGCTTGCGGCACCTGACTAAGTTCGTTATGCTTCAACCTAGACCAGCTTATGCAAGCATGCTCGTTCCACAGGTTCGCATCCCACTTCGGAGTCAACCTTGGCCACCTACAGTTTGCTGCGTTTTCCAACGGCGAAAACCACATGTCGGCAGGAAATCGCGCTCCTGGGTCCGCGGGCCTGGCCCTTCGTGACCTGCCGCAGATTCACCCCTTGGCGCTATTCGGCATCGCTTGTTTATGGTCGTTATCCGCAGCTGTCGCTGCCGGTACCGCCGGAGGTCGCGCGTCCCATGCCGACGCAGGTAAGAACGAAGCTGCGGCCGACACTGGCAAAACAACGATAAGATCCGGTTAAGACAAATCCAGCAGGTGTTAGCGGCGACACCTGGCGCAGAAGACGTATGCTGATCTGTTCGGTCTGTTGATCGATGTTGATGACCTGCGCGTCATGAAAATAAAACATCGTTTCGCCGAGCGGAAATAGGACTTTAAACAGCGATTCCTTAAAGCTAAACAGCACGGTTAAGAGCAACCTGTGATGCTCGTCGTCGCCACCGGCGAGTCCCTGTAGCAGGGTTGCCTCGGCTTCGTTGCAGAGACGTGGCACGAAATCCAGGCGCATCTTCGCCGGATCCTCAGCATCAATGCCAAGACTCAGCCACTCGTGAGTTGGTGCAAGCACCAAGCCGATAAAGCCGCTCTTGTGCGTTAACGAGCCGACCAAGCCGGGCGGCCAGATCGGTGCGCCGGCGGGAGTTTTGCCGAGTTTGTCGTGGTACTTCGTCAGCTGACGCAAAAGCCACCTGGACCTTAAGTACTCGCTGCGCCGGATCTGCGACTTCCAATCCAGGGCTTCGTCCCACTCGCTAGGATGAACGCCCTGCTCTAGCTCGCTGTCGCTTACCAGGATTTCTGGAGTCAGCCAGTGCAGCAGCCATGGGCCGCAACTGATCTGACTCACTTGGCCGCGACGTCGGTTGGAGTTTTAAAAAAAGTCTGGCGATAGAATCGTAGCTCGTCCAGGCTCTCTTGAATATCATCCAGGGCGCGGTGCGAACCTTTGGGTTTTTTGAATTTCTGTGTTGGATACCAGCGGCCGGCCAGTTCCTTGATCGTGCTGACATCGATCATGCGGTAGTGCAGGTAAGCATCGATGTTTTGCATATAGCGCACCAGGAAACGACGATCCTGCCAGATGCTATTGCCACACAGGGGGCTGTCCTTAGGCTGGCAATGCTCTTTGATAAAATCAAGCGTCTGGCGTTCCGCCTCAATTAAAGAGATCTCCGAGGCCAGTACCTTCGGCCACAGGCCGGATTTCACATGGTGCTCGCGATTCCATGCGTCCATCGTTTCAAAACGGCTGGCGTCTTGGTTCACGACAAGTTCAGGACCCATGGCGACGATATTTAACTCGCCGTCT
Organism: uncultured Pseudomonadota bacterium; assembly: GCA_903928445.1. GTDB lineage: Bacteria > Bdellovibrionota_B > Oligoflexia > Oligoflexales > CAIYRB01 > CAIYRB01. Next base: position 5,800 of record CAIYRB010000149.1, on the reverse strand, counting down.
GTGATCAAAGTTGCGATCTCGATGATGGTGTCTTTATCTGGATCGAGGCCGGTCATTTCCAGGTCCATCCACACCAGTCGGCCAGGGGTTTTTGCCACCTTCGCTGTCGTCACGCATACCTCATCATTAAATCACCGAGAGTGCTTGAAACTAGGGTTTTGCCAAAGAAAATGCAAACACCCTTTGCCGGGTCGCAATCCATTCCACCATTGCATTGAGCTCGACTTGCATGGCGTTGCGGCTAAAATCAGGCGCTGACTTGATCGCTTTAGCGGTGCTCGCCTCTTCCATGGCGGCAACGTGGTAAATCTCCCACCCCCGGTTGAGCGGACTTGGCGCCGTGGCGCCGTAGCCTTGCATGAAGCGGTGCACAGCATCGAGGTCGGCTTGATCGCCGTGTTTGACTAAGAGCGTCTCGGCTTGGTGGCCGAAGCTTGACGGGTAGCCACCCTCTGCGGTCAACACGCCGACGTTGTGGCTGCGTAGGTCCCAGCGTTCCGGAGCTAAGTCGAGGTAGGCGACCAAGGCCCCGGTCTGCCAGCTGACCACGGCGCGCGCCATCGTGCCTTGGGGGCTACCTTCTGGAACCGCTAGCCAGTAATCGATCCAGGCGTCTTGTGGCAGGACGATCTGACTTTGCTGGGCCCAGTTGTTAAGGGCCGTGCGCAGCTGGTCGCGAAATAGGTCCTTGGCAAATTCATAGTGCTGTCCAGCGACATCGAAGGTGTAGGTCGTCGCGGTTTCGCAGGCGCTGACCTTGCCTGGAGACGGGTCCGGAACCTCAGGGATATGAACACACGAACCCGACGCGGGGGCGGCGATCGCTATATAACCATAACCAGTATAACACACCAAGGCCACCAGACATCGGGTAAGGATCCACATCAGACTCTCCTAGGCAAATATTGCATACCCGCCTTAGGCATCGGCTTGATGGCCCCATTCATTGAGGGTGATAGCGACGCTGGAGATCGGTGGAGAGCGCCTCTCCAGGCTTTGGGCAAGACTCATGAAAGCGAAAAACGCCGCACATTCCCGCTGCTTTTGCCGCCAAAGGGACCCGTGTGCGGCGACTCAGGCTCCTCTCATAACGGCTGGCCTATCCTGTGATCTTTGCGTAGTATGAACGCTGTCCTTTTTTTTAACTTAGGAGCATCAGCTGGATGTTTAGCTTGAACAAACCATTGCGCGTCCGAATCCTAAGGCACTCAGCCTCGCTACTTTGTCTCGTCGCCGGATTCACGGCGTCCGTCGCTAAAGCCGAGGACCGGAGTCAGCCCGCATTCAAGATCGCCGGAAAGGCGACGAGTCTTGACGATGTTTATAAGCAAGACCAAGCAGCCTTCTATGACCTTGATAAAAAGCGCTTCGAAATCGTCGAGAAGGTCGCCAAGGAGCAATACCTTGAGTACTTCTGGCAGCAAAAGGCCAAAGAGGCCGGCAAATCCGTCGCCGACGCCCGCAAAGCCTACGAAGACAAAAACATCAAAGTATCCGAAAAGGAGGTGAAGGAGACCTTGGAGAAATTCAAGGACCATCCTTCCCTCGCTAAGCTCGACAAAAAGGAGCAGGACCGTCAGGTCCGTGATTACCTAGTAGAGCGCGGTCGCCGTGATCTCTTCGATGGCATCATTGAGGCCGGTCTGAAAAAGGGCGACCTGGTGATCGCTGTGGCTGAGCCAGAAGAGCCGATCTTCCAGGTTCCTTCTAATCCAGACGACATCATGCGTTATGGTCCTGAGCTGAGCGATACTAAGCCGATTGGCTGTAAGGGCGACGATTGCGCCATCACGGTCATTGAGTACTCGGAGTTTCAGTGCCCTTTCTGCAGCCGGGTGCAACCAGATGCCAAGCGCATTTTGGCCGAATTCAAGGGCAAGATTCGCTGGGCGGTACGCGATTTTCCGCTCAGCTTTCATGATCGTGCCCGCCCAGCTGCCATCGCCGCAAAGTGTGCGGCTGAGCAAGGCAAGTACTGGAACATGTATGCCACCCTGTTCGACAATCAGCGCAGCCTAAGCGACGGCGACCTGAAGTCCTACGGCGATAAGATCGGCCTTGATAAGGCCAAGTTTGAAAAATGCCAAGCCAACCCAGCGAGCGCCGAGGCCAAGATCGATCGTAACTTCCAGACGGGTGTTGCTTTGGGGGTGACTGGGACCCCAGCATTTTTTATTAATGGTCGTCGCCTCTCCGGGGCCATGCCATATTCAGAATTCAAGCGCGTTATCGACGACGAGCTGTCCGGCAAAAAGAAGAAATCGAAGTCTTAAACGCTTGATTTCATAGGGACCTTATAGTCAGCCCTTAACTCTAGCTCCGGCCTAGCCGATCCTCTATGAGGTATCGTCATCGGTCGGAGTTTTTTCATGAGTCCAAGAAAAGAGAGCCGTAAGAACGGGCGCATCATCTTCGACCATCCGCTCAAAGTGGTGATGCGGTCGATCGGTGCTGATATTAAGTACGATATGTCGACGCGGAATATCTCCCATACCGGCTTTTTTCTTGATTTTGAGAAGCCAGGCCGCTTTCCCTTTACTGCTGCCAGCATCATGGAAATCTGGATCGAGCTGGATCAGCACACCAGCATCTTTTTTAACGGTAAAATGGCTCGGGTGGTGTTCCCGGGCGACGCCGCTGCGGCCGAGACCGGGCCCGGAATCGCCGTGCGCATCGTCCAGATCGACAGTAAAAACGAGCGCATCCTGTTCGACTACATCGACCGTAAGGCAAAGGAACGGCAGGATAAACATTCGCACGTGGCGTGATGCGCCAAAGCTCGCTCAAGGTTTTCGCCGGCAAGCCGATAGCTCCAGCATGGTCGTTAGGGCAGGTGCGTAGAGGAACTCGGGCCATTTGACCGCCAATCATGGCGGCATGGGTTCGAGCAAGGAGCCCCTCTATGCGCTCGATGCTGCTTGCCGCGACGATTTTGTTCTCACTGCTCAGTGCCTCCGAGGCCTTTGCCGTAGCCGCCAGCCCCTCCAAGCGGGACGCGCCGCAGCTGCCAAAGGTGACCACTGGGGCGGCTACTCGTGCTGAGGTGGATGTGCAGATTCGCCGCCTACATCACATGCTGGTCAGCAGCAGCGAGGTGAGCGAGGGGGCTTTTGATGAGCTGGAGCGGCTGGAAAAAGGCCGGCGGGTGAACCATTGAGTTGGCCGAATGCACCACGGGTTCGGTGGCGCTGCAGCCCGCCGTGAAATCTGGCATACTGGGAACAGGCCTGATGAATCACGAGTGAGGAGCGCTGCCTGATGAATTGGAACAAGGTGACGGTGCCAGACGGGGCGAAGTTGTTTCAAATCCATGATTTTGCTTTTATGTACAAAGGCAACACCTACAAACTCGAAGTCGATGCCTTTGTCGATGGTACCTTCACCGGCCACGGCGAGCATTCCACCGACAAGAGCCATGTCCTCGCGTCGGTTAGCGGCAAGAGCGTTGAAGAGTGCTTAAACGCGCTCATTAAGCACATTAAAGCCTAGGTCCCTAAGGAGCTTTTGGCATGAGCGCAAGCCTCCAGATGGGTATCGAACGCCTGGTTTTAGCGCCCGTGCAAGCAAGCGGCTGGGGCCGCTGCGGCCTACTGTGCAACCAAGCCTCGGTGACCAAGGACTTCGTGCCGACCTGGGCTGTCCTGCGCCAGCTGCTTGGGTCGCGCCTGGTCGCGCTGTTTGGTCCGCAGCACGGCTTTGCCGGTACGGTTCAGGACAATATGATCGAGACCGGCCACACCCGCCATGTTGCGACGGGTCTTGAAGTCTTTAGTCTGTACTCCGAAACGCGCGAGCCGACCCAAGTCATGTTGGCCGGTCTAGATACGTTGATCATCGATCTGCAAATCACCGGCTGTCGGATCTACACCTGGAAATCGACCATTGCCGGGTGTTTGCGCGCGGCAAAGCGCGACGGAAAAAAGATCGTCGTCCTCGATCGGCCTAATCCCGTCGGCGGTGAAGTTCTTGAGGGCCGCGTCTTAGATGACGATGCTCACTCCTTCGTCGGCCAGTTTCCCATCCCGATGCGACACGGTTTGACCGCTGCGGAAGCCGCCCGCCTGTTTAACGCCAGCATTGGTGCCGACCTAGAAGTGATCGCTTTGAGCGGATGGCAGCCTTGGTCTTATTGGTGCGACCTTGGGCGGTCTTGGGTTCTGACCTCACCGAATCTACCGACTCCCGATTCTGTCTATGTGTATCCTGGCATGGTCATGCTCGAAGGGACCAATATTTCCGAAGGCCGGGGCACCTCGCTGCCATTCCAATATGCTGGCGCGCCTTATATTAAAAGCGGCGCGGCTTTGATCAAACGTATTCATGATTTGCTCGGCCAAACTCCTGGCGTCTATTTGCGCGAAGCGTCGTTTCAACCGACGGCGCAAAAGTGGCAAGGAAAGGAGTGCGGTGGCTTGCAGATCCACGTCCTCGACCGCACCAAAGTCCGTAGCTATGAGCTGACGCTGGCACTGATCAAAGCGTGTATGGACCTAGGCGAGGGCGCTTTTGATTGGCAACGCAATCCCTATGAATACGACTTTGATACGTTGGCGATCAAACTCATCGTCGGCTCGCGCCAGGTTGAGGAGCACCTCTCCACGGACATCTTCTCGGCCAAAGACCCGTTTTGGCATGCTGGGATTTCGGATTATATCAATCGGGTCAAGCCGTTCTTACTCTACCCGCGTACCATGCGCGCCTAATGTGCCAAGAAATTAGCGTCTTCGGCCTCGGTGCTTGCGCCCTGTACCAGGGTGTTGAACCGCGCCGACGCTTTTAGACTTGCAAAGTCGCTATCTGCTTTGGCTGTTGCCATCAGCCGCGGGTCGATGCTGATCGCCTCAGTAAGGAGACTTAGGGCTTCTTCGTTGCGGCCAACCACGGCTAAGACGCAGGCTTCGTTGTAGCGAGCGGTCGCATCATTGGGATCGACTTCGGTGGCGAGGGCAAAGGCCTTCAGCGCATCGCTATAGGACTTGTTGCGGTAGAGCGCTAGTCCCATCCCGTTATAGTAGTCGCTGCGATCAGGGTCGAGGACTAAAGCATCGGCAAAGGCATGGACTGCGTCATCATGCTTTGCTAGTTGTTCAGATAGGGTTTCACCAAGAAGCGCATGGAGAATGCTGGTTCCACGCACGGTGTCATTGAGCTGGTGCAAAGTGAGGACTAGTTGCTGTGGTTGCTTGGCGGTGCGGTAGGCGCGCGCCATAAAATCGATCAGACTAGAGGCGCCTGGGGCCTCGGCGATGGCGTTGACGAAGTGCGACCGGGCCTCGGGCCACTTCTTTTGTTGCAGCAGCGCCGCGCCAAGATGGGCGCTGATCATGCCGCGTGTGTCGCTGCTTAGACTTGGTCCATGCTCAGCCAGCACACGTTGAAATAATGCTATGCCCTTTGGTCCCTGGTGGAGATCGCGGTAGAGAATGATGGCATCGTTTACCATCGCCTCCCGATCGTGTGGTGCATTGGCCAGCATATGTTTATAGATAGCATGGGCCTCATTGACATCGCCCAGCTCGGTAAGCGTGATCGCCGACGTCAGCTCAAACAGGGTCGAAGGGAACTCCCGGTCCCAGGACTTTAGCTTTTTCACCAATTCATGTCCGCTGGAGTCAGCCTGAAGTAAAGCCACGACGTAGGGAACGACGATGCGAGCTTCGCTGTTTGGCAGCTTCATCGCCTTATTTAGTTCGCTGATGATGGCGGCGCCTGGAGACTTGTCAGCCATGAGGCGTGCCCTGGTGAAGGCAAATCGCCAGTTTGGCTTGATGCCTCTGGCCTCAGCCTCTTTAAGTAGGGT
>CAIYRB010000148.1 GCA_903928445.1 uncultured Pseudomonadota bacterium | reverse complement strand
TGGAACATTTTTCTCGCCAATAACCCAAAAATGGCAGCGACTTCAGCACCAAATGTGTCTTGCTTCTACACAGGAAGACTCTCCATGCCGCCGGTGCGACGCCCACGCCCACTCTTAACTTCAACCGCGATCAGCCGACTCTTGAATTCGACAATATAGTCGACCTCCCGATCACCCTCGCGCTGCTACTGCCGCTGCAGATTATCCCCGAAAGCGCGCATCACTCGCACATGCCTCCGGTAGGAAGAACTGAAAGTTGCCGACCTCCTCAACGTTGTGGCGAAACCAAGCCTTTGCCTTATGTTCAGGCATCAAACGTTCGACCTGGCGTTTTGCAACAGTAGAGATTCCGGGCAGCATAGTGCCAATACGCAATTGCGACACGTATTGAGTGCCGCCCTGCACCTCGATAAAGCGGTGCTCAAGACGAGCGTACTCAATCCCAAAAATGTCTCCGATCAGTGTAATTCCCATATCGTCTATGCGCTCGACGCGTACCGTGTTGTCAATGGCGTAGTCTGGATTTGCACTAAAGCACTCCTGGATGCGAACCATCACATTTGGTGCGCATCCTGGGACGCCGGACGGCTTGGTTGGCCTGAAGGCCACGGCGATATGATCGAACGGATGCCAAACCCGGTAGGCCGGATACTGCCGTCCGTCAATCGTAAGCTCACCAGGGAGTAAGTGAGTGAACCAGTGGACTAGCATCGCTGGAGTCACGCCACGCAGGAGCTCGTGCTGGATCATTAGTTGCTTAAAGCCGCCGGGCAAATTCTCGAAACGTATTTTGGCACTCGATACGTCTTTCATTCGCCAGGGTAGTGAGATGGGTGCTAGCGGTTGCAACGTGGACTTGGATAAGAGTGAAATGGCGAATACCTCTTAGTTTGCTAGAAGTCATATTTAAAGAAATCGAACTCACGGCTGTTTTGACTCATATCGTTAGAAAAAGCGGTCCTGGAGGGAGATCAAGCAGGAAAGAAACACCCATTCGCAGGCGTCGCGGTCGTCCTTGAGAAACGCATTCGTCTTGCGCTCCGACTTGTCCGTACCAAGGATCTTTTGGGGCTTAGGGGTCGGTTGGCCACTGAAATAAGAGCTTAATGTCTGGATCTAACTTCTCCTTGGCTGCGGAAGTCGCTAAGGCCTCATCAATCGGATCCGGAGGTGCTCATCCCGAGCGCAGGCCGTTCCTAAAAAAAGGAAACCCAAGGCGAGTACTAGCCAGAACTTGATCGAACTACCCATGTCCTGCGTATCCCTCAGTCAGGTTCAATACTGGAGGTTAGCAAAAACCGTTACGCTAAGCGCTCGGATTTTTTGGCGCCGGTTTGGCGCACCAGCGCATGGTGCCAGCAGTGGACTGAAATTGACGAGTTAGGGAGCGCACGCACCGCCTGCTGCCGTGGATTGCGGTTGCGCCGTCTGGGTGCTCGACGACTGCGTGGCGGTGGTGTCAGGCTGCGCTGATCCCGCGCTGGGAGGGGCGAAAGTGATATGAGCTCCTGCCAACCTCTTAGACGTGAACTTGTCTCCGTGAAATTTAGCTAAACACGCATTCCAAGCGTACCAGCGGGTGTCTGTTAGATTCGTGATATCATTAGTTTGCAATACACAGCAGAAGGTTGGGGCTCTGGCCGGTTTGTTCGGTTTTCGGGAATTTTGGTGCGTTTTGTTGGGCTATGTTCACAAAATGTTCACGTGAAATCTATGCACAGATTCCGCACAGCGCCAGCGAGCTCGGCGCGGATCTTCTGATGCTTTGACGATGCTGCTTCCATGGACATTCCGTTATCCAACCGGCAAAGCTGTGTCGCGGGTCAGGAGGGACATATATTCGGTATAGACGTAACGGCGATTGCGTTGCCCGCCTGTGACTTCGCGAACAATCCCAAGATCGCCGAGAACCTTGAGGCCTCGACTGACTGAGGGGTACGACGTCTCCGTCATCTTCGTGAGCCGCTGCGCGTTCAAGACTGGATAACGGCAGAACTGCTCGTAGACTCGAATCACGATCGGAGCAGGGTCAGCTTGCTGTAGTGTAGCGCGGTCCTTGGCGTGCAAAGCAATGATCTCGCGCGCTGTGATTGCCGCCAGCGTCGCTGTTTCTTTGACGCCTAGTAGGAAGAAGCGGACCCAGCTCTCCCAGTCGCCACGCATCCTGATGCCCATCAGACGGCTGTAATACTCCGTCCTATACGCTTTGAAATAATAGCTGAGGTAGAGAAGAGGGCGTTCGATCACGTTCCAACCGCAAAGTAGGAATGTGATTAGGAGACGGCCGAGGCGACCGTTCCCGTCCAAGAACGGGTGAATAGTCTCAAACTGCGCGTGGACGAGAGCGGCCTTGATCAAGGGAGGAGTTCCATCCAGAGTGTGGATGTATGCCTCCAGCTCACCCATGCAACGATCTACTTCGTGTGGCGGCGGCGGCACAAAGTCCGCAGTCGCAACGGTGGCTCCGGGTCGACCGATCCAGTTCTGGCTGCGTCGGAACTCGCCAGGCGTCTTGGCCGAACCGCGCACGCCTTGCAGTAGGACTGCGTGCATCTCGCGAATGAGCCGTGATGAGACTGGAAAGTCTTTGAGCCGCGCCAGACCTTGATTCATTGCGGCGACGTAGTTCGAGACCTCCTCAACGTCATGGCTTCCAGGCGCACCATCTGGCGCTTGAGCTTCGGTCGCCTCAGCTTCGCCCAAGATGTCTTCAAGGGAGCATTGAGTTCCTTCGATCTGGGAGCTGAGCAGCGCCTCTTTACGGACGTAGAGGTAAACGAAGAGACCCGGATCCGGGATGAGCGACGCCAGGCCATCGAGTTTCCCCAGCGCCCGGTCGGCCTCCGATAGAATGCCGACCAGGTCGGGATCCAGACGAAAGGGCGGCTCAGGTGGCAAGGCTTTAGGAATGAAAGCCTTGTAGCCGGTCGCCTGCTGGATGTTGACTCCAGCCCTATCATTAGGGAAAGGGGGGCCTCCGGAGCGTTCACTCCAGGCACTCTTATTAACATTTTTGTGGTCTGACATAGGTAACAATACGCCTTATGTTCATATTGTAGAGAAAATGTTAACAAGAAACCTAGCTAATTTCAACCCTGAGCGCCAAATAGGGGAGTGGGACGACTGGTCAAGAGCCATTGCCCGAGCCTCGCCCCCAAGTATGTTCCTACTGCTTGGTCAACGTGAAGTTGCGCAGGGAGTCATTGCTTAGAATTCCGTCCGTGTCTAAGGGGGGAGTATAAAGTTGCTGATGGGCGCGTGGAGGAGGCACCGTGGCACAAATTTTTTCGAGCAGCTCCGAAGGTGACAGCAAGATCGCTTGGGTACCATCCGCAAACCGGCGTTTCATGCGGTATATGAGGTCACCATTTTGATCCACACTGAGCCGGTCATTGGCGAGCGGTGGTCTCGTCATGTAGGCGAGAAGTTCTTCAAGGTGCCGGCGATCGTTTGGGCCGACATAGGTGGCGGCTTGG
>CAIYRB010000147.1 GCA_903928445.1 uncultured Pseudomonadota bacterium | reverse complement strand
TGATCCGGGATGGCCATATGCCAGAGAACCCAGTGTGCGGAGCAGGTTGTTCACCGTCCGGCTTCCAGTCGTAATGATCGCTGCAAGTGCCAGTAGGATGAAGCGTTCGAGCGTTGGGGCTGTAAAACATGGTACAAATGCTACAAATACAAACCTAACGAAATCTGGTATGGGAGTCATGTGAACCTCGGCGGTGGCACCGTCCGCTAAGACGGCGCAGGCTTTTCTACACCGCATGCTATCGCCAGAGGTTCACACTTGCCAATAAAATCAGTTAGTTCTGGCCGGCATTTTGGTTAGATTAAAACCGTCAAAGTCGAGCTAAGGGCCGCGTAGCGTTGGGCGAGACCGGTCTGAAAGGTGGGGTCTCGTCGCTTAAATCTATTGCTTGACCACGCAAGACGCCTTAAATGCTTCTTGATAGCGGTGAAAGGGGACGCGTGGATTTACGTGATGTAGTTGGTGATAATTTTGCCCAGCAAGGACGACATTAAGCGTGCGGCTAGGAAAGTTACGGGTATGGCCGGCGATGGCTTGGTCTTTGTGCGGGTGGTGGGGTAGCCAATCGAATAATAGCGCCGTTAATCCTGTGCCAAGGATTGAAGGAAGTATCAGTCCATAAAGCGATATATCAGCAAGTGGCGTATACAAAAGGGCTGTTGCTGAACCCCAATACAGAAGAAAAATCGAAAGGGTTTTAATTTTGTGACTAATCGGCTTGTCGAAGTTAATCATGTATTCATAAAGGTAGTGTGGGTAGATCAAGAGGCAGCGCAGTAGAATCAAGAGGGGATTACTTCCCGCGACCCATATATCAGGGTCCTTTATAGGAACGTTGGTGTGTTGGTGGTGGGTCAGGTGAATCACGCGAAATGGCGGAAAAGGTGCCAAAAAAAGCAGTCCTGATGCCCAGCCCAAGACCACCGTCAGCAGCTTGCCGCGACCGCTACCCTCGATGTTTTCATGAACGGCCTCATGCAGAACCGTGAAGCTGTAGAAATTAGAGATGCTATTGATTACGACTAAGGCCCAGGCGGGTAGGTGTCCCATGGCGAAGGCGGTCACTGAGCCTATAAAGACGGCCCATGTGGCTACTGCAAGACCAATGGTGGGCCACGCCACGCCACCAACGTACTGGCGTAGGTGCCGATGATTGAAGGTTGCGTACACGCGGTCTCCTGGGACTGGAGGGGTATTAACTGCCAAAGTGCCGTGCATCTTCCATTCTACTGCTAAATCGGTAGACCTAAAACGAGGATGCCCCACCAAACGAATCCGGCGAGAAAGATACAAGCCATCGCACCCAGATTGCCGGTCCAGTGTAGCCAGATCAAGGGAACTCCGAGAAGCAGTCCAGATAGCCATTGGTCACCAATCTGCTGCTTGAGAAAGAGTGCAGTCGAAGCAAAGATCAATCCAAAGACTAGCGGCCGTAGCGCCAGCTCGGTGCGCTTAACCCATGAAAATGTGCGGTACCGGCTATACAGTGTGGTTGCAGCACTGAGCAAGAGAATGGGGCCGGAGTAAATGCCAAAAATACTGGACAGTGCGCCGCCGACTCCAGCTATGCGGTAGCCAACCAGCGCGGCCATCGACATATTTGGCCCTGGAACGAACTGGCCAACGACATAGCTTTGTACGAACTGGTCGGCGCTGAGCCAGTGATACTGATCGACGACGACCTGCTGAAGTTCGGGCAAGACGCCAAACACACCACCAAATGCGATGAGACTGATGCGGAAAAATAGCCAGAAAAGCTGCCAATAAATCATGTTAGAAATTCCCAAAGCAGACAGACGGCGACCGCAGTGAAGATCAGCGGCAAGACAGCCACCCCAGCAGACACACCAAACGCCACCAGGGCGGCAACTAAAAAGCGACCAATCACCTTGAGGCGAGGTCTAGCCGCCGTGGCTGGTCCTTGACTGAGCATGCCCTGGCCGAGCATCCACAAGAATTTACCCATCAGCAGGAAGGCGCCAATTGCGAATCCCGCAAAAAGTGCTCTAATGCCAGGGTTGTCGAGCGGCACCCAAACACCGACCAGCACCGCGAGGATGGCACCGGGTGTGACCAACGGTACCAGTCCGGCCAGGGCGACCGCCGGTGGGAAAAGCCTAAAGCCTAGGCATACGGCTAGGTTGACCAGGTTTGGCCCGGGCAGCACCTGGGCTATCGTCAATGATTCTTGAAAATCCTCAGGGCTGAGCCAGGATCGTTTCGCGACCAGTTCATCCTGGAACAGCACTGTTCGAGAGACTGAGCCGAAACTCAGAGCACCAATCTTAAGGTTAACCCATAGCCATGTCCTAATTGAAGGCTGTTGCATAGGACCACGACTAGGGGTTGGAGTCTCGGATGGACTGCGGCTGCGCCCGGCAGGATGCAGCAAGAGTTCAATTATATCTTATTGTTAGTGTAATTGCATAGGCTGCTATCTGGCGCCTAGCGCAGGTCCGTTCCCATGATGCTGGCGGCCTGTGATGCGCCGAAGGTGACAAAAAATAGGTCCACATGCTGATCTAGTCGCGCCACCAAGGCGTGGGTCACCGGTGCCTCGATTTCAAACGCCACGTCCAAGCGTAGAGTGATGATCGGAGCCACAAATTGCCCTACCAGCCAATCAGGATCCAGTCGGAGAAGTCGGCCGCGGTCCATGAGTTTTTGCGCAATCTTCATCAGATGTTTGCGCAGCTCCGCTTGCACCTCACCCAACTTCAGTATGGGCTCCTGATCCGTTCGCAGGCTTTCCATGAGCATAAAGCGGAAGAACTGCCGCTCCCGCGGGTCCATCCATCGCTCCACCAGTCGATGCAGGACGTCCTTAACAAATTCCTTGGGATGATCGAAGGCGCCCGCCAGATCCAAAGCGGACCACTCAAGTAGTCGCGCACCTGGCCCAAAGTTGGTAAATAATTCCGTGCGAATGTCTGCTTTACTGGCAAAATGCCCATATAATGCGCTGTCGGAAAATCCGAGCTTGTCGGTTATCTGTTTGATCGACGTCGGTTCGTAGCCTTGACTCGAAAACAACTCCAGCGCTGCCTCGAGAATTAAGCTGCGGCTGCCTGGGCCGCCCTGCTTACGAGGACGGCCCAGTTTGCGCGTGTTGCGGGCTGGTTTGGCAGCGCTACTCTTCATCGTTCATCGTCTCTTATGCGTCCATCGGTCCTAGGGATCAACAACTCTTTGCTTCATCTGCGCCGAGGTTAGGCGCGAACCATCGTGGCTCCAGCCGGGAGGGCCGAACAGGTAACCTAGCAGACGTTTGGGACTGCGCCAATGGCTGGACACATCCTTGGCAACGTTCATCCATTCGTGCAGCGCTATGTATACCGGATTATTGCTGACGAGTGGCTTGACTAGGCCAAAGCGCACAGGTTCAGCGCTGGATTCCGCCACGAATGTGCCGAACAGGCGGTCCCAGATGATTAAAATGCCGCCGTAGTTGGCGTCCAGATAGCGTGGATTGGCGCCGTGGTGCACCCGGTGGTGAGATGGCGTGTTGAAGACGGATTCAAACCATCCTAAGTCGCCGATCACCTCCGTGTGCAACCAGAATTGATAGAGTAGATTGAGGCTCAGTACTACCGAGACGTCCTGCGCCTTAAACCCGAGAAGCACCAAGGGGAAGAAGGTCAGCGCGGCGCCTGAAAGACTTTGCGTCCAGCCGAGCCGCTCCGCCGTTAGTAGCGACATGCTGTTGGATGAATGATGGACGGCGTGTGTCGCCCAGAACCAGCGGATCTCATGCGACCAGCGATGAAACCAGTAATAAAAGAACTCAACGGCCAAGACTAAGATGCCGATGTTAAGCCAGTTCCAACCAGGCTCGCTGCGTAGCGGGAGGTCCAACCAGCGAAAGGGAATCCACCGCGCAATCGTTATCAACACGCCGCCACCTATCACAGCGCTAACCACCCGTCGAATCGCCAGGTCCGCTAGAGAAAGCAGGCTGTCACGCGCACGGTAGGGTCGACCGTGGCGCTTTAGCCAGTAAATCTCTATGGCGGCCAAGGTGAGTAAAACAGGTGATGAGTAGGCAATGGTGGTAAAGACAGCATCCATATCAGCCTCCTGTGTCATCACGATCACTTTAACGCATTAATTTAGTGAGTGCTAATTTAATTTATAACGTACTAAAATTACGTTAAAAAATGCGACTCTCGATGAGTTCCGCGGTGGCGAAGTCTAGGGACCTGACCAGTTGGTCCCGCATTGACTGCAGATGACCAAAGTTTGTTCAGGTGTGCCTTGATAAGCAAAGAGTAAGCCGCTGCGCCTCCTGGTCGTGACACTAAAAATCAAATCGAATCATTGGCTTTAGTAATCAGAAAATATGTCTCAACTTTCAATGGCTTTATGCCGATAAGAGCAATGTCGGCACTTGTGGATTTAGAGGACTCACATTGCTTCATACTTCGAGATTATCGATTATGTATGTGATCATTTTGGGCGGTGCACTTGCCCATTGTGGGTCAGGCTATTTCGACGGGCGTAGCACGAGAAAGTCCGATCCGCATGGCGCCAATGCGGTTTCGCCTGCTGGTAACAGCGCTGCATTCCAAAATGCAATTGCCTGCGGCGCCTCCTACTCGCCTGGACATGCTGCCCTGCATCTTTTATCCACGGAGGAATACAATCGAACCACGGCCGACTTGTTGTTTACCTCGAGCAAGGCGAGCGACTTAGCGATCTTCGAGGCGGCACCGAAGGGCATCACTGGATTTGCTACGGATACGGGGAACTTTGCCATGACTGACTTGACCGTGCGCAAATATTGGGACGCGGCAACGGCCCTTGCCGATGAACTGCTGCGCAGCAATGGTCAGGGCGGCGCCTACGCTCAGGTCGCTGGCTGCGCCATCGGTCAAAACCCCGTGCCCCAGAGCTGCTATCAGAAGGTGGTCCTCTCTCTCGGTCAAAGGGCATGGCGTCGCCCAATTGCCGCTGGTTCTGACGGCGATGAATCGTCGCGCCTCCTGGCGATCATGAACGGGGCCGGAAGTTTCGATGATGGACTAAAGGCGCTCATTCAGGCGCTCCTGATCAGTCCGAATTTCTTGTTTGTGAGTGTCACCTCCCCCCAATCGACGACGGCTGGCGCCTCATTTACGCTTGATCAGTTTCAACTGGCCAGCCGCCTTTCTTACTATCTTTGGGGGTCGATGCCCGATAACGAGCTGTTCAGTGCTGCCGCGGACGGCAAGCTAGCGGATGCGGCTAGTATCGGTGCGCAGGTTGATCGTATGCTCGCTAACCCCCGCGCGGCGCATCTCGCTAACACTATCGTCAATGACTGGGTGGGTATCGACAATCTCTCCAACATCGTGACGCCGAGTCTCGCCAACAGCGTTAAAGACTCGATGGCACAGGAAACCCAACACTTGATTCAGGATATCGTGTCCAGCAACTCCAGTCTCATGACCATGACCTCTGCTGCATATTCATTCCTCAACAAGGAACTGGCCGACCTCTACAGCTTGCCATTTCCGGGCTCTGACCCAAAAGCCTTCGTCAAAGTCGACCTGAGCTCCACTCCTCGCCGCGGAGTGCTGTCACAAGCGGCCTTCCTGCTTGCTTCGGCTGGCTCCACCAGCGAAACCCGTCCGGTCAAACGCGGCCACGCATTGGCATCCAACTGGACCTGTTCTGACGTGGCGCCACCGCCACCCAACGTCCCGGCAATCAATTCCGCTGCCCTGCCGCCCAATTCGACACCCAAGCAGGTGTTGGCCGTACACGGCAGTAATCCGTCCTGTGCCTCCTGCCACCGTGTGCTCGACCCGCTAGGAATCGGCATGGAGTCCTTTGACTCCTATGGACGTTGGCGCACGACCTATGCGGCGATTGCTAATGTGCCAATCGATGCCTCAGGGACGCTAGCTGACGGCACTGCGATAAGTGGAACCGCTGACATGATTAAGTACCTGGCCTCGAGTCAGACGGTAAAAACCTGTGTTGCGCGTAAGATGATGGAAATGGCTTTATCGCGGGTGGCGAACGCGACTGATGACCTGTGCGTAGCGAAATCGACTGGAGCGAGTGGATTGGCTGATGGATCCAAGTTTTCTGATTTGGTAAAGGCGGTGGTTTTGAGCCGCCAATTCGGTCTTCAGAATGGGGATGCGCCGTGAGTAACTTTAAGTTGACAAGAAGATTGTTTGTATCAGGATCTGGCACGCTTTTAACGCTGCCATGGTTTGAAAGTGCGCTGGAAAATATCGGACTCGGCGGTCTTGCCCTGGCCGATACTAACCCTCGTCGCTTTATCTCCTTCTACTTTCCTAACGGCACCTACAATCGTTCCGATCAGGTCACCTGGTATCCTCCTGTCGGTCCACTCACGGCTGGTACCCTGTCTCCGGTCCTAGCTCCGTTCGGGTCCGTCATGGGTGATTTGTCGATCTACCGCGACATCAGCATTCGCGCCTCGGACAATCTTCAGAACCAGGCGGGTCAGCACAATGGCGCATCCGTTGCGTTTCTAACCTGTTCTCCAAACATGAACCCAAATATTTCTTTTGAACACATGATCGCGGCTAAGGTCGGCAAACCCGCCATTGTCCTGCAAGGCAATACCGCCGATCAGGGTGATGCTCAAGCCGACAACGCCATCTCATTCCTGAATGGCCGCCAAGTGCGCGGGATTTCGAATCCAGGCGATCTATATCGGCAACTTCTCGGCCAGGTCGCACCTTCTGCGGCTTTAGCACTCGCTGGATCGTCGACGAATCCCGTCGCGAAATCCATTTTGGATAGCGCGCTGGTCGATCTTAATCAGTTGCGTTCGCGGCTGGGCAAGAGCGATAAACAGCGATTGGATGATTATATGTCCGGGGTACGCAGTCTTGAGCTGAAGATGACGGCCGCAGCGCCAGGTAGTCCCGGCACAAGCTCTGGCCCAAGCCCGTCGACACCTACTCCGGTGGGCAACGCCTGCGTCGCGCCGACCAACGACGCGGCGGTTGACAGCGCGGCAGCAGCGGCCAACGGCAGCCTGTATCTCGAGCGCATGCGGGCATTCAATGATCTGATTACGATTGCGTTCTCCTGCGACATCACTCGTTCTATCAGCGTGATGTTGGATGTAGAAACCGGGGGGCGCTCGCTCCCGGCGGCACCGGCTGGACTGGTCTACCAAGGCGCCGACATCGCCGGTTGGAATAATCACCTTCTATCCCACTTCGGTCATTTCGAGTCCGGTGACTATGCCCACTCCACGCCAGACGGCATCCCTCGTTGCATCACGCGAGACCGGTTTTACTTGTCTGTCGTCGTGGACCTCATCACCAAACTTAAATCTGCTCGTGATGCCAATGGCGGTGCTGTCTTGGACAGCACGATCGTCCACGCTGGTTTTGGCGTAAAGGATGGCATGCACAATGCCAACAATACGAAGAGCCCGCCGACCTTGGTAGCTGGAGGTCGCAACTTCTTAACCCCCGGCCAGGTCTTTGACTTCGGAGCCTATGACGCTTCCGACATGTTCTATACCTTCAACAACATCCTCGGCTTGGGCATGGATAATTTCCAAGGCAGCTCGAAGCTTATGAAGTTGTGAACTATTGGTATGCAGAGGTCAGCGCCTTCGCGAGTTCGTCAACTAGCACTCGGACTTTAGGATGCATGATGCCCACTAATTTTGGATGGTTGGCCGCAGCTTGATCCCACTGTGTCAGTTAATGGTAGGTTTTGGCTGGGAAATGAACACTGATGAACGCCAAAAGGGGTCTCCTATGTTGAAGATTCGACCATCGAGCCAGCGCGGGCTTGCCGACCACGGTTGGCTTAAGTCTCGGCACACGTTTTCCTTCGCCGAATATCACGATGCTGAGCATATGGGATTCGGCACCCTCCGGGTCATCAACGAGGACCGAATCGAGGGCGGCTCGGGCTTTGGCGCCCACCCGCATCGCGACATGGAAATCATTTCCTATGTCGTAGATGGCGCCCTCGCTCACCGTGATTCGATGGGTAACCAAACGGTGATTCGCCCAGGAGAAGTGCAAAGGATGAGTGCCGGTAGCGGTATTGTTCACGCCGAAATGAACCATGAGACCGACAAAGTGACGCATTTTTTTCAGATCTGGATTCAGCCAAATCAGCGTGGCCTGGCGCCAAGCTATGGACAAAAGGACTTCAGTGCGGAGCTGGCGCGGGGTGGACTGGTTTTGGTGATCTCAAAGGAAGGTCGCGACGGTTCAGTGGCGATCAACCAGGATGTCGATTTGTATGTTGCAAGGCTAAAGGCAAATGCCAATCTTCGCTTGGGATTGAGGCCGAAGCGACGGGCTTGGATCCAGGTCGTCAAAGGTGGGGTGAGCGTGCAGGGGCAGCAACTGCAAACGGGTGATGGGGTTGGCGTTTGGGACGAGGCGGACATCGAGGTCGTTGGTAGGGACGACGCAGAAATCATGGCTTTCGATTTGCCTAATGTGGGATTTGATAGCTAGCCGTCAGTGCAGCTAAGGTCAATACAAGTCCATGGTATATTTCTAGGTCGTGCGGACCAGGTGTGCTTGCCCCTGGGCCTGATCTCGTCTTGCGGATATGGAGACGCGGCGCGACGCCTTCCGCGGTCGGCGCCGCTTAAACACCATCTATAGTCAAGATGTGCAGGTGGAGCGCCGAGTTCAGCGCTGACCCGCTGCGCTGGCTTTTTGGGTGGCCTAGGGTATTAGGGGCTGGCTGAAATCCTGCGGCGGGCTACTCCCGGCTCGAGACATCGAGTTTTGCGTCACAACATGGTGAGACTGCTAAGCCCGACTGGATCCTTCCCTATCGCCAAATCGATCGCGCCGACGAGTTCGCTAGCAGGAATGACGCCATCAGAACTGAGCAATACCCGCAGCTCAGGGCGGTGCCTTTTTAGGAGGCGCCCAACGTCCAGCCCATCGCCGGCTGACCCATCCAGATGCATGTCTGTAACAACGCAGCTTAGTCGCCCAACGAACTCAGGATCCGCTGCCAGCCGTTCGGTAAGCTGCTCCAGACTTGTGACCATATGCACCGTCGCCTCTGCATTCAAAGTATCTGCCCAGGCATCCAACACGAAAGGATTGTCGTCCACGATAAGGACCTCTGGCTTATTCGGCACAGCCGCCGCTGTCGCTCCTTGGCGCTGCGGCTCAACCACCGGTGGCTCGGCCTTTGGCGTTTGTTTTTGGGCGGCCTGGAGCGCTAAGCATAGCAGCTGTGCCCTGGCCATAGGCTTAGGCAGGAACGCATCAGCGCCCGCCAGCATTGCCGTCTTATGGTCGGCGGCTACGATGCGGTTGGAGTGGACGCAGATCAGAGCATCTACACCCCTATCCCGCATGGCGCGCACCAGGTCGAATCCGTTAAGCGAATCCGCTCCCATATCGACGTCGGTGATGACAAGGTCAAAGGGCGTGCCGGTCGGGGCCCAGAGCCCCTCTTCCGGGCTATCCGCGTGCTGTATGGCCTGCAAGGCTGCCTGATAGTCATCTGCCTGCACGACCTCGATTGCGCTGCCCAGTTCGGATGATCGCGATAGATATGCAGCCAGAGCACTCCTATAGACGGCTTCGTCATCGACCACCAAAACACGCAGTGGTCGCCCAAGTTTTTCCCGCGCTTGAACGATGTCAGCCTCAAGAGTTAGCTCACCTTTGTCAATGCCGCCCTCCCCAGAGGTATCAGCGATTGTCAAAAGCGCTTTCGCGATTGCCGCGCTGTGTATCGGTAGGCTTGCAGTGGTCTTACTGTGATGCCCGTTGGCGGTTGGGAGCGTAAAGTAAAATTCGACCATCCCCTCGGGAAATTCCGCCGACTTCCTGGACTCACACCAGATCTTGCCACCATGCGCTTTTACAACCTTCTCGGCAATGGCAAGCCCTAAGCCGGTGCCTCCCTTCTTGCCGCTGGTAAAGAAAGCGTCAAAAAGCTTGGGAATGCTGTCAGCTGGAATACTTGATCCTGCGTTGCCAAGGCAAAACTCGACCATCCCTTCTCGTTCCTTGGTCCTAAACCATAATTCCCCTTTGTGGCCCATTGCCTGGACCGCATTGCCGACGATATTTGAGAAAACGCGACCAATTTTCTGCACATGGACGTTAACCATGTGGGTATGGCTAAGGTCATAGATGATGGATATGCTAGCCTTTGGATAAATGCGAAAGGTCTCGCCAAGTGTGGCCTCGATCAAAGATTCAGGGCTGGCTGGCTCCTGTATCAACTGATTAGAGGTTGATCCAACTTCCATCACGTCCGCAATGAGGCCGTCGACACTGCTGACCGCCTTGTCGATCTCTGGAACAAGTTTCCCCAGGACATTTTTCACACTCGCAGGGTCCTTGGCACTACCGAGCATCCCCAGGCCCATTCGTAAAATCGAGAAAGGCTTACGCACGTCGTGAGCCAGCATCTCAGTCATGCGCGCGACGGCGGCGTGCTTCTCAGATTCCTGGGCCTTATCGTAAACGGACTTAATGCCCTGAATAAATTCCCGGATTTCACCCCATGCTTCGATTTTGGATGTATCCAATCTGGAACCAGCGCGCACTTCAAGGAAGGCTTGGTTGAGACCTTGCAGGGGGAAATATATTTTGCGTCGAATATAGAACGCCGAGACCGCGACGCTCGATGCAAATAGCAGCCCAAGCGCGAGAATTAGGAATGCTGTCAAACTCCAAAAGCCATGTAGCTCGGGAATGCGGCTTTTATCTACCACCGCAACAACTGAATACTGCAAGTCGTCCTTCGTGGACGGGCCGATGACGATCGTGCCTTCGGCCTCATTGACACCGCCCGTCAGTGAAGGATCCACGACGGCGATTTTTGAGAAAGGTTGCGCAAGGATAAACTGCCCGATGTCGCGATTTAGCGCGTCACCCAGCCCCATAGACTTCCAAGTTCGCCACCGCTCTTGCTGCGCCTGTAGTTCAGCTCGTAAAACTCCGATCTTACGTTCAAGGATCTCTTGCGATTGCGCATGTGAAGCCAGTTGGAACAGTCCGATTGACAATATTAATGCCGAAGCAATCGAGACGAGCTGAAACACGACTAGATTTCGTAGAAGCGGAAATTTTGAAAGGTTACTGATTTTCATTTGGCCGTGAATCTCACCCAGTCTAACTTACCATCTTTTTTAGCAAATTCAACGGCCGGAAAGGGCTGCTCCGCATAGGCGTGACCGCCCGTCGCCGGAAAACAGATCTTGCCGTTCGATAGACCGTCAAAACAGGGGTCGATTTTGAAAGCCCCGATAAGCTTTGCTCTCGTTATGTCGCCCTTTGTGCGGTTTATAAGCGTGCCGACAATTACGCCCAGGTCATATCCATAAGCCATTTCGCCCGACGGCTCTCGCCCATATTTCGACCGAACTATCTTCGTTAATTTTTGTCCAGCAGCGGTCGTGGGCAACCAACGCGCAGTCGCGAAGGTGTGAGATTTACGGCCAATTAGCAGTCTGCGAAGGTATTCGATGTCAGCGGAAGGCCAAGATGGATTCGCAATAATAGGGAGATCAATCCCTAGATCCCGCATCTGCTGCAACATCACACGGGCATCATCCGCATATGCAGTGATGTAGATGTACGAATAGGCTCCTTGCTTTAGCTTCGCCAAATCCTCGTTGGTAAGTTCAAGATTCTGGCTTAAATGAGTTCGATCGACATCCGGTCCTTTAAAGTCAGGCTGTTTGGACATGCGAATGAATTCATCTTCTTGATTGGTTGAGGCCGGGTTGACGGGATTGGTAACCATTAAGCCCCTCTTCAATCCGGGGATGCTCGCAATGAGATCCAGGTCGCTGACCACTAACCGTTCCATCGTGGCGTCGGCCGTGAAGACTAAGTCACCTTTCTTGGCGAGATCTGAATGGCAGCCGCGGAAAATAGCTAGGACATTCGCCTTTTTTGCGACATCGGCGGCAAGAAGTGCGTCGTAGCTCGTAGGGAAACCTACAAGCATAGCGGCGCCCGAATCAATCAGGTGCTGCGCCACCCGCCTCGACCCGAGGGGCGTGCCGTTTTCACTGTTCTCGTTGACCAGCCAGCCCTTTGGTACCGGTTTATGCGCAGTTGCCTCGACGCCAACCTCGAAGCCCATGTAGGCAGCTTCCTGGCTCTTAGACGTCAATACAACATTCGAGGAACCGTACCCAATGAAAGGGGCGGATCCTTCCCCTAAAGCGGAACCGGCGTTTACAATGCAAGATGCAATCGCCAGTAACGACGTCAGATAGGTGTGGCGGGCTCTCATGCAGTTGTCACCTGTTTCCAGATAGCCAGTGCATTTAGCGCAACTGGCCATCCTGCATAGGCAATGAGGGTTACCAAAATCTCCTTGGTTTCTTCATGCGTGCAGCCGACGCAGTGTGCACCGATTAGGTGGCTCTGCAACTGCGGCAAGCGCTGCAGTGCTGCAAGCATCGCGACGGCTATCATTTCGCGGCGGCGCATATCTAGGTTCGGGCGACCATATATGCTGCCAAAGGAGCTTTCGATGATCAAGTCCGGCAGTGCCGGATCGAAGGAACGAAGCCCTTGCAGCGCGGCCTCGAAATTCGGATAGATTGCTTTCCCGTTTTTAACGCCCTCCGCATAGCGGGTCTCTGGATCCATCGGAGTAGGTTCGCTGTCCAGCGTCAGATCGCGGCTGAGAGCCACTTCTTTTAGGACGCCGAGCGACGTAAGCCCGACCGGCCATCCGGCGTAAGGAATTGTTTGAATAAGCACTTCGCGTAAAGTATCGAGCGGCACTCCAATATTCAGCGCGGCGTTTAAGTGCCATTTCATTTGTGGGAGATGCCCCTGAACTGCAAGCGCAGCAACAATGCAAACTTCACGGTCCGCGAGGGACAACTGAGACCTGCCAAAAATGCGACCCATTGCTTCCGTGAGGAACTCGCTTAGTTCGGAGTCCAGACTATCGAGGCCGGCAAGGACCTCTTTGAACGAATCGTTGCCAAGTTCCATGCCGATACGAAGACCTTCTTGAGTAGCGGCGTTAGGTGATGTCATATAAAAAGACCTCAGTTGGAGATAGACGAAAGAAGTGGTTGCGGCTCAAGGGCTGCGATAATGCGATCCAGCTCGCGCTGCGTCGCTTTGTTCGCCGCTGAATTTTCGCGTCTGGTAAGAAACTCTGAGCTGAAGAAGCCATATTCAATGGTGGCCGTGCTGACCGAGACACCGGCCTGCACGATATCGATTTCAGCTACGAAACTAGCCGATGTTAACTTCCGGTCTTCCGAGACAAATCGGCAGCGAAGGTCCGTCGGCAGCGGGAAGGCAAAGGTCTTAAAGTTAATATTCAGGCTGTTGAATACGAAATATTTATGCCCACGCTCGCCTTCTTCAATAAGAAAGGTCTCGGCTATTGCGAGCAACAGCTGACGGCAGGCCTCAATCAACACCATCGCCTGCAAATGTTGGCCACTATTATGGTCGGCCATCTCGGCGCAGTCGTCGTCGACGAGTAGGCTCGAGTCGTAGCAGGTCTTCCCACTGCGTTTAATTTCGCCGATTACGATATTGCGCGCGTGCCGCTTGTGAGTCGCCTCAGCCTTTTTATTCGGTAAGGTGGCCAAGACCTCAAGCGCATCTGGGTCATGCTCCGAATGGAGGGCGAGAATCGTCGCGATTTCGACCTCGGATAGGCCTTGGCCCGGCATTGGCAGGACATCTTTATTCCAGCCTTGCGCGGCAGCAGATCCTAAGAATTCCGAGTATGTTTGGACATTTACCTTCCCGGCCCGGAAGGATTGGAAGCGGTCACCGACAATTAGTAAGATGTTTTTCATTAAAATTCCATATCACATCAAGAATATACCATTTATATGTATCAATTTTATAAAAAGTTATCAAAACATTTATTATTATTCAATGCGAGTCGGTATGTTACAATGGCTATTCGCAGAACTTTTGACTGAGGTTGCCCATGGGTGCGGTAGCGGTCATTTTTGATTTTGATGGCGTCCTTGTGGACACCCTAGCGGCGCATATAGAAGCCTGGACAGTCGCGGTCGCTGCGATATTCAATAAGCCGCTTCCGCCACCCGAGACCCTGATCGGGTACTCGACCGACGTAATTGCCAATGCCATTGCGGTGAGTTACGGCGACCCCAAAAGAGCTGATGACCTCATCAGGACGAAAAATCAATGCCTTCCGAGCTTACTCAAAGTCCCCCACTTGCTACCGGGGGCAAGGGATTTCCTTAACAGTCTCAAAGAGAAGAACTTCCCCCACGGTATCGCCTCAAATGCGGAGCGGTCTTTCGTCACCGGAGTCATGGATGCGGCCGGCCTTGTCGTGCCAGCTGTCGTTGTGTCCGATGATGTCGCTAACCCAAAGCCTGCCCCCGACGTTTACTTGAAGTGCGCGGCCTTGCTCGGAGTACAAGGTGCAGCAACAAACCGGGTCGTAGTGTTCGAGGATAGCGTTCAGGGAGTGAAGGCTGGGGTAGCCGCAGGTATGGTAACGGTGGGAGTAACGACCCATTCCTCAGGTGCAGCGCTGATGGAAGCAGGGGCCGCAGGGACTTGTAAAAACCTCGCCGAAGCCATGCAGCAGCGGTGGGTAAGGATATAGTGTCACCAACCGCCATGATTTGGCGCGGCATTGTCGATACGCTTGATGAGCGCAGAGTCAATTTCGCCAAGGCTTTTGACAAAATGCTTCACGCCAGTCTTCTGCATTGCTTGCTGTTGAAATGAAGTCGATGGCCAGCCGATAAAGGGCGCAAGACTGGCCTTGCAAGCTTGGGCAACAAGATCCACGTCGTCGACAAAAAGGACTTCGTGGGGCTTACCACCCACGCGGGCGATAATTTCCACTACGCCAGGTCGGAAGTCGTTAGTACATACGTACTTTTCGAAGGAAAAGTCCCCGAGAAAAGCACCCATTTCGTGTGCGAAGTACTGGAAGTCCAAGCCCCCGTAGCAGAGGAGTTTGAGGCCACAATTTTGCAGGAGCTTTAGGAAGTCTTTTAAGCCCGGCATCGGGCCGCCACCGTGCGTCTCAATATATGCCTTTCGCATGGAGAAATACTCGGCAAGGATCGCATCATGCGACATATTTAACGAAAGGCGCCCATTTAAGTATGCCGTCGCATCCTTACGAGCGCGAGAAAACACGTTGGTTTCTACGTCCGCGTCGTAGGTGCCGCCTTTGCTTTCCACGAAAAGCTTAATTACGGGGCTAAAAGTGTCGCGTACGAGGACGCCGTCGATATCCAGTGCCGCGACTTTAATATTCCGACAAGTTGTCATTAAGTTGACCTTTCTTATATGCCATATATCCGGATTAAAGATTGCTTCAGCGCACTCCAACTACTTAGGGCCAGGTCTGGCTTTTGACCAGCCGCGATCCGTTGAATTTGGGCCACATGCCAACGCAGATCTACCAGCGCGTCAAGGCGCTTATGCCCTAGAAGTCGTGGCCCAGAAATTGGCGGAAGCTGCTGGCCGCTTAAAGCACATCGAGGCAAACCCGGTTGCTGGGCTAGCGCCCTTGCTAGGCCGACCAGATCAGTAACCCCCTCTTCTACGGCAGCGCTCATCGCTGAGGCGGTCCGAAAGCCGCCGGTGAGCAGGATCGGAAGGGGAAAGGCTTTCCTGGCCATTATAGCAAAGTCAGTAAAGTACGCCTCGCGGCTGGCTGACGATGCGCCGTAGCCTTTGCCTAAGGTAACAGGGCTCTCGTATGTTCCCCCGGAGATTTCGAGGAAATCGATCCTAAGCCCAGCGAGAGCATGCATCACGGCAAGCGATTCGTCATTGTCCAACCCGCCGCGTTGAAAGTCAGCCGAATTCAGCTTAACCCCGACCACGAAGTCGGCGCCCACGGTATCTCGGACAGCTTTTGCAATTCGGATCAGAAATTGCTGACGCCGGACCGGATCTCCACCCCACTCATCGGTCCGATGGTTTGTTAATGGAGATAGAAACTGACTTATGAGGTACCCATGCGCAGCGTGTATTTCAACACCATCAAAGCCGGCAGCTTGGCACACACGGGCGGCTCGCGAAAAGGCATCGATAATGCCCAGAATTTCTTTATGCTCCAGCTGTCTCGGTATACCGCATCTCATCAAACCCTTGTGCAAGCGAATTGGCGAGGGAGCTAAGGGCGTTGCGATGTATTTTTTCGCAATCTGGCGACCGGGGTGGTTGAGCTGAGCCAGGATTTTGCAATCGTTCCCTCTAACGCTGGCAGCCCAGGCGCGGAAAGGCTCGACTGGCGTCGCTGGACCTATTGCTACGTTACCGGAAGGCGGGCACTGATCCGGATCCACCATGATGTTTCCGGTGATCAAGGCTCCGGCCCCGCCGTCGGCCCAAGCCCGATAGAGGACGCAATGCAGCCCATTTGGCAGACGGTCCCTCCCAGCTAAACCTTCGCCCATTGCCGACTTTACGAAGCGGTTCGGAAGCACTGTCCCGCATGGCAATGGGAGGGGATGAGCCAACGGGCTGGAATAGGACCTCATAGTGGCCCCGCTGGTGCCACGAAGGAGTTTGCTGAGATCGCCGGGCTCCGTGCAATCGCCCGCTTCTGGAGGATACGCTTCTTGTAAGCGCCAGTGTGGTATCGGAGCTTACTTTTGGAGGTTACCTCGGGGCCTGGTGGGCTTGCATCTGCCTGCTTCACGCCTACCGGCGTCTCGTCCCTCCGGGGGGGCACCGTGTCCTGGAATGCTAACGGCATAGATTGATCTACCTTACGCGGCTTCTTTGCCATCTCTCGAAGACTCCACCTGCACTACATTAATTTTATCAGGGTTAGGTGTCTCAAGCACTCTGGCACTGTGGGCAGCGTATCAAGCGCCATTTAAGCTTTGCGCAGGAGTCTTGGATTGGCAATGTACCTTGATTACGTTGCTATAAGCTTACCTTAACGTCCACTGGTGTGAGCCTGGCGGCTATGCCGTACCTCGATCACTAGACCACTTTCTGCAAAGGATTGCAGCTGTTGATCGACGTGTTCCATATTGGCCTGATCGAGGTTGGCATCCCACTCATCCACCAGCAACACCTCGACATCCAGCTTCATGAGGGCCATGAGTGTTTGTTTTTGGATCTGGCCCGTCGATCCTTTGGTCTCAACTGGCAAGAGATGAATATCAGGGCCGACTAGGACTGCCTGCGGGATCAACGCCTTGATGTCGCGCAGGAACGATGATTTACCTGCTCCGTTACTGCCAGTTAAACGCAGACGTCCGGTCTTCTGCAATGATTTGGCGCCGACCTGAGCCAGTAGTTCATCGATCGAAATGATCGTCTCGCTAGTCACTTCCAGGATCGAAATCTTGTCCTTTTGTACATGCTCGCCCAGGTGGCGTCGATCTAAGCGGCTGCTGAAGGCTTTGAGGTTAGCCAGTTTGGCTTTCAGCAAAAGAAACTGACTGCTGTAGGTCGTCATCGTATGCACGTTCTGAAAGAGCTGCAGTGAACGCGGTAGGACCGCGACCAACGCCGCGAGTACGATCGCTCCATGGTTAATTTGGTGCGCGACCGCAACATACAGTACCGCCATGGATAGGAATATCGGCAGGCATGATACGCCTTGTTCGAGCAAGCGGTAGCGCTCAGCCTGCTTGAAGTAGCTCAGCATCAGGGTTTCATTCTTTTGAACGGGCACGGCACGTGTCATCCCATTTCCGAAGAAGATCTGGTCCCACAGGGATTGTACGGACATGAACGCTGCCAGCTTCGACCCTTGAATCTCGTTGCCGGCGCTTTTGATCGCCCGCCGTGCCGCAACCAACAGGCAGAACGACGAAATCAAAGCGACGACGATCGCGGCGGTGATCAGTGGACCCAAAATAGCCAGAAAGGCAACCAGGGTAAACACGACATTGCAGCTGATTGAGAGGAAATCGAGGCTAAAGTTTGCGGCGTGCTCCAAGGTGGACTGAGCTTCGCCAGTCAGCCAGGTATTGGTCAAATTCCTGTTGGCCGGGGACGCATAGCCCATATCGCTACCGAGTTCGTCCAGTAAGCCGAGGGCATACTTCTTCCAGAGGTCATTGGCCAAACGCGCTGCCAACCACTGATAGGAGGTACCGACCACGTAGGCCGAAGCGCTTGAGCCAAAGAAAGATCCGAGGAGGAGGAGAACTCGCTTCGGGTCGGCGAGCGATGCACCTGCAGAGCCAATGATGAACGTAGAGAGACCGACGAACACCTGCTGTAGGATGCACAACGCAGCGGCGTATTTAAATAGTTTGTTTTTGAAAATACTGTTCATGGATCTATCGCCTTAGGCGGCCTTGCCGCATGATTTGAGGATGTCGTTGCAACGTTTCACTATGTCGATCGACCACGGTGTCAATAGTTCACCAAGGTTTTTGAGATCAAAGACGCTACCGATCGATAGGATAGTCTGCTGTAGCATGACCTCAGTCGATGGGTGCAATGAGACGCGTTGATTCCCAAGAAAAGACTCGCGCGCTAGGATGATCTCAGTCGAGACGACGATACTGTGCACCACTTTGTCCAGCGGCCGTCTGTAGTTCAGAATCGCCGACTGGGCGTAGTTTTCGGGTAGTGCTATGGCATCATAGTGAAATTGGTTCTCGCAGCGTTCGGCAAGGAACAATAGATGATGCGTCAGCTCATGCAGCAAAAATTCCGAAATATCGAATTTATTGAAGTCACCCTGACCGCTCACCCAGATCGAACCGATGGCACCCGAGGAGGAACCGCCGAATGAATTGTGGCCTCGCTTGTTTGTCTTTGATTTGACAAAGAAGATGCTGTGGATGGCCAGGTCAAAGATGGCTTTGACTTCCGCACTGCGGCTAGCGAGGAATGCGTAGCCGTCACGAACTAGCGCCTTGAGACGCACCTTTTCGTCGACTTCGACCTGATCTCCAAGCATGTTTTCCTGTGAAAGATCGTTGAACTTGCTGTGCCCAAACGCGCCACTAAGGGCGGCAGTGGCAGACTCATCGATGGCTACAGGATCGCCGGAGTTGTTTAAGACCTGCCGTGGTTGGTGCTGCGACAAGAACTTCAGGTACGGCGACCGGAGCTGCTCGACAGTGGAAATTTCAGCACCCGCTAGATACGGCCTAGAAAGCATGTAAATGCTTTTGATTACTTGATCTGAACCGAAGATGCTGATCATGACTGGTCCTCTTAAGCAAATCGACGAGGGAAGAGATCGCCTAGGAGGCGATCTCTTCCCGACCCGAGTT
Source organism: uncultured Pseudomonadota bacterium (assembly GCA_903928445.1). GTDB lineage: Bacteria > Bdellovibrionota_B > Oligoflexia > Oligoflexales > CAIYRB01 > CAIYRB01. The sequence continues at coordinate 37,691 of CAIYRB010000147.1, read as the reverse complement.
CAGTTTTGGATAGCGATCATGTTGAACTGAATCGCCGTGACGAGCTTTTCCATTTCGGCGGTCTGAATCGAAACATTGCGGAGATCTTCGCTTGTGACGCTGGACACGATGTGGGCGATAGCCATGGTGAGTACCTCATTTTTGTGGTGAAACTTGCGCGACATTGCGCAAAATGCCATAAGCAAAGTCCGTGCCACGCGGAGATCGCCACGTCATAGGCGATGATTGCTGACTTTACTGATAAATAAACACCTAGCCGTTTTGACGCGGTATGATCTTTGGTTCAGGTTTGGACCAGAATTGGCCCGGATTTCAGCCAGCCAGGAGTTAACTTGATCACCGCGACCGACCCTTTGCTTGTCCAGATCGTGGCAGACCTGTGCCGAGATCACGGCTGCCATACCGAGTGATCCAGTGGATCCGCGGTTGTAGGTTGCAGAGCGAATCATCGAGGATTGCGCCGCGCATTATGTATCATATCGGCATATGGCACCTGCTCTCTTGGTTCATTTTTAGTGACGCGCTGAGCGGTCACGTATCTATCTAATAGTACTCCATTAAGTGGCGTACCAGCCGGCCTAAAAAATGCACGCCTCAAAGCGGATCGTCCGACCTGGGCCTCGCCGACCATAACTGACAGCCAACAATCAGGGCATGAAGTCTTGGCACGATTTACTGCCTAAAGTTTTTGCCTGTTTTTGCCGATGATTGTATACTCAAGCGCGAAGAGTTGCTTTAATGCGCTGAAATAATGGGAATTAATATGAGAGCACATAAAATCAGCCTGGGTTCCGTCCCTAATCGCCGCCCGTATATCAGCGATGAAGCCGCCCAACTTGTCAAAAAAATTCGGGAAAAAGGCGTCAGTGCGTTTGAATCAGAGGGTGAGGTCATTGAGTCCGCCTTGAAGCTCCTCTGGCAGGCGGAAAAAGAAAAGGCCTTCTCCATCTTGAACAAGCAGGAAGCGGACTTCTATGCTGCCCACCCTGGGGAGCAGGATGTTTTGGCGACGGTGCAGGGATTGAAAGGATAAGAGTTGTCTGGAGCTAGTTTAGTACAAAGGATTAGGTAGTCATGGCGACACGAGGTCGAAAAGCAAGCGCGGCGCCTCACCGCACACCCATGCAGTGGGAAATTTGGCAGGTAAATCAGGTCGCGAGTCGAGCGGCTACCAGCCCGCCAACCCCACCAGATCCCGACAAAAATGAACGGCCATTCATCGTCATTTCCCCCAATGCGTATAACAGGGGTGGTTTAGAAGTCGTGTGCTTACCGATAAGCGGTAAGCAATATGTTCAAATGTTTGAAGTGGAGCTAACCCCGGAGTTAGTCAGTGGACTGACCAAGGTCTGTTATGTGAAGTGCTTCAAACCCGTAACGATGGACGTCCAATTCCTCAAACAGTATCGAGGGACCTTGGCCGATGATGTTAAGATCAACGAAATAAAGGACACCCTGAAAGAGTTTCTTGAATTGTAGGAATACGCACATTTTAGCCCTCAGTCCTCATCACCATACGGACCCTGCCGCACCTTATAGGTGATCAATGGACGCAAGGTGGCGACGATCGCCCCCATGCCGTTGACCACTAAATCAGCCGCAACCGTGGCGATGTTCTTGTAGGCATCGGGAGCCTCTTCAAATAGAAGATCTTTATCTTCGCAGATCACAGAGCCGCCTAGCGCTGTCTTTTGGAGATCCGCGACCCGGTAGCGATCTCGCAGTCTTGAGCGCGCATCGGCGCGGGACCATTTACGGCCGGCTCCATGCGGGAGGCTGTAGCCAAACTCGGCCGCACTGCCGCGCGGAGCAATGAGGTAGCTTAGTGTGCCTCGGCTACCGGGTACGACCACAAGATTGCCCGCATGCGGCGCGGCGCCTTTGCGGTGACACCAGCAACCTCCGATCTCGGTCACGCTATTGTGGCAGAGGTCCAGCAAGGGCTCCGGCGTAAAGCCGATCTGCTCGGCAAAGCGCTGTGCGATCGCTGACCGGTTCGCTGCAGCCCACTTCACGGCCTCGTCATGCCGTGACAGATAGGCCAACCCGTCATCGCTGGCAGCTTTGAGCCCAGCGGCACCGAAACGGGCCGTATGGCTGCGTAGAATTTCGTCGCCAAGTCCACGCGAGCCGCTGTGCACGAGTAGATAGAGCATACTCTTGTCGAGTCCGGCGCTGCTAAAGGCCTCGGTGTCCATGACCTTATCGATGCTGAGTAGCTCGGCAAAGTGATTGCCACCACCTATAGTACCGAGTGAGGTACGAAACTGATCTTTGGCGACCCCGTGTTTTTCGAGGAACGATACCGTCGAGATCCGGGTTTTCCGCTTTGCCGCGTACACTCGCAAATAGGGCCGCTCGATTGCCCATGAGTGGAAGATAGACGATATCCTTGGCGCCGTGGATGCGCGGTACGCGTTGGTGCCGATCTCTAAACGGCAGGTACAACCGCGTGCCGTCCACGACGGTGACATCAAAAATATAGAGACGACCGCTGGACACCGAATAAAATCCCTCTAGACATGTGCGATGTGCTCCTGGGAATAGACGTAATAGACTGTCACGCATCGCCTTTTCCAGCTGCGAGGTCTTCTCGTCACCACGCTGTCCGATCATTATGACCGGCTCGGTCTCCGTATGGCGAAGGTAAATGCGCGCATGCACTCCCTTCATTTTAAGATAAGCGACGTAGCCATCAGCAAAAAGACGCTTGATAAAGTCGGAGTCAGACCTAGGATGGTTGTGCATCGCTTTGGCGCGGCCAAATTGCTTGATCGGCTTGCCGATGCGTGGTGCCAGCGGGGCGTTGGCGAATAGATCGATCCATGGTTCTTGGTGGGATTCCATGAAGGTTAAACTCCCTAGTTTATTTACTGATTCCACACCGCCAAAGTCTCGGCCAAGAGACCGTTGGTGATCTCGTGCCACTTGGGGTTTACCAAGTCTGTCGGCCAAAGATTGTCTATCTTTCGGGAGTGGCTCATCCCTTCGGGTATAAGAGGTCGCCTTGACGGCGCCAACTCGGCATATCGGCCATGGCATGAACTGCGAGCCGTGTTGGTTGCAGGCTGCGTGCAATCGCCTGTGCCGGTGCTCGCCTCAAGAGCGCCGGTGCTCCGACAGGTAAGTCACTCAATATGCGCAGTTGAATGTCCATTTAGGCGACTTCAATATGTCTCTCAATCGTCATATATGTCCGTTGAGAGGAATATTGACGACCAACCAATAGCTCAAGTTCGCCCCGGGATGAGTTCTGCACTCCCACTCAATTATTGACATAACCACCGGAAAATACTCTGGTTCATCCAGACATCATTCCGGATAATCCCGGAATTTCCGGAGTTCAGTCCTGATTTTTCGCGACATAAGCAAGCCTTGGGCGTCAGTGCCGTCGCCGACGTCTGTTAACTTCACGGCCGCCTTCATAGGTCATTTCAACTCAGACAAAAGCTCTTTAGCCAACCGCAGTCCTTGGCTCGCAAAGTATAGTGGCAAAGACAGAAGCGGATACTCAACGGTTCTTTGCGCATCGGGTCCCGGCACACTGTGGTTGATCATAAATTGGCTGGGAGGACTGCTGTCGAATCGAAGGGCCAGCCGTGGACTTTTTGCCAACACAAACTGATGCAGCGAACGCAGGGTGCCGCTGGCTCCGGCCTTGACCTCTATTGGCACAAGATTGCGGGAAAGAGCGATGACATAATCAACTTCTGCTTCACTCTGCGCTTTATCCCGCCGCCAGAAATGGAGATGCGTGGCTTCCCGCGGCGAACCCACGGCCGCCAGTTCTTGCCCGACGAATTGCTCGGCCAAGGCACCGTCATTGATCAGACGAACGTCTTCTATATGAAGCTGCTCGCTCCAGTCTAAGCCCAGCGCACGACAAGCCAAGCCTACATCCAGAAACAGCAGCTTTAATGCCGCGGTGTCCTCGCCGGCTGCCAAGGGAATGCCAGAACAATCGGAATGATAAATGGGGAGGATGACGCCGGCCATCGTGAGCAGGTCTAAGACATCTTTTATGTCTCGGTTCTGATCGTGTCGTGAGAGGTGGGCGTATTTTACCCGTGTGCCAAGTACCCCTGGAATGGCGCCAAACACGCGCTGCAAACGGGCCAACGGATGTCGGCGTGAATATTTTGCCAAATCATCTAAGTAGGAAGTAAGAATAGCTTCCTGCACACGCCTTGCGGCTATTGGCCCTTCCTCCAAATAGGCGGTGACCACCGCCGGCATGCCACCGACGACTAGGTACTCGCGTTGCTTCACTAGAAGCTCGGCGTGCGCGGCACGAGGAAAATCCTCGAGGGTCTTCGGGGTGACTGCTGCTATCAGCGTCGCCAAATGATGCTGTTGGCATGCTCCTAGATACTCAAAAAACGACATGGGCCTGAGCCACAGATAGTCAACGCGACCAACGGGCATAGGAAAGTCCGCATCTTTAATCGCGAATTCCAAAAGCGAACCGGCTGCGATCACAGCTTGGCTTGGGCGCTCTTCATAAATATAGCGAAGCCATTGCAAGGCCCGCGGCGTCGCTTGAATTTCATCGAGAAAAAGCACCGTTTTGGATGCAGCGGTGAGATCCATGCCGGCAATGACGCTCAACTCGCTAAGCACGCGCCCGACGTTTAAAGTCGCAAAGGACGCATTCAGACCGGTGTGCTTTTCGAGGTTGATTTCGACTAGCTTTAGCCCCGAGTCTTGCACAAATTGGCGTACCAACGTCGACTTACCAACTTGCCTGGCGCCGCGGATGATAAGCGGCTTACGAGCTTTGGACTGATACCAAGTTAGCAGCTCCGACTGGGCGGATCGGACGTAGACCATCGGCGTGTCCTCGTGGATTGGACAGAAAGTACCCTTATTTTCTATCACAGTTAGCCAAAAATTACCCTTATTTTCTTTCAAAATGCCATGGGGCGACTGGCTGTATCGATATGGCTAATTATAGCTATAAAATTGCAATTTGTTAGGAATAGATTCGTCTCGAAGGGGGCTTGGAACGCCTTTGAGGAACTTTAGTGTGGTCGGCGCTTGCGGCGCGTTACGCGCCAATGGCAAGCAGACCTGGAGCCCAATCCCGATCTTCCGCTGAACAGCCTAGACGCGGACGGATCGCAATCCAATCGGATTAAAATCGGCTGTGTCCTGGCTCGTAATTTTACCACCTTGCGGCCATCGATGACGGCGCACTGAAAAAACCTTAGTCAGTTCAGCTCCTTCAAGTGTCAAAAGTTTTGGCACCGAAATTGCTGATTGCGTTCTTCGATGCGACTGATGCGAGCCGGAGTCGAACTCGGGGGATTTAGCGCTTCAACCTGATTTTGCCAACGGCGAGGCATCGATCGATCTTGATCAACCAAACATCCAACAAGGATTTATAGATGAAGACACCACGCAAATCAGTCCGACTTGTAGCGGCGGCACTTGCTGCACTGCAGGCACCATCACTTATGGCGATGCCAAAATCAGCCACCCATTACCCCGGCATGACTAACTTTCAGGCCTATGCCATCGCCCATGACGACCGCTTAAAGAACGTCAATATCTTGCACGATGATACCGCCAATACCCTTTATGTCTCGCCATCGAGCAAAACGGCGGAGTTCTCTGGGTTTCAAACGACCGGCACCTTCGCATGCGACGTACTAGAAAACCAGTGGCAGCTCACCTTTGCATTTCCCGATGTATCGGATACCGCGGGCTTAACGGCGGTCGCCAATCAAGGGCCTTTCTCTCCATATTTTGACTCGCTGTTCGGTTTGCCAGTACATAGTGAAAGCTTGATTCGCAGCATTGCTGACAAAATTGCTGCCATTGATGGTCTAAAGGCCTCACATCCAGACATCGTTAAGCAGTATTCGGCCACGAAGGAGGCTTACACTCAAGCGGCCAACAATGTTACGAACAGCCAAGCTAGTGTGGACAACCTAAACGGTAGTCTGCAGTCGGCCGTGACTCTACTCGGTACCGCCACCACGGTTGATACTCAAAAGGCGGCGCGCGAGGCTCTCGATGCGGTGCGGGCGCAGTTCAACAGTACCATGCCCGGTCTTTTGTCTGCTCTTGCGACGCAAAAGGAGACGGCTGCCAAAGCGGGTCTAGCCTATGCACAAGCTAAGGGCGCATACGATTCTGCCTTCCCGAATATCGTCGACATGCAGGCAGAAGTTAAAGCACTCGCCAGCATCTACAGTGATTTGACGAAGACAGCGTCGGATGCCTTCACGTCCTCGTATGAACTGCTTCAGTCCATTGAGAATACTCCTGTCGGCGTCGCCCAAGGGTCATACGAAATCTGGGGCGACGAAGAGTCAGCCCTGCGCCAAGCCGTTTCGTCCAACAGCAACTCTTTATACTCGTCCTTCCTAGGCGGCATTACCTCCGTGGCACGTCTTCCGATCTTCGACGTTCGTTCTACCAGCGCAGTGGTACCAGAGAAGTACCAGGCTGGGGTGGTCCCCCCCGGAATGGCTAATGTCAGCGCGGCCAGCTCCCAGGCCTTTGCTAGCGGCGACGTGATCGGTGGCGACGCTGCAGCCGTGCGGACGGTCAATACGTCCTTCCGCTCCGGTCCAGCAAACAACGCACCTCTCATTGGATTCAAGGCAACCACCGTCGCGGACGGCGGCGCGGGCATCTTAGGCGCTGTCATTACCCGCGGGGCACTTTGCCAGGCATCGACTCCAAGCCAGCGAATCCTGGACGTCTCTGCTTACAACAGTCCTTTCAAATTGATTGTTCCCCAATATGTCGCTCGCCGCGAAAACGTCCTTTATCAGAGCGTAGCTTTTAATTACAAATACCAAGTGCGCACCGACCCAACTAGCGTCCGTTGCGACCTCGATGCTGACAAACTGATTAGCCATGTTTCGAGTTCCGGCAGCGATACCTTCTTGCTGTGGTCGACGAGCTGGAGCTCCGAGGAACTTGATAAGGCTGCAAGCTATGGCTTGTCTTGCAAGGTCAAGAATTCAGGCGGGGATGACGGCTTGAATACCGACCAACTGAACAATATGAAGCAGAAAATGACTATGGAGCTGATCGCTGATTTCGCTTTGCAGCTCGGTGACTCGGTTGCCATTAACACGATGATGGCTACAGCTCCCGCATCTGGCGGTAACGCTTATGCTGAAATGGGCGAAGCTGCTCAAAGCGTCTGCGGCATCAATGTCTACTGCCAGCTCGGTGCGATTGCACTTAAGAACCTCAATAAGCTGGTCAACTTCTCGTCTGGTGGCTCGAACAGTACGACCCACGTCACCGGTCACTTCTACAGGGATTATTCCTTGGAGAACTATACAGTTCTACCGGGTACTGCCGTGACTCAGGTCAAAGTCGCTCTGTAACCATTCACCCTGCGGGCATGTCAGTCGAGAGTTGGCTGGCATGCTCGTCTTTAAAGCGAGTCATTCACATGAAGTACTTCTTTGGTACAACCAAGTTCAGATTCCTTGCTACGGCCGTTCTGAGTCTATTAACCATCGTAGAGCTACTTGCCTACTACTGCAACAACACGGTGACCACCAATCCGGCGGCCTCTGAGGGCCTTAAATCGTCGACCCAGCAACCCACCGCGCCAGAGACAACCAAAAGCTATCATGCAAACGTTATGGAGAAGGCTAGGAAAATCAGCGATGACGTGCGCACACCGGTCGCCAAGCTACCTCTGGTTCAGGCCTTCCGTTCTCAAGTGGCAGTCGAACGTACTCGCTTTGAGCAAGCTAGGAACAAGCTTGATCAAGATGTGTATGCATCTAAGTCCATAGAAGCTCAGCTCAGCGCTGCCATTCTGGCGCACAACAGAGCCGAGATCGATGATCTCAATGTAAAGTTAGAAAACGGCCTGGCCATGGCGCAGGCGAGCGGCGTCGCCCTCAACGCGTCGTACAAAACATATATGAATGCCCTACAAATTCAAGTCGACCATATCGACACTTTAGCCGGAGAGAAATAAATGAAAATCGCACATATTGCCCTATTGTCCACCCTTGCAATGACCGCCACAGCAGTACATGCCTCTGGCGCTACTATGGTCGATCCAGGAAGGTGCGCGGCCATTCTACCTGTTCTGGACTCGAACATTTCGAGTCAGAGATTAAAGTCCATCTATCAAATCTATACCGCAAATCACGGCTGGGTCGTGAAAGAGTCTCAGTACCAATTGGCGCCGACAGCCCTTCGGAAAATCACCATTAGCGCCGTGACCGTAGAAGAGGGCCAGCAGCCCCTTAGCAGCCAACCACTGTACTGCGAGATCCCCACCCATTGGAAGGCATCGCCCTACACTTGGGTCAACCTCAAGACTCCTGGTGCTTTCCGTTCGTGGCCGACTGATGCCGATGACGACACTCCTGTCTGGAACATTTACGCCGGGATCGGGCAAAATGGCTCGCGGACATCTTTGCATCATCGTTTTGCTTGGTATACCGAGGCTAGTGGCTACAAAGTTGGCGACGTAAAGCGGGATCTTGCAAGCAAGTATGACTATTTAGGTGTGGTTGAAGTCGCTGATTCTTCGATCAATGACACGACCAATGCGCTCATTGCACTGCGAATCAGTCCTTCCGGCAGCGACGCGAGCGCAGCGCAGCATTGGCTGGTCAGAAATGGCAATGTTTTAGACGGCGCCCTATTTCCAACTTGGGATGACGGGGCTGATTCTGCAGCGACAGCACTTACCCAGTCCACCATCGAGAAGCGTGTGCCGCAAGCCTTGGACAAATTCTTGCCAGATCAAAAGTCGCTCGACCTCCTTGGCCTTGATCCAATCGCTGTTGTAGGCGGCCAGGCGCAATTTACTCCGAGTTATTGCGCGCCGTCGCAATGCTTTAGCACGGTGGGTATTAACAAACTGCTGGATGACACCTTGGCCGCAGTTAAGGGTAAGGATAGCTTTCAAGTTGAATTGGTCTTCAAGTACGGTGACGGCAGCTACGCCCATGGCAGCTATCTATTTAAGCCGGACACTGGGTTTCAAACAGGTTCCTACGATTCGGCTAAGACATTGTCCGTCTTTGGGTTGGACTGGATCGCTCAGTATCGCACCTCTCAAAGCCTTGCCCCCTAAGCCAACAACGAGGACTATGATGAACTGGCTGATACAAATTAAACTGGCGGCCATCCTTTGCCTGGCGATCTGTGTCGGGTGTGACCGCCATCACTCAAGCAAGCATGACAATCAACAGGATCCAAACCAGCCGATGCAATCACCTGGTGAAGTCGGTAAGCAACCCGTTGCGCAGCAAAAGGGAGACCCTAGCCAGCAACCGCCAATCGACGGACCCATCCCGGGAGGGATTGTTGCCAAGCCGATCGCACCTACCGATGAGGTTTGCGTTGCACTTGGCCATGCGACCCTGAGTGATGGTCTCGCCACTCAGGTCGCTGACCTCAAAAGGGGTCCGGGGTCGCTGAGATCATTCCATGCATCCTTCAATATTGAAGATTCGGACGGTCCAACGCGCAATGTTAATTGTTACTCAGACCTGAAACCCTAACCGAAGAGACGTATAACAATGCTCACACCCATAAAATTCATCGCGACGCTGGCGATCGTCTGGCTATATGCCGGTGCTGGATACGCCGATAGCAAGTCTCAGCCGCATGTCACCGGATCAATGATGGATGCTCAGGGGCGAATCGTACTTTACAAGACCGACGCCCCGCACCTTTATTACGCTGTGCCAAAACAGTGGAAGATCGACGAACATCAGGTTGCTCTAAGCGGTCTTCCTGCGCAGCATTACTCGCTTTCTTTCGTAATGGCGCCAGATTATCAATGGGCTAAACCATTTGAGGACGAAGTAAGGGCAGAGGATCCTCAGGCAATATTCCTGAATGTACCTCGGCAATACGTGAGCGTGATCGTCTCCGTTCCTGCGGCCCTCGGCGATATCACCTCTCGGATCACGCCGACCGACCAGTTTAGCTCTGGCGACATTTTTTACTATCAGCTGGATCTCACTGCGAGGGAATTGGCAATGCTTAGACTTTTAACCAAGAGCAATACCGCGATAACTGGTGCAGTCACCTACAAGTTTCCCTACGCTGAAACGAGCTTCGAAACAAGCGCCAACGTGTTGTTCAACTTGAACCTGGATCAGCTTTCACGCGCTGACGCGGTCCCCGATCGGTTCGTTTATCTGAGGTGTTCGGCTACGAGCTGGGACCAGCTAAGCCCTGTTGCAATGCTTAACCAGGATCCCGGCGATCCGACAAGGCTGATGATCGATTTTGAGGTTGACCAGGAATGGATGACTCAAGGCGGCGATCATTGCGCGCTCACGGGTTCTTCGCAGGCATATGAATGGTCTGATATCAGCAACTACACGGCCGTCACTAGCGGCCAGCTACTTACCGGCGTCTCCTACGGTACCGCCAAGACTAATCAGATGCAGACCTTTAACCTTCTGTATCCAAAGCTTGGTGCCTACCGATTGATCCTTGATCGGGTGTCTGGGGTATTCTCGGTGGTTTCTCGCTAGGGGAAAGTAGATTTCGAGTTGAGAAGCGGGCAAAGTCTTGATCATTTCTGGCCCGGGCGGATCGACAATCCTATCGGCATTCTCTACTACGGCGACCTGGAAACGAGACGCCAGACAACCCGAGAGAATGTTCGTCTTCCTAATATTTTTGAGGCATTTGAGGCACTCGGTGTCGAGGCGCAGCCGGTCGTCTACAACGACGCCTTTTGTACCGAGGTCAAGCAACAGGTCTCTGGCATGGACGCTGTGTTGACGTGGGTCAACCCGATCGAGGACGGTTGCAACCGTACGATGCTCGATGCCTTGCGACGGGAATTGGCGGCTTACGGTACCTATGTTAGCACTCACCCCGACACCATCTTGAAGCATGGTACGAAAGAGGTGTTAGTCCACACACGCGAATTGGGTTGGGGGTCCGACACACATCTCTATGCCAGTATCGCCGACATGCAGCGCGAGCTGCCTGATCGCCTTTCGCGTGGCGAAGTTCGCGTGCTCAAGCAGCGCCGTGGTCAAAGCGGCGCGGGGGTCGACGGAGTGAAAGTGCGGCACGGTTAAGACTGCAGACCTCATCGGGCACTTCGAGCGCAATCCGTTGCTCGGGACGCGGAGCGCCAAAGTACCTTCGTGTCGTTATGTCCCGATATGCTCGGCGGCACCAGGCAACCCAGACACGCTCATATACAACTATGACGAAGCTGCGATGACTTTGGTATGCTTAAATGTCGGTGTTGATCAGCACAAATTTTTTTCCACCAGCGAGCGGGAGGTTTTGGATCTGTTTGGTGGGATGAGTCAATATTGTAGCGTATGATGTTGCGTTTCATGCTGAGCCTGGCAGCGTAATGACGCTTCCGGCTAAAATCCCGGTGAAGGGAAAGGGTGGATCGGCGCCCTAAGGCGACGGACGCCGATCCGACCTTGAATACGACCTCGTCTGAAATTTTCTATGGCTTTGGTGTCGCCTACTTAACGAGTCGGTACTCGTTAAGACCCGAGTTGTTTATATTAAAGATGAGATCATAGTTACCCTGAGCCGCAGAGTAGTAGCTCTGCCAGTAGTCATTGCCGATAACCGATTGATCGACTCGCGCCCAAGTAGTCCCAACTTTGCGCTCAAGCGCCCAGCTATTGTAACTGGGGAGTCCGTGGAAGGTCACTGGAGTGTAGCCGAGCCCGCCGCTCAGCGAAAACTGGGCCACCACTCCCGTCGCCCCGGCCGCGGTGATCTCAATCGGGTAGGTGCGATTCAGAGTACCGATGCTCGGGGTTACGGTGAGCATGTTATCCCTGGCCTGCTTAACGGCCATAGCCGGGGTATTAAAGTCTGTGGCTGGCATGGCTAAAAGGTAGTCGCTGCTGCCGTAATATACAGACTTATCTGCGGGAGGGACCGCATACTCGATGGTTGCTTCGACGATGGAACCCGCTTTGATCAGCATCTGTGAGCTGTTATAAGGGAAGCCGATTTCGAACCCGATATGGTAGCCATTGTTGTTTATGCCTACGATGCTGAGGTTCGGCTGAGTATAGGTTGCGCCATTGATCGTCGCTTTGTAGGACCTAACGGTGTACATGACGTTGGCGAACTGGGAGGGAAGACTTTCACCCGCTTTCGCTGTTGCACCGTAGAGCATAAACCAAGGTGCCTTTCCGGTCGAAAGCATGCCGCGCTCTTTCGCACTCAAATAGCCCGTAACTAAGGGGGAGGGAAAGGCGCCTTGAAACTTAACTCCAGTCTCATCACCGTAAGCATGCTGCTTAAATCGACCCTCTGAGTATCCGTCAGCCAGCGCTTGAAATATGGCAAGACGCGTGTAAGTAGTGTCTGCAAGAAATTTGTATTTCAAATGATACCAGGTGCGGACCACATCATCAGTACGCCCCATCTGCGCCGTAACCTGCACGTCCACCTTCTTGTCGAGTGATTCAGCCGCATAGGTAACCTTCGTAAGGTTAGGACCTGTGTAGGACCTATCGACCTTCATCCGGCTCAGGGGCTGTCTTTGATTACTGCTATTGAAATAGACGAGAAAATCTCCACCACCGACATTTCCGGCCCAATTCCACTTACTGCTATTCGCTTGCACCAGCATAGGCCGTACGTCGCAGATATTGGAGCCGGCGGCACTTTGATGCGGATCATAAGTTATACTCTCGCCAAAACTACCCATCGCCGATTCATCCCATAGCTGATTGCCAGCCCAGCCGACCAGGGAGAGCTGGGAGTGGGACGCCGCAAAGACTTTTCCCCACCGAGGCCCAGCAAGAGTAAATTCATACTCAACGCTGCTCGACGCGGCGACAGGGATGATGGTGTAGAAATGGTACCATTTTTGCCCGGTGGCATGCCAATTTTTGGAAATCTGCACAGGAATGCCGACGGGCTCGCCTGCAAGGTCCCGAATCATAGGCGAGCCTCCGGAAACGTTACCTGCTGCTGTACTCGCTGGGTCATCAAATGCAATCGGCACCAATCGTGGCTGAGAGCTTGGATTTGTAACTTTGAAGCGAACGCGGTTATAGACGTTTTGATTATTGATAAGCGACCATCCTCCCGAAATGGGAAGCGGTGATAAACCGATTACGTTAAGTGCGCGACTATAGTCGTACGTTGCGTCTGTATACGGAGGCAACACAGCATTTGGGTCTGTCGTGATGGCCGTGGTCGTGACCTTGGGGTAAGGAACCTGTGCTTTTGCAACCGCTGCGGTGGAAAGGGGGGTGAGAAATTCGTCCGCTGCTGTCGCGGAGCCAAGGTTTGCAGGAATCACTAGTACAGGTAGGGACAGGGTCTGGCCACTGGCGAGGTTGGGCACCTTTTTCGTAAAGACAACGCCGCTACTTGAAAATGCGATAGTCACCCCCTGACTGGCAGTCTCGGGTGTGGCGAAGGTCACAGTATCACCTGATGATCCCGATCGCTGAAGAATAACGGAACGGCTGTCAGTGCCTTTGGTGAACTTCGCGACGCCACCTACGAGATTCAATCGGAAGGTCAGCTGAACAGAGGTGGCGATGTCGGTAGTTGCGGTGGCACTGGAGTTCACGACAAATTGTCTAGGCTGTGCGGCGATCGTCACGTTACCTTTAACATTTGTGGCGCTGGCGAAGTACGCATTGTTTAACTCGACGCGCTGCATAAACGTGCCGCTGTCGATGATTCGTGATGGATTGACGACCCCACCGCCATCGTCGGCGAATTTGTTTGCCACAAACGTACCGGCGCTCGTCGCAATCTCCATACTGCTAGATGACACGGGTAGGGCCTCAACGACGCCATTTGCCTGAACGGCGGCGTTGGTCTGCGAAACGGGAGAGCGGGTATACCCAAGATGAGTGATGCTGCCGCTAACCGGATCAAAGGTAAGACCATAGTAGCCGGACTGAATGGATATTGATCCGCTTGCATATCGCTGCGGCCACCACATGTGAACATAGTCTTTGATGGAGAGCGTTGGTGGTAAGGGCGAGGCTGCGGCCAAGGCCATTGCTGCAGATACATCTTGGGCGGCCTTGTGTGCAGCCATGTGGTCTTTACCGCATCCGAATGATGTCAAAAGAATCGTTAGCGGAAGGCCGAAAATAGGGCTCAATGGCGAAATCATCCTCAGCATTTTCACTGCGATCCCCTTATTGAATACATTGTTGCCGATATTATGGCGTCGCTTGCCAATCAATTTTGACCGGGGCGCAGTCAATTGTCGGAACATGCGACGCAGACTTGAGATTAAAGAGGTATTGGCTTTTATTATCTGCCAGGTGGTGACATGCAGGGCCGCTCAATTTTTCGGCGAACGATGCGGATTTTATTGTTTTACCAATCTGCAGCGAGGCGATTGATAGACCGCAGCCGCCTACAAAACTTCCAAGGACGCTAACTCGCCATATGGCCGGGTTTGATCGCAGGCTTGACTGAGGTCCATTCAGTCCTTTGTTGACTGGGGACGGCAACGCCAGAGATTTCAAGTACTGTTGGCAGCGCCGAGTATTGGCTGATATTGACGCCGTTTACGCTGGGTTGGCCAGTTTGGGCATCGATCGGCAGGGGATTCAGATATGGCTCAAATCTTGTCCGGGCGTCGTGCGCGTCACCACCACCGGCAACGCCGAGCTGGTCAGGAAGTTTAGCCCAAAGATCTATCTCTCGGCCCTCGCTATCCGTAAACGTCTTAAGACTCAGCGGGATACGCGAGACAAAGTAGCGTCCATCCAAAATAAATGCGTTCAAATCATCAAGGTCAAAATATCCGAGGTCACGAAGCATAAGATCACCCGACTTTCATCTTGATGATGGGGTCGCCGATGGGGCCGATATCGGACGCAAGCTAAAGGATTATCTACTTACCTCGCCGCATCAACCGCCATAATTTCGTAGTCCTTATCCGTTCCACCCATCGTAACGGTTACGACGTCACCAGTGGACCTGCCCATCAAGGCGCGGCTAAGCGGCGAGTGGGTGGTCACCGTTAGCACATCCTGGCCGTCGCTACGTAACCGGTAGCCTCCGGCGCAGGGCAGCAGCCAATAGACCGAACGAATGCCGTCGCACTCTAAGGTCACAACGGCGGTGACCGTGACGCTTGTTTGTTTGTTCGTGCCGATGAGGTTGAGCTGACGAATCACGTTTAAGGTCCTTTTCAGCTCCGCAAGCCTTTCGGCTTGAGCGCCTGCCAGGTACGAGGATTCGAGGCCGCGTGTATCGTATTTATTTTCTGGCTTTGACTCCGCGTGGGTGGCCGCCTCAGCAGCGCTGCGGACCGATTCAGCTAGCACTCTGACCTCTGCCTCGATCTCAAGGCAAAGTTGGTCGCGTAAGTGTGTTGACGATGAAAGACTCAAAAAGACCTCAAGCAGCGACGATCGTTTGGTACTCGACTTCGCGAAACCATGATGACGTCGCAAAAAAGACGAAAAGCCTCATGTCGATCAGGAACCTTAATCGCAGGTAGCGCACCCGATTGAAGCTTATGAATTGCGCCCACACTCCAACTGAAAGCGCCGACAACAGAAAGGTATCTTTAAGCCTTAGGCAGGATCGTGACAAGCTCAGATCTTCTTTGTGACCACGGCGCACCTAAACCGGTGACATAACGATACCAACCTGGGTCTGACCTGGCCTCACGGCGCACCCCAAAGGTGTTGCGGCAATCGCCGCCTGGCGAACATTGACGCCTTAGAAGCATTGCAGCACCTCGCCTATGAGGAATCACGTGCGTTCACCCCTGCCGCCGATCACGCTTAATTCCTGTCAGATGGTTTGGTTCTAACGGCTATGGGCGGCCACTTCCCGAGAGGGTAGTGGCCGCCTGGCTGGTTCTGGCAGACAACGGGTGCGCAAGATCGGTCAATGTTTAGCTTGGATTCGATAAAAAATTTGCCAAGATCGTCTGCTCGTCAGCGCTCATCGCTTGCCGGTCCTCGGGCGGCGGCATGCGCGAGTCATCTGTCTTTTGCACCAACTTGAGCCAGCGCGCCCCTTTGGCCGCAAAGGTCTTGGCATCGGTCTGCGCATCACCACTGACAATCAGTGGCGAAGTTCCCCCGGCAGAATGACAGCCGCCACAGTTGGTGGCCAAGATAGGCGCGATGTCCCTAGCGAAACTCAATGCTCCCACCGTCTGATCGTTCTGAGCGTTGGGCGTTGTTACCGGAGGAGCCGCGGGGGCCGCTTCGTGTTGACCGCCGCTCTTGCTGCTGCAAGCAACAGTCACTAAGGTGGCACAGGACCACTGAAGAAGTAGGTAAGGGATGTATCGCATCATGTCTCCATCGGTTTAAAAGCGATTGTGTGATGGAAAGACACAACCCTGCTCGCTGGAGCGAGCAGAGCTGCGCCGTCTCCTAGAACACTAGATATTGATTCGATTAGCGATGCCAGCCGCCGTGGTCGTCGCTGCCCAGGCCGCCCCAGCCGCCGCGGTTATTGCCGTCTTCGCGTCCCCAGCCGCCGCTGCTATTGCTGTCCCCGCGGCCCCAGCCACCGCTGCTATTGCTGTCCCCGCGGCCCCAGCCACCGCGGTTATCTCCGTCCCCGCGGCCCCGTCCGCCGCCATCGCCTCTGTTACCACCCTGGTCATCACCGCCAATCCAGCTCTGGCGCAAGCGCAGGTTAGACTCTTCCACGCGGAACCAAGCACTGCGCATCTGCTCGAACCGAGTGAATTCGCCGCAACTCATAAAATGCTGCTTCAACTCGTCGAAGGTCTGCTCGATGGTATTGAAATCAACGTCAAGGTCTTGCGGACCCAGCTCGACCTCCTCTTGAAAGTGCGACGCCGCATACGACAAGGTGACGGCATCTCGGTAAGGGTCAGAATTGGATGCGATGAAGTTCATGATATAGACAAGATTTTGCACCGAGTTAGTCAGATCTCGTGCCGAAAAATCCAGCTGCGATCCCGGACCAGCACCAGGATAGGCAAGCGCCGCACTGCCCGCGTTGAGTGACATCAAGATCGTGAAGAATGTGTTTTTGACGTTCATGGCGATACTCCTACTGGTTTGTTGATGCCATCTTCAAAATGGTCCATTGCAAAAATCAGTCCTACTTATATGTCGCTGCAGCGCAGCGACGACGTGTCTGCTGGATGAGTGAAGAAGTGTCATGATTTTCGCTAAATGAGTGGTAGAAGGACGCGCCGACGCAGGATCAAAGAAAAACAAAAGGTAGTATACTTTTGCGACCGAACCGGTTCATTTGTGAAGGCGCGCCAACATGGCTTGGGCGGAAGTATGCTGTACTGAGTGAGTCCAGGGGGCGATGCAATTTGCTGGCAGATTCGGGCACCTATGAATTGGGCTTTATTTTATTTCGTCAATCGACGATAAACGTATGGGAGGTGAGAATGAACAAAGTAAAGTGCCTACCAGCGGTCAAAAAGGCTCGTCGCACTGAGTTTTCTGCAGATGACTTTGCGGTCATCTGCAAGGCCCTCGGTCATCCAGCCAGGGTGCGCTTACTGAAGATTCTGATTGATAAAGGTGCATGCATATCCGGCGATTTGGCCGAAGAGTTTTCACTAGCTCAGTCAACTGTGTCCGAGCACTTACGCATCCTCAAAGAGGCATCGCTTATTCAAGGAACCATCGACGGGCCAAAACGCTGCTACTGCGTCAATCCTGATACCTTGGACTATTTGAAGGAGCTGGTCGGGAGACTTTAAAAAATTTACCAATGATTTCGTTAATCGACGAATACCGAAACGGTGGGAACGTAGTATGGATTCCAGAGTTCATATCTTCTACATACTGCACGATGATCGACTGAGCCTGATACCTTATAAGGAGAGATAAATGCGAATTTTATTCCTATGTGTTGCCAACTCAGCCCGCAGTCAGATGGCGGAAGGTCTGGCCAGACAGATATTCGCAGGTAAAGCCACGATTGAAAGTGCCGGTTCCCAGCCTAGTCATGTCAACCCTTATGCGGTGGCAGCGATGAAGGAAATTGGCATCGACCTTGGCAGCCATAGCTCAAAGTCGGTTGATGATATAGCTGCCGAAGGCTTGGACCTGGTGATCACTCTATGCGCCGAAGAGGTCTGCCCTATGATGCCTGGGAAAACGATGAAGATCCATTGGCCGCTGCCAGATCCGGCCGCCGTTAAGGAAGATGGCGAACCAAAACTCCAGCGCTTTCGTGAGATCCGAGATCTGATTAGAGAACGAATTCTCGCACTCAAAGAGGACTTAAAGTCTTAGCCGCTAAATCGACATCAAAGGTCATATATTTTGCCATTCCGTAGCGGCAGCTGGCGTGGGATGTCAAGCCGGCATGCAGGCCATTCGCGATATGGAGCACAGCTTTTAAGGGAGCAAAGGGTATTGGAAACTCCGCAATCAGTCGACTACCTACAAGGCGAAGCGTTCAACCTCAGAGCGCCTTTGGCAAATAATCTGCCGTCGGTCCATGCGCCAAAAATATTAGTTCTGCATGGTTCGCTGCGAGCTAAATCATACTCACGCTTACTTGCCCTGGAAGCCGAGCGAATATTGCGCCATTTAGGTGCCGAGGTGCGCAGTTTCGATCCGAAGGACCTGCCCGTCTTTGACCAGTCCTCGAGCAGCCATCCGAAGGTGACTGAAATTCGCGAGCTTAGTCTTTGGTCTGAGGGACAGGTCTGGGTGTCCCCCGAGATGCATGGCAACGTCTCCGGCGTCATGAAAAACCAGATTGACTGGATCCCACTTAATATCGGTTCAGTCCGCCCAACGCAGGGGCGCACCTTAGCGGTCATGCAGGTGTCAGGTGGCTCCCAGTCTTTTAACGCCGTCAACACACTGCGCCTTCTTGGCCGGTGGATGCGCATGATTACGATCCCCAATCAATCTTCGGTGGCACAAGCTTATAACGAGTTCGAAGACGATGGACGTATGAAAGCCTCGTCCTATCGAGACCGAGTCGTCGATGTCTTGGAAGAACTCATGCGCTTCACCTACCTGACACGCGACGTTCGAGAGTTTCTTGTCGATCGCTATAGCGAGCGCAAGGAAGCTAAGATGAAAATTGATTTAGCTAAAATTTGAAATTTTTGACGCTTATGCCAATAAATGGTCCCAATCTCGACTGCATTGGTGATTTGGAGATGGTATGGTGGGCTGGCGACCGCGGTGCTTGTGCCGCTTATGCATCCGCACGTGATTCAGGTAGGCACGATTGAAACGATCAGAGACTCTCCGTAAACCCCATGGCGATGGCCTCGCAGCCCTCGATTCCTACGCCAAAATACTGGAACTGTTGACCAAGGATGGCGACCCTGGTGGCCCACGGCCCACCGCGGATCTCCTGTTTGTCCGTAACGTCCAAGGCGTGGGGAGCCTCTTTCAAACCATGAGCGCCGTCGGCGCGGCCAAGTCAGGTGCCGGTGATGAGGAGTGGAATCCGCTCTCACAGCGGCCACATAGCCCGCTGGTGCCGACCGTTCCTTTGGCTCTTGGTGCCGAGATCGCGACCCTAAAGGCTGCCGTTGACGTCTTTACGACGTTAGCCCATGAGATGATGCACGTCGCTTTGTGGGAGCCGTTTTTTACCGGTCGCTGGCGGCCACGCCGCCGCGCGAGCTTTCACCAGTTCTCACTGCTGGCCGAAGGGTTTTGCTTCTTCGTTAGTGACATCATCGTCACGGGTGCAGTGCGGGTGCGTTTGCCGGATGGCGAGTTCGCTATGGATCGGCAAGCTTCGATCAACGCCCACTTTCATCCAGTCCAAGCCTTCAATGCCTTGGGGATCAAAAATCACGAAGAGGTCCTCGACATCTACCTCGAAGGCTTCCGTGGCGGGCAGACGCGGCTTTGGCAGCCGCGTGGAACAAGTAGTTTCGTCGCCGCACTTGCCGCGCAGGTTTATGAATTTTACGCGGATTCGTTGCAGCCGCTGGAAGATCTGCACGTGGCGCTGGGCGCCTTCGGTGGTTTGTCGGAGTTCTACCGACGCTTTTGTGCGATCCCGGGGCTCCCGACATTTTTGCACGAGGCCGATGCTGCGCTGATTCCTGAGGCGGGCGGTGCGGATCTTAAAGACTTTTTCACGGCGTTCTACCGCCACGGTCTGACGGGACTTCATGCGTTGGCGCCTGCCGATGTCGAAGCGATTCGTTGGCGTCGGATGCTGCAGATGCGGGCCTACTACGCCCTCCAGGTTCGCTGGTTGGTGAGTAAGAACCTGGTAGTGGCGCGTGGCCTGTCTGCGCCACTCACGAAGAAGCTGCTCGCTCACCTTGACGCTTATTTGAAAGGACTTGAATCCCTGCTGAAGGGCTTAGGTAAGCAGCACAACGTGTCGCCTCTAGACGCGCTGCGGGCCCTAGACGCTGCTTACGATGCGGAGGTTCGCTCGGAGTTTACGGGGCGCTCCGCTTGGGTCGGGCAGCGGTGGATGATTCTGCCTCGCCGCGCCGGCGGTCATATCAGCGTCTTTGCTCCAGGACCAGCGCGGGACCGTGACGCCAAGATCCGGCTCCTGCAAATCGTGGCTTGCTTGGTCGACGAGCTGACACGCCGCGTGCGCGATAGCACAACTGTGGAAGAACGCTCCGAGCTATTGGCCTCGATGCAGAAGGTCGCGGCCCTTGGAGCTTCCGGTGGCAACGGCAACGCTGCGGCCACGCGCCTGTCGTGGCGACGGCTACAGCGAGAGTTAGCCTCGCCGCGGCTTCTGGACCTGTGGTCTGTTCCGATGGCGAGTTTTGATCCGGTTCATAACGAATACCGCGAGCTCGTGTTCTCATACCAATAGCTGATGGTTAGCGGCATAGTGGCTGCTGTGAATAAATTCGGCGCCATCCCCACAGTCCAAACAGAAGAGTTAGCCGTTAGGGCAAGCTCCGTGGACCATCATGTCTCAGTACCGCGCGTACTGCCCAGCTCGCCCATCGTCCTAGACTGGCCGGCCAGGGCTACCCAAAGCGTTCTGCCTGGACTATAGGTCGAATAGGTTTTTGCTGCCTAACGCCTTCAAAGGAGACTTTATCATGCGCGTCCTTATCAACATGCTGGGATTGGCGCTCGCAGTCAGTGCCTGCGGCGCTCAAGTGCTTAGCCATGGCAAAGCTGCTGGTGTCGATGGGTCCACATCTGGTCAGGTCCAAATCGCTGGCGCTGCGGCCTCGGATCTCATGGATGGGTTGCTGGGCGCTGGACTTACGGCAGATACGACAATCATCCCTGGTCGACTGGCGGTGCGTGCGGTTCACGTGAGTTGTTCGCTTCCGGGAGTGCCGCATTCGATCCCGATCTGTTCGGTGGCAGGTTTTGATGGGAGCGAATGGAATGCACGTGGTGCCGCGGCTAAATCCTTGTACCGAGTGCTGGATCGATATGCTTCGGGAGTTGGTACGACACGACGGGGCGGTGTGAAGGACGCCGTCGTTGCGGATGGCCTGCTTTGCAGTCGCAGCCTCAGCGTGGCAAATGAAGTCAGCTGTAGCTTTTATTCTGGGATGTAGTGGGCCCCGTCTAGGTCTGCTCTACTGAAGGTGATGTCCGGCTAACAAACTAGACGCGTCCTCATGATGGGCCGACATGGGCATCTTGTCGGTCTCTCAATAGCGGTCGGCCACGGACATGATGCCGGCGAAGAGCAAATCAATTGACCACCCATTCGCATTTCTTTTACTCATGCCTAGACCTGGTGCACCTAAATGCATTACCCAGACATAGGAATGAACTTGTGAATATTACGTCCATTGCGTCCATGCTACTGCTCATTGAAGCAGGCAAATTAGTCTTTGAATATGGCATCGAGCCTCGTGAGGAGCATTTTTGCGAGTTCATTGATGCGCTATATGTGACCTTCAGGCGGAAACATCCCGATTTTGACCCCAGCGTGCGGCTTTATTCTTGGATTCCGCCTCAGCACACCTATAAAAGTCGGGAAATCCTGACGTTGACCGACGAACAAAAGGAAGCGCTGATGGGTGTGGCGGTGCGAATCAGTCACCATAGCAAGTTAAGTGGACGGTTATTCAAGTCTTACGCCGACAAGTTACACTACGCTGCCTCGGTTTTTCCGCCGTACTTGTCTGAAGGGACACGATTTGCAATCGGTCCGGATCTTAAGTGCGTTTAGTAGCCAGTAAGAGCACGTCCGTGGTCCTTCATGCCGGCGTATTCGGCCTTCACCAAAGGTGGGCAACCGAATGCTTTCATCGAATTTTGCAATCAGGCTTCCACGTCGAAGAGGCCAGGCTGGCAAATCGCCACAGGGAGGGGAGGTTCAAGCTGGCAGGCTTAACATGGCATCGCAAAGTTCTTGGAAGACCAGTCAGTCATCCTACCTTTGGTAAGGCTTTGGCTGCTTCAATGGCTTCAAGAAGGCCGCCTAGGCTGGTCGGTTCCTTGGCTATCGTAGCCGTAATGGCCGCATCGGGGTAGGTACGCGGCAGAGCATCGGTACTGAGAAGAATCGGTGCGCTGCTGAGTTGACGCACGGCGATCGCCAATTGCTCGCCATCGATATCGCTATGAAAGTGGAGGTCCAATACGAAGCAGATCACGCTATTGACGTGGCTTTGACTAGCTGAGAGCCATGCCAAAAGATCCTCGGGTGAGGAGAATGTCAGGCAAGGGGTTGGAGCCAATGTCTGCACCCAAGCCTCGCGGATAAAGATGTCGTCGTCGGCGAGGGCGACTGTGGTTGCAAACGGCAGGATTGCGGCCGAGCTGAGTGATTCCACTTGGAGCTTGGACTCTTGAAGGTTGGCTATTGGCTCGTCGCCTTGGCTGGATTGGTCGGAGAGTTTCGACGAATGGTCTGGCAGGTGGACGGTGGTTAGGCCGACGACCGTAGGTGCTGCACCTTGGCTGGCCAGGGGCAGGGTCAGTACGAATTCGGTACCGTGGACTACGTCGGAGCGGCAGTATACGTTGCCGCCATGAAGGGTCGTAAACTTGCGCACCACCGCCAAACCGAGTCCAGTCCCGTTGGCTTTCCCCCTGGTAAAAAAGGCCTCGAAAATGCTGTCGAGCTGGTCGTTCGCGATCACGCTGCCAGAGTTACCAATGACGAGTTCGAGCCAAGACGAGCCGCCTTCGGTATCATGCTGTGAAGTCTTGAACCACAGGGAGCAGTGACCCTTGGTTGCTTGGACGGCATTTTCGACAATATTGGTTACGACTCGCTGCATTTTAACGCTGTCCACTGCGAGTAGACGGCGATGACCCCATTTATAAATCAAAGCAATGTCAAGATTCGGACGGCCACCGAGGGTTTCACGAAGGCAGTGAGTGAGAAGGGCCTCGATCGCCACCACGCTGATGTTTATAGGAGCCTCCAGGTGAACATCCCTGAGGTCCTCGAGCATGCCGTGGACTGAGATCATAGCTGACTTCACCTGCGGGATCAGTCGCTCGATGACCGAGCGCATCTCAATAAAGGATTTCGCTGCGACCAGGGCTTTCAGACCTACTCGAACCAGAGAGAACGGCTTGCGCACGTCATGTGCTACCATCTGCATCATCTCGCCTACTGCTGCCTGCTTGGTCATCGCGATGAGTTGCCTGCGATAGATCTCGGATCTACTGCGAAATTTGCCGCCGACGCCGTATAGGATCGCCCCAAATACCGGTAGCATAGCGAAGACGGCGACTAGATGGAGCGTAGCCGGGCCATGCCCTTGGGGCGAGAGCCGTATGGCCGCCCACTCGGGCAAGGCGGCGATGACCAGGCACAGGCTCATCGCAAGCTGTTCACGAAGGCGGCGCTTAATGGCCAGGTCATGCAGCCTCTTCAGTTCCATAGTCGCCGGACGTTTGAGCTTCAGGAGGAGTGCTCCGACCGTGGCAACGAGAGGAGGTAGGATGATTTGCAGATTTGCTCTGAAGTGCGAAACAAGGGCCATTTCAAGGTTCATCACCTGGGTGAGTAGCAAGCCGGATGTGGCGCTTGCGGTCACCACGGCGACGACGGCCCAGGTCGACCAAAAACGTCGGGCGGATGGTCGCAGCGTCGCCCAAGCTAGGGCGATGAATCCGACGCTGACTTCAACCTGCAGCACCGCGGTGACAGTGTCTGTCAGTAGCAGTGGTAGGTCTTTCGTCAGTCCCAAGGTCCGAATCACCGTGGTCCAAATATGGAGGAGGAACTGAAGATTGAGCAGTAAAGCAAAGGCCGAAAAATCGACGTATTCGGCCCACAACCAAGCACACAGCACCGTCATGAATGTCATGCCTACGAGCATGACGGCGGCAATGAGGTCGCCGCCTAGGGCAAGGGGGGCGTGGATATTGTCTAGGGGGCGCAGGTAGTCGGTGAGGGTGACAAACAGTCCTTGCCCAAGGTCGATGCTACTTGCCAATGGGCCCGCCCGGATAACGATCCATAGATCAACCAGTGGCCCAGATGCCGCCATCCCGGTGGTCTCAAATAGTGGGAAGCGTGTCCCTGTCGAGGTGTGAACATCCGCGAAGTAGTGGCATTTACCGCCAAAACAGACCCGTGCATCGGCCAGTTGCGCAACGACCAGAGCTTGTAGCGGTATCCCAAGTCGATTGGGCTCAAAGAGCCGCGTCGGCAGTCGCAGGCCGATGAGCCACGGACGACTGGTTTGGTGTAAGTCCACCGCGGCGCCAACGCCTTGCTGCAGTAGCAGTTGTCTGAGGTCAGGGTACCCGAGCCGGGGCTGCTGCGTCACGGGAGGAATCCGCACTAGCTGAAGGAGTCCGCTTTGTGCTGCTGTTTCGATGGGGTGATGCGCCAGGCAGGCCTCGATCTCGGCGACGTTTGCCGCAGTGACCACCTCTGGACATAGATCCCTTAGCTCACCAAGCCACATCTCTCGGACGTCATGGCGTTGCTCTTCCTTCGGCAATACCTGTTTGGGAGCGTTGAGCCACAGGAAGGTGATGGATGGGCCTAAAAGCAATAGCAACGCGCATCCGAGCGCCCAGCGCTGGGGCGATCTGATTGACTTGGAGTGCTCACCTAGTGCCATGAGTGAACCCTAAATCGCATTGAGTGAAGGGTCTAAGTCTATGCTGCGGTTGGGCAGCGAGACTTCGTCGTCGTCGCGCAAAGCGCCTCTTGAATCGGGAGATAGTTGAAGGTGGATCACAAATTCTGTCCCCTCAGACGATCCCTTGCGGCATAAGATGCTACTGCCGTGAAGGTTTACAAGGGTCTGCGCCACGGCAAGGCCTAGGGCCAGAGAGTGCAGGTCGGAGTCAGCGTCTGCGTCAAAGAAACTGGAGCACAGTCGGGACCGGTCGCTATCTGTCAGAGGGCATGGAGCGTAGCCGATGGTCAGTTCAAAGGGGTGGTCGGTCAAGCTTGGGACGAAACGGGTGGTAAACCAGAATCGACCGCTGCCACCGGTGGCATTGACGCCATGCCTGATGATGTTGCTGATTACGCGCAGCATCTTGAGGCGGTCGACGAGGAGCAGTTGATCACCGGCAAAATCATAGTTGAAGGAGAAGTCTCCCTGGTAAGTCAGGCTTAAGCTATCCTGCAGGCTCCAGAGCACTAAGTGCTTCACGCCGGTCGGCTCCGCTACCAAAGCTTGCGTCGAGCTTATAGCGAGGATGTTTTCTAGTGTCATCGTGATGGCTTGCGCTGCCGAAGTGACAGGAGACGCAAGCTCAGTAGCCGCTTGCTGGACCTCCTGGGCGGTGTGACATGTCATGACCCGGTAGAGTCCAGACTGCATCAGCGCAAATGGCTTTCTGATCTCTTCAGAGATGCGTTGAACCATGGTGCCTACAGCCGCCTGCCTGGTGGCGACGGCGAGTTCGCGGTGGTACCTTTCGGTGCGACGACGAAACATGCCTCCAGAGCTAAATAGGAGCGTGGCAAAGACGGGAAAGAGAAAAAGACTGGCAATACTGTTCATGTCGAAGATCTGACGCATGTTTAAGTCGTGAAAGACCGATAACAGGTGCGGAGTTGCCGCGATCATCAAACATCCGCCTAGCACCCACTGTTCGTTCTGCCTTCGACTGGCAGCGGCTTTGGCGGCCACGCTTTCTGTCTGTTGAGCAAGGCGCTGCTTGAGAATGGCGCCACCACGAATGGCAATAAACGCGGGGACAGTCCATTCGATGATCGCCAAGGCGGTATTGATGCTGCGATCAATCTTAGTAAAGTGGTAAAAATAACCGATAAAAAATGCCGGAGGCGTCAACATCACGGCTGTAGCTAGCCAGCGCCGCCACAGCAAATTTGGCCGAGGGCGTAGGCTTGCGAATGCAAAGCACACGCTGGCTAGCGACTGTTGCGCGACGATAAGCATCCAGATGGCGCAGCGCGGAGCCAATGGTAGGACGTCCAGGCTGATCCCTTTGGCCTGAGAATTGTAAACGGCAAAGAGAAAGTGTAGGCCGGCCATGAGGGCAAATGCCGTGAATTCGACGTACTCCGCCCAAAGGATTGCGTAGAATAAGGCCATCGTGCTTACGACAAACATGGTAGCGGCTGCCAGTGTCCAAGACCCAGCCGATGCCGGTGTGAAGATGGACCGAACGCTCATCATGTCGTCTAGGTTAGTCACAAAAATGCCATATTCTAGCGTGATACCTTTGGCTAGTGAGCGAGGAAGCGTTGCCACCCATACCGTGACCAGTTCTGGGATGGTCTGAAGTGGTGGGGCGAACAGAGGAAATTCAAGGCCAGAGTCAGAGATTCCTGTCGAATAAGGGCAGCTTCCGAGAAAGCAGATGCGAGCATCCATCAGCTTTCCAGTCACCAAAATGTTTGGCTTCAGACCAAGGCGATTCTCTGAAAATAATGCCTTGGGTACCTGTAGTGCGATCAAAAGGGGTTGCCTTGTACCTAAGGCCTCGAGTGGTCTGATAAGGTGCTGCTCTTGCAGCAAGTCGAGAAAGCTCGGAGAGGTATTGTTTAGCATCTGCGACAGCGAAGCGATGGTGACTGGTTTAAGCTTGGTGGCAATGGCCTGATCATTGATATCTAGCCTCGCGACGCAGTCATAGACGTCCTTTGTTGGTGCACCTTGTTTGGCCACGGCGCACAGGTCCGAGGCCGCGGCGACCCAGATTTTAGTGATATCAAAGCGAGCGTTGGCCTTAGGAAATAGCTCGCTGCGCGTAAAGCGCGGGATCAATGCTGCGCTGACCAGCGCCATGGAGACAAAAGTAAGTGCAAGTGCCCAGCGCTGAGGACTCTTTGGCAGGATTTTTGTTGCGGTGAAGGGTGTGATCATCGTGCCCGGGCAAGGACGTGGGATCTGCGTCGGATTTACGAGGCGAGGATGAAGAGCTAGTTATTTTAGGTTAGCACAGTCTTAGAACATCTAGGAACATAGGCAAATGATGCCCAGTTGCAAGCGGTCACCTTGATAAGGGCTTTCGGAACTTGAACCGACACGGCTTACAGCAGCGATAAAGGCCTAATCTTTGGTTGAGAAATGAAACTAAAAATTGAATTTGCCCCACGAGAGGCCCTGGGCTTTCTACGACGCATAGAGGATGTATTTCTGGCTCTGGTTTTGGACGTTAACGCTTGGATCTCTGACGAATCGAGCCTGCTCGACTTCCTTGGTTCTGATGATCCCAAATTTGCGCCGCGACCAGGGGTCTGCTTCGCGGGAGCTCGGCAAGCCGCTTGAGATCAGGATGGGCAAGGCGGGCTGATGTCGGTCCGGAGCCGCTACCATTCTCCCCGAATCCTTCGAGCGATCGCGTCAAGTTCCGCATCGAGCATTCGCGGGCCATCGTGGGACGCGATCATTCCCGTATAGGAATCATAAAAGGTCCGAACTGTGGAGTTGATGGCCTTCCACTCCCCTTGGTTAATACCGTGCATCGGCACCAGTTTGATATGGAGGTGGTCGATGCCGAATCCCTCCATAATCATGCCCGTGCGCCTTACGCCTAGGTTGCGATCGATTTGGAGGCCGACCGTTCGTGCCGCGCTCACGAGTCGGGTGAGTACCGGCTCCGGCACTGCGAATCCGTAGCTCGGATGGTGCGCCCTGGGTATGACGACGGTGAAGCCACGGGTATTGGGAAAAGGCGTCAAGAAAGCCTGGTGTTCGTCATCTTGCCAGACGGTGTGTGAAGAAACGGCGGCATAATTAGGAAGACAGGCAATGCTGTTGAAAGCCCTTGAGCCGCACTCATGACACCAAACGATACCGTCATTAATAGTACGTTAGCAAGCAGGACCGTCTCGCTTGGGATGCCCCGGCGTTTCATGATCTGGGAAGATATTGCCAAATAAAGCGCTTGGACACCTACATAAGCGAGAAAAATTGTGCCCAGATCTCCTGTAGTGAGATTGGCGTTGAATTCCTTGAAATAGGGCTGCCAGTAATGAAACACTGGTTGCAACGCAAACTGGGAAGCGATTTGTAGGAGAAATATTGGTCGCAGGCGGGGTGTATCAAGAAAACATCTACACCCCGAATGGAAACTCCTTTCATTTAGGCAAGCCGGCGCTGCCCACCCCAGCGTGCGTGAGGGTCTCCCAAGCCATGTGGAGATAAGAGCCGCTGGGCCTAAACACTTTTGGGGTGGTCGCGAGGATAAGGGCGTTGGTCTGAGGCAACGACAGGAAGTCGCGATTGGCGTAGTGGTTGTAACCGATCTCCCACATTGGGACACGGGTCAATGTGAGCTTGCCTCCGCAGAGCGAGCTTGGGATCGGCGCTCCATTGAGGTACTTGGCATGGAACTCCAGCGCCGCAACGATGCGGGTCTTTTGCTCCGAATAGAGGTTCACTCCCTGGATTCGGGCGGTCTCGGCCGCGTTGATCATCGCCCCGAGGCCCATCTGGGTGTGACCGAAATCACGGCAGGTCTCCTGAGCGTGGCCGTCAGTGAACTCATTCTGACCGTACCAGAAAGAGATGAGCTGGGCTTGAGTCAAATTTTCCCCTGGGGGGAGTTTGGGAAGTGGCCCGTCGACCTTCAGGTAGATGTAGGCAGGAGTGCGCTGGCGCCACCTGGCGACCGCCGTGTCGAAAAGGGCCTTGTCGTCTAGAAACACCGCGATGCCCATGGTGGCTTCGATCATGCTAAGATCCCAGTTGCCATTATACGCCTGGAGATTCCTAAGTTTCGGTAGGTAGACCGTTTTGAGCCAATTTCTGAACCGGTTGACCTCCGTAGCGGACCACCCTCCACTATTAGGAGAATAGCGGATGATTTCGGCGGCGCGCGCCCACATGGAGGCAGCCCAGGCGGACTGCAACGGGGCATTGTGATTGGTGTGATCAGTGAGGGTAGCGGACCAGGCGTTCATAATCTCGATAGCCTTGGTAGCATTGGCCTGGTTGCCGCCCAAAACCCAGGTCAAGGCGTTGGTGTAGGCCGCAATTGCGTCCCTGACTTCATCATCGCACCCAAGGCTTGGCTTGTTGTAGGGGCCGCATTCGACGATGTTCCAAGGCTTTGGAGTATAGGAGGGTGATGTCAAGGTGCCCGTGCTGATTATATCGTAGGCCTTTTTCCAGGGTTGGGCGCTCTGGGCGATTTTCTCCTTGAGCAGGGCGATTTGTCCGGCATTGACCAATACCCCGGGGTGACGCAGTCCACTCGGGGCGGCGGCAAGACTTAAACTGTCATTTTCGACGGTTGGTGGCTCCGCTGCGTTATTGCTGACCACTCCACCGCTTTCAGGCGACTGATGTCCCGCGATATCTCTGGAATTACTGCCTGCGGAAATATTCTCCCTGGTGTCGCATGCTATGACACTGATACCAACCAAGACCGTCATGAGTCGAAACATTTTGCTTCTCCCTCGCTTGGTGCGATGTTCAATGGCATTAGGGCAGGAATTCTTGATTGCTTCTTTGAAACTGGTTTGTTTCGGGGTGTTAGCGTTCAATCCTAATGAGATATTGTGTAAGCGCTCGGCGAGGCACATCTAGACTCTCCAGTCGGCCCTCTGGTTGGCGGCTTACAGCACGCGCGACCTTCATCATAGCCGGATAGCCCGCGCACTTAAGGCAGCGGAACGGAGGCTATAAAGAGCACCAGATGCTTCCGCCGCCTTAACGAAGATGCTTTATCTGGCAACGCTTGACTTGAAGGGGTCGTTTCGTAGTAAGCAGGGCAGGCCTCAAATTCTGAGCCAGCTAAGAATAGTGTTTAAGGAACGTCTTCCCTAACACATTAGCTAACAATGATCTGGTTACACAAAGATCATTACATTCTCCGTCGACGCCGTTAAAGCTTCGCAAAAATCGGCATAAAGCTGACGCCACCGATGCGAGAGGTATCATACCGCACTTGCAAGCAAACAGAGTGAGTTACATTTTGATAGATTTTTAAAAGTAAGTGCAGGCTTTTAAGCGAACCGCTAGTCCCACTTTTTACTTCGACCGGAATAATCTCCCCATCGCGAACTATGAGGTAGTCGACCTCCGCTGTCGAACTTTTTTCACTCCGCCGCCAAAAATACAACTCTCCGTCACCGGTGATTCTTTCTCTCGCGATAAGCTCCTGCCCGACAAACTGTTCAGCAATTTGTCCTTTAAATGCCGCAACCAGATCGATGCTTTTGATAACATCCTGAGCTGTTCGCCCGGCTGCTCGTTGCATCAGGCCGATATCTATAAAAATTGGTTTGAATCTTTTGTCGTCGCGTGATGCCCCTAGGGGAAGACCTGACGGTCTAACACTGTGAACAAGGTTCACAAGCATCGCCTTCTGCAACAAATGAACTGAAATTTTGGTGCGCTTAGGGTCATCATCATAAAGTTTAGTGTAGGTCACCTCGCGGCCGATGCCGAGAGCAAGGCTATTGAAAACATGAAGCAGGTTATTTTTCTGAAGGTCTCCTGATGCATATTTGGGAATATCATCGCGAAAGCTACGAAGGAGTTTGTCGTGAACTTTTGCGACCTCTAAAAATGAGTTGCTCGCAGCATAAGTGACCACTGCCTCCGGCATACCGCCAACAATGAGATACTCCCTGAGCGCGTCAAATAGTTTGTGACATACCGGACCTGAGGGGAAGAGTTCGGGAGGCGCCCTAAATTCGGGAATCACTTGTGCGAGGATCTCCCGTTTTGTAGCGCGAAGAAACTCTTCGAAAGTTAGCGGGTGCATATAGAGGTAGTCGACTCGACCGACCGGAAACGAAATATCTCCTAATGCAAATTCAAGAAGGCTGCCGGCGGCAATGACGTGAAGTTCGGGAAATTTTTCTTTGAAGTATCTAAGAGAACTGATGGCCTTCGGACACTCCTGAATTTCGTCCATAAAAAGGAGAGTCTTGCCAGGTATGATGTGCATACCGATAAACGCCTCAAGGTCCCGAACAATCCGTTTTGGATCCAGATCTGGTTCGAAAATCGTTGCTAGCGATGGATAAGCCTCGAAATCTAAAGTCGCGCAGGAACTGAATAAAGTTGACGCGAGGTTTTCAACAGATGAGCTCTTGCCCACCTGCCTTGCTCCTCTAATGATAAGAGGACTGCGGACTTGCTGGCGAGCCCAACCAGCTAATTTTATGTCAATATTTCTTGGTTGATACAATTAACTCCCCCACAGTATTGGATTTGAATACCTGTACTACAGGGTAGATTATACTATATTATACCATAAAAGAAAGGATGTTCTAGGTTCTTGATGTCGTAATTACTGATACCGCGCTCCCGGACACCCCGCCAAGGGCTAGGAGCATTGCTTCAAGCCCCATTTACGTCCGCACTGGTTTACGAACGCTCGCGCAGCCCATCAAAGGGGAAGCTGAGCTCTTTAGTTGGAATGTCGAGGCAGCTATTGGTAATGCCTGAGTTAAAGAGTCGGGCAATCCAGCTGCTTGCGTCAAGCGCCAGGCCTTCACCAAAGCCCACGTCGATCGGGTTGATGATGTTGAGGTAACAGGGCGAATGCGGATTGTCGACCGCCTTTCCCTCGTCGCGCCACCAGTAATAAAGTGAATGCACGGTCCAGAGGTAGCCGAAGTGATAGCCGGTTGGACCAGCCTGCCAGGCATTGACACGGCTGGTATCTGCAATAGCGTAG
Organism: uncultured Pseudomonadota bacterium; assembly: GCA_903928445.1. Lineage (GTDB taxonomy): Bacteria > Bdellovibrionota_B > Oligoflexia > Oligoflexales > CAIYRB01 > CAIYRB01. The sequence goes on along the minus strand of CAIYRB010000147.1, from coordinate 5,769 downwards.
TTCGCTTCGCGTCGCCCGACAACCTTGGCAGCCTCGTCGAGCGCGGCGCGAGCTTCCTGTAGAGCTGGTTTGGCTTGAACGCTTTTGGCCTTGCTGAGATTGACATATTGGTAGAGGTAGTACTGTTGTCTGGCGCGCAGGGCGAGCATGTTGGCTGCATCTGCCAGGTCATTGAGAGGGGCCTTGGCGTCGCTCGGTACCTGCTCACGCAGACTATTTCCTTGCGCAGCGAGGGTGGCAAAGCGGTCGCGCATGGCCCGCAGCAGCGGCTCTAACTCGCTTTGGTAGTCTGGTGGATCCTTGTCCTGTCCCGAGCTGCGCATTGATACCATGCCGAGCCTTGCTGGCTGGGTCATTTGCGCAAGCTTAATGGGAAAGTAGGTTGCTAGGGCGCTGACATCATCCCAGGCATCAAAACCTTGCAGGTATGCCTGGCCGTTTCGGAGCAGGGGGGTCTTTGGAAGCTTACCGTTGACACTGCCGTAGATGAGCAGTTCGTGTTCTGCCATAGCAACAGCATTGATCCAATCGATAACGACTGACCGAGCGCTGCCAAATACATTCATGGCCGGCTCGGCAATCGCTGTGAGTGCCGCTGCGTCGGATGAAAGTGCTTCCTGTGGATTCCAAGCGGCCCGTGCGGCAACGACGTCATTAAGCCAGTAGCCCCATTCCCAGCCGCTAGAAAAGTTGAGCTGTCCGTCCATGTGTTGGTTGCCTGCGGTGCCATTAGCGCTGCCGAGACCGGCTTCGTCATGAGCAATAAGGCGTAGGTCATGGACGCGCCGCTCGGCATAGATTGGCAAAAAGAGCGGCACGTCGATGTCAAAACTCACCCAGTAGGCGGTCTCGGGGTACCAGACAACTTCGCGTCTGCCCACCTCTTGTTTGAGAAAATCACGCATGTAAGCAAATGTCTCATTGCCATAGGTGGGTGCGGGATCATCAAGGCCATAATGCTGGACGGTGTGTGGCAGCACACCCATTCGGGGGTGTGCATAGTGCGGCAGCATGTTGAAGTTGATCGGCTGGCCCGTTTGGGGATCCTTATAGTTCTTGGCGACCTGACCGGTTGAGCAGTGTATCTTGATGTACGAGGGCTTGCCGTAGTGATCCCATGTGTATTGGGCCAGCTCGTTCATCCAAGCAAGGGTGCTCTCTGCAGTTGGATGCGTAAATTCTGAGTTGCCTGTCTCTGTGCCGAGAAAATCAAATCCAGCGCGCATGAGCCAATCGACGCTGGCGCGCAGCTGGGCTAGTTCAGTATCAAGGGCTCCCTGCTGGCGGATGAGGCGGTAGGCGTGCTGCTGTGCCAGAGTGAGCGGAACGTCGACGCCGACGGCGACACCATAGGCTTGCCCACGCTCGACGATGTACTTTAGCCTGGCTAGGCGCTCGTCGCTGTCGGCAAAGCTTTGCCAAGACTTGGCCCACAGCAAGGCCCATTCAACGCGATTCTGTCGGTTGGCAATTAGCCACTCTAGGTACAGGTCCCAGTCTCGTTGCATAGCCTCCCAACCGCTTTTATCATCGGGGCCCTTTGCTCCCCAGCCCTGCAGGAAGTTGGTCAGTTCAAGCGGGTGCTGAGTGTGAAGGTGCATAGCGCGGATGCGCCAGTGCGGCTGCTCGCGGATGGCCAGGTCGGTGCTTGGTGCATGCAAGCGGCTCGGAATCGTCGGTGCCAGCGGCCGCAGAAAAGCAAAGCCTAGCTGCTCCAAGATAGCATAGGCGGCGTAACTGTTGCCGATATTGCCGTGTGGTAGGTTGTCGCTAGCGGCGGGTTTGCCTCGGCCCGCAATAAGTAGCGTGCTTCCAGATTTTGCACTTTTAACGATAAAGCCCTCGGAGGCGGTTGCCGTAAAGCTTTCTTGATCGATCAGTGTACGGGTGAGCCGTGTGTCGCCGAGCGCTAAGATCAGGGCGTCATCAGGTACTTTGGTAGGTGCCAGCTCTGTATCTGGAATGATCTCTAACGTCGATCCTGCGGCTTGGATTAGCTGGGGAACGCGCTGACGCAGCGTTTGGTCCACATCTGTTCCGAATTGCAAGATGATGTGTGGGCCGCTGGCCACTATCGCCTCGACTGAGCTCAAGCTTTTGGTCTTGCAGGCAGTGACACTGCTGACGCCAAGGTATGTGCCAACAAACGTCACCATAGTGAGCACGTATCGCCAACGAACCGACCATAGGACCATTATTATTTCTCCGCACTAGTAGCAGTCAGCCGCCTGAGCTCGATGCGACGGACCTTGGTTAAGGATCACCTTCTTTTATCAGTAGGCAGAGACCAGCCGTCACGCCTTGCGTTTGGGTTTCGCACCGTCCCGCGGCACCTTGACATCTTCATCATCGAAAACGCCCTTGGTTCCTGAAGAACCGAAGGGGGTCCCATAGTTAATCCTTAATTTTGGCACATAAAATCTCCCACGCGGGAAGTCAAAATGCAAGAATGGACAACACCAACATGTGAGAAAGTCGGGAAAATTCACCAGGACGCGACCTCCAGTCCGGTTTTGACATCCCGGTCTAGAAGCGCCGTGCCAGAATCTAGGATTCAGTCGGCACCCCTCCAAGGACCCAGCTTGAGAGGGCGCTAGAGGCAGGCTGCTCAAGTTGACCCCATCGACATTACTAAACGCACCATTTCTAGGCACAGGCAAAACTGATGAGCTCTTTAGCAAAAAATTTGCTTGTTATGACCTTCATAGTAGCGCTAGAGTCTGAGTATTAAGTAATACAATCAAACCGCCTGCGCGGAGGATACCTTGCCGACTGCCGACCGCTATCGATCGTTAAGGTATCTTATGGTCGCTACCTTTGCTGGTCTAAGCTGCTTTGGTCCATTGGCCTCGGCCTTTACCGAACCCCCCCAAACCGAAACCCAATGGAACGTACTGCTGATTACTTGGGATGGTGTACGGCGTCCCGAGTTCTCCGGTTACCCGGATCCTAGCATTGCTGGTGCAGACTCGTTGCCGACCCTGCCTTTTTTTTGGGACCAGCTGGTTAGTCAAGGCAAGCTGTACGGCGATCCCCGCGGTGGCCCGCCGATGTTTGTTGCCAATGCAACGATGCGCAGCCTGCCAGCCTACCACAGCATCATGGGCGGTAGTGCCGGAATCTGCCTGAGCAACGAATGTGGCCGAATTCGCGAGACCACCTTTCTCGAGCGCTTGCGGGACGAACTCCACCTAGCGCGCACCGAGGTCGCTTCCATTGCCTCCTGGGCAAGGATGCCGCTGGCCGTCGAAAAGGTTCCAGGATCCGTTCTGGTCAATGCGGGACCAGAGCCTCTCGTGGACGGGTCAGCTGATGCCGAGCGCGATCGCGTCAATGACCTGCAGAGAAGTGACCTCCCTCCATGGATGGAGGCCCGCTTCGATCGCTACACGCATGCCCAGGCGATGAATTATCTTCGCAAGCACAAGCCGCGTTTTCTGCACATCGGCTACAACGATGCGGACGAATGGGGCCATAGATTTGACTACCCACATTACTTGCAGGCGCTGCGCGACTATGACCACTACCTGGCAGAGACTCTTGCCACCCTAAGCGAGGACGAGGCTTATGGACGACGAACCTGCATTCTCTTGACCACAGACCACGGACGCGGACAAGGCCCGCTCTGGGGCGACCACGGCAATGGCGAGCTGAGTGCCGCAAAGGTCTTCCTGTTTGCTGGTTGCCCGCTGGCGGAGAACTCTTCCCCATTCATGGACTCACCACGCTTCACCAGCCATGCTGACATTCGCCCCACGATCGAGCACTTGTTTGGACTCAAACCGAAGACCTGTTTCTTATGTGGTCGTTCACTTTACCAGCCGAAGCCGAGCAAACCCACCTACAGCATGGAGACTCCGTGAACCATTTTCGCCAGCACAATTTGTTGATCACCGCAAGCTTGCTGAGTCAATTGTATTGCTGCCGCACGCCGCCACGAGATGGAGCAGCCTCCGCTCCCAAACTCGAGGTTGATGATCGCCTCACCCCCGAGAGCCAAAAACTGGTGGATGTATCGGCAAAAATCGAGACCTTCGTCAATCAGGGTCTCAACAAGATTCGTACCCAGTATAAGAACGACCCTTCTTTGATCGAAAGCGACTTTCATAAATTTGCCGGCGACGTATCTACATACCTAACCAAGGCACGCAAGAAATCTGGAATAGTCATCCTCGGCTTCACCATCGTGCCGTATACCGAGGTCGAAGCCTGGGCCCTAGAAACCCTTGACCCCAAAAATAACGAGATTCTCGTCATTCCCTTCGACCAGTCGCGTTATAAGGATAATCCTGTCGGCGTTTTTTGCGCCCGCGTCCCGAGCCATATGCACCGCAGCCTTGCTGACTTCACTGTCGGTCCAGTGATCAAGGTCCATCAGACCTTGATTGGTGTTGACAAGCTAAGCCACTTTTTAGAACAGGGATTCTGGTACTACGATGCCAAGCTCAGTGCTGCCGAGCGTCATGGTTTTGGTCAATACATGGAAGGTGACCCAAGTCTCGCCAAAGACCAGTATGCCAAATACCAGCGCATCTTTACCAGCTACTGCGGCAGCTGCAGTCGATTTGGCCACTATGGCTCCGAGGCCTCGGGAGTTATCTCCTTTGCCGACATGGAGGCCAATGAGTCGGGCTTCAACTTTTACAAACAGCTAGAGAAGGATCCTCTACACTACCACTTTAGTCTAAGCGATTATCCATATGACAAGTGGAACGAGGTGAACACCCCCTCACAATATGCCCGCTGCGTGACCGCGACAGACCAGAATTGATTACCGATCCTCAGCGTGTGTCACTTACATGGCTGGCCCTGGAATCTACCTTTCGGCCTCTGCAGGGGGTTCCCAGGAGTTTGGCGATACCCTCCTCCTTTTTCGCGTGACTGGCTCAGACGGCAAGGGCTCTCCGTGCTCGAATCAAGAAGCCAGTCAGTTTAAAGCCCTAAATGTTCAGTTCACCGGTGCTGCGCGGACCACGTTGCCATTTCTAGTTGAATATTTACCTGAAAGGCCGTGGTACATCATCCCACGCGCCCCCCAAACGTCCAACGGCGAGCACGCCTATTTTGACCTGCCGCATCAAGGCGATGCGGCACAGGTGGCCGAAGAGATGATTTTTGGCAAAAGTGAATCTGAGCTGCTTCATAATTTGGCTAATGTCCTCATACTGACGGCGCAAGGATACGACGCCGACCATCCAGGGGAGCCAATGTGCCGAACAACGCAGCCCTCCGCCTCCATGGACTTCTTGCAAGAGCAAGCTCCTTCAGGCGAAGGGCTGGACGATTCAACACTAGCCGAAGCTTTACTCATTAACCGTTCTCGAAATTTTTTCGCTTTATCTTGCCGATCCTGTCCTAACCTAAGCTGTTCGACGCCTTCTTCACCAGCGGCAAGAAGGGCGGGACTGGGCTCGGCCTAGCGATAGCCCAGAAGGTCGTGACGGCACATTTGGGCGCCCCTTCGCTCGATGGCTTCGAGCTGGTCGCGACGCTGCGGCAGCGCAGCGTTGGGGCTCTGGTCTGTGTACACTCGAACCGGATCGTGGCGGCGGATCATCGCACTGCGATCGCCTCGGGCGCTGACGCATACCCCCCGAAGCCGATGGCGCGGGCGCAGCTATTGCGCGTCGTGTGAATGATCGCGGATATGGAGCCACGGCGTGATCGCCATAATGGAGCCACCTTCGGATCGGTCCAATCGAGCCACTGTGTGATCGCCATAATGGAGCCACCCCCGGATCGGCCTAATCGAGCCGGGTCGTGATCGCC
>CAIYRB010000146.1 GCA_903928445.1 uncultured Pseudomonadota bacterium | reverse complement strand
TTCCGCGTCTCCCTACTTCCGCGTCTCTGTGGTTAAATTGGGCGTTTGGGTTTGACCACGGAGGCGCGGAAGTTGGGAGACGCGGAATTTTCGGACAGCCTCTACGTCGTTACACGCCGACTTCCCTGCCAACTAAGGTATGCCAGCAATGTCCTTAGATACAGGACGCACAACTCAACCGCCGATTTTCACCTCTAGGTTGAGCCGCTCGGCCACCACCAAGATGTCAAACTCAACGGTTAAGTTAAGCCCAGCTCACCACGGCAGTTGTTTACCGCGGTAGTCTAAAAACTTGCCGCTCTGACCAATAGTAGCCGCCGACAAAACGTGGTGAAGTCCGTTCGTCGACTCATCGACCGAGATCGATGCACCGGCCCCGCCCATGTCGGTCTGCACCCAGCCTGGGTGAAGGGCAAGGACCGTCACCTTGGGGTACTCGGCGGCCAAGGTTTTAACGAAGGCGTTCACCGCGGCCTTGGACATGCGATACGCATAATAGCCACCGGAGGTGGTGGACTCAATCGACCCCATGATGCTGCTGATGGTGGCGACCACGGGGGCCGGCGCCAGCTGGAGATTGGGCAGAAGCACCTGGGTCACATGGAAGGGCGCGACAGTGTTGACGGCTAAGGTCTTAGCCAAGGTCACAGCCGAGTGCGCCGGAAAGGCAGCATCTCGGTCCTCGATCATTCCTGCATTGTTGATCAGCATATCGATCCTCTGACCCTTTAGCTCCTTGGCTAAATGGTCAATCGACGCGCCGTGGCTGACATCGAGGGCGACGACCCGGCATTTACCAGGGTAACCGTGCTCCAACTCCCATAGCTCGCGAGCGCCATCGGGGTTGCGCGCCGTGGCGATGACGTGCCACCCGCCTTGCAGGAATTTAAGGGTTAAACCCAGGCCGATACCACGATTTGCGCCTGTGATCAGGACGGTCTTATGCGTACTCAAGAATGACCTCCGCAACTAAAAGATGGATGGCCGCCAAGTCGCTAAGGCGACGGCCGATGCGCTGGTCATCCTAGCACCATCGGTCCTAAATATTGAGGTTCATTTCACATCCGCTGCGGCATCACTCGGAATAGGCCGCACGAGCAGCCCTGGCAAGTACTTGCTCTTTGAAACCTCTTCACTCCAATGCTTAATATCAAAGCTGAGGATATCAAAGACATAGTCATCTGGATGGGCATAAAGATTCGAGTAGAAGGTATAGCCGCCCTCGTTGGAGGCGATGTCGCCGAAGGAACAGACCCCGGTGACAAGCATGCCGTAATAACCAAACCCACCCCAAACAACACACGCGGGACAAAAGGTGCCGTACACGACCGAGTAGTGTGCATAGAGGTTTAAACTTAGAGCCGGGTCTCCCTCCATAAACTGACCAAATTGGAAGCGGTCAATTGGCCCGTGCAGTAGTCCGCGTTGCTCTGCCAAAAAGAGCCAATGGCCCTGTTCGGCGAAGTGTCCGAGTTTATCCGTCCCGACGATCACCGTCCCAAGTCGAATGGCCGGGGAGATGCTGTGATCAGCAGCCTCCATCGACACATGACTCATGACCTTTGCCCAAGGAAGTCCAATCCGATTATCGCCATAGCGAGAGTCGACGAATTTCGTCGAATGAATCTCGTTTTTGCTTTCGTCAAGACTCCTGGAGACCAAATCCTCGATGGCCGTCACCTGAGAGACTTCGAGATTGATCTCGTTCCAATGAATGCCTATCCCCGATCCGGGAAGAAGCTTAGCCAGATGGTCAGCGACCTTATCTATCAGCTTGCCCTTAAGCTCGTCTGTCCAGGGGGCTGCCTGCGGATTAACCTCTTGCCTGGCCAAGGTGATCTGCCGGCGAAACAAATCATTTATTTGTTTAGATACGTCGACCAGGCGCTCGTTTGCAGCGGTCAAACGGTCATCGGTTTCCTGCTTTACCTGGGAGCCTTGAGGCGTTCTACAGGCTGAACTAAGACAGCAGCCTACAGCAAAAACTGTAGTATAAACCGAACGCATGCGAGCCTCCTTGGTCGAAATGGAGAGGGTCTTATACAGCTCGAACCTATTGCTTGCGGCCCGCAAGTTTTCGCAGCAGATCACGGTTGCGCTTGGCATTAGCCTGGCGTGCAGCATCGTCGCCAGCAGTGGGTGTTACCAGCAAGGGATCACTGACATCGATGTCGACCGCTAACTGTCCGGTCTCGCGATCTAAGGACACGTCTGGCGCGCCGCCCAGTTCAGCTAATTCATCGCGCAGCTCATGATCAGAGTCAGCGCCACCCAAAGCGACTGATTCGGCACCAAGTCCGTCAGCCTCGACGCCTAAGTCCAAGCCTGAGACTAGATCTGGCTCGGCGCTGTCCGCAGTCCCAGTCGACTCACCAAAGGCAGACAATTCGTCGTCACCCATCTCTAAGGACGGCTCGGTACTCTCTGTAGTCCCAGCCGACTCGCCGAAGGCAGACAATTCGTCGCCTTCCTCAGCAGCGAACGCTTCGTCGTCTAATGCGCCACCGGCGGCCGGGAGGACGGAGGCGTCTAACTCGTCTAATCCGTCGCTCTCAGTCATCTCAGAAGCAGACTTTTGCGGCTTGGATGCCGCAGCATCACCGTCTTCGTCAGCGAAATCGTCGAGCGTTGCCAGATCTGGACTTGATGCAACCGCCGGTGACGACGCCGTACCGCTGTCGTCCTCACCGAAAAAATCCAGGTCAGCGTCAGACGTTTCGTCGCCACTGCTGCCGGTGTCAAACGCCGAAAGATCGGCGCTAGCTTCGCTCTCGCCCTCAGCGCCAAAGTCGAGTCCTGACGCCTCGGCCGAAGCCGCGCCGGTTGGCGCGAGAGGTGATGATTTAGATCCGCCAAACAAATCATCTGCAACATCATCGAGGCTAAGATTGTCGATATCGTCACCGAGATCGGCCAAAGACTCACTGGGGTCAATCGCCGGGGGGCCACCAGCGACCTCATCAAAGGAGGCGCCGTCCAAGTCGGCATCACCGGTTAAATCACCAGCCAAGGCACCGTCTAAGTCGTCTAAGTCGTCGCTTAAGTCGCCCTCAGTCGCGCCGGCGACGCCCACCGCCGCCTTTGACGCACCACCCTCTTGGAAGAGATCATCATCGGCGCCAAAATCTAAATCATCAGCGCCAAGCGCCGGTGGTGCCATGTTGGCGTCTTCGGCCCCCTGGGGCGCCTGGTTGACTTGTGGTGCCGCCTGCGCTTCAGACGGGGGCAACGGCGAGGCCCACTGATCCGACGCGAGACTCGCACGGTTCATGGAGCTGTCTGCCGCTGACTCTAGGTTGGTAGGCCTAGTCGTGAAGCTGGGCCGTGGTGGTGCTTTGGCTTTTCTGACAACAGCGCCCGCGGCTTTGCGTGTGCGCCGACTGGCTGAGCTGGCATGGTTTTCCAGAAAGTCTTCGAGCTGCGACTTGATCGGCAGGTAATTCGCCAAAAGCTTCTTCAGTCCGACCCGAATTTCGGTCAAGGTCGAGATCACCGGAGCAATTTTATAGCCGGTAAAAAAGGCCAGCTGATGCAGGGTATCTTGATCCAAGGGATCGACCATGGCGACATGGAGCACCTTGCCCTCGCTAAACAGAGGGAGTACCTCGAGGCGCTCGATCAAGGGTCGATCGATGATCCCCCACACCTCCTTGCGACTCTGATTGAACAGCCCCTTTGGCGCCACCTTCCAGCGCGTCTTTTCGGCGATAAACGCGGCCAGCTCGTCTTCGTCGAGTAGACCCGTCGCCAGAACACCACGGGCAAAGGACGAGCCCTGGCCACCACAGGTGCGGCGAATGGTGCGGCGATCGGACTCGGTCAGTAAACCGTCCTCCACCAGCAGGGCGCCAAGCCCGGAAGTACCCATGAATACCTCACAATGAGACCGGCGCCGGGGCCCGGCTTTGACCGTCCAGCGCACCATTTTCGGCAATTTGTGCTTTCAATTATATTATCACACCTTTATCATCAGCGGCACGACCAGAGACCGGCTGCGGTGAGAGGATCTTATGTCCAGTACGCATAAAGAGCATATCAAGGCGTTAAAGCGACCCGACCAATTCCAAGCGACTGGGATCATGGCGGTTAATTGGCTGACCGGCCACCTTCGCTTAGTGGCGATGCTGGCAGCGCCGGTGGTGGTCGTCGTCATCGGCTTTTTTATCTTTCAAACCGTCGAAACGCAGCGCAAGACGACCAGGCTAGAAGACCTCGGCAAGGTCAGCACCATCTACGATGACGAAGCCAGAGTCGCCTCCGAGCAGCGCCAGGTGTTCACCAAAAAGATCCAAGATATCGATGCAAAATTAGCGCCTAAAGGCGAAGGTCAAGCACCCCTTCCAGCCACTCCGGCGCAGGCCGCCGAGAAGGCCGCGTTGGCAAAGCAAGCCCAGGCGATCAAGGCTGACCACACCGGCTCGGCACAGCGATTCTTGGAGTTCTACAAAGCCCACGATGGCGACCCAGAGGGCTGGGTTGCAGGTATGACGGCAGCGCGAGTCTTGATCGATCAAAATAAGGCCGCCGAAGCGCAACCGATCCTCGAAGGGATTTTGACCAAGTCGAAAGACAACCGCTTTTATCAGGCACAAACGCGCCTGACGTTGATCGGCCTGCTTGAGCAAAGCGGCGACTACGACAAGGCTCTGGGTCAAGTCGATGCCCTGGACAAGGCCGTCGGCGCCGAGTTAAAGCCCTTGGTCCTGTTGACCAGAGGCCGCCTACAGCTGCTTAAAAACGACAAGGCAACGGCCAAGACGACGCTGAATCAATTGATCGATAGCTACGGCACCAGCACTGAAGCACAGAAGGCTCGCACCATGCTGGCTCTGCTCAACGCCTGACCTAGCTGTTCGGAGCCCCCATGTTTGCCCCTTTGATTCGCCTACGGCGCTTGCCCGCCCTCTCCTTGCTCTTCGTTGCAACCACGCTGGGACTGACTTGCGCACCCAGCGACGCCGCAAGGGCTGAGACCACGGCGGCCTGGGCTTCGTCCCCAGCCGAACCGCCGGCAGCTGTGGCAGCCACGGACAAAGCGCTACCGGCCCTACAGGTCATACGTCAGTGGGGACCAACGCCGGAGCGTCCCTTTCGGCTTGGTATGCAGCGGTTAAACCCAGCGCTCGACAAAGAAAAGCAGCTGGCGGCCTTTGACCCAGCGGGTTACGTCATCAATTCGGGAATGTTGATCGGCAGTTTTGCCGACCAATGGATCGGTGGCATGGCCCTGGCGACGCGCCGCTACCAGTGGTGGGTCGAAGCTAAAGCCTCATTGACCGCACCGCCCGGATCCTTTGGCAGCTCGGTGGTCCTTGGTACCCGCGACGGACACGTGATGCGCATCGACGCCCTTAGCGGCAAGGTCCTGTGGACCGCCAATCTCGACTATTTCACCGAACGACCGTTTTTACTCAGTGGCACGACCCTCTATGCCGTCACCGCAGCGCAGGGTCTATATGCCTTGGACTTTCAAACCGGTAAAACCCTCTGGATCTTTGACGGTGGATTTCCGGAAGGTCTGACCATCCGCGGCGGTGCGCGCCCGGTCGTGTATGAAAACAAAGTGATCTTTGGCACCGCAGCCGGCGAACTCATCGCCGTCGCCGCAGATAGCGGTAAGCTGGCCTGGCGCTACAATCCAGCCTACAACACGGCGCGCTTTCACGATGTCGTCGGCGACATGGTGCTGCGTGGCGGTCGACTGTTTATCTCCCGCTACGACGGTATCGTCGCCGCGATCGACCTAGCTGGCTCCGTCCGCAAGGTCCTCTGGCAGGAAACCCTACCTGGCGTCACCACCTCGGTGTTTCGCGGCGATCGGTACTACATCGGCTGCCTCAACGGTGACGTGTTTGCCCTCGATCCGGACAACCTGCGCAAAGTTTGGCGCAAGGTGACTGGGATCCCCGTGACGACGCTGACTGCTGGAGAGACCTCGCTATTTATCGGCGGCACCGCAGGTCGCATCACTGCACTACAGGCATCCACGGGTAACGTGCTGTGGGCGGACCAACTCGGCTCGTCGATCGCGACCCCACCATTAGTTGAAGAAAACGTGCTATATTACAGCACTGGCATGAAAAATCTCTACGCCTATAAGATGAAATAGCCAAGCGCCTTAGAGCCACCGACAGTGCGCCTATGACGACTAGTCCTGGGCGTCTTTCGCTTTGGTCACCAAATCGAAAAACAACGCCGAGCTCTCGGTGAAGGTTTCATGGTCATCACCTTGATAAAACCGCATGTAGAGTGGAAACCTCGGCGGTAGGCGCCGCCGGTCAAGCGGTAGCCGCAAGGTGAAGGTCCCGGCATTGCTTATGGCCGGCCCACCGGAGACGGGCGGTGGAAAGTCATAGGTTGCCACCACATTACCATCGAGCACCGCTTCCAAACGATACGGACGCTCAACGCAGTCATGGTCATAGTAGCGGACTTGGATCTCGACTTGATCCGTCGGTATCTCATCACCATAAACATGATCGCCCATCATCGCCCAACTTTGATCGCGACGCTTGGCATTGACGGCAAACTGCAGATCACGATTACTAGTGGCATAAAAATGCCGACGGCGCAGTGCCTCGTCGATCGCTTCGCGGCTCAAATGCGGTAACAACATGGCGATGCGCGAGGGGTCTCTTGTTCCCCAGTTGCCATAGTGCACATCTTGCGACGCCGCGGCGCCGACCCACCAGCCCTGGCGAATGGCTTCGTCGATATAAGGAATCACGCCAAAATAGCCGCGAAAGTAGCGCAGGTATTCACTCCAGTGGATGACCTCGAGGCCGACAAATTTGGCTTTGAGCGCGGGGTCGAAGCGAAAATGCTTAAATTCGTAGGCAAAACGGTAGTCGTGAAAGCCCGGATGAGCAAACATCACCAAAGCGTTTTTCTGCTCCGGTCGCTTCAACCAATCATAGAAGGTCTGCAGGTTGCCATCAAAGCCCTGGTGCACACCGTCGCTGTTTAAGACGACGTAGTGGCCAAGGGACGGGTGGCTGTATTCAAAGCCAACCAAAGGAATATAATCCGGCCGCTCCGATGCTGCGGCCACCTGCTTCTGATGCGCATAGGCCTCGCGGTCTTGCAACAGCCAATACTCCGGGTGATCGGTCACCGCAAAGAAATCAAGGTGGGCCTTCTCACGAGCGTCCCGGTAAGCGTCCTCGACGCTCCCCTTGCCATCGGAAGCCGCCGTATGCGAATGCAAGGTGCCAAAATACGCCGCCCGACGCTCGCCGAGATTGATCGATGTCTGTTCGCGGTGGTCGAGGGTCTGCTGCACATTGCGTACATCGGGCTCTCGCGCCTCTGGCTTGAGACAAGGTGCGACGAGCGGCGCTGTCGTCTGCAGCGCTTCTTGCTGCGTCAAGGGCTGAAAGCTAAAGCTTAGTTCGGGAATCTGCGGCCAAGCGGGTTCGCCGGTATCAGCATCGGGAATATGATGCGTCGCCATCGGCCGCTCGGAGACCAACCACAAGGACAGTCCAACCAACATCCATCCACACCAGCGCTGGGCCCGACTAGTGATGGAAGCCTCCGAAAAGCCCATGACGCCGTTGCAGCGCCCCCAGCTCCGCTGCGGAGCGCAGATGGCCTTTGATCACGACGATGGTTGTATCCGCATGCGATGGCACCACCAAAGGTATGCGTTCGTCTTGCACTAAGGCCTCGCGAAAAAGATCCGGGTTAAAGTGCCGCTCGTCGCCAATCAGCAACACCGGGCAGTCACCCAAGGAGCTTAGATCATCGCGAAAGATGTAGTATGAAGGGTGGTTAAAATCGAGAGAAAGAACTCGCGGTTGCCCCGGCAGGTGATAGGCTAACTGCGCGGCCCAAAACCAGCGCAGCGATGCCAGCAGCGGCGCCCTGGGACAAGCGGCCGGCCCAGGTATAGAGACAGCACCTTCACGCAGCCATCCGGCCAGCCGCGGATCGGCAGTCAAAACCTCTGCTAGGGGCTCCCATAAAGTCAGTTCCGACAATGGCCCAGGACTACCATGCGAGGCATCGATCAAACCCTGACGCAGCGGCTTGACGACCAAAAACCACGGCAGGACCAGCGTCACGACGACGCTAAGGGACACGCTTGCGTACCAGTTCCAGCCGCGCCTCGCCTGCAGAGAGATCAGCGGCAGCAGCATCCAGCACGCCGGAGCCAGCCAGTGCGGCAGCATCTGCTTGCCAAAGGCCAAGATTTCGAGCAGCAAAAATAGCGGCCAAAAGGCCGCCTGGGGTATGCGCGCAAGCGGTGTACTTTGCCGCTGCGCTGCTGTCCTAATCGCATAAAACAGGACATAGGGTGTCAGCAACATCATCTGACCGAAATACACCCTGAGGGCCGGAATGAGGCTAAAGCTTAAGCCACCAAAGCCGTGATCACCCTGGAACCTTAGCGATGCCCAATCGTGCTGGACGTTCCAAATCAGCACCGGAGACGCGACGGCGAGAGCGACCCCGGCACAGATGAGGATCCACTCGAGCCACTCCCGCCAGCGGTGAATCCCCCAGCACCACAGCAGCCCGAGACCTAGGCCGACGGCCACCGGCGCGGCATGGTATTTAAATAAACCAGCGACGCCAATCGCCACGCCCGCCGCCAGCGCCCATGACCAAGACCGGCGCTTGGCGTCAGCCAAACTGAGATCGACGCTCGCCGCCCTGAGAAAGCAGTAAAGGGACACCGCCAGTGCAGCCAATAAGCCTGAGTCTGGTAACAACAGCAGGCCTTCAAAGGAAAAGACCGGTACCAACTCAGTCATCATAAGCAGCGTGATCAGCTCGGCGCGGCTGAGGCGTGCCCCTTTGATCAACTCGCTGCTTCGCCACATAAACCACGCCGACACGACATGAACAAACGGCACCAACCCGCGCACCGCCAAGGCCCCGCCCCAGACCTGGCGCGCCAACCACCCCAGCCAGGCCACGCCAGGAGGATGATCGAGAAAGCTCAGCTGCAGCGCACGCGACCAATCCCAGTAATAGGACTCATCGTTGGACAGCGGCGCATAGGCCGCCCACGCCATGCGCACCGCATAGGTGAGCGCCATGGCGCCCCAAAAGAGGCGCGCGGATGCAGCTCTGTTCTGCTCGGGCGTCACAGCAGGTCACGACGGCCGCGCTCGGCCAGCCATTCGACGATTTTCTTAACGTCCTGACAGCGCTCCTTCGGGCAGACGAGCACAGCGCCGCCGGAACTGACGACGATGTGGTCACTCAGCCCAAGGGCTGCGACAAACGGGCCGTCGGTATCCACCGTAGTGCCGTGACTGTCGATCAGACAGCCATCGCCAAACAGCAGATTGCCATGGGCATCTGGGCTAAAAGTCCGTGCCAAGGCATCCCAGCTTCCGATATCAGCCCAGCCGATATCGGCGCCGACGACAGCGACTTTGGTACTGGTCTCGAGCACGGCGTGATCGATGGAGATCTTAGGCAGCTGTTTATAAGCGGCGGCAAGCAGCGCCCGCGCCTCTGGGGTCTTGCCGGCCGCCGCAAAACGGCCGCCGAGTGCCTTCTGTGCACCGCGCAGCAAGGTCAACGACGGGGCCAAAGTCCTGGTCAGTTCGTCCAGAAGCACCTGCGTTTGCCAGACGAAAAGGCCGGCATTCCAATAAAAGCGCTTGGTCTCCAGGTAGCCACGGGCTGTTTCTAAGTCGGGCTTTTCGCGAAAGCTAGCGACGCGAAAGCCCTGCTCCACTCCACTCAGAGCAGCGCCCCGCTCGATATAACCAAAGCCGGTCTCGGCGTATTCTGGCACCACGCCGAGCAGCGTCAGCGAGCCGCCACGAGCAACCTGCACCGCCGCGTTCAAGGCCCGGCGAAAGGCGGGCTCGTCGCGGATCATATGATCGGCGTGCAGCGAGATCATCACCGGCTGGCCTTTGCCTCCAGCCAGAGCCTCGATCTCAAGTGCGGCGAGGGCCAAGGCGTTGGCGGTATTTTTTGCCTCTGGTTCGGCGATATAATGACCGACTCGGTCGCCACAGATCTGGCGCGTCAGCTCCATTTGGTCGGCATGGGTAACGATCACCCGGCGCGCCGGCGGAATGAATCCGTCCATCCGGTGCAGCGTGACCTCGATCATGGTGTCCGTTTGGCCGCCGATCGCACACAGCTGCTTTGGCCGCAGATGCCTTGATTTAGGCCAGAAGCGCGTGCCGCTGCCGCCGGCAAGGATCACGGCGTAGACATCGTCGCCAGGCGGGGGGGTCATAGACATCAAACGGCTCCCATAAAAAATCTATTGAGTCGGCTTAGGCGCAAGTCCCAGGCCTGGACTCTCTGCCACTGGAAACTGGGCAAATCGATACGGCAAAGACTTACCGTCCATCAAAGTATCGTAGGCATAAAGCGCCAATGCCTTAAGATAAGACGGAGCGAGTGCATAGTTCAATAACGCTCTTGAGATCTCGGCCCCATAAGCACGAAGACTCTCCCTGGTCGCGACCTCGGCGCTGCCAGTGGCTGGCACGCTTTCGCTATAGAGACCGGCTAAAACCCACAGTGAATAGGGAAACAGCGGCGTCGACACCGCCTTCATCGACCACGACTGCGCGGCTAAGAGGACCGGCTCGACGGACCCGACGAATTGCTGCTGCAGCCAACGGCGCTGAAAGCCAAGTCCGCCACCACCGGTCAGATGCGCGCGCAGGTCGAGCCGCTGGCTCAAATTGATCGTATTGCTGCCAGCGGGATACTCATCGCTGCTTGCAAGCCTGGCCCGACGCGCCTGCTCCCCCGGCAAGGCAATAGCCACCAGATGCGCGGGATGAAAGAAGTCATCCGGCGCCAACATGCCGTCGTGGCGTGGATGCACGTAGGCTAGGACAGTCGGCCCGCGCCGCCCAAGTCCCGCCAAGGACAACCATAGACGTTCAGCACCTCCAGCCGGCCCCAGCGGCGCGGCCTGCTTCACAAGGTCGAGTAAGTTCACCACCTGATCGCTACGTAGGTCCCATAAAAACAGCCCATCGCGGTAGCGCATGCTCGAGGTCGCGGTGAACACGATCTGGTCGCCGCTAGGCAGCCACAAGAACTCCTCGACCTCGTCGTGCGGCGCCACCATGAACAGCCCCGGCCGGCTCAGATGACGGACCACCAGATGCCGAGCACGATTGACCGGATCGACAAAGACCCGCGCCAACCACGACAGATTGGGCGAGTCAGCACCTGGCAACAACGCCGCGGGATAGAGGCCGGCATGGGCTACCTCCGAAGGCTCGTAAAGCAGCTGCGCCGTCGGCCGCTCCCCCCAGTGGATCACGCCCATATCCGTTGGGCTGCTGGCGCTGTTTTGCACCTGATCTTCACCAAAGGAACGCAGCAGATAGCGTTGGTTGTCCAAGCGCTGATAATCGAAGTGCTGGCCGAAGCAGTCATAGGCGGCAAAGGGCAGGTGATGAATATAGGCAAAACTGCGCAGACTATTCAGATCAGCCGGTGTTTTTTTGTATTTGCTCAAGAATTCATGTAGCACCGCGCTGTCCTGGCGGAGCGCGGCACGGGTGCGCTTAATTGGTTGGTAGGGTGGATTAAAAGGCGGCGTTAGGCCTATCCAGGCAACTGGTAACAACACCCACAAGACAAAGCCGGCAAAGCGGCGGTCGCGAGGCAAACCCCTTGCGGCCTGCGGCGCTGGGCGCGAGGCGTCATTGCCTGGTACAATAAGAGGTGATCCCACGCAGCATCCAATCCGATCTAGCACACAGCAAAACACCCACCGCATGGATAAGGGCTTGGCCGTATGTCGACCTTCCGATTTTGCTTCTTTGAAGTCATGCTCATCTTAATAGCCTTCGTGGGCACGGGGCAAGTTAAGGCGCAGGAAGCCACCTCGATGGGCCCGGTCAGCGACGACCTCAAGTCCCGCTGGACACCGCCGCCGGTCGACCGAGTCAAAGTCGTCAACAGCCAGCTCAATGCGCCGGCAAAGGTTCGCATTGGTCTGCGCCTGACGCCGTTTAAAAAGGTGGTCACGCGTCACCCCGACGGTAGCACTGAGACCCAATATGTCGCCGCAGAGGCGTTACGTCACACGCTTCGCGCCAGACTCAATCAAGCCAATCACTTTTATGTTGGTGAATGGCACGTGGTGACCGCTCCGGTTAAGTGGGTGCAAAAGACGCGCCATTACGAGGTGCAGCTGCAGCTAAACCGGCGCTACGGCGCCTTCGGCCAACTGGAAGAAAACGCTGGTTCGGTGCTGTTAAGCGGGGTCCTCGAAGAACAAGATGACCATGTCCACGTGTTGATCGGCGCCGTCAGGCAACGCCTCCGCGATAAATTTGGCAATCCCTACCTCGACGTCGTCGCCGGCTCCCAGGCCGCACCGCAACCGAGCGCGCAGGCCGCGCCAGCCGCGGCTTCGCCGCACAAAGCTGCATCCGCGCAGATGGGCACGCCTGCGACCGCTGGCCAGGGCCGCTTTTAGGCTTCATTGCCGCCAGCTGCCTAGTCCGTAGACACCGAAGCATTGCACCAACAAACTGTTTTTATAGAGATTTCACGACAGCGGCGAGTTGGCATCGTTTGTGCTTTCCTGTCTTAGCAATGAAGGCTGAGACCGAAAGCGCATCGAAGCCAAGAGACCAAGGCGACTGAGTCGCTCAAGCTGACGTGGAGTTTTTGTATGCACCTGACCAACCGTAGCAAGCAACTGCTAAAGATCCTGGGCCTAGCACTCATCGGCAGCACCAGTCTATCTAGCCCCGCTCGCGCTGATTCGCACGCGTTCATCACCGCCAACAGATCGAGCACCGCCAATACCATCTACTTTCAAGAAGGCATCGACTCCGAGTTTGGCCACTACCGCCTCAGCCACGATGACGGCACGGTCAGCACCGAAGCCTGGCTCGGCACCAACCTCAGCACCAGCATCGGTACCGAGTTGTGGAAGTTTATCCAGTTAGAGGCAGGCTACGGCGCCATCAACCTGCATAAATCCAGTGACAAGCTCGACCGCTTAAGCGGCTCTCGCCTGCACGCAGGCCTGCGCCTCGACTTCACCGCACCGCTGTTCAATCTCGAACTTGGCGGCGGCCTCCAGGCCTCCACCCTCGACTATACCAACCATGAAGAGACCGCGACTTTTTACGGCACCGGCACTTACGTATCGCTCGGGATGAACTACTTTTTGACGACGCACCTGTCGGTCTATTCCGAGATGAAATACACCGCAGAACACATGAAGAACACCGGCGGTAGTGGTAGCATCGATGCGATCGGCACCAACAACACAGAGGGTGGCCTAGGCTTTCGCATCTGGTTCTAATGGTGAATGGTGGGGTCAGTCACTGTCGCTAACCCATTGAAACAACGTTGCAACCCTACGATGTGCGTCTGTCACTGCCCGTAGTGCCAAGCGATTCAAGCACTGAGACAAGTACTAACACCTCTCGCCAAGTAAAGCCCAAGTGCCGCCCGTGGTGCGTCCGCTCGCGTTGAAGCCACGTCTGTGTCTTGACCAGACTGGCTTTCCCTGGTCTAGTGGACCTAGCAAAATCCAGAGCTAGGAACACCATTTTTAAGACTGCAAAGGGAGGTCCATGATGAAAAAGCTTCGCCCATGGTACGGAATAGCTGCGGCAATGGTTTTGGTCGCTGGATGCTATGTTGAGCAACCAAAGGAAGAAGCGCAAGACGCGCAAAAGCGTAAGAAGAGCGCTGGCGAAGCCGGCCTCGGCCTGGATCAAGACGCCGCAACCTGTCGCTTCGCTCTCGGCAAGGGCTGCTTTGACGGCCATGCTGCCGCAAAGACGCCGTTTTACATTGAAGGCAAGCAATTCTTTAATGCCGACGACCTGGCGACTCGTTTCAAGGAGTTGCTCAACATCCAAGCCGATGGCAAAAAGCTGAGCGAGGGCAAAGACGGCTACGAACTGAAGCTGCTCACCGCACTCGACAACAATAGCTTTATCCAGGGCTTCACCTACGAGCTGTTTAACGGCCCGACACCGCGAACGGGCAATCTGCGCAGCGACGGCAACTTTAGCGTCGACGATCTAACGCCAGGAACCTACGACCTGCGCATCGGCAAGTCGGTCAAATTCACGCTGACCTCCTTGGCCGAGGCCGCGTCCAGCGACACCGGAGCCGTGGCCATCCCACTTACTCCAGCAGCGCCGGCGCCACCTAACACCCCCGACGCGCCCGCGCAGCCGACGCAGCCGACCACCGGTCAGCCCAATACTCCCGCCGCAGGCTCGCACAGCGTGACCAAGGTGTACTGCGCCACGGTTTATGCTGACACCTCGATCAACGTGCATCCTGGGCAACGCTTGTGGTACACGCTGGCTGAGTTCCGCCTGCATATCACCGATGATCAATGCATGAATGGTGGCAATCAGACGGTCATCAATCTGTGATGAGCAGGTCATGATCAAGCGCCGTGATCAAGCCCACTTTTCACCAAAGAGCGCGACATAATTCGCCCACACCCTCGCGCGCGCCTCGGCGTCCGTCCAGCCCCTGAGCTGAGCCAGGATCGCAATCGTCCCAGCCACATTGGCTGGTTCGTTGCGTTCGCCTTTACGCGGTGGCAGATAGGGGGCATCGGTCTCGGTGAGGATGCGGTCACCTGGCAAGTTCTGCAGCATCTTGCGGAAGGCCTCGTTGACGGTGGCATTGGCCGGAATCGAAAACCACCACCGATCGCGTTCGGCACACTCCTGCGCTAGCTTGGTTTTGCCGCCAAAACAATGAAAATCGACTTTAGTCACGCGGTGTTCACGGAGGATATCGACGGCCCTTTGTTCGAGTTTGCGGGTGTGAATGATCACCGGCAAATCGTTGGCCATGGCGATTTGAATGCAGCGAACAAAGACGCGCTCCTGCGCGGCAAAGGTTTCCTCACCCAACCAGTAGCCATCGAGGCCGCATTCGCCGATCGCTGCGAGGCGACCTAGGCTGGCCTGCTCGGCGATAAACTCTAGCTCGGCATCGACATCGAAGCGCTTGACGGTCAAGGCAAAGTCCGCCGGCAGGAGATGTCCCACTGCCTCGACAGGATAGATGCCTAGTGCGGGCTTGATCACAGGGTGCGCCGCCGCTAGTGCCAAGACCTCGCGGTTGGACTTTGGCTCTAAGCCGTTGACGACGATCGCTCGTAGCCCAGCTGCCTCGGCCTGTTTGATTACGGCATCCAGGTCGATGGAAAAAGCATCGTGGGTCAGGTGGGTGTGCACATCGACTAGCATCCGGCTCCTCTGGTCATCTCTCATCGGTCATGGTTCATAGCCTCATGACCCTACCCTATGACCCTACCCTAAACTGGGCGACGCCGCAGCCTGACCCTGCGCTTTCACCAGGGACCATCTTCGGTTACACTGAAAACTGTCATCATAACAGTTTGATCCACCGATGCCGCGAGGCGGAGGAACGCCGTGCCCAGGAGCCGCCCTCGACAAGATATCCTTTGCGCTGGCATGACCTTTGGCGTCACCTTTCAGGGTGTGACCCTGATCGCCGCGGCCTTAGTCCTCACCGGCTGTAGTCAGAAGGATCTCAAGACAATCCTCGCCAAGCACAGCACGGTCCTCGGCGCCACCACCCCCTTCCAGGCCGTGGCCGGCAGCGACGCTGCGACTTACTTTGCCAAATCGTTTAAGGATCAAACTGCACCGGTCAGCGATAT
The DNA here is from genome assembly GCA_903928445.1 of uncultured Pseudomonadota bacterium. Classification (GTDB taxonomy): domain Bacteria; phylum Bdellovibrionota_B; class Oligoflexia; order Oligoflexales; family CAIYRB01; genus CAIYRB01. Next base: position 26,651 of record CAIYRB010000146.1, on the reverse strand, counting down.
CCTCGCGGCGATGCGCCTCGCGGCTGCTGACAAAGCCAAGGCCCTGAGTCTTGACGATAACAGCACGGTTCCTGAAGTCGATGCTTCGACCGCGGAGTTACTCGGAGGCTTGCAAAGAAATAAGGCAAACTATGTCCCAGATGGCTTCATCAGAGATGATGCGAGTGCCTTTCAGCCAACGTCCTTATCGCTGCTGGCGAGCACTCCTGACCGCACCAATGACAAGGTGACATGGAACTCGAGCAAAGCCGATGAGTTTACCATCTCGACCTTGGCGCAGCTGCCGGTACGCGATCAGGGCCAGCGCGGGACCTGTGCTAGCTTCGCTGGCATCGGCCACCTCGAAGCCTTCTTGATGAAAAAGTACCAGCTTAAGGGCATCGACCTATCGCAGCAGCGCTTTTACTATATGAGTAAACCAGATCACTGGAGCGACGGCGGCAGTGCCAGCCAAGGAGGCTCCAATGCCGGCACCGGCTTTGCTAAAAGCAATGGCTACGCCTACCAGAATCAAACCTACCCGCCGGACTCGCCAAGCACCTATAACATCCCATTAGCGACCGATTGCCCGTACAACAAAAACCTCGGCAGCAACGATCTACAAATTCCCCAAGCCGAAGGCTGCAAGTCCGGTGTGGCCAAAGTGCAGGACTTCGCCGCTTGGGTCAGCAATTGGCAAAAAGAGCCTGGGACCGCCCAGGACATCTACAACATGTTGGCAAACGAGGACCTGCCGGTAGCCGTCGCCAGCCGCCTCAGTAAGAACTGGGAAGAAAACGACGGCATGATCACCTTAGCCGAAGCCGACGGAGTCGCCGGCGACACCTCGCATGCCGCCGGTCACGCCTATCTGGTCGTCGGCGCCCGCAAACTCAATGAAAGCCAGTTTCCCGGTGAAGGCGGCATGTGCTTTATCATCCGCAACAGTTGGGGCAAAGGCTGGGGCACCAACGGCACCAGCTGCATGACTTTGGCCTGGTTCAACCACTGGCGCTTTCCCGATGCCTTCCCGCGGGTCTTCGATGCCGTCCTAGATCCCGACAAATTTGCGGCAGCGAAAGCCGCCGCGGATAAAAAGCCAACCGGTATCGCCGCTCCAGATCCGAACACCACCCCTACCGACAAGACCGTTCCCGCCACCGACTCCCAACCGACTGGGCGAGTCGTGTTCCTAGACGCCAGCAGCACGCCGAGCAACGACGACATGACGCTAGGGACGCTGTGGACCGACAGCGACGAGTTCCGCAAGATCCTCTATAAAACAGACGGGTCCCACCTCATCTTGCGCGGCCTCCTGACCGACCAGACCAAGGTCACCAAGGATCTAGTACTGGAACTAAGCGGCAATGATATTAAGTTCTACAAAAATAAAACCCAGCAGATCAATATCGGCAGCATCGATACCACCACCCACATCCTCACCCTTTGCAGCCGCGCCTTTGGCCAGGTCTGCCAACTTAACTACGTCAGCGACAGCAACGAACTAGCCCTCGGCCTCACCCAGGCCGAAACCGAACGCGATGACTCGGCAGGGCCCTATCAATGGCACTCGGTCACCGTCTCTGGCTATGGCCTTGATTTCAGCATAGCCGATGCGCTGCAGGGCAAGGTCGACATCCGCTTGGTCAATAAGGGCGTGACGACCAACCCGCTACGCTTTACCTTCTCCGCGGACGGCAAGGTGCATTATCAAGGACGAAGCGTAGGCAGCGTCAGCTCCTTCTCCCTATGCAACGGCACTGATTACCATGATGTTTGTCGCCTGGTGGTAGCAGGTGATCAGTTTTACGTCTTCTTTAAAGCCAGCAAGTAGGAGCGCGCGTGACCGCAGCGTTAACATATGCCGTTGCAGCAGCCCTTCTGCTCTCCATACTCCCAGCTACAGCAGCGCTTGCTGAGGCGCCAGAACGTCAGGAGCAAGCGCCACGCAAGCACGAGGCCGCCGGCGAAAAAAAGCAGATGAAGGGCGAAGGTGACGTCGAGGGTGAAGGCGAAGGCGAAGGCGAGGCTCCCGCACCGCATAAACACCCGAGTCATCCCAAGCACGAGAAGTCCCACGAGCACGCCAAGCCAAACGCCAAGACGCACCAAGGTCATGCAAAAGGTAAACACCCAGGGACGACACAGCCCGCCCCAGTCGTCGTAAAGACTGAGCACCTACCGCTGGCCGTCGGTATCGACGGAGGTTCGGAGGCGACCTACGGCAATGCCTTGACGCTCACTTATTTTCCTTGGGAGGACCTCGGCTTTACCATCGCCGCTGGCTACAATAACTCCGGTGTCAAACTCGGTGCCGGCGCCGAGGTCTTGTTACCCTTGCATCAATCCTTTGGCTTGCGCTTCCTTGGCGCCTTCGTTGAATCCTTGGGAAAGAAGGGCGAGGTGTCGCTCGACGCCTCGTTTATTCCAGCCAACTCGACCACGGCTGAGCCGATCGTGGCGACCAAGCGCTATGAGTTGACTCCAGCGACGATGCTCAGTGCCGCGGCTGGTGGCTATTTCAATCTCGATGCCTCCATTCGCTTCGCCTTGATGCTGGACTATAACTACGTGCTCAGCGGCAACCAGGTCACCTTCGAAGGCAAGACCTCCTATGACAAACAGGTCCAGGTGACCAATGGCCCAGATTTCGGTACGCAATTTAACGACAAGGCGCAGAGCGTCGTCAAAGCCGGCGGCTTTGGCGCTTACATGGGCGTGCAGTTTCTATTTTAGCAGCTCACCGACGCTTAATGGGCAATTGGTGTCGCGCCTGAAAGCAAACGGTCCTCGGGCAATTCCAGGTCCGGCAACTGCAGCGAAGTGAGCGCCACCCCGGCTTTTTGGGCATAAGCAAACACCGCTTGAAGGGTCGTCGCCAGCGCCGGCAACGTCATGTAGGCAGTCTCCTGATAGACCTGCAGCGGAAACACCAACGGTGTTTGCGGATCGCGCTGCACCCGTTCGACATATTCCTTGAAGATATCTAGGATATCGCTTTGGACAAGGTAATCGACGGCGGCAAGCGACTGCGGTAGCTCGGTCATTGCGCCTTTGGCCAGCTGGATCTGGTAGGGCTGGCTGTGCGGTGTGATGCGCGGCCACAGCGACTTCGCCCATTGGTAGATGGGATAATAGCGGGTCTTGGCACCGATCATTTCGGGTGATACGGCCGACAGATCATAGCGCATGCCGGCACGATAGGCGGCCTCTAGGATATCGGACGATGCCACCCAGCCTTCGAAGGCCAAAGCGCTCGGACGACCAAAACCCTGGGCCGCCAATATATGCACAGAGGTCTGTAGCATCTTGTCCAGCTCGTCGGCTGGATAGATATTCACCGGCACCTCCAAGCCGCAATCAGAGCGACAGTCGTCGGCTTTGACCTCGCTACCCCAAAATGTCGGCGAGCTGCGGAAGATCACACCCGAGGCATTGGCGAGCGACTGCCAATTCCCAAGCAGCAGTCCGAACTGGTCCTTTGGCCGCATCGCCTGACGCAGCGTGGTGCGCACCGCGGCTTGGTCTACCGCCGGTTTGGTGAAGTAAGCCGGGCTGACCAGATGCATGATCTGTAAACCAGGAAACCGCTCGCGAAAGGCCGCCCATGCCTGTTGATTATAGACGCTAAGATCGCGCCCTTCCCAAGCCAAAGCCACCATGAGGTGAATGGTCCGCACCGGAGCTTGAGCAACCTTGGCCGGCGCCGAAGTGGCGGAGGCAGTGGCGCCAGGGGGTGGCTCTGCTTTTGCCACAGGGGAATGTGTGAGCATCAACCCTAAGAATATAGCACTTAGATTGAGGTGGGTGACTGACATCGAGGTTACACGACCCTAGCATGGAATTTGCTTAACTATAGCTCTTTCCTAAGTCTTACGTTTGCTTGAGCGGCGGGCCCTTTGCCGAGCAGGGGTGGGCCTAAGACTAAGCACCACCGGCACCGCCAGCAACAACAGCGACCAAATCAGATTAACCGGAGCGTCACCTAATTCAATCACGGCACACCCAAACAAGCCCTTCTTTTTTTGCGTGCTACTGTCTTTAGTGACGGACGTATCTTGAATTCCCGACCCCGTGCTCAGACTTGCGCAACGAGGCGTGGCCGTTGGTAAAAATGGGCCCATCCCGCGTGCTGATAGCACGCTGCTTAATTTGGCTTCATGGGCGCCTTGAAACAGCGCCTTTTCCGCCGTGAAGAGTGACGCCGTGAAATCACAAAAGCCACTGTTCGACTTGAAGTAGGAGATCGCCTTAAAGGTCAGCGCAGTCACATCCTTATTGGACATGCCCTGAGTCTTGATCAAATCCCAAATAATGCCCGAGATCAACTGGCCATGCTTGTGGCCGAGAACCCTCTGCGCTCCAGACCAGGCGTTCCACTGCGAATCATTATAGGCAACGCTCAAGGTGCCACTGCGCAAACACTGCCCCTGGGTAACGCAGGCATTGCTGGTCAATGGACAGATCGAACGACCAAGACAGGGATCACCAGTACGCAGGAAGACAAAGGCATCGGCCAGGCCTTCATGCAACACCAGAGATTCACCCGAGGTTGTCTGTAAGGTTTTGTAAACAATGTGGTGCCCCATTTCATGCGAGACGACATCGGCATCGGTGACGAGATTTTGCAAGATCTTGCCATCGCCATTATCGATCTGAATTGAGGGCAAAATTCCGTCGTCCGTGCTTCCAGGAGTAAACAATGCATTATTTGGAATGCCGTTTGGCGCGAAGTGCGCCTTTATCTGCAGCGGCTGTGGCCCATACCATTGAAAGCCGATACCCTGAAACCAAGCAAAATGAGCGGCGCCGTGCACATAGGCCTGCACTTCGCCAAAGCGATCATCAGTATCGGCGTAGACAAAAGCCTCGTCGGCTTGCTTGGCTTGCGAGACAGTGGACGGAACCACGGCCTGAATGTATGCGGAGGTCAAGGTGCCATCGCCGGTGAGGCCGGTCACGGCGACGGTCGCAGCACTGTCACTGGCGACGTTACGCGGATAGGCCCTGGCCGTTCCGTCCACCGCATCAAAGAAGTTTTGATCTAACTTCAGGGTTTCGTAGGCATCCGCAAAGGCAATATAAGGATTGCCATCAGCGTAGAGATTCATCTGCCAAACAGGTAGTAGTTTGCCATTAGCGACGTAAAGACAGCGTTCGCTGTGGCCAATCCGCAGGTCATGAAAGTCAGTCTGCGTGCGTAGCGTACGGCCAGCTTGATCAGCACTGAGGCCTTGGTCCGGCCAATCGGTAGGAACGGTTTCGTGGGCATCGATAGCCGGAACCGAGCCAAGGATGAAGGCACTACCATCGCTGAGTTTATGGGCGCGCACCATAAAGCCACATAGCGGCACGCCTCCGGCTCTAAAGGCGTAGTCGATCGATTGCTCACCGCTTGGAGCACCGAGCCCAAAGGCTGCCGGTGTGGTGTCCGTCGCAATGGTGGAGACCTGTGGTCCGCCCAGTTCGTCGCGCAATAAGAGCCGCACGCCCTCATCAAAGGTGACCCGTCCAGCACCAAACAGGGCTAAACCTTTGGGTTGAACCAACCATTGGTCGAGGCTTGGATGGATCAACAACTGGTGGGCGGAATGCTCAAAGGTTTCGAAATGCGCAGGACTTGCCTGCCACGTCAACCCAACGGCCCGAGAAGGGACCAGCACAAACAGCAAGGTCGCCCCCAGCAGGCTGCCTTGCGCGAGGTACCGACGGCGGTTTCCAGCCCTACACTTCATCCCGGATCCCCCGCCAACCCTCTGTTTTCATTAAAGTAGGCCACATCACCTGCAACGATGATGTATCGGCACATTGGCGGCAAAACTTTAGGTGGGTAGGTACCCGATTGGTCTGAATGGTCCGTGCATCCAGCCGTCAACGACGGTGCGGCGAAAGTCGATGAGTACCGAGCTCGGCGATCGTCCAGCCTGGAGCCTGATTGGTTTACCGCCAAAGCGCTGGGAGCAAGGCGCCCAGTGGCGAAAAACAAAAAAACAAAACTCGTTTACTTTTTTAACTCAACCGAGTCATTGAGATAAGGCGTCTCAATGATGACTGGAGCGACAGGATAAGCATAACTCTGAAAGCTGCGTAGATCAGGACTGCCGCCTTCGCGCCAAGCGCTAAGCCAGAGCTCACTCAAGGTCTCTGCGCCAATCGCGAGGCGCGCGCGCACGATCTCATGGAAGCCCTTGGCTGCCTGACTCGGTGGTCGCCGAATGGCTGGAATCCGCATCCCATGTTCCTGGCTGCTCGGCTTTAGCACGGCAAACGTCCGATCGACGGACTCGAGTCCAGGGATTTCATGCCAACTATTGACCGTCAAAGCATAGGCCAACAGCAATGGTTGCAAGTCTGCCGCTTGTGATTTATCCGAGCGCTGCCGCACCATTTGCCGCAATGCAGCAATCTGTCGCCGCCGCCGCGCCACTTGAAACACTTCACCCGGCAGCGTCAGATCGTAAGCGCTCACCACGGCGCCCTCAAAATAACCGTGCAGCCCGCCCTGCCCTACCTGATAACCATCGTGATCGCTCGTCGTGTGCATCGGCTGGGCTAGGTCGCCGACAAAGTGCGCCATGATCCCACCATAAAGCAGCGCCTGATTGACGGCTTCCACAAGATCCTTTTGTCCTTTTGCGGCCTTGGCCTGAGCAAAACTATCCCGCATCATTCCGTAGAGCTGCTGAATGCGAAACGGCGCCGTGCCAAATTTAGCCGCCTTGATCTTGCCGCCACCAAGCGCCTCCAGACCGGCCAGCGTGGTTGGTAGGGTCGCAAACACCGGCGGCGTCACTAGTTCATCGACGTCAAAAAAATGCGTCGTGTAGTTGACTGCGGCGGTGTGCGCGTCGGTATTCTTCCAGACGATATCGGGCACGTTTGCTAGGTGTCCGAGCATCAGCTCTTTGTCTAATAGGACCTTAGACAAAGGGTGTTCGGTCCCGAGTTCTTCCATGCACAGCCGTGCGCTGACGCGGGCGATTAAATTGTGTCCGAGCTCACTCCAGGCTTGCCCGGTAGGACATGGGCCGACCCCGCACCAGCTCATGATCAGACAAAAAATATACAAAAAACGACGCAGCATTTAAAGATCCGACTCCGCTCACCAGCCATAAATACAAGACGGCTGGTGAACTTATCGAAGATGCCAATAAAAGACCAGATGAAATTGCACGGCCGCTACGGTTATGCGCAGTCACGGTTGATTGTTAGGCATTCCTGACTTTGGTTGCGGCATTTGCCTGGGGGCACGGACATCTTGTTGCGTTGTGAGTTATCCACAGCTGATGTTGATAACTGCACTGCGAGCCCCCGCAATCCCCACGGGTGCGAGCGTTTTCGCCGCATCGCCCAAAAAATAGGCAGAGGCCGCGAGTTGGCCCTTAGACGAGATGGTATCAGGCCCACTTAAAATTATTTTTTTTGGCTTGACGGCCTATTCATGCGTCACGCCACCCGGTGGACGGCGTAAGAGATAGGCGCTCTCAGGACGCAGCCCGGCCGCCTCACCCGCGGCTTTAGGCGGATCATTGCAGTCTTTGGCAGCAAGCCTTTGGTCATCGTTGAAATGCAGGCTTGAGTTCATGGCTTGGAGGTACCGCCCACTACTGATGCGGCCGTGACTCAGCATGCGACGCAGCAGTCCATGGACCAATTCGCGGTAATTCGGCGTCAAGTCGCCCTTGCAAAAATAGCGATAGCGACCTTTTGGGTTAGGCAGTAAGGTCGCCAAGTAGGCAGCCTCAAGCAGCGTCAACTCTGCCGCTGGCTTGGCAAAAAAATGCTCTGCTGCTGGACCGATGCCGTAGATGCCTGGGCCAAGCTCGGCGACATTCATGTACAGCTCAAGGATCCGCTCCTTGCTCAGCGTGTGTTCGAGATGCCAGGCTAAAAACAGTTCCTGCATTTTGCGCGACAAGGTCCGCTCTGGGGTTAAGAACAGGTTCTTCACCGTTTGCATGGTGATCGTCGAGCCACCAGCCGCGACGCGCCCCTCGGCAAGATCGCGGCGGAGTGCACTGACCAAAGCCGAAGCATCGATTCCCTTGTGCCAATAGAAACTGGCATCCTCGGAGCTGACGAAGGCCACCTGGGCATTTTTGCCGATCGCCGCAAAGCTCGCGAAGGTGGGCGCTTGCCTGTCCAAGGAGACGGTTACCTTCGGCGCATCGGGCTCAACTTGCCGCTCAACTGCTAGCGGACCATTGAGATGTTCGGCGGTGAAGGCATAGGGGGCTTCGCGCACCTGGCAGCCAAAGACCGCATCTTGTAGGCCTATGCGACTAGATTCAAGATTCTGCGACTCTGCTTCGAAGGCCAAGGTCGCGACCGTGTCGCCACTCAGCTTAAAACCCTCGATCAGCGGCAACAGCCCGTCAGGGGAGGCGTCGATCACGGTTTGACAAGAGGTAGTTGGCAGCATCACTTGACCGCGGATGGATAGATTAGCCGGTGCTTCGTCGCTGAGACTAGCTTGAAAACGCGCCGCAATGCGCAGCGGGTTTTCACCAAAGGCGCGACTGGCGCGACCGGGCAAGGTGAGCGTTGCAGCATCGAAGGCTAAGCTGCGGCTTTTAGGCTGAAAGGAACCGTTTGCCCGCAGTTCAAAAAACAACGGGCCAATCTCGCGTGAGCTGAGCAGAGGTAAGCGCAGCGTCGAGCCGAGGCTTTGCATCTGCGCCGTGAATTGCCAACCGCCCATGGCCTTGGTCAGCTCAACTTGCAGGCGCGACCTTAGACGCGTCAGTTGCATCGGCTGACCGCGGAGCCAAGCTTCGAGAAAGTTCGGCCGGCGATGGAAAGCCATGTTGAGTTGCACTTGGCTCAGGTCCTTTTGCACCAAACCCGAAGCCGACCAAATCGGCATTTTTGCGTTGGCGCTAACCTTACTTTTGACAAAGAAGCGGTAGTCGGGCGCTTTGGGGTTCAGTTCAAGCCGGCCGTAGAGAAGCCCTTCATTCAGGCCACTTTGCGTCCTCAACTTGGCGATGCGAAACACAGCTTCGCTAGCCGAGCGATCGATCGCGAGCTTGAGGCCACGGACATGAACGGTTGGCTCACCCCGCGTGTTCAGCAAGGTTAGCTCGGCGCCGGCAATCACCAAGCGTCGGCTCGGCATCACCGCAAACAACTTATCGATCAGCCGCTGCAGCGACGCTAAGGAACTGTCACCGCCACTTGGGACAGCAGCACCGCTCGGCGGCAGGATCGTGCGCAGATGATCTTCGGACATCTTCAGCTCGAGGCGTTCGATAGCAATCTCGTCGATGTCAACGAGGGACGACGACCTTAGATTCAGGCCAAGGTCGATCTGGATACGGCTGATCACCACCTGCGCCTCTGGGCCAACGCGAATGTCTTCAAGCGCCAGCAGGAAGGGAAAGGTCTCAATGTCCACCTTGCCCACCAACACCGGCGTCCCGAGTTTGCGACTTAGCTGCGCCACAGCCTGGTTAACGAGTCGCACGCCGACGCGACTTACTTGGCTCCACGCGGCGAGAGCTAACGCACAGGACATCAAGACGGCACCAAGGGCGAGGCCCAAACGGCCTGCCCAGGTGGATACAACCCAAGTAATGCTCTTTTTGAAGATCATTTCGTGCTTTGAGAAAAGGCCTCGAGAACTAGGCGCAGGACGGGACGGTAAGAGACCTTGAGGGTGCACCAAGGCGGTCCACCCTATCATCATAGCAGATCCCGATTAAGGGCTGAAAGGCTTGAATATGACTAGGTAAACTATAACCAGCAGAAGCACGGTGGGCGCTTCGTTAAGCCAGCGTAGCCGCTTTGAAGTAGGCAGCTTAGGCCCACCACTTGCGAAGCGACCAATGAGCAGTCCAGCCTTGGCCGTCATATGGGTCATCAGCAAAACGAGCACGAATTTAGCCATGAACCAAGGCTGATGCCCTAGCGCAGGCACCAGTCCCACCATCCCCAAACCGGCAACATAAGAGACGATCATGGCTGGCAAGGTGATCGCCTTAAACAAACGTCGCGCCATCAACAACAACAGCTCTTTGTTACTAGGGTCGCCGCCACGCTCTGCCAGATAAACCAATAACCGGTAGAGATACAGGATCCCTGCCATCCAGCTGATGACGGCGACGATATGCAACCATTTTAACCACAAATAAGCCAAGCTTCACCTCACGACAAAATTAATGATCTTTCCTGGGACGTAGATCTCTTTCACCAGCGTCTTACCGTCCAGCTGTCGCTGCACTGCCTCGAGCTCCTTGGCCGCAAGGATGATGGCCTCTTTGCTGGCATCCGTGGCCAAGCTCAAGGTGCCCCGAAGCTTGCCGTTAACCTGGACTGACAAGATCACCGCGTCAACCTGCGCCAATTCCGGATCAAAGCTTGGAAACGGCGTGTAGGCCAGTGACTCTTGATGGCCAAGACGCTGCCAGAGCTCCTCGGCAAGATGCGGCGCATAAGGCGCCAGCATCAGGATCAAGGCCTCGGCGGCAGGGCGACTAAACGTCGGTTCTTTGTAGGCGGCGTTGACGAACTCCATCATCGCGGCAATCGCCGTGTTGAACTGCATGGACTCGCTATCTTCGGTCACCTTCTTGATGGTGCGATGCAGCAACTTATGAAAGGCCCCGGTCGGCGGTTCGAGAGAAAGTTTCTCGCTTAGGCGCCCGTCTTCGTCGATGATCAAACGCTGGACCCGCTTTAAGAAACGGTAAACGCCATTGATGCCTGAGGTCTGCCATGGCTTCGCCGCGGTCAGTGGCCCCATAAACATTTCGTAAAGACGCAGCGCGTCAGCGCCCCACTCGGCGACAATCACGTCGGGATTCACGACGTTGCCGCGACTCTTCGACATCTTCTCGCCATTTTCGCCGAGGACGATCCCAGGGTGCAGCAGTCGCTTAAATGGTTCCTTGGTCGAAACCAGGCCACAGTCATAGAGGACCTTGTGCCAAAATCGAGCGTACAGCAAATGCAAGACGGCATGCTCGGCGCCACCGACATAGAGATCGACCGGCATCCAGTACTTCTCAATATCTTTATCCCAGGGGGCCTTGTCGTTATGCGGATCCATAAAGCGCAGGTAGTACCAACAAGACCCGGCCCACTGCGGCATGGTGTTGGTCTCGCGCCGCAGGGTCTTACCGTCCTTGGTCACTTGCAACCAAGGTCCGGCAAGCGCCAGCGGTGATTCGCCATCCCCAGCCGGTTTAAACTGATCGAGCTCAGGCAGGGTGACCGGTAGATCCGCCTCATCAAGGAGCACCACTTGGCCGTCTTGATCGTGGGCCAAAGGAAATGGTTCACCCCAATAGCGCTGGCGCGAAAACAGCCAGTCGCGCAACTTATAGGTAACGGCCTTCTTTCCGGACCCATGTTTTTCTAACCAAGAGCAGACGGCGGCAATGGCCTGATCCTTACTCAGACCATCGAGAAATCCAGAGCTGACCAGCGTCCCATCACCGGTATGGGCGGCCGTCTGGATATCCGCCTCGCCACCGGTCAACACGCGCTTGATCGGCAGATGATACCTTTGCGCGAAGGCGTGATCGCGCTCATCATGCCCCGGCACGGCCATGATCGCACCGCTGCCGTAAGAGCCGAGCACATAGTCGGCGACATAGATCGGCAGCTTCTCACCACTCAATGGGTTGACGGCAAAGGCTCCGGTATCGACGCCGGTCTTGTCTTTGGTGACAGCAGTCCGCTCCATGTCGGACTTGGTCTTGGCTGCGGCGCAGTAGGCACTCACGACGTCCTTGGCGGCCGGCGTCGTGATCAGATCGATCAACGCGTGCTCCGGCGACAGCACGCAGAAGGTCGCACCAAACAGCGTGTCGGGCCTAGTCGTGAACACCTGGAAGGTCTCGCCATGGCCGTCGACCTGAAAGCTGACATGAGCGCCAATGCTTTTACCGATCCAGTTGCGCTGCATCTCCTTAAGGCTATCTGGCCACTCCAGGTCATCTAAATCGGCGAGCAATTGCTCGGCATAAGCGGTAATTTTAAGCACCCATTGCCGCATCGGTTTCTTGATGACGGGAAACCCACCGACCTCTGACTTGCCGTCGATCACCTCTTCGTTGGCCAAAACGGTCCCCAGTTCGGGGCACCAGTTCACCGGTGCGAAGGATTGGTAGGCCAGACCCTTTTCGTACAAACGACGAAAAATCCACTGCGTCCATTTGTAGTATTTGGTATCGGTCGTATCGATCTCGCGCGACCAATCGTAGGACAAGCCCAGGCGTTTGATCTGCCCGCGAAAGCGCTCGGTATTGCGCTTGGTCGTCAGCGCCGGGTGCTGGCCGGTCTTGACTGCGTACTGTTCCGCCGGCAGGCCAAAGGCATCCCAGCCCATCGGATGCAGCACATTGAAGCCGCGCATACGCTTGTAGCGGGCGTAGATATCGGTCGCGGTGTAACCCTCAACGTGACCGACGTGCAGGCCGTCGCCCGAAGGATAAGGAAACATGTCGAGGATATAATATTTCGGCTGCTCTGGCCGTTCCACGGTTTTGAAGGTCTGATGCTCATCCCAGTACTTTTGCCACTTGGCCTCGATCGCCTTGAAGTCGTAATCATGCCGCGCACCATCGCCACTCATAACCTTGCCTCCGCAGATTCTACTTGACTGCGGCGAAGGTAACATAAGGCCGATAAGGCGCCTACCAGAAGGATATCAGCCGACCTAGAAAACCTTATCAAACTGCAGGTAGCTGATGAAATAATCGCTGATCAAGATCGCCACCAAGGACAGCACCACCGCCTCAGTCGTGGCCCGGCCGACCCCCTTGGCCCCACCCGCGGCATAGAAGCCTTTGAAGCAGCCGATCGACGCCAAGATGACGCCAAAGACCGCGGCTTTTTCCATACCCTGAAAGATGAAGCGAGGCTTGACGATCCACCGCATCTTTTCCAAGAAAGTGCCGATGTCGATATCAAAAAAAGCCACGCCGATCAGGTATGCGGACATGACGCCCACCAGCATAAATACCGCCGTCAGAAGCGGCAACATGATCAAAGCCCCGAGCATCCTGGGGGCCACCAGGTAGCCATAGGGGTTAACGGCCATCACGCGCATCGCATCAATCTGCTCATTGACCCGCATCGTGGCGATCTCCGCAGCCATCGACGACCCAGCCCGAGCCGTGACTAAGAAGCCGCAAAAGATCGGGGCAAGCTCCTTGCTCAAAGCAACCCCGGCGGCCGCTCCCAGCATCGACTCGGCGCCAAAATTACGAAAGATATCGCCGAGAATCAGGCCGAAGATACAGCCGATCATGATCGCTGAGATGATGATGATGACGAGGCTACGGTTGCCGATGAACTCAAGCTGCTTGAGCAGCAGTCGAAGTTGTACCGGCGGCAAAAAGCAGCGCCACAACGAGCGCTGCATGAATAAGGTATAGCGGCCGAGGCCGCTGATCGGTTTCGCAAATAACTGCATGATCGAAGTCGAGGTCGAGGTCAAGGCAGGCTCCCGTCGCTTGGCACCCACCCCAGTCTAACACAGCCAAATCAGTGCGCGGGAGGCAACCACTCGGGCTTGGCAAAGGTCCGCGGTACGGCGCGTGCCGACACGGCGTCCAGCTTGACGAAGAGCTGGTCGGTGACACGGCCCCAGCCGTTTTCCTCGACCACCATAAGGATATCCCCCTGGGTGAGTTGCAGCGCCACTGGAGCCGCATCGCTAGCCGCAGCGTGGAGCACGGTTTGATCGGCTTGAATATAGCGCACCACCCGGCCCGGCCCGGCGCCACCAGACGCTGCGACAGGTTGGGCGGCTGCAGCCGGGGCTGGAGGAGCAGCGGCCGCGGGTGCCGCTGCAGGCGCTGCCGGTTCGCTTGCTGCTACGGTGTCGTTGGCCGGAGCGGCTTCAGCGGCTGGCGCTTCCGCTGTGGCTTCAGCGGCTGGCGCTTCAGCTGCGGCTTCGCCTACCTCGCCGTCGGCGGCCGCAGCGGTTTCGGTGGACGCAGCGACCTCCTTGGCTTCGCCGTCGCTATCAGGAGCGGCCGCCTCATTGGGCGCATCCGCCGTGGCCTCGCCGGCTGCGTCGGACTCGTTGGCGTCGTCCTTGCTGGCCGAGTTCGGCGCCACCTGCTCCTCCTCATCGTGACCGGAGCAAGCCGAGAAGTTTATCACGCTCACGGCGGTGATGACCAAGGGTCCTAGCATCGATTTCCATGTTTTGTACGTTTTGTTCGTCATGCCTAAATCCTTTACGTGCGACATAAACCGTAGCCTAGGATTCGGTGACGTCCAGGAAAACTTTAGTCGGCAAGCTTTGCCGTGGCTTTAAACCTGTGCCTAAGGCTTTGAATTTACCGAACCCTTCGGTTATCATGGACAAAACTCCAGAGCCACGATGGCAGATCCTTTCGAACGGGGCGACTTGTGATGACATATTCGATTTGGCAGCGCTGGCGCCTCGTTTTGACCCTTGCCTGCGGCCAGGCCCTAAGCTTTGGCTCCTTCAGCACTCGTGCCTTTGCCACCTGCATGACGCTGATCAGCGGCCCAGTCGTCTACGACGTCCAAGGTTGCAAGGCGATCGAACCAGAAAAGATCTTTGACTTAAGTAAAGATAAATACGCCTGGATCGGTGGCCTCGACAGCGCTGGGCGCAAGGCGTTTTATGACACGTACCGCGGACTATACCTGAAGGGCCGGGTGGCTAAATCCCAAGCCAACACCCGTGGGCTGGCTAGCGAGGAAGGCGCCCTTGCTGGTGAAACGGTGTTTATGTACCTGCCGCCCGGTGGCCTGCAGTGCAATGCCATACTAGGCAAGCGCTTGTCAGCAAACCTGCATCAGGTCTGCTGCGAAGGCGGCGGTGATGCCCCATGCCTGTTGGATACCTCCTATGTCTTGCAGCAGTCCCAGGTGCTAGCTGCAGGAACCGGCGATCAAAGCAAAGCCAAAGCCAGAGCATCAAAGGATTACATCGCCGCAACCACAGCGTTTAATCAGCACAAATATAAGGTCGCCGCGAAAGGCTTTGAAAAAGCCAAGGCCAACGGCGAGCTCGACATCCCCGGCTACTACCACCTTGGCCTCGCCTATCGCCTGATGGACCAGTGCGTCGATGCCCTACCCCCGCTGCGCCACGTCAGCGAAATGGAGCAAAAAAAGCAGATCTGGGCTGAAGATGAACAGATTGCCCGCAAGTCGACGATGCTGCTGGCGCGGTGTCTAGCGCGGATGAACGACCCACAGAATGCCGTCGCCATCCTAAACTCCTACCTGATCGAGCCGGCAAAGTACCGTAATGAGATCAACGAATCTCTGAAAGATTCCGACTTCGGTTGGATCCATACTAGCCGCGAGTACCGCGACTATATGAAAGTAGCGCGCAAAAAACAAAACCAGGCTGGACCTGCCGCACCAGCCGCAGCGCCAGCGAAATAATGCCTGAGATCGCTACAGTATCAGCCTTGTAGCCAACGCGCGAAGGCATCAAAGGCCTTACTCCGGTGGCTGATAGCGTTCTTCTCGACGCTGTCCATATCAGCCATGGTCTTGGTGCCACCGCTGGGAACAAACAGCGGATCATAACCAAATCCATGTTTACCACTCGGCGTGTGCGTGAGGTGGCCCTCGCAGCTACCGGTGAAGGCGTGGCCCTCCCCCGCCGCGTCGATAAAGTACAGAGTGCACATGAAGCGCGCGGTCAATTGCGCCTCTTCAAGGTGCGAAGTCGCCGCTCGCAGCTTGGCGTTGTTGGCCAGATCGTCGCCACCCTGGCCCGCGTAGCGGCTAGAATGGACCCCAGGCAGCCCGCCAAGTGCATCGACGACCAGCCCCGAATCGTCGGCCAGCACGCAGTCTTTGGTCAAGGCGCGGACCGCCTCGGCCTTGATGCGCGCATTGGCCAAAAAGGTGTCGCCGCTTTCGTCCCAGGCGATGGCCGGGTCCAAATCGCGCGCCAAGGCCACCGTCCATGCCGGTTTAAGCGCGCTTAACAATTGCTGTAGTTCGGCGGCCTTGTGTCGATTATTGCTGGCGAGATAGAGTCGTGGCATAGTCGCCCTCCTTGCGACCAAGAGGATATATTATGATGACGGCCGAGATCATTACCAATCGCCTTAAAGAACACATCCCCACCGCACAGATCCGCGCCACCGACATGACCGGCGGCGGCGATCACTGGCAGGTCCGCATCAGAGCCGCTGAGTTCAAGGGGAAGACCCTGATCCAGCAGCATCAGATGGTCTACCAGGCCCTAGGCGAGTTGATGAAGTCGCAAATCCACGCCCTGTCTCTCGACACGGGCGAGGCATAAGCCAAAGCCAAAGTACCTGCAGCGACTAGTCGGCGTGGCGATTGCGCTGGCGCTTCATCTCGTCATTGCGGTTTTTAACCACCATCCGCATGATCTCAGGCGAGGTCTTCAGGTGGTTCAGCATGGCCTTTTTGATCAACCGATGGTGATTGGGCCGAATCCGGTAGATGCCCATCTCACGAAAATGCTCGATCACGCGTTCGATCACCAGCTGCGGCTCGACCCGCCAGGTGTCGACGATGACCTGCACAGCCGGGGTGTGGTATTCCTGGCTGACGAACAACTGGATCGGAATATCCTGATGATAGGCCATGGAGCCTCCTCCTCCGCGCGTGTTACAATGGCTTATCGGCCGCTCCCTTCCGAGCTTTAGTTTTTCCTTGTGATCCTATTTAATTCCAACTAAATTAGGTGCTTATGACTAAAGCATCGCGCCCAAGTAAAAAGCTAGCCCGAGCGGCCTCGCCGCCGGTCGCCGCGACGCCAAAGCCAAGTAGCGGCTTGCTCGCGTTGCCTACTGGACACGAAATCTACTATGCCGATTCTGGCGGTACCGGGCCGGTGCTGTTTTACCTTTATGGTTTAGGCTGCTCGATTGCTCACTGGAAGTACCAGCTAGCCTATTTTGGCAGCAAAGATCGGGGTGCTAGGCCGCCGCTCCGGCGAGGGGCTAGGGTCAACACACCACCTTACCGCCAGGTGTGGTTTGACTTTCGTGGCCACGGCCGTTCCTCCCCCCTGCCGCCGGGTGAACAGTTGACCATGAGCGCAATCGTCGAAGACGTGGTGGCGGTGGCCAAGCACTTGGGTATTCGCTCGGCGACCTTTCTCGGTCAATCCATGGGCGGCTCGCTAGTGCTACAACTCGCTCGGGACTACCCGGATCTGGTCGAGTCGCTGGTTCTCCTCGCCTCCCCGACGCGGAGCCCAAGCCGCACGATGCCGCTGCAGCCGGTGTCGGGATGGCTATGGCATGCTCTGGTGCAAGTCCAAAAACACGCTCCTTTCGCCGTTAACTACGTTAATAGGCTCAACGCCCTGCTCCTGGAACACCCGCTGCTCAGGGTCCCGTTTCGCGAGTTTATCCGCGCCAACGGCTTCAACCCCTACCTGGCGCAGACCTCTGATATCGATGAGTATATTGTCGCCATGCTGGCGATCGATGCACGGCTGTTTACCGCCTTGATGGCGGAGTTGACGCACTTTGACGCCGTGCGCTTTGCCAAACGCATCACCTGCCCGGTGCTGATGATTTCCGGCGCCCATGATCTGGTCGTACCACCTAGCGAGAGTCGGCGGCTGCTTAAACACCTCGGCAATGGTCAATTAGCCGTGATCCCTCACGGTAGTCACTGCCCGCACTTTGATGACGCTGCGCTGGTCAATCAGATCCTTGCGGAGTTTTTGGCGGCACCTGGCGGCTTGCAAAAGGCGGCGGCAAACGAGCGTTGAGGTCGGTGCCGCGCGGCGGACTCCATGTAAAAACTCGCCGCTGTCCTGCTGCACAGTTGCCTTGCTGCGAGCTTTGACCATCGCCGTTCGGCCTGGAGCCAAGCGGACTGCGCACACGACTAGCAGCTAGCGGATTTAGTTGCAGTACCAAGCCGCCTATCCTATAAGCCGCTGGGACGATGACGCCCCCTGTAGCCAACCAAAGACCACCGCCATGACCCAGCATATCAAGACCTTTGAGGCCGCCTTAAGTCCTGAACTCTGCGCCGAGATCATTGCCCGCTTCGATGCTGACTTGCGGGTGCAAAGCGACCCACAACCGGACTACAGCACCAGACACTACCTCAACGCTTCGCTGTGCCGCGAGTGGCGACCAATAAATGTTAAATTGTGTAGTATCGCCAATGAACTAACAGCGGCGTATTTTGCGCGTCCGCCGCAGCTGCAGCAAAGCACCTATCACGAATGGGGTGACGATGGTTATATCGTCTCCCGCTACGACGTCGGTGATACCTGCATCATGCATATCGATGGGCAAACCACCGAGGAGCCGCACAATGGACTGCGGATTGCAACGCTGTTGATTTACCTAAACGACGTGCCTAGCGGCGGTGAGACTTGCTTTCCCATGCAAAATGTTAAGATCAAGCCAGTGCAAGGTCGCGCGCTGATGTTTCCTGTCGGCTATACGCACCCGCATGAGGTGGTCAAGGCCACGAGCAAACGCTACATCGTCCAGACTTGGATCACCCACCCGTCGTTTGTCGTCAATGAATTCGAATAAAGGCTTGGCTTGGGCTATTGATCCTAACCAACGGAGTCGCCTACCCCTAGTGGTCAGCGGAACGGTTCCAGGTGATGCGCGCCCCCTGAGACTGGGCCCTATCGAGAAATGCGCGACTTAGGTCCGAGGTCAGGTTGACAAACCAGCCCTGGGCGCTGCCGTTAGCACCCCATGTAAAGCCTGTGGCAACGCCGCTGACCATCCCGCGCCAGAGCAATGGACCGCCCGAATCGCCGCCAGCAATATTTGCGCGAAGCGGATTTTGCTGGTCAGCGCTTGGAGTCACGATCAGCATTAGATCACCAACTGAGCTGAGGTAGTTTTCGCCGCGACGCTTTAAAAAGCTCGGCCTACTGTCTCCCTGCCGATCGCGACCAAATCCAACAATGGTGACGCGATCGCCAAATACGGGGGCAGTTGTCGCCGCGGCTATGGGTGCCACGGTACCAAGGTCCGTTGGTTCGAACACGAGGATCGCCAGATCGGCTTCACCTGCGGTGCCGCTGTCGTCGCCACGGATGACTCGAGATGGCTGCCGCCCAAGAACTGTGATTTCCGGATCCAGTGCGCAGTGGGCTACTGTTAGAATTGTTCCTGCGCCTACTATGGTACCGCTGCATGGCTCCCCAGAGGACTGCATGACGGCGATGACGGCCATGAGTTCGTCGCCCGCAACCTCGATGCCTCCAGTCACAAGGACATGGCTATTGGGAGGACTAGCCTGACAACCTACCAAGAGCAATAAGATAAAGTGGAAATGCCTAAAAATTTTACCCTACCACTGGCGATTGATATCAACTACCGTCATCCTGGTTGCAAATGGCTTAGCATGGGTCGAAAAATTGATCCATTTTTTTCCTCTATCTGGCGTTGACCAAAGAGACCCGTTGCCCCAGGCCTACGCGGACACCATGTGGACGATGCTTATGCCCAGCGCTCTGTCAAATGACCCTGGAACAGTTTTGCCATCACCGGCGATGAATTCAAATGGAAGGATCTGTCGCGCCATCGAGCGTGATGAAACCTTCGGCGCCGATCGCATCATTAAGCAGCGCGCAGGCGCTTGATGCGCGGCACTAGGATGACGCCGCACCATAAACTAGCTCGACGCGCTCTACGCCCGACCTGGGCCCAGCCAACGAAACACCAGACAGGCGGTATCGTCCGCATGTGGCCCGTGGGCAAAGCCCCTGACCAAGGTCGCAATCTCGGCGATCACGGGGTCCGGTTCCTGGTGGCGTTCGAAGATGCGGCGGACCGCGGAAAACCGCAGCTTTAGGCCTCTGTCGTCGACATTGCCGAGTAAGCCGTCGCTAAACATCAAAATCTTGTCGCCTGGTTCCATGATGAGGATTTCTCGGCCACATTGCCCCTCGCCTAATAGGCCAAGCGGTGTGCCACCGACAAGGACGCTGCGCGCGCGGTCTCCACCCACGAGAATGGGCGGATGGCCGGCGTTCAAATAGACCGCTTGACCGGTACGCAGATCGACACCGACCATGACCATGGTCATGAGCTGCTTCGTCTCCTGAGACGTGACACGCACGGCCGCGTTCAAAGCCGCGGCGATATGGTCCAAAGCTGCCTCTAGCGGCGTCTTAACTCCCGCGCTGGCCTCGCCACCAACCGTCGCTTGGCCGAGCGTCGTGCTGCGCTTGATCTGCTCTACGGCGCTCGCCGCAGCTCCCGATGCGGCGGCAGTCAGCAACGCCGCTGAGATGCCATGACCGGTCACGTCCCCGAGGAACAAAAACAGCCAATCATGTTCCAAGTCGTAGAAGCTGCTCAACCAATCACCACCGGCATTCTCGGCCGGGACATAGAGGTACGATAGCTGATAGTTGGCTGGATTGCGGTCGAGGACCAGTAGCGACTGCTGTACGGCCTCGGCGGCCTCCAGGCCGGCGACGAGGTGCCGCCTGGCAGCTTCGGACTGAACATATTCGAGGTGCGAAGCCTGCTCCCGCCGGCGGGCGTCCTGCTCGGCGACCAGGGAAGACTCGAGCCGATCATAGAGGTGAGCGTTCTCAAGGGAAATCGCCATCTGGCCAGACAGCAGTGAGAGAATCTGCACCCGGTCGTGCGTGAAGGTCTGCGCGCTGAGATCGTTCTCAAGATAGAGAACGCCCTTGATGACGCCGGCGACACCGATTGGCATGCAGATCAGCGACTTGGTGTTGCGCGCCGCAAGCTCGCGCTCGAATTTCCACGGCTCTTCCCGGGTGACGTCGGCGACGATCAATGCCTTACCCGAACGCGATACATAGGCCACCGCAGCCATGGAGACTTGCTCGGCGACAGGGGGACCGACGTCTAGTCTGACACTGCCGTCGACCTCACGCAGCGCCGCGACTGTGTATTGTTCCCGGTCAGACCCCTTGCTTTCGTCGCGCCACAGCAAGAGCGCGCGTCGCGCACCGGAGTTTTCGCACACCAGGTTAATCAACTTATGCTTGAGAGTATCGAGCTTGACCTCACCCGAGAGCGCCTGGAACGCACGTACCAGTGTTGGGGCATCCAAACTGGCGCTGATCTGACTGGTCGTTCTGGGCATACTGGCGGTAGAACGCATGGGCCGCTGCGTGCTCCTTAACGAGTTGACCGTCGACTCGACTTGCGGGCGGATCACCGCCTGCGGATCGACCACGCCAACGATCGATTCCAGCTCTTTGACTTTGCCAGTCGCGCCCCAAACCTCATAAGCCTCAATGGCATTGATGAGCGGACGCACCGCCAGCGTGGGCAGGCCATTGCGCAACAAGGCGCGCCCATACCGCTCGCAGGCCAAGGCCTCGTCGAGCACCACGCCGGATTCCCGGGCACCGGCGATGGCTTGCTCGAATAGCTTTGAAAAATCCCTAACGGCGCGGCCAGAGGTTGCCGCCCAGACCGCATTCGCCAGCATCTCTTTGTGAGCAAAGTTTTCGCGCGAGATAAGGGTAAACAGCCGAAGCATCTTGCGACTAAGCCAGATCCGAAAGCGCGGACCCAAGCGTTGCCACCATTTACAGCTGAGGTAGTATTCCGCGGCGACCAGGACCATGGTCATGTGGAAAGCCGCAACTTTGTAGGACCCCGCAAAGGCCTTGTCGATGCCAGCCCGCTGCGCCTCACGCAACGAGCCGTAAGCGGACGCATAAGCCCCACCTAGGTAGAGCAAGGTAGCCTTGAGCAACCGATCCGCGCAGAACGATGTCAACTCCTCGATCGCGCCAGACTCGAGCATCGTCATGTCGTTACCATAGCGTTCAAGATCGGCGCTGCTGCCTTCGTGCAGCACGCGAAAGGCGCCGCGCGTGTGATTCCAGGATGTTCGGTACGGCTCCTTAATAAAGTGCTCGACACAGTCCATGCGCTTACTGACGACGACTTCCGCCGCGGCCAAGTTAAGGCCGTTGAAGAGAAATGAATCGATCTGGAAGATGACCGCGTAGGAAGCAAACATCACGTCACCGCGGTCGACAAAGGCGGTCGCCATGGCTTCTAGGCGAATCAGCGACTCAGTGTAGCCTGAATGCCAGTGGGCCGAAAATAGCGTGTAGACAAGCTCCATGCGCTCGCCCAGGTGCTGGTTCGGCCACTTCACACTGCATTCCCTAAACAGGTTCTGCAAGCGTCTAACATCGTCGCCCCACCAAAATTTCCTCTTAAAGACAACCGACACCCCCCCCAAGACCACAGAGTAATAGAGGAATGGCACGGCGGCGTAGGGGCTTTGCCCGTGTTCCAAGACGTGGGCAACCGCCCGCGTAACCAAATAGACGGCCAAGGTCTCTCTGATCATCAGGCACGGATGGATCACTTCATTAAATAGCATGCCAATCAGCAAATGTGCAGGGTCCGTCATCTCGGGTAAGTTGAGAATCTCTTGGTCGGTGAATCGTGACAGTTGCCAACTAGTCTTGGTGACCATGAGCGGGATCAACACATGGGGTGGGTTGTCGAACGGCACACGCACCCCCAGCTCCTTGAGACCCGCCACGCCGGCGTCAATGGCCTCGGTGTTGCGATGCAACGACACCAACAGAACACAGCGCTGGTGGTGTACTTCTGCACGCTGGTAGCCAGGCTGGGAATGGGCCAGCAGGGTGTCGAAGCAACGATCGGTAGCCGCGGAATCCCCAAGCAACATCAGCGCGGAGGCCACCCCCAAATGGAGGGAACGCATCAGTGCCGCTTCCGAAGCCCAGCCTTGTTCTCCCAGGAAGGTCATACCCATGCGGTAGAACGTCGCAGCGATGTCCCAGGCGCTGGATTGAGAGGCTCGCTGTCCCGCCTCGAGGTTTAGGCGCGCGAGCTCGACTCGTTCGGTGGAGTTGGTGACGAGCGCTTCCACAGCGTTAAAGTGATAAAGCGCGTCGTAGCGATCCTTTTGGCTGACTTCGCCTTCCCCCGCGATCAAGACCCGGGCAATGCCAAGTCGGATGGTCCTGACGTCGGCGTCATCCAACAGATGTTGACATGCCTCTTGAATCCGGTCGTGGGGAAACATAAAGCCAAACACGCTCAGAGCTGCTGCATTCGTGGTATGGCGCTCATCCCACTCGCTGGTTAGCGCCTGCAAGTCGCCATAGTGGCCACCGCGAGGAATCAGCAGCTCCTCAGTCACCGCATGATGCAGGCCGGCGTAGAGCAGCTGCAAAGGTCCCTTATATACCCGCCACACCTGCTTTAGGTCAAAATGATCACCAAGATACGCGGCCCGCACCAGCAGGTGTTGCACGTTGAGCGGCAGATCTTTCAAGCGGCTCTTAAGCAGATCCACAACCTGATCGGTGACGGCGACCTGCTCAATCGCTTCCTGATTCGCGCACCACCGACAGGCTTGCAGATCAAAGTAGATCAGACCCTTGCCATAAAGCGTCTTAAGCAGCTGCCGCACAAAAAATGGATTGCCGGAGGTGCGACTATGCACCACGTTTGCAAGGGCGTGCGTCTCGCTCAGTTGCCATTGCAACGCGGCAGCACAAAGCTGCCCGACCGCCTCTTGGGCGATCGGGGGCAGCGACAGCACCTCGAAGTCCAAGGCATGCTGTCGCCAGGTCGCCAAGTAGGTGGTCAAGGCATGAGTCGCGCTGAGCTCGTTGTCGCGAAAGGCGCCGATCACGTAGACGCCGCCATGCATCGCGTTCATGACCATTTCATCGAGCAGCTCAAGACTGGCCATATCGGCCCACTGCAGGTCGTCTAGAAACAACACCAAGGGACTATGGCCACCGCTGGTGGCGCGGAAGAATTTGATGAACTGTTGCTGCAGACGGTATTTGGCTTCCGCCAGCGTCGTGGCGCTACCGGACTCCTGGGCGGGCAACATGCGGGCGAGGTCCGGCAGCAGGTCGACGATTTGCGCACTGCTAGTGCCTAACTCAGCGCGCAGCCGCTCGCGCCAGGCTGCGACTTCCGCTTCGGCCTTTAATTGCATCGCTCCGATAAGGGCAAGGCAGGCCTGGAGCACCGCATCATAGGGTATATCCCGGCGCAGCTCCTCGAATTTGCCCGCAATAAAATGGGCTCTGGTCCGGAGAATCGAGGATGATAACTCACGAATGAGCGCGGTCTTACCGACTCCCGACGGACCGCCAATGGCAACGAAGGCGTTGCCGCCCTGTTCCACGCGCTCCCAGCAACGGGCGATCTTCTCAAGCTCGGCCCCGCGGCCATAGAGCTGCTGCGGCAGCCGCAAGCGCAACGGTATGTCCCGTTGCCCCAGCGGAAAATCGAGCGGCACAGTGCCGGGCTGCGCCAGGTCCGTCATCACGCGCTCGAGGTCATGCTTCAGACCCACGGCGCTGCAATAACGATCTTCAGGGGCCTTGGCGAGCAGCTTGCTGGTGATGGCCGAAAGAGCCAACGGAACCTGCGGATTCTTTTTATGCAGCGGCGTTGCCAGCGTCGCGAGATGGGCATGGACGATATCAATCGCCTCACCTCCATCAAATGGCGGTTGGCCGCTCAGGAGTTCGTAGAGGGTCGCTCCCACTGCATACAGATCGCTGCGTTCATCAATCGTGTGGCCGGTTCTGCCGGTTTGCTCCGGGGAGATATAGGCGAGTGTGCCTTCAAGCACGCTGACCGATTCAAAGGCGACCTGTTCATTGCTCATGCGCGCGGCGATACCAAAGTCAATCAAGACCAGCCTTGCACCAGACTCACTGACCAGAATATTTTGCGGATTGATATCTTTATGCACAATGCCGCGGCTGTGCAGCACGGCCAGCACATCGCAAAGCTGGGTCATGAGGGCCAGAATCGCCGCGATGGTCGCCTTTGACCTGACGCAATAGGCGCGCAAGGTATCACCCTTGACATCCTCCAGAAGGAGACTGGTCAATCCGCCAATCCCAACTAAGCCGTAACTCTTCCGTACCGGCACATCTTTAAGGTCGGTCAGTAGATCGTGCTCCCGACGCAGCATCGCGATGTGCTCAATTGATTGCATACCAGCACGCAGGCGCTTGACGATCACCGGCACACCGCGGTCAGTCTGGGCCTGGAAGATCTGCACCCGATTGTTTTCGAAGATGAGCGCCCCCAACTGCGCAATCGAGCTGGACGAGAGCAGGCTGTCCGCAGCAAGATTGGCAGCGGCATCGAATACCGCTGGGCCAGCTGTTTGTCTCGCCGGGATTGCCATCAAGTCTCCAAATTCCTCATTAGACCGCGCCTCGTCACCGCTTGTTGATCGGAACTTTCGGTAAGTACTGAAGAAAAAAACTCCCGAACGCCAGTGGGCAGCGGTCGAATCCACTGGAATATTTATTCTATCTAAAGAACTTGGCCGTTATTCCGAACCCAGAAATGGAACGGACGCGACGGCTTTGACCATGGTCTCTCGAAGATGCGCGGGGATCCTGTCGGCTTAAGGCCGGGATACCGAGCGGTGATCGATTCAGATTTGACCGCATTGGCTAAAACACCCTGGTAGCTTGGTGGTGATTGCATCGAACTAGGGTAAACTCAATAAGGTATTTCCAGACTCACCAAGGAGAAGGTGGCATCCCCTATGGCGAAGCGCAGGCCACAAGACCAGCGGGGTGGAGAGAGTGCCAGGCGCGAACCAATGCAACCCAGGGCCCGCGAGACCATCGAGACGATTCTCGAAGGCGCATTTAGGCTCCTCAAGCACAACGGCTGGACTGGCTTCACGACCAATAACGTGGCGCAGTCTTCAGGCGTCAGCGTCGGCTCCCTCTACCAGTATTTCGCCAACAAGGACGAGATTGCCGTCGCCCTAGTGGAAAAGCACTACAGGATACTCAAAGCCGAGGTCGCGAGCGAACTGCGCGACGGCATCCTCAACAGCGACCCAGCTATCATCGCCTTGGCCATGAACCGCTTTACCAACGCCTTGACCGCGCATGACGGCCTATATTTTACCATCATGCAAGAGCTTGCTAGTCCGGCCAAAGAACGCATCGCGAAAATCTTTGACGGCACCGTCACCTTTCTCGCCTTCACCTTTGTCCTCGGTAAGGACAGCCTGCGCCATGACGTTTCAGCGAATACCGCCTTTGTCATAGCGCACGCCGTTGAAGGGGTTCTGGCTGCGGCCCACAGCCGCCGGATGTCCGCCGAACAGATGCAGCAGCTTCAAGCTGAGTTGGCCATGATGGTCACCAAGTATATCGCCGCGACTCCTTAGTCGCGGCGCTCACATGATCCTAGTTCATTTTCCTGTAAGGCCGGAAACCTCACTGCCTTGGCTGCGCTTGTCAGCAACTTTGCGATCATTGCGAAAGATGCTAAGGGTGGCAAAAATCGGCTCGTCGGTGACGGTAGTAAAACCCATCTCTCTGATCGCACCGGCAAACCTAGCCCGGTCCTGGTTCATGAGGTTGGTCATATCAGCCATGCTGATCCCGTTGGTGCCGGCGGGGTTTTTCGGAATGTTGACGCCGTCGCCATGACAAGTCATGCATGATTCGCCATTGATCACATATCCACAGACCGCTTTGCCACCGACACAAGGATGAAGCCCGTCTTGTGGACGGCGGTAGTCGGTCGCCACCGGCGGATCGATCGATCCGCCTCCCGGTCCCGGCACGTCGTAACGATGCTGATTGCCAAAACCGACTAAGTAATAAGCCTGCAGTCCATTGGGAAGGCTAAAGAAGAATTCGCCGGCCACCAAGTCTGGAATCGTCGCGGAGCGAAGAAAGCTTGGATCCTTAAAAGCCC
>CAIYRB010000145.1 GCA_903928445.1 uncultured Pseudomonadota bacterium | reverse complement strand
CGAACCGCCCACCGGTCGTAGGGGGCGCGAGAACTCGGTGTCGGGATGCCTGACAGTGCCGACTCGGGTGCGCGCCTCTGATAAGACACTCTTCTTTTTTGGAACGCTGATCGATTTCCCGAGGCTATGCCTAGGCGTGTCGCGATGCGGTAACAGAATCAAGTGTGGGTATCATGGTCGTCTCCCAGCGTTTAATCGCTGAGGTCAGCAAACCATATCGGGATTTAAAATTGATCCCCCGTCAAATCCAACGGACAAGGTGGATTCTACTTAAACATCGGCTAGCTTTTTCGCTAGGACCGCTTCCCGCATGTGGGTCTTTAAGGCCTCTAAGCGGATGCGCACGGCATCAGCTGAAGATCCGGACCCGGCGGCAAGAATCTGTGCCGCAAGCAGTCCGGCATTATGCGCTCCACCGATGGCAACCGTAGCGACGGGAACACCACGGGGCATTTGCACAATCGAATAGAGGGCGTCCAGACCAGAAAGCGGCGCAAACGGGACGGGGACACCAATCACTGGCAAGGTCGTAAAAGCTGCCACCATACCTGGCAGGTGGGCCGCACCACCAGCGCCAGCTATAATCACGGCAAAGCCATTGCCACGAGCGCCGCGAGCAAACTCAGCCATCTCATCAGGGGTACGGTGCGCCGACACGACTCTAGCCTCGACATCGATCTCCAGCTCGCGGAGGACCGCGACCGCCTCGCGCATGACGGGATAGTCGGAGTCGCTGCCCATGATAACCGCTACCTTGCTTGCCACATCGAACTCCAAAGTGCCCAAGTCTAGCCGGAGATTTGCTCCTGCCACTCGGCGACGGCGAATTTTACGCGAGAAAGGCGTTGAGAAAACTCCGCCTCCGAGTCGGCAAAAACATTAACATGCCCTAGTTTGCGTCCGGGCCGACTCTCACGCTTATCATACCAATAGCTCATAATCCCTTCAGAACTCATCGCAAAGGGCTTACCTCCAAGCACTGCAGGCCCGTCAGGACCAAGGATGTTGACCATACCAAAAAATGGACTCGTTTCCATACTGCCAAGTTCTAGACCGAGAAGTGCCCGCCAGTGATTTTCGAATTGGCTGGTTCGCGCAGCGTCGAGGGTGAAATGTCCGGAATTATGCACGCGTGGGGCTATCTCGTTGATGACCAGGCGATCATCCACGGTCACAAAAAATTCCACCGCGTAGGTACCGATGAGGTCAAACAGAGCGCCTACCTCGCGCGCTAACTCCTGCGCAGCTTCGGCAACCGCAGGAGAGACTCCAAGTCTTTCTGCCGGGCCGCATGCGGCTGCGCATACGCCGTTTTTTTGATAGGTCAAGATGGACGGATAAGTAGCGACCGTGCCAGTCATACTTCTAACGGCAACGACCGCCAATTCGGCAACAAAAGCAATCGCCTCTTCTGCATAAAGTGGCACGCGATTCTCAACGGCTACGCGCGCAAAGCGCTCAGCCTTGCCCCTATCAAAGTTGTTTGGCTGAACAAACAGCGTCCCTAGCCCATCGTAACCTGACCGCGCCCATTTAAGGACAAAGCCCTGGTTAAAGGTATTAGGAAGACCCTCAAGCCATGCTTCGCAAGGTGCGCCGTCGCTTCCCAGCTCAGAGTAATGGGCCGTCGGGAGTCCACTCGACCCCAACTTGTACTTCTGCTGCAGTTTATCGCTACAAAAGGCAAACGCAGCCAGCGATGGGCGCATGTTAACGCGCGCGCCTCGCTGCGTCAGGTGATGCTGAACCTCGGTCAGGACACTTGGATTCTTGCTCTCTTGCTCAAAGGCCACAACATCGAGATCTTGCACAAAATCAGCTAAGACCCGCGGGTCACCAACGTCGCCTAGTGAAATCATCGCCTTGGCCCCTAGGGCGCCTGGATCATCTGGTCTAGCCGCAAGGACACTGGCGGCCAGACCCATGCGATCGGCGGCTTCAAGCAGCATACGTCCAAGCTGCCCAGCTCCAATAACCCCAACCCTCTGATGACCCTTGATCTCGACCATTTGCCTGCCAATCGTAGGAAGCACGAGTACCGTCTGCTAAAACACGACATTTATATCGCGTGTAGGTTTTAACTCGTTACCCTGCGAGCGGCAAGAGGGAGCTTGCGGGTCATTTGATGAGGCCCACTAAATCCTTAATATGGCAGTTTTTTTCGACTGGATGCCGCAGCGGCTTTTGCAGCATGAGCCGGTATTTGTTCCGACGCCCGTCACGCTTGCGCTCCAAGTATCCGGCGTCTTCGAGCTCAGCGACGATGCGTTGGACCGCTCGTTCCGTGATGCCGACAAAAACGGCGACGTCGCGAAGTACGACGTCCGGGTCGCGAGCAAGGCAAATCAAAACGTGCGCATGGTTGGTGAGAAATGTCCAATCAGGTAGTTCAGACGCTACAGCAGCAAGAGCAGATTTTGCCTTCATCTAACCAAAACCCCAATGACTGTCATGGCAACGATATCATGGCGATGATATCGGATAGCCCACTTCAGTGCGACACCTATCATGCCTCCCCATTAAAGGCAGGCGTAGGCGCCGCCAGGCGCACGCCGCAACAGATCACCGCGGTCGTCGATCTGGAGGATATGCACCCATTCATGCTCGATCAATAGCCTGACGTTTTCATGCTTAGCGATGACCGACTCGATGGCAGGCCGCGGCGCTGCGATGACCACGCTAAGACGCAGCGGCTCATGCACAAACTTGGTACCGTCGTGCACGGACTGGAGCGGCAGGCCGATGCGTAGATCGCCGCCGTTACCGCAGATCACGCCGGATTCATTGATGATGTTGTGAATGGTCTTGTCGCCAGCGCCGTAGACCTCTGGCGCCACGGTCGAGGCATAATATTGCATGTTGATCCAATGTGCGACGACCATGGGTGCTGTCATGATGAGCTCGAGCGTCTTAAAGTCGTCGTCCTTACGCCAATCGTAATCATGGAGAAAGGCCCTCCCGCCTAGATCCACCCCAAGTGTCACATCCCGCGGCCCGACGATCAGGGCGCCGTTGCCTGCAAGCCCCCATTCTGGACGCGTTTCGGCCCAGTTGCAGGCCCGCTGTGCAGCCTGATTGGCCGGCATAGAGCGCCACCGCGAAGCACGCTCATGCCTGGCCACGGCACCGGCACATCTGGCGACCTCGGCAAACTCCGACAGCGCCTCCTGGTGAGTGCTGGGTACCAGGTGCGCGTCCAAAACGGCGATCTTGTCGGTCGTCGTTTCATGGAGTGCTGCACAGAACCAAGTCGTGGCCGGGACCTGCACGCCGCGGGTCTTAAGCCCACTCCTAACTCTGGGATCGTTTAGCCACGAGGCGAGCAGACGCGCGTTGAGGTCACCTGCGTGACCACCACAAGCTCCACACGCTAGGGAGGCAGCAAAGGCATTGTTACGTGAGGTACTGCCGTGACCAACCAACAAGATCAGAGATGCAAAATCATCCTTGAGCCCCAGGTGTCGCAGAATGCCCAAAGTATGCTCGACCTTGCCGAGGGTATCTAGCGGCACCCCATTTATCCCGCTAATGGTCCAGCGTGATGGCTCGCTAGTCGTCGTCGCGGGCAGCTTTGGTTGCGGCCGGATGAGTTCCAGACAGCGTTCAGCCATTTGCAAGAGGCCGATGCCGCCGAAGAGCTCGACAAACGAAAAGGATGAGATCGCGCCTTTACGCATCGACTTGATAAATTCGGACACCTGTTGCCGCCTCGGCCCCCTACTCAGGTCATCGCCGTCCCTCACCTCAAGACGCGGCGAGAGCAGCACTGGCAGGCGTGCGCTTGCTTGCTCCTGGGCCTGGCTTTGAAACGTTATAGGCAGCCCAAAGAAGCCAGCAAACCCGCTCGTTCGCAGCTGCGGCGAAGCCCGTTCCAAGCACCGACGTATGGGCTCGGAACGAACGTCGATACAAAAGATCGCGTGAAACCTGGCTGCCCTCGGCGGCAGCTTAGGCCGCTTCAGCAACGCCGCTAACCCCTCTTGGTAGCTCAATTCAAGGGCCTCCTGCCAAATCTCTTGCAGAGCGAGGTGGCGGGCCGATGCACCGGATGGATCGCGCTCCCGATGGAGACTCTGCTGCCACGCATGGAACTCAGACAAGTCACCGGACATAGTCCCATCTTGAAAACCCCGGGTCAGAAGCAAGTCATAGCTCAAACGCACGGCCAAAAGGTCTTCAGTGCCGCCAACTCCAGCGACCGAATAGCCAAGACCATGCTGCCAATCCCGCCATTGGAACTGCGACGCCCAGCCGAGCACCTCGGCCATCAACCTAGCCAGGTAGCGCGCTTGAGCAGCGGCGCTGCTGATGCCGAGTCGGCCGAGCATATGGCCAATGTGGTCCCTAGCGGACAGGCCTGCGGCAGCTGCCAGCAAGGCTTTGAGACCAGGGAGTGCCCATGAGTCGGCGACGCCACCCAGACTCTGCGCTGCCTTCCATGCCTCCCAAAAAGATAGCGAACGCCAAGGAAAAGGCGCAACAGCCTGACCGTTGTCGAAGTAGGCCCCGGCGAACATACCGACCTGATCGATGATCGCCCGTTGCCAATTGCTGCCGGGCTGCCTTTGATCAAGCCACCCGGCGAAGCTTTGATCGTAGTGATGTTCAACTTGCTGCCTTCTGCTGGCGCGTACAAAGGTGTCCAGGGACTCGGCGTCAAGGCCAATCTTGCTCTTTGCTTGCGCCAACACTGCGCTCAGACTTCTCTCGCTAATCCGGCCGGTGCCATATTGATCCAAGTAAAAGGCTAGCGGCATGTAGGTCTCAGCGCCAATGACTGGAGAGACCTCGCGCATAACATCAGTAAAAGGACGTCCGCGTTGCTGCCAAAATGGGTTCACGGCGACGACGTTTTGCAGTGGCCAGCTGGGCATGGTCAAACCCAAGGCTGCATCTATTGCGGCAGCGAACGAAGGCGCCTGGCTAAGCGCACGGTCTGCGGCGGGGGTATCAGCGTCAAGCATAATGTTCTCCTGCTAGTTGCTTTGCCTTGATGTCAGCGCCTGGCGCAGCAAACACACGACGTTGAACGGGCCAAAAGCGAGTCAGCCATGCTGTGGTCTTCGACCCCCAACGCCCGCCGTTTAGACAGAAGAGGTACAGTTTTTGCCGGCGCGGCGAGTCCGCGGCAACCACGGCCTGCGCGGCGAGAAATCCAGCCCCGAATATCAGGTAGGCTAGGACGCCGCTGGTTGCGGCGACGACCTGTGACGGCAGCGCAGTCATGGGTGCCACAACACCCTGAACGGCGCTACCGGTCACCTGTTCGAGGAACAGATAGATCGCACCGGTTGCCAGAGTGACCGGTACGGTCCAAAGCCAGACCATGCGCCCTCTGCCCGCAACTTTCGCGTCCGTCAAAATCACCTGACATAGACCAAGTAGCGTAACACCCAAGCATAGGAGCAGCGGAAACAAACCCCGGTTTGACCAGACCACGGCGACCATCATCACGCCACCGGTCGCTACCAGGGCAAAGGTCGTCGCCAACCCCGAGAGCTGACTGCTCCCGCGCTTTGGACCTTGCGCTGCATCGATCAAGCCGCCGGTCGAAAGAAAAGCATGGGCCTTGTACCCACTGTGCAGAAAAATATGTAGCAGGGCCACGACATAAGCCCCCACCCCGCACTCGAACATCATGAGCCCCATTTGACTGATCGTCGAATACGCCAGCTTCTTCTTGATGTCATTTTGCGTGATCATGACCAGTGCTGCAAAGACTGCGGTCAGCGCGCCGGCTAAGACCAACATCAGCCGCGCCGTATCGATATGCACGAGCAAGGGGCTTAGACGAATGATGAAGTATCCCCCCGCGTTGATGATCCCAGCATGCATCAACGCCGACACGGAGGTCGGAGTCTCCATGGTCTCTGGCAACCAAAAATGAAACGGAAACTGCGCCGACTTCGTCATAGCTCCGATCGCAAACAGGATGCCGATCCACTGGATGTCCGCCGCCCCTGCAAGCGTAGGCCAGCTTGCCTCACCGACGGACTTAAACAGTCTCCCATAATCAGTCGTGCCAAAGCGCTCTTGGACGAGCAGAATCGCCGTCAAAATGGCCACGTCGCCGATCCGACTAACGACGAACTTCTTGCGCGCCGCCAAGACCGCTCCAGGCCTGGTCGGAAAGTGCAGCAGCAGTCGGTGCAGGCCCCAACTCGTCACGAGCCAAGCTAGAAACGCCAGCCAAAGATTCGGCGCCAGCACAAACCAAGAAACCGCCGTCGTCGTCACCACTAAATAGCGAAAAAATCGCCCTTGTCGCCCGTCACCTTTTAGGTAGGAAACGCTATAAGTCGCCACGACAGCGCCCAAAAAGGAAACCATAAGAAACATCGGTAGCGACAGCGCATCGACTCTCAAGCACGGCCAAGAGAAGGGCATGCTGCCTGGACACACGACTTCCACCCTGGATAACTTGCCAGAGGCCATAAGCACAGCCAAAACAGCCGCCAAAGCGGCTTGGCACCACAGGAACCCTGTCGCTATCCTTGGCCACCTCAGTTGCGTCATCGGCCCCAACCTCCCTTAATATACGATCTGCGTATCGGGAATTGTATAACACGACTTTAGGTGTTTCTAGCCAATATTTTTTCAAGTCTCAGTCTGGAGACCGATTCACATGCAAAACCTGCCGCAACCACCCAATATTAGGAGGATAGTTTAACCACGATCCAGGTACCGTGGTTTATGGAACGCGTATTGCACGACTTCAGTTAGGCATGGAGTATCACCATTTTTATACGAAGCCAGTCCTGCCTGCAATGGTAGCTTTGCTTCAGCCTAGCCCATCCACACTCTGCTCGCTAGGATTGAACGTCACACAGGTACTATCGGTAAACCGGATCCGTAGCGAATCATAGGCTTCGCCAGCCTGTAAAGCAACCGTAGCATCCTTGAGTCCAGAAGCGTTTGCGTTCCTATGCGGCGTGCAACCCACTGCCAGATGAAATAGTACGGGCATGAACTTGACGATGTGTTTCATCGGAATCAAATGATCAAAAATCCTCATAATGCCACCCACGGTTATTGGATATTTAATATGTAAATCATAACGACGGTTTAATCTCTTCGATTAACATTCTCAAATATTTTGCAAGCTGAGGATTTTTTTCTGCAGCTCGTCGATGCAGCCGGCTCCACAAGAATTACTAAGTTTAGTTAATATCTCTTCATTCACCTTGGCCATGAACTCGATTTGCGCAGAACTTCCGACACCACGGTGCATGCACTCCACCGTGCGATCGATCAGCTCGCTGACTTCAGATTCAATCACCAAGGTCAAG
The DNA here is from genome assembly GCA_903928445.1 of uncultured Pseudomonadota bacterium. Classification (GTDB taxonomy): domain Bacteria; phylum Bdellovibrionota_B; class Oligoflexia; order Oligoflexales; family CAIYRB01; genus CAIYRB01. The sequence goes on along the minus strand of CAIYRB010000145.1, from coordinate 122,774 downwards.
CTAGCAGCGTTGCAGCTGTCATAGCCGGCAAACTCGCCTTGCCACTGAGTTCTCGCCTTGCCGATGATGTCGTGAGCATTCTTGTAGTCTCCAGCAAATGCTTGATACGCAGCGGCCTTAAGTTCAAGACCTGAGCCCACTGATCCCTCGGCGCGCGACAAAGATCGAACGAACGTCGCCATGGTCAATCGATCTTGTTGATTTAGCGAAAGGTCCGCGCCATCAATTAAGTGGTCGAAGACCAGATTCATACCTTTGCTAGACGCATGAACACTACCTGCAGAGTCTGTCGACTTTAGCGCATTATTGCCCTTCGAGCAGGAGAGCGATAGTGCACAGGTCACTAATAAAATTCGTTTAATAATAGCGTACATTTTAGTTCCCATCTTTCGTTGTTGTTAGTCCTTCTCAATTTCGCCTCGTGACGTATTGAGTACACAACGAATGCAAAGCAAGAATCTTGCCATCAATCAATGTGCGAACCTAAATCATCGTTTAGGGTCACCAGCAATGATTACGCGATTGCATCACCAACCTCGGGCGACCTAATTTCAGACCGTCTGGCGCAAATTCCGGACACGCAAACTTGTCCAGGGTGCGGCACGACGGCGCAGAACACCCCAACAAAACGCCGCAAATAACCTAAATTATTTCAAAAAGTAAAAACGGCACAGTACTTGCTGATACTACTTCGTTCGTGACTTCGATAGGCGTTTTTTGGCCAAAACTTCAATCTAGGCGTAAGGAAGTCCATATGAAAGCAACACAAATAGTACTCCTATTCAATCTGTCACTTGGGCTACTGGCGTCACTCCCACCCGGAAGAGCACTTGCCTGGGATACGACAAACGCCATGAAAAATCCTCCGGTCAATGCCGACCAAAAAGCCAAGGACTTCTGTTTGGGCAATAAGTGTGGAGGTTATCTCGAAAGCGCGACGGTTGATGTGGATAACCAGAACCTAGTCCTCCACGGCCGCTTTAATCTGCACAACGTCCAGGAACAGTGCATACGCCGTCCGTTTGGCGGAAAATGGTGCTGGGACATCTACAATTATTATGTGCACATCGACTTTACTGGAACAGTAAACAATTGCCATGTCACTAGTGTATTCGTTCAAACATCTGATAATCCGATCTATTCTATCCCAGCTACGTTCGCAGACTTAATAGTCAACAGCCCGCTTGGCCTAATTGCTATCAGTGGAATCCCAGGGTGCCCTTAACACAATTCTGATTAAAAATGAGGTGTAAACACATGAAGACGACCAAATCATTATCTATCTTGTTTGTTTTAGTATCGCCACTTATCGCCACTTCGGCGCTTGCGGATGGCCTCGATTGCAATCCCATCGACGATGGAAGTAGCGGCAGCGTGTACCATTGTCCAATTGACGCAACCTTAGTCGGAGCACCCGGCCAACCAACATTCGCTTCGCAAACCTTTGGCATCGTACAAACCGTTGAATTTAAATCAGACCTTTCTGTCGATAGAGGCAAGCTACCACAATATTTACAGGAAAATGAGATCGACGTCCCACAGCAGACTTTGACATTCATAGCCAACACCAATGGAACGCCGATTACGCTCACCGTTACCCTTGCACCGATCTTACACCTGGAAAATCGGAATGGATCGCCCGTAACTACTTATGCCAACCTCAATATACAGCAGATTACTGGCAACTTACCCACTTGGATAAACAACTACATCATGAATAAGCTCAATTCAAATGATGAAATAAAAGGGCGATTAGTGAGTGCCGGAAACAATCTTTTGGCGAAGATACGTAGCTGATTAGTTTTGATTAGTCCTATAAAGATCGACTCCAGAGAGTCAAAGGTCCGAACATAAATCACCGATTAAACTTTACAAATCAGGATAAAAACACATGAATACTCGTCACAATATTGGTCTGATTATTGTTATTTTGTCTATCGTCGCCTGTGGGCGGCATACCAGTGCCAGTCAAGTCGCGAGCAGCAATCCACTCGGCGAAACAGCGTCGTACAAATTGAACAAGAGCCGGTCGAGCGCGCAAATTAAAGATGGTTCGGCAACTTTTACGGTAGGTAGTCAGGCGGCAAGCGATGGCTCAAATAGCGTCTCGATGGACTATATGCTGACCATTAACCAGATTTTCGAGTCAAAAAATTACCACGGCACGCAGGCGGTGACGATTCCATCGTCGTATTTCACAGATGCCTTTTGGGACAAGCTCGTAGCCGATGGCAGTTACAACAGCGACGAGTTTAAGGCGACCTATCTTGGCCAAGGCTCGGTCACCGCCGCAGGGGTCACCTACGATAATATTTATAAAATTAGGTTAGAAAATTTTAAACAAAAATCGAGTGATATTAGTAATTTAAAGCTAACCGCCGCTATTAATAGAAGTTTTCCTGTATTAGGCGCCATAACTATTGATATAAGCGGCGTGGCCTTAGGCTTTCTGGCAGTGCAGGCCGGCTTTGACTACCAACCTAAATAAACTGCGACAGTAAAAATCGAGGAGGAGGTTAAGTATATGAAGGTCTCTTCAATGTTAGTGTGCGTTTGTTTAATGGCACTATCTGGATGCGGAAAGTCCAGAAGTAGCTCGAATCAGAATCCGTACGACTACAAAGCAGTCCGATTGGAAACAACACGTTGGATGTTCTATGTCGATACGAGTCCCAAGGCGGAGACGCCGACAGTCAAACAGGTCACCGCGAACGCACCGGCCAAGGTGAGTTGGTTAGTCACTCCGGATCAGAGCTATATGTTTGTCAATGCCGGATTTCTCAATGTATCGCGGCAAATGGATGAAATGGCATGCAGCGATGCCGAGGCCGCCCTGAACCAGAATGGCAAGGTCGCTACGTTAGAAAGGATCGATGATAATAATATTACCCGCCAGTCAGAGCGGTTTTTTGAGGAATCGCCGGGGGTGTTTCGTTGGACGCGTCTGGTTTACGTAAAGGATGGTGCGGACTGTGTGCTGTTTCGCTTCAATAATTCTGAGCCCGGAGCCAAGTCACTGAACCCGATGTTTATTACTACGGAAATCGCGCTCACAGGTCACGCGTTCACAGTGAGCAAAAAGAGATAGTGGAATCTTAGCTCGCGCGCCTATTTAGGTCACGATCCGGCATGCTTCAGCAAAATCAAGCCGCGGATTACGCGGAAACAGCTTAGCCTTGTCACCGTAACCCAGATTGCAAACCAAGTCAGACCGCCACGTCGTACCAGCGAAAAACGCTGCATCGACCTTTTCCTTGTCAAAACCAGCCATCGGCCCGCAGTCCAGGCCAACCGCACGAGCCGCCAGAATAAAATAGGCTTCTTGCAGCACCGCATTATGTACAGCAGTCGCTTCGGCTAAGACTGGGTTGCCGCTAAACCAAGACTTCGCATCGGTTTGCGGAAAGAGCTTCGGTAGCTTTTCAAAGAACGCGCTATCGTGGGCGAAGATCGCCGTCACCGGTGCCGATTTGGTTTTTTCGACATTGCCTGGAGCCATCGCCGCCAGTAGCTTGTCCTTGGCGGCTCCTGGGCGGACAAAGACAAAACGGCCAGGGCTGCTGTTGGCACTGGTTGGCGCCCATTTCATGATGTCATAAATCTGCTTCAGCAGATCATCGCTCACTGGCTTGTTCAGCCACTCGTTGTGGGTTCTGGCTTCATGAAATAGCTTTTCGATTCTGACCTGGCTCATCACATCTCCTGGTGAAAATATTCAGCTCTTGTAAGCCGGCAAAGCCATCACTGCATGAGTCGAGCCAAAATCCGGATAGCGCGCCAATGCCTGGGCAAAAGCCATGGTCGCCTCCATATTGGTGATCAATGAACAACCAAACTGCACCGCAACCTGGCGGATCCGCGCGCCGTGGCTCAGTTCTTGGCGCTGCAGCTCCTTGGGCACGTTGATGACCAAATCGACGAGGCCGGAGCGGATCGCATCCAGTACGTCGTCGGCTTCACCCGGCCAACCCAAGCGCTTCACGGCAAAGCCGTGCTGCTGCAGATACTTCGCGGTGCCTGCCGTGGCGTATATCGGCAGGTTAATCTTCGCAAAATATGCGGCGCATTCGAGGAACTTGACCTTTTCGTGCTCGGGTCCAGCCGAGACTAAGACCCCTTTGCGTGGGCGACGGCATTTCGCTGCCTCCAGCGACAACAGCAGAGCCTCTTCAAAATTGCGGCCGATGCAACCCACCTCACCGGTGGAAGCCATTTCAACGCCGAGAACCGGGTCGGCACCAGCCAAGCGGGTAAAGCTAAACATCGGCGCCTTAACCCCGACATGCGGCAGATCGTCTTCAGGAATCCGCAGCAAACGCGGCTGCGCCCCGATAACCACGGCCGTGGCGGCGTCCGCCAAGTTCAGTCCCACAACCTTGGACACGAAGGGAAAGGAGCGTGCGGCCCGGGCATTGCACTCGATGACTTTGATATGATTATGCTTGGCGAGAAACTGGATGTTGAATGGACCATTTAGATTAAGGCCACGAGCGATCAACCTTGCCGCACCGCGCACTCGCCGCACGGTTTCGACATAGAGGCGCTGTGCCGGCACGACCATCGTCGCATCACCGGAATGAACACCGGCGTTTTCGACATGCTCGCTGACGATCGCGGTGAGGATCTCACCGTCTTTGGCGACGCCGTCGAGTTCAATTTCACGGGCGCCAAGGACAAATTCGGAGATCACCACGGGGTGGTCGGCCGAGATATCGACCGCCAGCGCCAATGACTTTTGCAAGGAATCTTGATCAAAAGCCACCCGCATGGCCGCACCCGACAAGACATAGCTCGGCCGAATCAGGACGGGAAAGCCGACCTCGGCAATAAAGCGCTCAACGTCGGCCTCGCTTCTGGCGGCGACCCAGCGCGGCTGATCGATGCCAAGCTTGTCGAGCAACGCGGAGAACAAGCTGCGGTCCTCCGCCATATCGATCGTCTCGGGACTGTGACCAAGCAGGCGTAGGCCCATGGCGGCCAGTGGCAATGCCAGTTTGTTTGGTAGCTGTCCGCCCATGCAGGCAATGGTGCCGACGGGGTGTTCGAGCTCGGCGATATCAAGAATCCGCTCGAGGGTCATCTCCTCAAAGTATAGTCGGTCGGAGCTATTATAATCCGTCGAGACGGTCTCTGGATTGCAATTGATAATCACGCTGCGCCAGCCTGCCTTTTGCAGCTCGCGGCTGCAGCTCACGGCGCACCAATCAAATTCGACACTGGTGCCGATGCGATAGGCACCGCTGCCGAGGACGATGATCGACTTTTTGCCATCGTCTGGCAGGACGTCGCTGTGCTGGCCGACGTAGGACATATAGAGGTAGTTAGACGGGGACGGATATTCGCCCGCCGTGGTGTCGATCTTTTTCACGACCGGCACGACGCCGAGCTTTTGCCGCAGCTCCCTAATGCCGCGCGATGCGACCTGCATCTGCTTTTCCGACGGCTTTGCCGCGGCCGCTCCCGGGGCGAGCGGCTGCTTGGCCAAAGCCAAACCGGCGAGCTGCTCGTCGCCAAAACCCGCGGCCTTCAGGTGACGCCAGTCGCGTTCTTCAAGTGGACCAAACACGGCCTGAATAAAACCAGCGTCATTTGCAGCGGCAGGGGTCTGCGCGGCACGTGCCTCGACTTTTTGTTCGAGCTGAATCACATCGCGCAGCTTTGCCAAAAACCATTGGTCGATCGCCGTTAGGGCATGGATTTTCTCGATGTCCCAGCCCTGTCGCAAGGCATCCAGCACGGCATAAAGGCGCGTATCGGTTGGTTCGGCCAAGGCACCGTCGAGGTCTGCACGCGAAACAAGACGCAATGCGCTCAGTCCTGAGCCGCTTTCCGTCACCATGCGCACGGCTTTTTGAATCGCCTCGGGAAAGCTCCGGCCGATGGCCATGATCTCACCGACCGACTTCATCGTCGACCCGAGGCGGCGGGAGGCACCACGAAACTTCACTAAATCCCAGCGCGGTACTTTAATCGTGACGTAGTCGAGCGCTGGCTCAAAATAGGCACAGGTGACGCCGGTCACCGGATTTTTCAGCTCCAACAGGTCGTAGCCAAGGACGACCTTAGCGGCGACGTAGGCGATGGGATACCCCGACGCTTTGCTCGCCAAAGCCGACGAGCGCGATAAGCGCGCGTTGATTTCGATGACATAGAACTGATGGCTAAAAGGGTCTAACGCATATTGAACGTTGCATTCACCGACGATGGCACAGGCGTCAACGATCTTTTGTGCGGCATTGCGCAGGATCTGGTACTCGTCGTCGGACAGGGTCTGGCTTGGACACACGACGATGGAGTCGCCGGTATGGATGCCGAGGGGATCGAAGTTTTCCATGTTGCAGATGGTGATGATGTTACCTTCACCGTCGCGCATGACCTCATACTCGACCTCCTTCCAACCCTTCAGCGACTTCTCGACCAGGACTTGGGGCGAATTGGCTAAGGCGGTTTCGACGAGTGCGGCAAGTTCGGCGTCGCTGCTGGCAAATCCGGAGCCAAGGCCACCTAGGGCATAGGCGGCGCGGACGATGACGGGATAGCCGATCTGTTGCGCCGCGGCTTTGGCCGCTGCCAAGGTCGTTACGGCGTGGCTCGCTGGCACCGGGATTTCGATCTCGCGCATCTTCTGCGCGAACAAGTCGCGGTCCTCGGTCATTTTCAGCGTTGCCACCGAGGTGCCGAGATTGAGCACATTGTATTTCGCGAGGGTTCCCTGGTCGTGCAGGGCGATCATGCAGTTGAGGGCGGTTTGCCCGCCAAAACCGGCGACGATCGCGTCGGGGCGCTCTTCGGCGATGACTTTAGCAACCCATTCGGGCTCGACTGGGTAGAGGTAGACTTTGACGTTTTCGTCGGGGTTTGTCTGCACGGTCGCAATGTTCGGATTGATGAGGATGACCTCACAGCCCTCTTCGACCAGGGCTTTAACCGCTTGCGTTCCCGAGTAGTCGAATTCACCAGCCTGTCCGATCGACAAGCCGCCGGAGCCCAGGAGTAAAATCTTCGGCGCCCTGCCGAGTACTTTTAATTCGAAGCGGATGGGCATAGCGACTGCACCTCAGTGACGAATTGATCGAGGATCCAGCCGGTGTCTCTGGGGCCGCCAGCGGCTTCGGGATGAAACTGAACACTGCGAAACGGCTTGGTCTTGTGGCGAATACCCTCGATCGTCTGATCGTTGGCATTGCGAAACCAGGCCTCCCAATCGCTTGGTAAGGACGCATCATCGACAATATAGCCGTGGTTTTGACTGGTGATGGCCCCACGCCGCGTGCCCACCTGATAGACCGGCTGGTTGTGACTGCGGTGACCATACTGCATGCGAGAGGTGGTCGCACCGGCGGCCAAGGCGAGGATCTGATGGCCCAGGCAGATACCAAGGATCGGTCGTTCGCCGTGCAGTAGCTCGGCCAATTGGTAGCGCAGCCTGCCGGTCTTGGTCGGATCCCCAGGGCCGTTGCTAAACAGCCAGCCGTTGCAATCGACCGACTTAAGATCGGTATCCCAAGGCAGAAGCTCCACCTCACAACCGTGCTGGACCAGCTGGCGCACGATATTCCACTTCACGCCGCAGTCGACTAAACCGATCCGCGTCCGGCCTTTGCCGAGCAAGCGCCGCTCGGCCGTGGATACCATGTGCATGATCTCGTGTGCACCTGGATCAAAATAGCCTTCTTGCACGAGTGGTGTCAGCTGCGGTCCGAAAGGGCGCACACCGGTGGGCTCAGCCGGCACGACTTGCCCGAGCAGATTCGGCGTTTGCCGGATCAAATGCACCAGGTGGCGAGTGTCCAGTCCGACGATGCCCGGCACGCCCTGCTGCGCCAGCCAGGAATCAAGCGACTGGCAGCTATTCCAGTGGAAAGCCTCCTGGCTGTCGAGCGTCAAGATCACCGCGGCAGCGTGCACTTGACCACTCTCAAAGCCCCGCGGCATGCTGCTGTCCGTCGCGTTCGGAAGCGACGGGATGCCGTAGTTACCGATCAAGGGATAGGTAAACACTAAGATCTGACCGAAGTACGACGGATCCGTCATCGCTTCGCTGTAGCCGACCATGCCGGTCGTGAAGACCATTTGCCCGCTCGACCGCAGCGGCGCTCCAATCAACTCACCGCTAAAGCGATGGCCATCGGACAGCATGAGCGTGCATTTTTGCCGACTTTGAGACCCACGAAAAGACATGCTGGGGGTTTCCTCATACTGGGCCGCGAGGACCTTGGGCACCTGAAAACGGATTGGCACGAAGATATAGCGCACCAGCGCCGCCAGGGGCTAGGAAAATGTCACCCTTGGCCGGCTTATTTAGCGCTTTATTCGGCGGCTTGGGTGCTCTATCAAGGAAGGGCACCGACCAGTCCCAAGGGCCCAAAGGAGATATGCGATGTCCGAAACGCTGATTGTTTACGCCAAGCGCACCCCGATCGGTAAATTGAGCGGGGCTCTAGCCGCCGCCAGCGCCCCGCAACTCGCTGCCCCATTAGTAAAAGATGCCTTAAATACCACGGGGGTGAAGCCCGACTCGGTCGACGAAATCATCATGGGTTGCGTCCTCCCAGCAGGCGTCGGCCAAGCTCCAGCCCGGCAAGTCGCCTTGCACGGTGGCTTGCCAAAGTCCGTCTGCGCCACGACCATCAACCGCGTCTGCGGCAGTGGCCTAAAGGCCGTCATGCTGGCTGATCAGGCCATCCGTAGCGGCGATGCCAACGTCATCTTTGCCGGTGGCATGGAGAGCATGAGTCAGGCCCCCCACCTGCTACCTGGCAGCCGCGGCGGCTTCAAATTCGGCTCGGTCGAACTGAAAGACCACATGCAGCTAGACGGCCTCTGGGACCCCTACCAACAAAAAGCTATGGGGCAATTTGGCGACCAGTGCGCCAGGGAGTACCATTTCAGCCGCGAGGAGCAGGACCAGTTTGCGCTCAAAAGCTATGAAGGGGCCCGCCAGGCCATCGCCAGTCAGCACTTTAGCCGCGAAATCCTCCCCGTGGACATCCCCGGTAAAAAGGGCCCAGTCCGGGTCGATCAAGACGAGCAACCGCACTCCATCGACCTGGCCCGCCTGACCACGCTCAAGGCGGCCTTCGAAAAGGATGGTTCGGTCACCGCGGGAAACGCCTCCTCGCTCAACGATGGAGCGGCGCTGACCGTGTTGATGAGCGCCTCCGCCGCCAAAGCTCAGGGCATCAAAGGCGTGGCCAAAATCGTCGCACAAGCGTCGCATGCGCAAGCTCCCGAGTGGTTTACCACGGCGCCGGTTGAGTGCATCCGCAAGGTTCTCACCAAGGCAAAGCTTCAGACCAGCGATATCGACCTATTCGAAATCAACGAGGCCTTTGCCGTCGTGCCAATGGCGGCGATCAAAGACCTCAAATTGGACCCGGCAAAGGTCAACGTCCATGGTGGTGCCATCGCCCTCGGTCACCCCATCGGTGCCAGCGGCACGCGCGTCTTGGTCACCTTGATCCACGCCCTGAAGGCCGCGGGTAAAAAACGCGGTCTGGCAACGCTGTGCATCGGCGGCGGCGAAGCCAGCGCGGTGATCATCGAGCTGCTTTAACATTTTGTGAGCATTTTTCGCCTGGCGCCGCACTTGAAACGTCGCGGCAACGGCCGCGAAAAAGCCCTGGACTTAGCACCCTCCAGGGCTTCTTTTTGTCAGTCTAGAGGCCCTTAGGCGAGAGTCTTCATATCGATGACAAAGCGGTACTTGACGTCGCCTTTGATCATCCGCTCGTAGGCGCCATTGACGGCGGCGATATCGATGAGCTCAATGTCCGACAAGATCTCGTGCTTGGCGCAGAAATCAAGCATCTCCTGTGTTTCCGGCAAGCCACCAATGAGCGAGCCAGCCAGTGAGCGACGCTTGAAGATCAGGTTAAAGCCGGCAATGCTCGGATCTTTATCTGGCACTCCGACCAAGCACATGGTGCCGTCGAGCTTTAAGGCCGCCATATAGGGATTCAGGTCATGCGGCGCCGACACCGTGTTGAGAATAAAGTCAAACACGCTGGCCTGAGCCTGCATTTGGGCCGCATCTTTCGACAAGACGACGTGATGGGCGCCCAGGCGCAAGGCATCTTGCCGTTTGCTTTCCGAAGTGGTGAACACCGTCACTTCAGCACCAAATGCCTTGGCAAACTTGACCGCCATGTGCCCGAGGCCGCCTAGACCGACGACGCCGACTTTATGGCCTTTGCCGACCTTCCAGTGCTTCAGCGGCGAGTAGGTGGTGATGCCAGCGCAAAGCAGCGGCGCAACACGTGACAGATCAAGGTTGCTAGGAATCTGCAAAGTGAACTTCTCATCGACGACGATGGCGTTGGAATAACCACCTTGCGTCACGGTCTTACCGTCGCGCTCAAGGCTGTTATAGGTTCCAACCCAGCCCTTTTCGCAGTACTGCTCCAGTCCCGCCTTGCACGACTCACACTCACGACAGGCATCGACCAAACAACCAACTCCCGCGAGGTCACCGACTTTAAAGCGCGATACCTTGCTGCCAACCCGAATGACTTTGCCAACGATCTCATGGCCGGGGACCATCGGGAACATCGACCCGCCCCACTCGTCTCTGACTTGATGCACATCGGAATGACAAACGCCACAGTGGCTGATCTCGATCACCACGTCATGAGCCAAGGGATCTCGGCGTTCGAATTTAAACGGGGCCAACGGACTTTTGGCACTTAAGGCTGCGTAACCACGAGAAGGAATCATAAAAACCTCCAGATACTTTGAATACAATGCATTTGCACAGTAAACGAAGCCGCGCCGTAATTCTAGCCCCCGCCTAAATTTCTTATCCAGTTCAGAGCCTTGCAGCCTATTTTGGCTGAGCGGCCGTACGCGGTGCCGAGGCCGAAACCGCTTTGCGCGCTTGGTACACCTTTTCCAGCATCCATTCGCGCTGATCCTTTTGCGCTTCCTGCTTCTTCGCCTGATGCACCTTCAGCGCCGCCAAAAAGATCTGGCAGCAGGTTTTGCAGCTTAAAACAGGGTTTTCGCTACCGGTATAATCGGAGTGGGTAAAGCAGATCAAGTTCATCGGGATTCTCCTAGGTCAGCTTGAGCTTGTGGCAGCGCATCCATCACGTCAATGAAGAACATGATGCAGGTTATATGCCAACTAAGGTTTCGCGCGACGTCAGGATGCCAGCCCGGATTTATTCGGATTATCGGCCTTTAGCAGTCGGTTAAGAAGTCGCATTGTAAATCTTTTGTACAGTTTGCGCGCAACCGCACCATCATTATCCAACAAGTTAATAAAGGCAGTACGCTCGATCAAACAGATTTCCGTCGGCTTCGTGGCGACAAAGCGCACCGCCGTGGGCTGATCCGCCAGCAACCACAATTCACCAAAGCACTCGAAAGCCCCCATTTGATCCACATAGAGCTCCTTGCCACCGGCCTTGCGGTAGCAGCTCACCGAACCCTGGAGGATGATATAGATACCGCGTGGGTCGCCGTCATAGGTCAAGACGGTGTCGTCAGTACTAAAATTCAACATCGTGCTGATCGCCCATAATTTGTCTCGTTGCGCGGCATCGAGATCGGCACAAAATGCGACTTTGCTTAAGGAATTTACACCAACATCTGCACGCGGCGAAGCAACAAGTGGTGGCGGATTATCCTGCGCCGCAGCCGCTACTTGAATTGGGGCTGCCTTAACTACGGACTCGCTTGAAGACTTCATCAACTCAAAGGCTGCTTTGGGAGGTAAGGCATGAGCCTCGGTAGCCGTTTCAGCCGCAGCGCCTGATCCAATCCCATTCATTGGCTCCACGGGAGCACCGATAGCGATCGTTTTTTCGCCGTCGTCGCCTGCGCCCAAGCTTGAATCTTCTAGCGAGAAGCTAGGGGCCCTTCCTGGTGCGCTCTTAACCTGCGGCAGAGTCGCGGGCTTACCTTTGTTTCGCAGCATCTGTGCTTCTGCCGTGCGACCAGCACGCTCGTAGCAGTAGGCGGCCCGGGCCAGGTCATCGGCCTTCTCAAAGGCTAGAGCGGCACGATCGAAGGCATTAAGCCGTTCGTAGACCATGCCAGCATAGCCATATTTGGCGACTGAAGTAAACAGTTCCGCCAGTGCCGGCGCGCTAGCATCCTGATAGTTTACGGCTGCGATCAACTGTGGGCCAAGATCGGCGGCTGAATGCTTTAAATAATCCGCGGCTTCGCGATACTTGCTCTGTGTAGCTAGACGCAAGATGACCTCAGGCAGTCGGCCACGCCGGCCAAGCACCGCAGCCAGGTTCAAATCAACAGGATCTTTACAAAGATAATCGACGATCTGCTGCATTTCATGATCGTCGAGATCGATCGTGTGCAGTGGCGCCCCAGACGACGCCAGCTTCTGATACATGGTGATTTGGCGCTGTGGCAATTCCGCCTGACCAAACAGCTTCGCGGCCCGGCGAAAGCTCCCGGCATGCTCGAAACAGTCAGCCGCCTCGGCCCAGCGATTGGCCATCTCATAGTACTCGCCGGCAATCTCCATCTGCCCTTGTTCGCGTGAGCACTTAGCAACTTCCAAAGGCATATTGGCCATCTTAAAGCACTGCGCAGCCTGCTCCCACATACCGTGCCGAGCGTAGATCACGCCAGCACGATTGCTGCGCTGCATACGCATGAGAATACCTGCGGCATCGTGGATAAGGCCATTGTCCTCAAGCATCTGAATCGCTTCCCTAGGCATATTTAATTGCTCGAGAATGCGCGCCGCCGGGATAATTTTGCCAAGAGCAAGCATGTGCTTAGACTCTGCCAGCAGCTTTTGCTCCTGGCGCGTAAGGTTTTTTACATCGCTTGACCTTTGCGCCCGGCTGCGCGCTTTTTCATCGGGAGAACTATTGCGCCGGCGCCCACGCGCACGGATGCCACGGACGTTAGCAATCTGCCACATCGCCCCGACAAAGCAGAACAACGCGATGACCAATGCGACCCAAATTTTATAGTTGATTAGCAAAAGATACCCCGATCACCCACAGCTGGGATCTCAGAGGGTCTATCGGCAATTGGTGTGCTCAGTTGAGCAGGGCCGAGCGCAGCTAGATTTGGTAACTCAGACCAAAAGCGGTCTTTCTATCCCAGATCACCTTTAGCTGCGTGTCGCCAGGCCGCAACACCTTGCCAGGAGAGGCCGTGATGCTGGCCTTCAAAGAGAAGTCCTTGCTCAAACGAAAGCCGATGCCGGCGCCGACGTTTGGCACCACCTCGCCCTTTTTTTCCTCAAGATCCTGGACCAGGACGCCGTCTTGCGTCGATTTAAAGACATAGGTTTTAATCAGGGCCCCAGCCATAACATAGGGCATCACCATATCGCCATGCCAAAGGATCAATGTCAGGCCGGCACCCTTCTGAATCACTTTCGAGTTGGACACAACCTTGGTGCAGCTCGTTTCGCTCGGGCAAGGATTGGCGATTTGCGCCGAGGCCACGGGCACTACTGGAGCACTGGGATCCGCCGCGCTAGCAGCCCTCGCCCGGTAGCCGAGGGAGTAAGAGGTCTCGAGTCCGTAGCTGACGCCGACACGCAGAAAGCTAAAGATATCGACGTCCACCGAGGCGCTCGCAGACTGCGTGTTGGTGACCTCAAGCGGCACATTGGTCGAATCCATACCGTAGGAGCCGGTGATGTAGATTCCTGCCTGGGCGACCGGAGCGAACCCGAAGAACCCGCTAACGACGCTAAGAGCGAGCAGAAACGCCGCACCGGCACACACACGCAAAGACTTAAACATAGGCTGAACCTCGACAATAACAAGGACAAACCGAGGAAGACAATCACAGGGACTACGGACTGGTGATACCACCGACTCTTAGGGTATTGTACCATGTTAGCAACGAGCCATAGAGCAGAGCGAGGTAGGGCTTTGGAAGCAATCTATAGACCGTGCGTGCTTGCTGTTTTCACCAACCAAGGCGGCCAGGTCCTAGTCGCCGAGCGGGTCCATCCAAGCAGTTCCTGGCAGTTTCCACAAGGCGGCATCGATCCCGGCGAAACACCAGAGCTTGCGGTCCAACGCGAGATGCACGAAGAACTAGGAGTCAAACGTGTCGTCATCATCGGCCGGACAGCAGGAACGATCCGTTACTACTTTCCCGCCGGTCTGCAGACCGAGATCGCCAAGAAATACCGCGGCCAAGACCAAGTGTGGTTTCATCTGCAGCTGCCTGCCGGTGAGGTTCCAGATCTAGCCAAGGCCAGCGACAAGGAATTCCAAGCCCTCGCTTGGGTCAGTCCGCAAGAGGCATTGCGTCTTGTCGTCGACTTTAAACGAGGTGCTTACGAGCAGGGTCTGGCAGCGCTAGGCATACTACCTAAGGCGGCGGACCATCGCCCCCAGATCGGATAGAACTCATGCCCAGGCTCGGCATTTTCAATATGATGTGTGGCTTTTTTGTGCTGGCATGCGCCGCTGCGGCCGGCGCCTTTATCGCCACAGATATCAGTCAAGGGTTTATCCATGATAGGGCCATCCTCGAGTCGTGGCAGCTGATGCTAGATAAAAGTGCACATGGTCACAGCAATCTGTTCGCGCTGCTGCATATCTGCTTTGGCCTGACGATGCCCTATTCGACCTGGGGATCACCGGTTAAAACGACGCAGACGGCGGGTCTACTGCTTGGCACACTGGCCATGGGCCCAGGGATGATGCTCAAGGCACGCCTTGGTCCAATGAGCGAGACCTCTCTTATCGACATCATGATTGGCGGAATGCTTTCAGCAGCGCTCTTAGCTTTATTTGCCCACGCAATCGGACTTGGTGCGAAATGGTACGAGCGCGCGTGAGCGCCGTTAGCCGGCTTTCTTCAGTTCGCGAAGCAGAGCTTTGACGGCATCGATCTTGACATCAGGTTTGATGAGCTTTTCCAGCTTGCTGCGACCAATGAGCAGCTTGCGGATCTGGGTTTTGTCCTGGAGAAACTCGCCCAAACGGACGTATTTGGCGCGCATTTCCATACCTTGATCAAGAAACGCATGTAGCTCATCGACCGAAAATGGTTTGCGCAAAAAGCCGTCAGCCTCTTCCTGCGCCACCGTCAACTCTTCCTCCGTCAACAAGCCACCACTGATCAGCATCACTGGAATGCCAGCATCGTGCCGGCGAACGCGCCGCATCAACTGCAATCCATCCATGCGCGGCATACGCACATCAGATATCACTAAATCGATTTCCTTCTCACGCAGCGTGTCGATGGCTTCTTTGGCGTTCTTGACGACGATGACTCGTGAAAAGAATTTGTTTAAATGAATCTTGAAGAACTTAAGCAACGTGTTGTCGTCGTCGATGACCAAAATATAGCTGGTCCGATCATAATACCGGTCACCATCGATCAAAATCGGCTGATTGTCTTGCTTGTTCTGATTGTCGGTGGCCATGTCCGCTCCTCATCGTAAAAGACTCGGGTGTTCATCGGCAGTCGGCATACAAGCTTTAGTAAAGATTGTTACGTTTATAATATACTTCTTTAAAATCAGCTAGTAACGACTGCCAAGTGGCGTTAAATCGTTGATATAGGATCGCGCCAACTCCTTCAGTTCGGAGTTGGCGGCTGGGGTTTGCAGCACTTCATGGAACAGGCGCAAGGCCTCATTGGTCTTTTTGAGGTCATCGGCCAAAAGGGCTGCCAGATTATACCGACCATAGGCGTTGTCTGGGTCGCTATCAACGGCCTTAGAAAACGAAGCCTTGGCACCGGAAATATTGCCCTGACGCTTTTGCACGACGCCCAAAGCCACCAGGGCATCGACCTGCTGCGGATCAGCCTTCAGCGCTTGCAACAGGTCCTCCTCAGCGGCGGCGAATTCTAAATTAGCAGCGCTCAGAACCGCGCGGTTCACCAACGCCGGCGCATAGTTCGGCGCGACGTTCAGAGCTTTATCGAACCATACGCGGGCGGCCTCGGGCTGCCGCGCTTGTTGCGCAATCACGCCCATTAAATTCATGAGACTGGCATTTTCCTGGACGCGATCGAGACCGCGTTTTAAGACGAACTCAGCGACACCGGCGCGACCGATCGCCAAATAAGACGAAGCTAGCGAGGCATAGGCCGGAGTGAAGGTCTTATCTAATCCGATTAGATCGCTAAGGATTCTATGACCTTTGTCGCGCTCGCCGCGCCCGATAAAAGCGAGTGCTAGCGTATAGCGGTACTTAATCAAGATGGTCTGGGTAACGCTATCGCTGCTACTGATAACCTCTTTGGCCTGAGTCAAAAGCGCGAAGGCTTCATTCAGCTTTTGTTGGCGCAAATATAGGGCAGCTAGGTCGAGCATCGTTTCTAGGTCTTCGCTGGCTACGCGCAACGCCTGGCGAAAGCTCACCTCTGCCGCACTGAGCCTGCCGATAGCCATCTCGGCACGACCTTTACCGCGAAGCTCCTTGACTCCGGCAGGGTCCGGCCAATGTTCGAGCTTATGCGCCAGCACCGAAGTCTCTAGCGCCGTAGGTGGCGCCTTAAAAAAGGCTTGCCAATTCGTCACTGCAGCCAAACTCACCTTTGCCTGCGGCTGAGCAGTGATAGGGGTACCAGCCTCGCCTTCTGCCGCCTTAGCCAGCACCGCCTTCAAAGGCGACTTGTCCATTGCGACATCCAGATTATCCTCGGGTTCTTCGGATCGGCTGTGCGACGAGGACGCACAGCTCATAGTTGCAATCAGGGACATAAGTAGTGTGAGCATCCGAAGCTGCATACTAAAGACTCCAGTCCGAGGGCAGAGTGTTTTGCACCGAAGCAGGCATGATCTCTTGATGCCGCGCCTCAGGGTTCGCCGCAGCCTCACCGCTCAGTCGCAGCGAGGACTTTTTGACCCAGTCATTGCCGCGGTAACGGCCAGGGTCCTTACGTGCAATCAGCACATTGGTACTATAGTAACGCCGCGCCAAGGCTTGCAGGCGCTGAATCTGCGCATTATAGCGACTGTGCGACCGGAGGTTGACCGGCTCTCCGCTTCGGACCGGGACACCAGCCACCTCATCGGCGAGTGCCTCAGCACTACGACCGAGTTGAAACCGCGCTTCACTGGCCCAGCGCGGATCACCGGCTGCGGCCGCCTTATCGTATTCGGTCACCAGCCCCTGGAAGTAACGTGTCTTTTGTTCGACATTGCCGGTTAAGTCACCACCGCGGTCTTGGATGCGAAAGTCCTCGAACTTGCGTCGTTCTTCGTCGCCCAGTAGCGTATGCACCTCGCCGGCAATCGACGCGTAGTCCTCCGCCTTCAGTTTGTCGCGCTGTCGTTCGATCTGCCTGGCCAGAATATTCAGGCTATCCAGGGCTTCTTGCTCCTCACCATTCTTATAGGCTAGACGCGCGACCAACACCTCCGCCCGCAAACGTTCGGCACCGATCTTGCTGCTGCGCTGACCTTTACGGGCCACGGCAAGTGCCCGCTTCACATTGCCGTCCTTTTCTAGGTAGTCCGCGGCGCGAGCATAGTCCTTTAGTCGCTTCGCCGGCGTCGCCTCGCGCTCAGCCAACAGAATCGCAGCACGGGCAGCAATGGTAAAATCGGCCTCGGCAACGGCCAAGCGCTCGGCGCGGTTCAAACTGGTTGCAGCTCGGCCGTGCCGCGGAAAGCGTTCACCCAATTCCAAATAGTGACCTGCAGAGTCATGCAGACGCAGTTGGTATTCCTGGGCCCGAGCGAGCAGATAGGTCATATCCCCCCTATTGGCCTCGAGGCCTGCCGCAAAGTAGGCGGTGGCGGCTTTTTCCGCACTGGCCCACTCACCGGCTATAGCAAGCATATAGGCACCATCGCGGTAGATCCGGTCGCGTTCGGGCAAGGCGTCGAATTCTTGAGCGATCATCGTCAAGAGCACGCCCGCTTCGAGCACGTGTCCGGTATCGTTGAGGCGTTTACCTTCGTCTAGCGTCGCTGCCGACAGTACGCCGCGCAACTCATTTCCGACGGTTAAACCAAGAGCATTCCAGTCCTCCAGCTTCAAATAGCGGCGAGCCAGTTCGACCACATCAGCCGAAGACCCCGTCTTCAGACTGGCGATCACCATACCCCGAACGGCAAGCGACCGTTGTGCTGGACTTGGCTGCGACACTAAGACCCGCTGCCAATATTTGCTCGCACCGTCAAAGCGGTTCATGTCGCGGTTGGCACTTGCTCCAACCAGTAGCAGATCGATGGAGCGACTCTGAGCCGGGAACCTGGCAGCAAATTCATCGATACTACGCTCCAGCTCGGTCAACACGGCAAGGGTTGCCGGATCCTTATACGGGTCCTCAGCTCTTTCGGTCGCTTTGGAAAAGGCATCGCGCCAGCGCTTCTCGTTGGTCAGTACGAGCTGGTAGGAGGCGATCTGTAAGGTCTCTTGGTCCACCTTGAAGTCGGTCTTCAGGTGCGCATAGAGCAGCGCCGCGTCGTCATTCTTACCGGCAAAGAACTGGCAATGGGCCTGCCGCAAACGCCACTGGTTGGCGGCGGGGTCGTTGGCGGCGAAGTCGAGAAGAATCTCGTAAAACGCGGCGGCCGAGGCAAAGGCGGCGGGATTTCCCGAAGCTAGTCCCAAGTCGTAGTGCGCCGTGGCGACGGCCGCTGCGGCCTTACTCGAACGCTCCTCCATGCTACGAATGCTGACCAAGTCGTCCTTGTGCCGAGCACGCCACAGGCTTTGCGTCGGCAGCAGCAATGCCAAGCGTTCCAGGTTTTGTAAGCGCTTGTCGACCTTGCCCAGCTTTTCCCAGGCATCTGCGGTCATCTGCAGGCTCTCAGGCATCTCCTTGGCCATCGGCACCATCTGATGCAGGGACTCGCCAAGTTCACTCGATGCGGCATAGACCCCACTCGCACTCTGGCGCTTTTGGGTACGCAGTCCGATGGCTCCCGCGTAGGCCGAAAACTCGCGACGCCCGAGGATCGCCAGAGTCTTACTCATCACGTTGTGTTCATAGAGCGAATCACCGATCAAATCGACGGCATCCTGTTGGGTCTTTTGCCGCTCTTCCGCCGATCTACTGTGTGTTGTCGGCTGCAGCAGGTCGCTTGCCGCAGTGATGACGACGTCGACCTCACCTGCTCGGTAGGCCGCCCAGGCCAAGCGGTAGTTGAGGCGCAAGCGCTCAAACTCGCCATCTTCGACATCGATCTTGGCCAATAAACTTAGCGCCCTCTGATAGGCTCGCATGGCTTCGCCGGGCCGTTCCCGCTTGAACATATGATCGCCCAGCTGGGCACGCGCATGGACACCGTAAATCGTCGATTGCGCCTGCTCGGCAAGCAATTGCCAAATCACCAGGGCCGCGTCTTCGCGTTTAAGCACTTCGAAGACCGTTGCCCTCAGATACATGGCCTGCTCGCGATATGGGAAGGTCTTTGGCCCCTCCTCGACCTCGCGAAGGAGCGTCAACGCCTCCTCCCTGGCAAAGGTCCCGGCGTCAGCGTCATCGGCGGCCTGAATATCACCAATCAAAGTGAGGATCTGCGCCAAGTTAAGCATGACATAGGAGCGGTTGCTGGCATCTTCGTGCTCGCTCAGGTGCTGCCGATATTTTGCCGCTGACTTCTGCAGCGCATCAAGCTGCTCGGCGGTGACCTTGGACTGCGCCTTTTGGTACGTCCTTTTAACGCTTTCCCATTCTTGGGCGAATTGCTTTTGCCCGTCCTTCAACAGGTTTTGCTCATAGGCTTCAAAGGCATTCCAATAATTGCGAAAGGCATCCACAGCCTTGGCATCGACCACCTCAGGCGGAAATTCAGGCGCCCCAGCGAGCGCAATCTGCGCTTGGACCATCAAGCCTAGGGCCAAACATAAGGGGATGATTATTTTGGCCATGACCACAGCGCTCCTTGTTGCAGATCGAGCAGATTATCGCGAAGAATCTGCTGTTCAAGATCGGTCTGGTCCTGCAGCTTTTTCGCTTCGTCAACCTTGCTATTAAACGTAAGCCAATGAATATCGCCCTGCCACTTCTGATTGCGGGCAAAGCGCGCATCGATGGCCCTCGAGTATTGATCGATAATGCCCGACATCGACACACCGAGTTCGGCCTCAAGGATACCAGCCGTTTCCCTCAGACGTTGCTCCATGGCACCATGGGCACGTTCTTCGCTGTCGAGTTCGGCAAGCAGGGTCGATAATCCAGACTTTGTTTCTTGACCTAAGCCCCCCAGCTGCTGGAACAGGTCTTTCATCAGAAACTCCCACTGTACCCATGCCTTTGACCCGTCCTCGGCACTTAGCTTTTGTGCCGTGGTCGTGACCTCATCCCGAGCTCGTCCTAGGATCTGGGACTCGGCGTGCAAGGAAGCAGCATACTGCGCGATGAATTTTGCCGTCGACTGGTGCGGACTAGCGACCGCTAACTCCTCGACACGGGCCCGTCGCAGCATTTCGACGCCCTTGGCTAATCTCTCGCGCAGTTGCGTGACTTTAGTCGTCAGTTCGCCAAGGTTCTTCGACCTGGGACTCGGCACGCCTTTATTGGCGGTGGCCGAGATGAAGCGTGCTGCCGTCAGCTGCGCTTGAGCATTCCATAATTTGTCCTGAGCTGTGGCCAGATTGCGCGTCAGCTCGGCAAACGCCGCAAAAGACCCCCAGTTTTGCACCTGCCTGTGGCTGGCGGCAGCAGGAGTCAGCAGGCGAAACCGCCGCTTTTCCGAGGCTCCTAGCTGCTGCTGCGCCACGGGACTCAGACGGCTTTGATAGAGCAAGGTTTCTGCCGCAACCAGGCGTTGACCGACCTTAAGCAGGTCCTCACCCAGCGTACCCAGCTGCTCGGCCCGATTGACCCAAAACGGCCGGAGCTGTTCCACATTGGCTCTGCCGATCGTAAACAAGATATTGCGTATGTGTCCACGAATATCAGCCAGTCGACGCGTCACCTCTGCGAGCCGTCCAAAGAGTTTGGTCGCGTCCTTAACTGCAGGAGAGAGTGGCAGCTGCCCACCAGTCAGAGTCATCAGATCGGTCAACATCGTTTGGTTAACCTTGTTTGCGCCCGATACCCTGGTCGTCAAATAGCTATGGATGTCCTTTAGTCGGCTATCGGCGGCCTTAATCGAAGTGGTCGCAGATGCCAAGTCACCAGCCCGCATGTCGAGATAAGCCATCAGCATGCGCAGCTGTAAGGCATCGGCGCCCTCCGGCCAGCGCGCCAGATAAAGTAAGGACTTGCTGCGTGCAAGGGAGTCTTGCTTGAGATCGAGATGAACATAGATACTTTCAAACGTCGCTGCCTTGAACGCGGTCGATGCTTCACCTATCAGCGCGTAATACTTAAGGGCCGTGTCGCGCTCCTTTTGATGCACCGCTAGGCGGGCCAAGGCAAGGCGTGCGAGGTCGCGGCTGGCACCATCTTGATCGGTTTGGATGACCTCACTCAGGAGATCCTTTGCCCGGTCAAAGTCCTTACGACCGAGGGCGAGTAGGGCTTCCATATAAAGCGCTTTAGCCTTCAATACAGGCTCATTGGGTGCAGCAGCGGCATTCTCTAGCCAGCTTTGCGCCAGGGCCGTCTCGGCGCTATTGGCGGCGGCCTTGGCGGCATAGAAATAGACCAAGGGCTGCACTTCTTTGGGCAGCTCCAGGCTGGTCACCGAAGCCAGCAGCTCCCGGAGCTCATTTTGACCTTGGACATCCGAAGTCGCCAAGGGAATCATCCGGCGTAGGACCTCGACTAATTCTGCATGGTCTTGCTCCTTGGCGGTAAGAAACGTCGCCAGATAGCGAAAGTAGGCGCGTAGTCCCTTGCTCTTATACCCCATCTCTTCGTAGGAGTGACCGAGCATAAACTGCGCCCGCAGGTAGTTCTTGATCTGCGGAACTTGCGTCTGACTCAGGTAGTTACTCAGTTCACGCACCGTAGAGTCCCACTCTTGGTGCGCGAAAAAGTTTTGCGCATTCCGCCACGACCGTTCAGCCGATGCCGTCTGCGGCCCTAGGCCGAGGCGACCAGCGAGTTGATTGGCCGTGGCGAGGCGGCGAGTGAGGTTATCCAGTTCGGTTTTGGCCAAGGCCAACTCCGTTTCCGGAGCGGCGAGCAAGCCAGATGGCGGTGATTTTTTCGCCGGCTGCGGCGCGCTTGGATGCGCCTCGGACTGAACCACTTGAGGCGCCGCGCTGGTAGGAGTGAGAGGCTGCTCCTCACCCTTCGCCTCAAGCGGCTTCTCGTCCTCGTCACCTTTCTCACCTGCGGGTTCGTCGGCCTTGACCACGTCCGTAGCGACTTCGGAGGTTACCGCGGCTTGTTCTGGAGGCTCTTTGCTTTTTAAATCTTGCTCCTCGGCGGCAGGGCTGGCAGGCACTTGCTCGGCTGCTGGACCTGCATCATGGGGATCACGCGGTACTGCGTCTTCAGTCGCGGCACGAGCCACGGACACCAAGGCAGCCACGCACAGGAGCGCTAGGGAGGCAGCGCGACGCCAGCCAGGCAAGGTTTTAGCCACCAGAGCGAGCATTAAATGGCTTCCTTTAAGGTTGCATCGGCGGTGTCACCAAGCTTCTCTGGGGCCTTAATGGCAATGATGTACCTCGCGTTGCCGCGAGCGCCGGCGACCGTGATATCGAAGGTCTTATTGATGAAACGGTAGATATCACCATTGAGCGGTAGGTCTTGGACTTGGCGCATGACGAGGCGCACTTCTAGGTCCACGCGGTGCGTCCCTGGCTGCAGCGGCCCGGCGTAAATCGGCAGGTTTTTGCTCGGAAGCCACAGGCCCGAGCTATCGGAAAGGGCGTAGAGTTCAAAGCCATCAAGCTTGATGGTGAGGTTTTTAATCGCCGCGGCATCAGTGTCGCCGAGCTGGGCCGCTAGGGTGACGAAGTTGTCGATCGCCGCATCATCAACGACCGATTGTTTGGTCTTTTGCACGTTGCTGGCAAGTTGGTCAACCTGGGACTCCAGATCTCCAACGAGTTTACCGACGTCCTTTAGCCGCTCGATTTGCTTGGGTGTTGCCTCGATCCTGCTACTGCCGAAGCGATAGGATTTCTTTGGTGCGGCCTCTTCAGGAACGCGGAGAAAGGAGGGATCGTTCTGCCGTTCGCCAAAGGTCAGGCCATCAGCCTCCTGGTCTAAGAGGCGCTTTTCCAATCGATCAAGTACGGTGTCAACCGCCTTGAGTGCGGCGCCATGCGCCGATGTAGCGATAAGCATGGGCAAGGCCGCAAGCACGCATCGCATGAAGGATCCTGGCCTGGGGCTCAGCTTTTGGCGATTTACGGCGACGTCCATACATGCCTCATTTTTTCGCGTAGCGGTTAGTATCGAGAAGTTGCAAAGCGGTGCGAATGGCCCCGGCCTGGTTGACAGGAACCTTGATTTCATAAAAGGCTGGAAGCGGCCGATCGATATGGGTGGTCAATGTTGTCGGTAGCAAGCATGGGTTGAGGTCTTGCAGCTGTTGTTTCTTGAGTGGGGTGTGTGCCAAAAGCTGAGCTACCGAGATCGGTGTCTTCAGCAGGATGTTGGCCGTTGCCACCGGCGCATCGTCGGAGGTGATGCGGTGGAGGCGCACCAACCGTTGATAGACATTGCTAGCAGCGAGAAATTCAGCGTAGAAGTTGCGACTAGCAAAGCCAAACGACGGCGCCGAGTAGTTTTCGATAATTCTGCCGATGTCCAGCGTGGCGAGCTGGCGTGACGCTCGCGCCATACCCTCTTTGCCATGATTATAGGCGGTGATGGCCAATGGCCAGCTGCCAAGCTCCTGGTAGTTGCCGAGGAGAAACTGTGCCGCTGCCCGGGTCGCTTTTTCTGGAGCATTTCGCTCATCGACCAGCTTGTTGACAAAGATATAGTTGCGCGCAGTACCAGGCATAAACTGCCAAATACCTGAAGCACCGACTTTCGACCGTGCTTTCAGGTTGAACATCGATTCGACAAAGGGTAAGCGAGTCAGGCGTTTGGGGATCTCATACTGGCTAAAAATCTGCTCCATATAGGGCAGGTAGGCTTGGGCCGATTTAGCGGCGCTAAGAAAATCGTCGGCCAACCCGGTCTGCGCTCGCAAGCGGATTTGACCAGTATAGAGCTTTTGGAGTAGCACCGCATCGCTGTGATAGACGTCAAACAGCCGCTGCTCAATCGGTCCGTAACGAACCGCCTCGGCCTGCTCCTTGGCAAAGCGATCAGCCGCCTTGTTGTAGCGGAGCAAGTAGCGCACTGTAACTGCTTCACGCATTTTGCGAGTCACTGGCAATTTGGTGGCATGGGGACCTGAGGGGACGCGGTAATCGATGACGTCGATGATCCGGTCTGGATCGGTGGATTCGTGGACGATCACGGTGGTGGCTGGATAGGTGAAGAAGATCTTCTCCCAAAAGCGCACCTGTTTACGGACGACGTCGGGCCGCGGAAAGAGGCGGTCTTCTGCGGCAAGAATGGACGGGGAGATGGCGGCGCGGGCTGGCAAAGGAACAGCGAAGGCGCAAAGGAGAACGGCAGCACCGAGAAGCTGATTGGCACGCCGATACCCTCTGGGTCGCAGCGACGTGCTGGGCGGGTTGTTGAGGCGAGGGGTCACTGCGGACGAGGCTCCGGTGTTACTAGGTGCTCAGATGCAGGATGAGGATGGCTGAGTTGGTTATGGTTACTTAGAATTGGCATGCCAGAAACAGAAGCAGGAACGCGGAGCGCAGGCGAACGGGACTGCAGAATGCCGGGTGTAGGGTGCCAGGAAGCTATAAAAGGGCGGCGCAGAGGGCCAAACAAGCGGCTCACGGACGGAGCCTCTATAAGTATAACCAGAGGAGGCCAAGGCGTCCACGTTCCGACCGATCAGGGGAGCGCGGTGGCTTGTTGTTGACCGAGATGAGATGCCATGTTAACTAGCATGACCCTTGTGTTTTTAGTCACTTTGTGGCTGAATTTTTAGGTTGAATCGAGCCGTAGCGCAGTTGGTAGCGCGCACGCTTGGGGTGCGTGAGGTCGCGAGTTCGAATCTCGCCGGCTCGACCATACTAATTAAATTAGATAATTGACAAAGCCTAGTTCGAACCAATGGCATCGGACTCGGCTGTTTTTTTGAGTTTGCAATAGCGGTCTTGACAAATTGTCCCAGATCCGGGACAATCACAGCCGATGAAACCTGCGCGCTTTCACCCCAAAGCAAGAGACTCCATCCGGAAATTCCCCGAGGATGTGCGTAAAGCAATTGGCAAGGCCATCCTAGATCTCCAAGCTGGTCACTCGTTGACCCTACCGCTTGCCCGTCCCATGCCGTCTGTTGGGTCCGGAGTTGATGAAATTAGGGTCAGGGATGCATCCGGAGCCTACCGAGTCTTTTACTTATGCAAGCTGGCTCGTGGCATCTTAGTCTTCCATGCCTTCGTCAAGAAGACGCAAACGACGCCGCACCGTGAAATTGAAGTCGCGGCCAAACGATTGAAGGAAATGTTCAATGAAGAAGGTTAAAAAGAGAAAAAGCTATGTGGCTCACAACGCTGAGGAGCTTGCCCAAGTTCTCGGCTTGTCCCCTGCTGACGCTGTTGAAATCGAGGTCCGGAGCAAGGTTAACAACATGATTATTAAGGTGGTCGATCAGCAAGGATTGACCCACGCGGAGGTTGCCAAGTTGTCGGGTACGTCGCGGTCCAGAGTTACGGCGATTTTGAACCGCAACACACAGGATGTTTCAACAGACTTGATGCTCAGAATTCTCGCCTGTCTTGGTTATAAAGCGAAGATCACGTTTGTGCATGCCGCTTGACGGGGGCGTGAAATCGGCGCTTTCGATTCCCAATTCGCCCCAAAGATTCCTTGTAGTTTCAGGTTGTTGCAGAGAAATACCGCGCGATAATGTCGGTTCGAAGCTCGTCCAGTTTACCCGACCACAATCCGGGGTTCTGTCCCAGACCCCGCTCAAGGCGCCACCAACGCCACCTTAAGTATCCGCTACAGTCAACACGGACAAATCTGCTCAGGCATGCTGAGCCGAATCGCTAGGGTTTTGTCGTTGCACTGTATTTGACGTCACGGCGCCTCGCGGCATCCGCTTCCGATTGCACCAGCAGCCACCACTATTGCCGCACCGCGTAGCTGA
This sequence comes from uncultured Pseudomonadota bacterium, assembly GCA_903928445.1. Classification (GTDB taxonomy): domain Bacteria; phylum Bdellovibrionota_B; class Oligoflexia; order Oligoflexales; family CAIYRB01; genus CAIYRB01. The sequence continues at coordinate 96,775 of CAIYRB010000145.1, read as the reverse complement.
GAGGATACTAGCTTATTCGTGAGCACTAGTGCATCAGCTTGGCTGATCATCCCATGCGTCATGACCGAGCTCGAGCCGTAATCAACTAGGCCGCCCCCTACCTAACTACATGGGAACGCCTTGGATTCTGCGGCTCTCATTAATTTGAACAGGAAACTGACTACTGGGGACGTTACTAATCATCAACAAGATTTGTCAGCCATTCAAAGTATTTTGAATCCAGTCCTTCAGATGCACAGGCAGATCGGATTGTTTCGAAGACGGATGCAGATATTTTAATCCCATACTCGTCTATTTGCGTACACAAATTTTCTAAAGCAATCGACTCCTCGCCTGCCTTAGAGAATAAAAGGTAATCATCAAGCTGATTTTTCGGAATCTTGCCTTCGAACAATCTTATAATTTCGTCTAATTTAGCACTCATAAGACCTCTAACGGATAGTTGTGACTCCAGGGCCATTCAGTGGAAAGGCGGTAATAATCCCTTCGCCATTTGGCTCGTCACGTGCCGGCCACTTGATCGAAAATATCTTCATAGTAGTTTGACCCGAAGAACAAGCACAATGCTTTAATTTCTTCATAAAGATCAGCTGATATTTTGAGCTCATGATCACCAATCTGCATGCATAAATTTTCCAGTGCTATAGCGCTTTCACTAGCCTGTACAAGAGAAACATCCTCATCAATATATTTTTGCGGAATCTTTCCTTCAAATTTTTTGATCAACTTAACTACATCAATTTTCATTCTTATCTCCTACTGCTGTAACACCCGCACCTGACAAAGGAAATCCAGTTACAATTCCTTGTCCATCCGGCTCCAGAACGACTTTTATTTCAATGCCATCAACCACCCCTATCCCTACCCAGCGAACAGGCCGTCCTTTCGTTGTATAGCGCTCTCCTTGTTTGCCTGAACTCTGCTCCCATTTTGTATCGGGACCTGTAACTACGTCTTCAATCGCATCTAAAATCTTTTGGCCATCCCATTCCTTGGGAAAAAGTGTTTTGTGCTCTCCCGGCCGCACAGGTTTGCCAGGGTATAGGTGGGCTCCACTGTAGAAACCGTCCTTATCCTTGTCACCATTTAATATATGGTCCTTGCGACTTGGGAGAATTAGATCGTCTGCAAACTTCGATAAATCAGGGGCTCTACTCAGGCCTATCTTCCCAGCCGCATCAGTAACTTTACCCGCCTCAGTAACCGCATCTTTAATCCCAGCTGTGATCTCATCGCTATGATCCACGGCATAAACTATCGTCGCTATCGCTGCAACTCCCGCCGCTACCGACATCACCACACCAACCGAGAAGGCCACCTCCGTCCCGATTGCACCAGCAGCCACCACCATCGCAGCACCGCGTAGCTGAGAGGATACTAGCCTATTCGTTGCCGGATCAAATCCAGTCAGGCTTTCATAAGCCTCTGTAGCCCATTTTTGCGGCGTTGCACTAGCCACTGTGTCCAACGCCATGTAGGCCAGTTGCATGCCAAACTCGATCATATCGAGCTTTGACGCACCCATCGCCTGATCCGCGGACTGCAAACTAGCATCGGCCACTCGGACCAGCTGGTGCTTTTGCGCAGCTCGCACATCACCCGAGGAGATCATCCGATCAACAGCGTTACGATACATCAGGGCTTCAGCAAGGCGTTGGCCATTGGTGCTATCTAGCGGCGTAGCAAATCGGTAGCTGGATGGACTCAGCGTCCCAACCACATGATTTGGCGTGAACTTATCACGAGCGGCACGGCCATCTCTTAAGGTGAATAGGTTGCTCCTCGCGTAATCATCGATCGCTTTAGCTAAATCTGCCTGCATCTGGCCGATGGCTGCAAGCAGCGCCACGACACCAGACGAGGCGCCAGCGGTTGGAGCGATATCAACGGTGGTGGCCTTGGTGCCCATGCTAGGGCTAACAGGCGGCGGCTGGGCGGAAGGAGCATCGACGGGAAAAGGAGAGGGCAGACTGGTCGTGGCGGTCGTGGGGGACGTCGGTCCACTGCCGCTCGGTACTTCAGTGGTTGGCGCGGGAAGGCTGCCGGTCGGTGTCGGCGGCATGTCGCTAGCGCCCCCATTGAAGCCACCCCCTTGGCTAACCGGAGGGGGTAACTCAGGAGCTGCCGCGGGAATGTATCCAGAGTCTCCGACCAGGCCGATTTCCTTGGCGTCCGGAGACGAGATGACGGAGCCGACGGCGGCGCTACCCTCATTGGACACGGCATGATAGGGCACGTCTGAGGCGATAATCGGCGTGCTGCGGTCGATCAACGGCAGTAAAACACCGTCGTCATTGCCAGCGTCGTCGGCCCTTGAGAGGAGGCTGCTATGCGTACTCTTGTGCGGCATAAGCTGCGACATATTACCGCAAGCCACCGATGCCATCAGGATGGCAATCATGCTCTGCTTTTTAATTGAGGCCTTCGTCGAGTTTTTCACTAGTGACCTCTCCTATATTCTTTGGCTGATTAAGCTTAGGCGCAGCTTGGAGGTCCACTGGCTCCATTCCGTAGCATCGGTAAGAGCTTCCTGCAGTGGAGTTTCCAAGCCTAGGCCAACGCAGCTGTCATTTAGGGCAATTTCAGCAACGCCGGCTTGCAGTGCCTGTACTTGTCTAGCCAAAACCCGCGAGGCGTTGGTTAGGTCGGCAAGCCCGATCTGCGGCACTTTGCCTGGCCAGGTGGCGAGGCCAAGCACAGCGACATCGGACTTGTATGCTTCAACTCTGGCGCTAGCTCGTTGCAGGCACATCCGCTGGTTGAGAATCATGCTGGCGTCTGGTGGCAGCGGCGCCTGGTCAGGGTGACCGTCTAAAATGCTCTTGGGGTTGCGTAGGAGACGATAAGTATCAACTAAATCAGCGGCTACAACGTGAAAGAACACCTTCATTTCAGCGGTCACCAGGTGGCCGAGATCAGCAAAAACCGCCGACTCAAGGCCTCTTAGCGAGAGATCAAGAGCCAGGTCTCGTTGGCCTTTGATGATCGGTGTCGTAATGGACCGAACAATGGACGAGACGGCTTTATTGCCAGCCAAAATCGGCTGAGCCAGGCTAATTTGTTGGCGTACATTGGCGAGGCTATCTTCGGATCTGGCGATTTGATTTTGCAACTCTTTTATCTTCGCTAGATTCGCCTGGATGTCCTTTGACGACACGGCGATCTCAGCACTGATATTGCTCACGCCGGCCCTGATCTTCGCCTCGTCACTGATAGCATTCTGTTCGAGCTGCTTTGCTGTAGCGATAGCCTCCTTAAATTCAATTAAGGAGGCGACGAGTCGGACGGTCCTGGCCTCGGCGTCGACTGCACTGTTAACGAGGTCTGAGGCCGTATTGCGAGTAGCTACTAAGGTGCTCGCCAAACCATTGACAACGTTGCGAAGCTCGGCGGATCTGGCCCGAGTGGCGCTAAGATCGTCGGATAGGTTACTAACGGTGGCACCGAGACGGCCAGATTCGGCTCTCAGGCTATTTTTCAGCCTCGCCAGGTCAGCGGCTGCTGCATTGGCGGCACAGCTGGAATTGCGCGCCGCCTCGCAAGCGCTAAATTCCACTGGCTCAAAGACACCCTGCGAGCAAGTCCGCCGAGGATTTTTAAATGTTGGACAAGGGTAATTTACGTTGTGAGTTGCCGAGGACCTGCAATCCGAGGCGCAGTCATACTCTGGCTCAAGGCCGTGAATAACCGATAATATAGCTCTGCGGCCGCTGCTGTCCAAGATAACGGCCACCTTTTCATCGGCAAACCGGCCTAAATGCATGCCGACAATCAGGCCATTTTGGATTAAAGCACTGCCTGAACTACCGCTTTGCGATGCACAGTCGTGGCGTATCTCGCCGCTAAGGATATCGAGAGAAATGATATGACACTCATCGCTTAGGATAACTGCGCCAGTCAAGCGGTCGTAATCCATCAACCGGACCGCAAGCATGCGATTTGGAGCAGCCGCAAGCTCGACGTAATCGTTGTCGTCAGAAGCGAGATCTAGAACAACGCCGTCGTGCAGCGAATCGATCACGGAGGCTTTAACCACGGTGCGCTTGCGACCATCACCACCGTTAAATGACCAAGCTTTTAGATCAGCCGGGCCGACGCCATCAATACAATGAAAAGCAGTCCTAACTCGGTTGCGGCTGATTTCAAAAGCACTACATGTGCGCCCGCTACCCCGCAGAGTGCCTGCCTGAGCCACAAGTGACCGTATTTTTGCCGGGGCCGCCTGGGAGACCGCTTGAGCGTCGGCCAGGTCCAGTTTTTGTTGATCGGAGGCGGCCGTCAGTTTGCTTAGCTGACTTGTCTGATCTGCGCCTTGGGCGACCAGCGCCTCAATCTCGGCCTTGGTCGAAACCGCCTGAGCCTTGACCGCAGCTAGCTTGCCAGACGCCGCCGTCTGCTCGGCCGTGGCATCCTGAAGAAGACTTTCACTTTGAGACTTGTTGCCAAGGGCGATCGCCAGCTGCTGCTGCAGCCCGTCTTGCGCCGCGACTGGGCCGGCTTGGCTAGTTTGCGCAGCAGACAGTCGGTTCGTGGCAGACGCCACATCGTTGTTAGCGCCGGAAACCTGGCTGGATAGACTGTCTTGCTGAGACCTAAAATTGGCCTCCTCGCTTCGGGCGTTGCTTAAGTCGCTGTTAAGCTGACTTACCTGAGCGTTTTTTTTGATTAACGTCGCGCTGTAAAGCGTCGCTTTCGGCGTCGGCGAAGGCGTGGGTGCCTTGTGCGAGCAGGATCAGGGCGAGGCAGCGGACTTGATATAGGGCAATCAAGGTTAACGTCAGGTAAGAAGTTTCGCCAATTTATAACAATTTATAAAAATATTAAAATCATTATTTATAAATCTTAGTTATATTAAAATCTTAACTATGGATTTCATGTTCCGGGCGACCCGAGCGAGCGCCTGCCGATGAGATAAAGCAAAATCATTTTGAAATACGGCGAATAGGCAAGAATATTCGCCCAGATCCTCTCCCGGTGGTACATAAGGCAGTCTTGCTAACCAAGCTTGAGGCCCAGTATGTCCATCGGCACCCCGCTTACACCATCCGCCACCCGCGTCCTTATGCTAGGCAGTGGCGAACTCGGCAAAGAAGTCGCTATCGAACTGATGCGCCTAGGGGCCGAAGTGATCGCCTGCGACCGCTACGAAGGTGCGCCAGCGATGCAGGTCGCGCACCGCTCGCATGTGCTTGATATGCTCGATGGCGACGCCCTGGAGCGCGTCATTCGGATGGAGCGTCCCGCGTTGATCGTACCGGAGATCGAGGCGATCGCCACTGAGCGCCTAGTGCAGCTCGAAGCTGCCGGCTGGAACGTTGTGCCTACGGCCACGGCGGCATTTTTAACGATGAATCGCGAGGGCATCCGCCGCCTGGCTGCCGAAGAGCTAGGCCTAGCGACCACGCCCTACGCATTTGCCGACAGTTATGACGAATTGGTGCAGGCCGCGGAGCGCATCGGCCTGCCGGTCGTGATCAAACCGATTATGAGCTCTAGCGGTAAGGGTCAATCGGTCGCCAAAACGGCGAACGACCTGCGTCGCTGCTGGGATTATGCGCAAAGTGGCGGTCGTGCAGGTGAGGGCCGGATCATCGTCGAAGGCTTCGTAAAGTTCGTCAGTGAGATCACCTTGCTCACTTTGAGAACGATCAATGGTACGCAGTTTTGCGATCCTATTGGCCACTTGCAAGTCGACGGCGACTATGTCGAAAGCTGGCAACCACATGCGCTATCACCGCTGCAACTAGAGCGCGCCAAGGCCATCGCCGCGGCAGTCACCGCTCGTCTTGGTGGCTACGGTATTTTTGGCGTCGAGCTCTTTTTGTTGGAAGATGACCAGGTCCTCTTTAGCGAAGTGAGTCCGCGTCCACACGACACGGGACTCGTCACCATCGCCACCCAAGTCTGGAGTGAGTTTGCACTGCACGCTCGGGCTATCCTGGGGCTTCCGGTGGCGCAGATCGTGCGCCATAGCAACGGCGCCAGTGCTGCCTTTAAAGCCCCAAGCGCCTGTGTTGCACCGGTGTTCGACGGCTTGGAACAGGTTCTCGCGGTGCCTGGAGTCGATGTACGACTTTTTGGCAAGCCCGAGTCAACTCCTGGACGAAGGATGGCTGTGGTGACGGCGACCGGCGACTCGGTGGAGCATGCGCGCCACAAGGCTAAAACCGGGCGGGCGGCACTCAGCATGCGGCCAGCCGGCGCATAGTCAGCGACCTGGCTTGGGGACGGTTGCTGCAAGCTTTGAGTCAGTTCAGGGTGTTGCCGGAAGTGACTGACCCCGCGTGTAGACGCCGTACAGACCGATGCAGACGTAGGAAGCGATGCAAAATGCGAGGGCATTGCCTAAACCCAGGCGATCAGCAAGAGCGCCGATAACCAGGGGGATGACGGCGCCACCGACAATTGCTTGGACGAGTAAGCTGGAGCCGATGCCACTAAGACGGCCCAGGCCCTCAACGCCAAGCGAGAAGATGATGGGAAACATGATCGCATTGCACAGGCCAACGGCGATCAAGGCGTACACCGAGGTGTAGCCGGTTGTCGCCCAACTGAGGCCGATCAGTGCGCACGCGGTGACCGATACGACCGCCAAGAGTACCGAGGGCTGCACCCGGCGAAGTAGCAAGCTACCGATAAAGCGCCCGACCATGGCACCACCCCAATAGAAGCTCACCATATGCGCCGCAGCGACGACGCTGACACCGACTGCAGCGGTGATGAAATTGATTAAAAAGCTGCCGATCGAGACCTCGGTCCCGACATAGATAAATATTGCGAGCACGCCAAGCGAGAGGCGAGGTTTGGCAAAGCATTGCTTAAACGTCGTCCAAGTCGGCTTGGCCGGCTCTTCACTGGGCTCGGGCAAACGCAGAAAGTAAAACGCGATGGCCATCGCGAACAGCGCCAAAGCGATCGCAAGATAGGGTCCGCGCACGGCTGAGGCCTGCTCTGCAGCGTGCGCCACTTGGTCGCCAGTCCCAGTAGACGTCACGGCGGAAAGGATCAAACTACCGCCGATGATCGGTGCAATAGTGGTGCCAAAAGAGTTGAAAGCCTGCGTCAAAGTCAGTCGTGCTGCCGCGCCCTCAGGTGCCCCGAGCATGGTGACGTAGGGATTGGCAGCGACCTGTAACAGGGTGATTCCAGAGCCAAGGACAAATAGTGCGGCCAGAAACAACGGAAACGACACCAAAGACGCTGCCGGTAAGAACATTAAGGCGCCTATGGCCATAAATACCAGGCCGACGGCCAAGCCGCCTTTGTAGCCGATGCGTGCAATGATCGCCGAGGACGGCAACGAACTGATGAAGTAAGCCAAGAAAAACGCCGTTTGAATCAGCGCACTCTCGGCGTAGGTCAATGAGAACACGGCCCGAAGGTGCGGCAGTAGCACGTCGTTGAGCGCCGTTAGAAAGCCCCAAACAAAGAACAATAGGGTTAAAGCGATGAGGCCTATGCGGGCGGTGCTGTTTGAGGCTCCCGCTGTGCCGCTGTGGGACGTTGCGATAAATGCCACTTGAACTCCAGGACTGTGTTATCTTGAGTTACAAACACAAGAATTTGAAATAATTGGACTTTCTAAATACCCCCGATGCCTTCCAGGGAGGCAGATGGTACCAGTTTTTTGGCTCGACTCCTAGATGTTTAGAACCTGCCGCCCCGGCGGCCACGTTGGCGCCGGTCTTGGCACGATGTTGCCGACTGCAACCAATCCGGTCTAGGCTGAGCTTAAAGGAGCATCCCATGGACAAATATGTGCCTCTTGGCTTGGCCCTGAGCCTAGTCGCCGTAGCCTTTGGTCCGCTTGTGACGCGCGCCGATGGCGCTAAACAAAATCCAGAGGAGGACGCCGTCCAGCTGATCTGTGAAGGCGACGACGCGGTCGCCAGCATCAAGGCCCTAAGCCCCTACATTGCCGCCCCAGACGCCGTCTTAGTGCCCTTTCTACAGCACCTGCGCCGAACCATGATCGAGCATAGCAGTGGCAAATTCCGGGAACGAGGCCGGCGTGCCTTGATCGCACTGCTGCTTGCCCGCCAGGAAGGCGCGCCGGCTATAAACATTGATTTATTTACTTTGCTGGCCTCGACCGAACGCCCGGATCCGACCAAGGCTAACGAGCTGGCTCCGTTGGTGACCGCCTACCGTCTCGCTGCTGAAGGACAAGTCGGCGCCGAGGCTGCACTCAACCTGCTGACAACCAAGGCCGCAGCCAAGGCCACAGCAAAGGATAATGACCGGGATAGTAACCCGGCTAGCGCCGTGCGGCTCGTCGCAGCCAATGCCTTGGGCATGAGCGGAGTCATCCCAACGGACCAGGTGATTACCAGATTAGACGCGGCGATCGAGGTCGAACACGACCGGGAAGCCCAAGCCGAGGAACTGCAGACTTTGGCCAGCTTTGCGACGACTGCGCCAATAGCATACCAACGCCTCTCGCAGCGCTTGCTACGCCTAACCGACTGCAACCTGGTACAGCGCACAGCGATGACCTTGCCAGCCGCTGATTTACGCCTGTGGATCTTTAAGCGGCTGCCAGGTCAGGAGGGCAGCCGTGGCGCGCAGGTGCGACAATGGGTCAAGGCCGTCACCTTTCAGAGCTGCAAGGGCTAGCACCCATGATGTTACAATTGTTCCGTGAAGCGAACCGCCCTATGCTAGGAGCGACTAAGCCGTCTCCCAAACCGACGGTTGCCTAACCCGGAGCCTAGCGATGCCCGAAGTGACTGCCGCCTGCCAAACGCTCCATGATTTGGGCCAAAGTCTTTGGCTCGACTACATTACCCGAAGCCTTCTGCACAACGGCGGCTTGGAGACCTACCTCAAGAAGTACGCAGTCACTGGCTTGACCTCAAATCCGACGATCTTTGCCAAAGCGTTTAAACAGGGCGATTACACCGCCGCCATCATCGCCAAACGCCAAGCCGGCAGAAGCGATGAAGAGATTTTTTTCGATCTCGCCTGTGAAGATCTCAGCGCGGCCGCCAAGGTCTTTCGGCCGATCTTTCAGCGCTCAGATGGGGTCGATGGCTGGGTCTCGCTAGAGGTGTCGCCGCTTCTGGTGGCCGATGCAGCGGCGACTACGCAGACGGCGCAGCAGCTATTCAAGCAGGCCGGCCAACCTAATTTGTTTATCAAGATACCTGGAACAGCGGCAGGACTCAGCGCCATCGAGGCGTGCATCTTTGCCGGTGTACCGGTTAATGTCACCCTGCTGTTTTCTCGCGAGCAATACCTCGCTGCCGCGAACGCCTACCAAAACGGCATTGAACGACGAGTGCAAGCCGGACTGAATCCGCATGTGGCCTCGGTCGCTTCGGTGTTTGTCAGCCGCTGGGACGTGGCGGTGAGCAAAAAAGTCCCGGTCCACCTGCGGAATAAACTTGGTCTGGCGACCTCGCAGCAGACCTACCACGCCTACTGCGAGCTACTCAACACGCCAAGATGGCTACGCCTGGCCAATCTGGGCGCACGCCCGCAAAGGCTCCTATGGGCCAGCACCGGGAGCAAGGATCCCCAAGTCTCGGACCTGATCTATGTCGAGGGTCTGGCTGCGCCCTTGACGATCAATACCATGCCTGAGGCCACCCTTAAGGCACTGGGCGACCACGGTCGACCGAGCACGCTCATGGCGCCGGGCGGAGGCGACAGTGAGGCGCAACTGGCCGCGTTTAAACAGGCCGGGATTGACCTCCAGGCACTAGCTAAACAGCTCCAAGACGAAGGCGCCGCCGCGTTCACCGCATCATGGGCCGAGTTGATGCAGGAAATCACTAGCGCCGGTCGCTAGCAGCTCGTCTGCCGCGGCACCAATCATGGTCAACCGGCGCGAGATCAATCCAACGACAACATAAGGATGATTGAAATGAGCCACACTCCTCTCACCCAACGCCCTGTATGGACTGAACTAAAGAGCCTCTATGCTAACTTGAAGGACGACACGCTGCGGCAATTGTTTGCAGCTGATCCACAACGCGGCGAGCGGATGACTCTGGAGGCTTGCGGCGTCTATCTCGACTATTCCAAACATCGCATCGACGCGAGTAGCCTTAGCGCTCTTTTTCGTCTGGCCGCGGGCTGTGATCTACAGCAGCATATCGAAGCGATGTTTACCGGCCAAAAGATCAACACCACCGAACAGCGTGCTGTGTTGCACACCGCCCTTCGCGCTCCAGCCTCGGCGACGGTTATGGTTGATGGTGAAAACGTCGTCCCTCTGGTCCATCACGTGCTGGCACGCATGAGTGCATTTAGCGACCAGGTGCGTAGCGGCGCGTGGAAGGGGGCACACGGGCAAGCGCATCCGCAATATCGTCAATATCGGCATCGGTGGATCAGACCTCGGCCCGGTGATGGCTTATGAAGCCCTCAAGCACTATAGCCAGCGAGACCTAACTCTGCGTTTTGTCGCCAATGTCGACGCTACCGACTTTGTTGAAGCGACGCAGGATCTCGACCCGGCAGAAACCCTATTTATTATTTCATCAAAGACCTTCACCACCCTTGAGACCATGACCAACGCGAATTCGGCACGGGCCTGGCTCATCGCCAAGCTAAAGGACCAGGCCGCTGTCGCCAAGCACTTCGTCGCGGTCTCAACCAACGCCGAGGCCGTCACCAAGTTTGGTATCGACAGTGCCAATATGTTTGGCTTCTGGGATTGGGTCGGCGGGCGCTATTCGATGGATTCCGCAATCGGTCTATCGACGATGTTGGCTATTGGTCCGCAGGGCTTCAAAGAGCTGCTCGGCGGGTTCCATGCCATGGACGAGCATTTTCGTACAGCACCGCTAGCGCAAAATATGCCGGTGATCATGGCGCTGCTGACCATTTGGTACAGCGACTTCTTCGCCGCCGAAACCGTGGCCATCCTGCCTTACGATCAGTACCTAAAGCGCTTTCCGGCATACCTCCAGCAGCTCGCGATGGAGAGTAATGGCAAACAAACCACCCAAAGCGGTGCTGCGGTCGACTACAACACCAGTCCGATCTATTGGGGCGAGCCTGGGACCAATGGTCAGCACTCGTTCTATCAGCTGATCCATCAAGGCACGCGGCTGATCCCATGCGATTTCATCGCCTTCACCGAGCCGCTGAATAAGCTGGGGACGCACCATGAGCAACTGCTGGCTAACGTGTTTGCCCAGGCTGAAGCTCTGGCATTTGGCAAAACCAGCGCCGAGGTCGCTGCCGAAGGCACGAAACCCTGGCTCGTTCCCCACCGCACCTTTGGCGGCAATCGCCCATCGTCCACGCTACTCGTCGACCGGCTTACGCCGACGACTCTAGGCACTCTGATCGCTCTATATGAACATAGTGTCTTTACCCAAGGGGTCATTTGGAACATCGACTCGTTTGATCAATGGGGTGTTGAGTTGGGCAAAGTATTAGCCCAGCGCATCCTCCCTGAACTCAGCGCGGTAACCGCTGCGCCGCTAGCTCATGACAGCTCGACCAACGCCTTAATTCGTCGGTATCTGCGCCGGCGCGCGGGCGCTCGCTCGGATGGCTGACCCGGCTAGGCATCAGGCGGATTGCATCGTCCGCTTGGTATTGGTACCGGTGCGCGTGGTCAAACTTCCAGCTTCGTTGGTCTGGTACAGAACCTCTAAGATTTTCGGATCAAATAGGTCGGTACATTTGGTCAAATGCGCCACGGCCTTTTCTTGCTCGACAAAGCCCGAGTAGGAGCGTCCAGAAGTCATCGCGTCAAAGGCATCGGTCACCGCGATGATGCGCGCGAACAATGGGATCGCTTCGCCAACCAGTCCACTTGGGTAGCCCGTACCATCCCACCGTTCGTGATGATGTTTGATGCCCCCGAGGATGAGATTTGATCCGGGTAAGTCTTTGACGATGGTCGCGCCGATGGTCGGATGGCGTTGCATTTCGCTATACTCCTCGCTGGAAAGAAGCGAAGGCTTGCGCAGAATGTGTTCCGACACGCCGATCTTTCCGACATCGTGGCAGAGCGCACTAACATAAAGCAGTTGGCGCTGCTGGGATTCCATGCCCATGGCCTCAGCCAGTACGTCGGTGAAGCGTGCGACCCGCTCGGAGTGACCGCTGGTGTACGTGTCCTTGGCCTCGATCGACGCGTTGATCGACTGCGCCATGCCAAGCATGGCGGCGTTGTCGCCTCCGCGTACTTTGAGTAGCTCCAGTACCGGTGCGCAAAACTCTAGGAGCACCAGCGCGGAGCGGACCAAATCGCTTGCTTGGGCTTGTTCGACGCCGACGAACTCGATATGCAACAGGCCGCTGGCGGAAGACGCGTAGTTGATGGGCATGACACAGATCAATTGTGGCGGGCCCCAGTCGGCTTGGTCAAGTCGACACCATACCACCGTGCGCTCACGCCATGATTGCCGCAGCAAGCTCTGCGAAATTTGGAACCGACCGGGAAAGCCCGAAAACCGCTGCGATGCATGCGGCACCATTCGCTTGGACTTTTCGTCGCAGAGAAATAAGGCGGCTCCAGCCACCCCCGGAGCTTGGTCCTCGAGGCTAGCGATCAAACCACGCGTGGCCGCACGCAAATCCTTCGCCTCACTAACTATCCGAAAAGAGCGCAGGATAAAATCATGATCCTCACGGTTCAGGTCGACCGGCAAAGTGTTGATTTTAGTATTGGTGCCGATCATAGGTGCCTCTACATATTTTTAATAAGGATACTGGACTGTAGGTGTTGGAGAAGGACTGCCATAAATGTCTGGCGCAAACCAAGGTGCGACGGATCGTTTCGCCGCATCGCTTTCACTAAGTCATGGCGCGAGATCATGTGAACCTTGCAGGCTTTGACTGCTGTCACTCGTACATGTGATTTTAGTCGCATCACCGCCCAAAACTGACCGAAGCTCACTTTAGCGCCGATGAGGTCAACAGGACGTTGACCCTGACCACGGTCTTTATAGATCGCCAGGTTACCGTCCAAGACCGTGTATAGGCCTGGAGGCTCGTCATCAAAATCGACGATCACCTCACCCTCCGCACAATCGATGACCTGCCCTAGTTGCCACAATTTATCGCGGTCGGTGCGAGAGAAATGCTGAAAGAAATCGGCTACGTCGAGCTTGCCACCGGACAAGGGCGCGACCATGGTCGGCGCATCGAGCCAAGATGGGCGGTATTCACCGTCGCCGCCCAAATCCAATGCACCGTCCATCATAACCACGCCGGGATTAGTCATAAATGATGTATCGCCCGGAGCCTGCACCACCTGCTTGGCCGCCTCCCTAGGCTCAGATAATGGCGCCGTCGGGGCGACTTGTTGCGCCGTGGCTGCAGTGAGGTGCGCGGCGGCAAAGCGCTGGCCAATGGCTGCTGCCGCGTCACCGGGTGCTAGCTTCGCTGCTCTAATCTCGGGTTGCGCCGAGGCAACGTCGCTGATTCCAACCGGATGAAGCGTCACGGTGCTGTTGCCTGCTGTGATCTTGTCCAGCATCTCGCGGTCCGCATCGGTCAATTTGCTTTGGATACAGTCCTCGCGTTCATACAGACGCCACTGCTTTAGTACGACCGCGGCATTATCGATCTCGCCTAGAAGGCCGTAAAAGCGAAAGGCGCCCCCCATGTTTCCAGCCTTGATACAGCACTGTGCAGCCTCTTGTAGGGCGCCAGCTCTGGCATAATAATCGGCGGCCGTGGCGAAATCGCGACCTCCGACGCAGGTCTGGGCGGCCTTCTGCCATAGGCCTGCCTGACCAAAGCAAAACGCGGCGCGTTCCCACTGCAAAGCCTGCGCGTAGATCTGACCAGCGCGCTCGGGGAGGTTATGGTGCAGCATGATTTTTGCTGCTTGTTCAAACATATTAAAATGCAACAATATCGCTGCGGCCTCATCGTGGAGGCCCCGGATCCGGAACAGATTAGCCGCTTCGACGACCTTAGCTACATCAGGCTGACCACGTAGCAGCCGCCTCGCATGAGCGTAGGTGCGCCGTAAGGACGGCTCAAGGGTAAGCATCTGGACAAGCGAGGCTACCAAGGGAACCTGCTCCCATGGCCGACTAGGAGTAAAATTCTTAGCGGCCATGAGCGCTGCCGCAAGGTGTCGAGCCAGCGGCTGAGGGCTAGCCTGGGTGTCTAAGTCGTCTGGGGTCGTCGAAAGTTGCATAGGATGGTCCTCTATAAACTCACTAGGTGGTATTCGGAACAATCCGGCCACAACCTTAGGGAAATTTGCAGAGAACTTTTCTTGCTAGGTATCTGCTTAGACTTGCAGAGGAATCAACATTTTCTTAAGTCCCAAGCGCAAGACCAAGGCGGCCCGCGGGGATTTGAATTAGTGGGCAATCACCAGGGAATAGGGCTATGATCAAGCGGCTGATACAAGCTCAACCTAAGGAGATGGCGATGGGTGACAAAAGTCCTAAGGACAAGCAAAAGGCTGAAAAGAAAAAGATCGACGACAAGGCAAATGCCGCTAAGGCAGCTCAAGCCAGCAAAGATGCCAAGGCGGCGAATACGGGCAAAGCGGGCAAAAAGTAAGACCTGCGGAGCGACTTCGCGGTCGCTCCGCACCCCAGCACCGACAAGCCTCTACGCCCGGTCGCCCTTACGAATACCACGCATATTTGCCGGCAGGATCTTCTTGCGCAGGCGGATGGTCTTAGGCGTCACTTCAATCCACTCATCATCGTCGATCCACTCGATGCACTTCTCCAAGCTCATCTTCTTGATACCATAGAGGTTGGTGATCCCATCGGAACCAGTGGTGCGCATGTTGGTGAGCTTTTTCGGCTTGATCGGATTGACATTGAGGTCATTATCCTTGGCGCACTCGCCGATGATCATACCCTCATAGACCTCGACACCCTCACCGATAAACAACACGCCGCGCTCTTGCACCGAGGCCAAGGCGTATTCCGTCGTCTTACCGACCCGGTCGGCGATCAAACTGCCATTTTGGCGATGAAAGATGGTCCCAGCATGCGGCTTGTATCCGGCGGATTCCGAACTGATCAAACCCGAGCCCCGGGTGGCGGTTTTGTACATCGAGTTGGTGCCGAGCATGCCTCGCGTCGGGATCTCAAAGGTTAAGCGGACGCGCTTCTCGTCGGTGCTCGCCGCCGAGGTCTCGTCGTAGGACAGCAGTGAGCCTTTGCGCTGCTGATACATCTTAGTGACTTCACCGGCACACGACTCTGGAAGGTCTAAGGTCATCTTCTCGACTGGCTCGAGCTTGACGCCATCTTCGCTGCGCAGCAACACCGAAGGACGCCCCACCATAAACTCATAACCCTCGCGGCGCATCTTCTCGATCAGAATACCAAACTGCAATTCACCGCGTCCAAGCATGTAGAACTGGTCCGGCACCTCGGTATCTTCAAGGCGTAGCGAAACGTTACTGCGGATTTCATTGAGCAAGCGCTGGCGCAATTCCCGCGACTGGATGGCCTTGCCTTCGCGGCCGGAGTTGGGCGTGGTGTTGATGGAAAAGATCATCCGCATCGTCGGCTCTTCGACGCTGATCCGCTTAAGTGCAACACCGTTCAAGCCGCTGATGGTGTCACCGATCTCGAGGATTTCACAGCCTGCGATCAAGCCAATATCGCCGGCTTTGATCTCATCGACCTCGACCTGCTTCATTCCCTCATAGCTAAGAATACGCGAGACCTGGAATTTCTGCACCGAGGCCTCGCCCTTCTCACTGATGCCGTGGCGCAGCAGCTCTTGGCCTTTACGCACGCCGCCTGCGGCAATGCGACCTAGGGCAAGGTTACCCAGGTAATCCGAGTAGGCGATGTTGGACACCAGTAGTTGCATCTCGCCATCGGCCGTGGCGGTCGGTTCTGGAATGTCGAGGATCTTGTCGAATAGGGGCTTCAGCGTGCGCACCCCACCACCTTCAAGAAAGGTCGGGATGGCGGCCTGATCATCGGTGCACCAGCCTTGGCGGGCGCAGGCATAGATGATCGGGAAGTCGCACTGGTCGTCGGAAGCGCCCAGCTCGACGAACAGGTCAAAGGCCTTATCGACGCACTCGGCAACCATGCTGCTACCGACGGCTTCGGGCCGATCGACTTTGTTAATGCACAGAACGATTTTCAGATTTTTCTCGATCGCCTTTTGCAAGACGAACCTGGTCTGGGGCAACGGACCTTCAACGGCGTCAACGAGCAAAATAGCGCCGTCGACCATGTCCATGATGCGCTCAACTTCACCGCCAAAATCGGCGTGACCAGGGGTGTCAACAACGTTGACCTTGACCTTACCGAGCATAAACGAGGCGTTCTTTGCCGAAATCGTGATGCCGCGCTCGCGTTCCTGGGAGTCGGAATCCATCATCCGATCAGCCGTCGTCTCATGCGCCTGAAAGGTGCCGGCCTGTTTCAGAAGGAAGTCGACCAGCGTGGTTTTACCGTGGTCAACGTGCGCGATGATGCAGATGTTGCGAAGATTGGTCGACATAGATTCCCTGTTTATTCGCGGAACTTCCGCAGGCTTAACCTAGGTTATGAGGCGGAGATTAAAATACCGCAACCGGCTAATTTTTATCTTTATAGTTCCGGATTGAGGACGGCAGTATAGAAAAATCGAGTGGGCCGAAACTTATACCAGAAGGCCCCTACAATACAAGAGCTAAAGCTGACCGGCTCCATTCCCCCTTTACCACGACGTCCCCATAGTGGATCGCAATGCCGAAGTTTAGGTGCTCGGCAGCGGCCTCGGTGCGCTTGCGGTTTTGCTTTTGCGTCTCTCGTACCAAGGTCGCGGCTAGTTCGAGAGCCAGGTCCGCAGAGCTGACACCACACCTCTTCGAGGGGGAAGCGATATACGTCGACCGCAAGCCAGGCAACCTGCCTGTAATCTATATGTAAAATATCAAGAGCGGGTCCCGGCTCAAGTTTTGACCCGAATCGACCGATATAAAGGCGTGGTCTTGGTCGCGGATTCAAGGATTTAGCTGTAGTCGGGAGCGGAGATCATCATGAACCAACTTCAGTGTCTACGTGTGGCCCTAGTCGGTGTCCTGAGTCTTGGGTTGAGCTCCTGCACTGGCAGCAGCCCGAAAGCCATTCAAGTCGATAAACAGCAAGTAGCCAATGGCAACACTGGTAGCTCAGACGCCGGTAAAGGTCGCGACGACCCCAGCATTAAGTCCCCCTATGACCCCAGCAGCGGGGACCCAAAGGACTCTAGCAGAGACCCCACCAGCAACGGTGGCGGGTCACCGGACGGCGGCACCCAGACTCCGGGCAATCATAAGGGCACTGGGGCCTTCGACCCTGGCACACCAACCCGCAATGATAGTTCAACGGGTCTAAGTACCGGCACTGATAGCGGGCAGTCAGGCGTGGCGGTGACGATGGACGCCGCTAAAGCCAAGGACTTGATTGGCACCTGGAACGGCGCAACCGACGCGGTACCAAGCGCCTCCAGGTGGTTGATCAATCCAGCCCCTAATCCCCAGGTCGCTACCTCAGGTGGCACGGCAACCAATGCATCGACTACGCAGGGAGCCACGAATGCCCATGGAACCTAAAGCCAACTATAGCAAGACCAGGACGCTGGTTACACTGCGCTACCTGATGCTTTTGGGCACGATGATCGCTCAAGCGGGATGCCTGCCTAATCCAAATGCAGCAGCGCTATACAGCGACGGGGACGGCAACGGCGTCCCGATCCACCTTTCGCTGGCGCCGGTGCCCGGTGCCACTGCCGACCAGGTGAATCTACTCTTCGCCACCAAGTCGTCTAATACGTCGATCGGATATTGCACCGCAGGCACCCGTGACGACTGTAAGATAGGAGGTCCATTCTACCATCCGGCGACGCTGATCTTAGACGACGCAACGACTAAGTTTTACAACCTACCAAATGCAATCACCCTCAGCGATGGGCTTATCATGATCATCGTCGCAGCGAATGCCGACCTTAAAATGACCGACACGCGCGCCGTGAGCTTTGCCATAAAGGCGACCAATGATACCGGATCGAGCAACGGCAGCGGCACGAGCAACGGCAGCGGCAGCGGCACGGGCAGCGGCAGCGGTAGTGGCACCAAGAATGGCAACAGCACCTAGCCAGAGATAGGTTAAACAGGTAGCTTCAGCGTACAACTCATTTGACGGGCCGATGCCCCGCTAAAAGGAGATCTAGATGCTGCAGCTATATTACTGGCCGACCCCAAATGGTCACAAAATCACCATCTATCTCAAAGAGGCCGAACTCCCCTTTGAACTGCTGCCTGTCGACATCGGCAAGGGCGAGCAATTCGCGCCAGCATTTCTCCGCATCGCACCCAACAACCGCATCCCAGCCTTGGTGGACACCGCACCCATCAGCGGCAAGGAGCCGCTTAGCCTATTCGAATCCGGCGCGATTCTCGAGTATTTGGCTGACCGCACCGGCCGTTTTCTCGCCACAGTCGGCAGCGCTGAGCGCTATCAGACCATGCAGTGGCTGTTTTGGCAGATGGCCGGCCTGGGGCCTATGGCGGGGCAGAACCATCACTTCTCCGGTTATGCGCCCGAGAAGATCCCCTATGCGATCACGCGCTACCAAAACGAGACGGCCCGGCTATACAACGTTTTGGATCATCAGCTAAGCCAACATGCCTACGTCTCTGGAGGCGATTATACGATTGCCGATATGGCGATCTATCCGTGGATCGTGCCTCATGAGCGCCAAAACCAAGACCTGAATCATTTCCCACACCTCAAACGTTGGTTTAATCTGATAGCTGCCAGACCAGCGGTGCAGGCAGCCTATGCGCTCGGCAACACCATCCAGCAGCCAGCCGAAATGACCGCTGAGGCCAAGCGGATCCTCTTTGGTACGCCGCCGCCCACTGCACCTGCTAAAGGTCCACAAGAACCGATGTAAGCTGCGTCTAGGCCGCGCAAGAAAGGATTGCAATGACGCAACATATCATCGTCGCGGGCAGTACCGGTCTAGTTGGAACCGAGGTTTTAGCCGCACTGGCAGATCGACCGCAATACACGGTCACAGCACTGGTACGACGCCTCACGAAACGAACTTATCCACAGCATATCCGCGAACGCACCTTTGACTTTAGCGCACCAAGCGATCTCGACCTTGTCGGCACCTCGGCGCTCCCCTGCGACGTATTGCTGTGTTGCATCGGCACGACCATCGCCAAGGCCGGATCAAGAGACGCCTTTCAAAGGGTCGATCGAGATATTCCAGTTGGCTTGGTCCAGGCCCTAGCAAGGCACCGTGCCGATGCCGTCTTTGGTCTGGTGTCAGCCGTCGGCGCGGCACAGCCCAGGGGGTTCTACCTCCAGACTAAGGCCGCCGCGGAGGCCGCTGTCACCTCCTCTGGCCTGCGCTATGTCATCGTTCGGCCTTCGCTCTTACTCGGGGATCGTCAAGAGTTCCGTTTTGGCGAGCAGGTCGGCAGCCTCATGCTAAAGCCATTGTTCGGCGCCGTGGAGCTGCTTGGATTAAGCTCTCTAAGCGCGGTGGCCCGGGTTCGCCCGATTCAGGCTAAACAACTGGCCAGGGTCCTGGTCGCAGCCTGTCTCGACCACCCTACGACCGCGGGCAATATCTTAGAGGGACAGGATTTGTTTAAAGCCGTTGCTTAAACCGGTAGTCTAGCTTAAAGCGGCGGTTTTGCCTGATGCGGCCCGCAATGTTATAACTCTGGTGCCATGTAGAGGACGGTGATGCTAAAGCGACTTTACCTTGTCATTCTTGCCGTCGCTGGGTTTTCTCCGGCCGCACTAGCGGCCAGTCCCGTCGCCCGAGTGATTTTTCTTGGCGACTCGATCACTGAAGGTTACGGCGTTAATAAATCCGCCGCCTATCCCGAGCTTATTGCTGAAGCGCTGCCCGCGAAAGTCCACCACCCAATAAAAGTCATCAATGCCGGAGTTAGCGGTTCAACCACCGCCAGCGCCGTTAGTCGCCTCAAGTGGCTGCTCAAGGGTCCGACTCAACCGACCCTGCTGGTTATCGCCTTGGGCGGCAATGATGGTCTGCGCGGCCTCGACGTCAAAGCCATGCAGCAGCATCTGACCGAAGCCGTACGCTACGCCAAAGCACATGGCATCCAGCAGGTACTGATCGCTGGTATGCAGATGCCGCCAAACTACGGGCAGGGTTATCTGCGCGAGTTTGCCGCCGTGTTCCCTGCCGTGGCGAAGGCAGAACAAACGGCTTTACTGCCGTTTCTGCTCGACGGGGTCGGCGGCGACCCAAAACTCAACCAAGCTGACGGCATCCACCCGAACGGAGCTGGTCAGCAGCGCATCGCTCAGACCGTCCTCCAGGCCATCCTCCCTCTGCTTGGAAACAACTGACATGCTAAAACTCTCAGGCCTCGGCAAAAGTTATCCGCATCCCTCTGGGGCGGTCACCGTACTCAGCGGGATTGACGCGCTGATCGAAGCTGGCGAGCGGGTGGCCATCATCGGACCGTCCGGCAGCGGCAAATCGACCCTCCTCGCCCTCCTTTCGGGCCTCGATCAACCAACGAGCGGTACGATTGAATTGGCCGGCAAGGTCCTTGGTTCCTTAAGTGAACGCGAACTCACGGCAACCCGCGCACGCTATCTTGGCATCGTCTTTCAACAGTTCCATTTGATGGGGCATTTAAGTGCCCTTGAAAATGTCACCTTACCCTTACGCATTGCTGGCCATGTCGAGGTTGAGACGCGGGCGACCTCGGCGCTACAGGATGTTGGCTTGGGCCATCGCCTAAACCACCTACCGCAACAACTCAGCGGCGGCGAATGCCAGCGGGTGGCGATCGCCCGGGCGATGGTTGGCGAACCCCCGCTCATCCTAGCCGACGAACCTAGCGGCAACCTCGACGCTAAAACCGGTGACCAGGTCATGCAGCTGCTGTTTGACCTGGTGCGCCAGCGACGCTCGACCCTAGTCCTGGTGACCCACAACGAGCACTTAGCCAGCTGGTGCGACCGTCGTCTCCTCCTCAGTGGGGGGCGTCTAGTCGATGTCTAAGCGAGCAAGCCGAGTGCCACTTTGGTTGAGCCTGGCGTGGCGCGAAACCATCAATCACAAGTGGTTTTCGCTCGCCTTCAGCCTGAGTTTGAGTTTGGGTCTCAGCGGCTTTCTTATCCTCGACACCTTCAGAGCTTCACTCAGCGCACACCTGGACGAACGCTCAAGAGCTATGCTTGGCGCCGATTTACGCCTGACTGCCGAACGCCCACTGACGCCAAGTGAAGAGCGGGCTCTCCACGCCGAACTACCGAAGAATAGTCGAGAGCGGCGAGAGTTAAGCCTCCTTTCCATGGTCGAATCCCAAGGCCGTTCGCGTCTCGCCGATATCAAAGCCGTCGACGGCAGCTATCCGTTTTATGGCAAGATCGGTCTGCGCCTCGCCGGGCAAGTCGGCGAAGGCGCCGCCTTGGCCCTACTTGGCAAACCCCAAGTGTGGGTCTATCCTGAATTACTGACCCAACTTGGGATCAGCATCGGCAGCCCTTTGCGCATAGGTGACGTCGACTTCACCATCGCCGACGTCGTCGATCGCGATCCGGCCTCAGCTAGCATGGGCTTTAGCATTGCCCCCAAGGTCTTCGTCGGTATACCACAACTCGAACGCACCTCGCTGGTCGCCAAGGGCAGTCGCATCTTTCGCAGCTGGCTCATTAAATTGCCGGGCGAAGGCGAAGGCGCCGACGCCATCAGCCGCACCCTGACCACCGCCTTAAAGGCGAGCGATGTGCGTATCAAACCGCACCGCGGCGCTAGCGAGGAGATCTATCGGGCACTGTTGCATTTGAGTGATTTTCTCGGTTTAGTCGCGCTCGTTGCGTTGTTTCTAGCCGGCGTCGGCGGCGCCTACTTGTGCCGAAGCTTTCTCGAACGGCGCAGCAAAGACATCGCCATCTTGCTTAGCCTTGGCATGGATCTGCGCACGGTGCGGCTGGTGTATGTCGCGCAGCTGGTGCTACTCGCCACCGCCGCGGCGGCCGTGACCTCGCTTATCGCAACCTTGTTGCTGCCCCTCGTACCGGCGGCTCTGGGCACCCTGATGCCGGAGGATGTGGCGCCGCATCTGCGCCCCGGGAGCGTCGGTTTAGTCCTGTTGATGGGCGTCGGCGGTAGCCTTCTGACCTGTCTGCCGATGCTGGCAAGGCTGGCCGGCGTCCAACCCGCCACCTTGTTTCAAGAAGGCCACAATCCAGAACTGACCCTCGGCTTTAAACACGCCGCGTGGTGGCTGCCGGTCCTGGTGTTATTTTGGCTTTTAGCGGTGGTCACTGCACGGGGCCTGACTCTCGGCAGCTTATTCACGGGGATTTTTTTCGCCGCGACCTTGCTGTTTGCTGCTGCAGCTTGGTGTCTCATGCAGGGCTTAAACCGCCTAGTATCACCCCGTAGCCGCTTAGCTTGGTGGTTGGCGGCACTAGGCTTGGCCCGCCACCGCATCGCGACGATGGCGAGCTTTGTCGCCCTGGCGCTTGGCGCTTTGCTGATCAATTTGATCCCACAGATCCGTGGCGTCCTGGAGCATGAGCTAGCGCACCCCAGCACGGCCAGTCTGCCGAGTCTATTTCTCTTCGATATCCAAGACGAGCAGCTAGACCCCCTGCAGCAGAGCCTGCATGAACAGCAGACCAAGTTGTCGTTTTTCTCGCCGCTGATTCGTTCACGCCTGATCAGCATCAATGGCACGTCCGTAGAGGCGGGAGGTAGCCCCGCTAGCCGATTTAGTGAGGAGACCAAGCAGGAGCTCCGCCGCGGCTACAACCTATCCTACCGGGCGGCGCTTGCGGACTCCGAAGAACTGGTGAGTGGCACCCCGGTAACGCCTCTTTACCGAGCCGAGCTAGGCGTGCCAGCGCAGCTTTCCATCGAAGAAAAGTTCGCTGACCGACTTGGTCTGCATCTCGGTGACATCCTGCGCTTTGACGTCCAAGGAGTCACCGCCGAAGGCGTGATCGTCAACACAAGGCGCGTGCATTGGACCAGTTTTGAGCCGAATTTCTTCATTGAGTTCCAGCCGGGTCTGATCGACGACGCGCCCAAAACCTGGGTCGCTTCGATTCCCAGCCTGCCGCAGGCGGCCAAGGACCTTGTTCAGGCGAGCTTAGTGCGCAACTTTTCCAATGTTTCCATCATCGACGTCTCAGCGACGATCGAGCGCTTGCTTGGCATCCTGGCCCAAATGGAGCGTGCTCTGGCATTTATGGCGATGCTCTCCTTGCTGGCAGGCTTTGCCGTCGTCTTCGCCATTGCCCGCTACCAATCACTGAAGCGCCTTCCTGACATCACCCTGCTCAAAGCACTAGGCACCAATTTTAGCACCCTGCGCTGGACCGCAGTGCTGGAGTTCAGCATCTTAGGGGCCACCGCCAGCGGGGTAGGTGCTGCGCTCAGCATCGGCGGAGCATTCGCCTTAGCTCATTTGTTGTTTGACCACCTATGGAGCTTTACTTGGCAGGTGCCGCTTCTGACCACATTGGCACTCACACTTAGCACGACGATCATCGGCCTGGTGTCCGTTTGGCGCAGTCTCGAGGTCAGCGCCGCAAAACTACTGCAAGAGGCACCGCTGCAGTAGCATGCTGAGTGGAGGCTCACGCTTCTGAGCTGCTCCCTGGCACCGACGCAAGGAATGTGCGCACGCCCACAGACGATTCTCCAGGTGAAGAGTCGGTGGACGATCGCACGCTAAACGCTAGGCTGACCTGCGGCGCACAGCTTTTAGAAGCTAGCAGCATCGCGCAATGGATTGGCCTCAACTTTAACGACGGTGATGCCCGGCGCTTGTTCTTTGACCGCGTCGATCGCGCGCATGATGGCCTCATGGCCATTCTCGCCGTCGGCATGGGCCGTCGCTTCGAGGAGTCTCTTATCAGCACCTTGGTAACGCAGTCGAACTACCCAACGAGTCATGCACACTCCAACATAAAGGTGACATTGAAAAAATCAGCAGCCCAACGCGGCTATATAAACCGAACCGCGTGGACTGTTATCTCTGTAGCAGATCGTTAATCAAAGACTTCTTTTTTGTTCAGCCACCTGGAATCCACGGTGGTGATGGACGTTTTTAACGCGTAGGACTTGGGTTATACGCTAGACCCTGTTTAAAAACAACTGATGAGTGGAACATAAGCTCCACACCTCCCAGCGACTCCACCTAGAGAGAAGCGCCCACCCCCTTTATCTAACCCCACCAAGGGCCTCCTTGTGGGGCATTCAAATAACTGATATTATTCATAATTAGCGATTAACAATGCACAGCCAGCAGCCATTGTTTACATACGTCGTCCCGCACTGGGTCGTGCCAAGTCCATCCACCGTAAGGGTTCAACAGCATGCCGATGCCCTACACCATCTTCGTCGTCGATGATCAAGAGTCCATCTGCCAGGCGGTCAAGTCCGTGCTGACCGATGAATCCTACCGGATTTTGACCTTTTCCAGCGCCGAGGCCCTCCAGGAGGGACTACAGGTCGAACGGCCGGATTTGATTTTACTTGATATTTGGTTGCCGGGTATCGACGGTGTCGAAGCACTGGGGCAACTTAAGGCCCAATATCCGTCGCTCGCCGTGATCTTAATGAGTGGCCACGCCGGTATCGACATCGCCGTCAAAGCCATGAAAGCGGGCGCCGCAGACTTTCTGGAAAAGCCCCTCAATCTCGACATCCTCCTGGAGAAAGTCGCGGCACACCTTCCGGTCACTGACGCCAGCAGCCAAGGCCTAGCCGGTGTCACCCCCGCCGCACCGACGACGTTTGCCCGCGGCAGCGCCGCCTCCTTGATACAGTCGCAAGAGCCGCAGCGCACTGTGCGCAACAATGCCGTGCTAAACGGCGTCGGCCTACTGAGTGGCAGACCTACCGGCGTGATCATTAGTCCAGCACCGATCAACAGCGGCATCGTCTTTCGCACTCTCGACGGAGTCGCTATTCCCGCCCATATCACCGCCCTCGAAAACTACGACCGTTTGGGTCAAGGCCGAACCTTCACCGCAAACTCAACCGTGCTAGCCAAATCTGGTCGACGCATCCGCACCGTCGAACATCTACTTGCAGCACTCAATATGATGGGAATTACCAACGCTTCCATCAAGGTTGACGAAGAGATTCCCAATATCGACGGCTCTGCCGCCGACTTCTGCCGCATCATCAGCGCGGCCGGCGTCGAGGAGCAGGCGGCCAAACGCGTCGACGTGGTCATCCATAAAAAGATGGTCATCGGCTCAGAGACGCTCAGCGAAAAGCATCTCTATGTCGAACCCTTCGATGGCTTTGAGGTCATCATGCGGGTTGATTACCCAGCGCCGATCCTGGAGCAAAGTTACCGCTTCACACCGACCAAACAAGCCTTTGAGACCGAGATTGCGCCGGCCCGCTCGTTTAATACCTTTGAAAACATCGACCACGCGCAGCAGCAGGGCATGGTCGGTTCTGGCTATCTAAACTCCCACATCATCATCCACGATGGCAAAGTCATCAATACCAAGCTCAACTTCCCCGACGAGTTTGTCCGCCACAAGATCCTCGACTTGCTCGGAGACTTATACCTGATCGGCCACGGCTTACGTGGGCGAGTCATCGGCAATATGTCGTCCCACGGCTTTAACCAAGCGCTAGCACTGAAGATCCACGAGGCTTTGCCCAATTAAAGCGGCACCTTGGCGGACAAGGCTGATTTTGGGCTCGTCAATATTGGATCCAACTGGCGAGAATAACCATATTTTAGCACTGGGCTAAAGTTAAATTAGTTTTATTCCGACCAGAGCATTGAGGCCCTTGGGATTGTGGTGGAATCACTGGCCTGGGATGGCAGTGTTTCTCACACCGTCCCGAGTTTAAATAGGCCACTAACTCTCTGGAAGGTAGGGACTTATGACGAAGCGGAATCACTTGGCGCTGACGCCCTGCTTGGCGGCGACGATCGTCAGCCTTTCGGTCATTGCCACATCCTGCTCGAGTAAAACAAATTTTGCTGGGCCCCCTAAACAAGGAGAGGCCGCCGCTGGCGCTAAGCCTAACGCGGGCGAGTCTTCTTCTCCTGGTACGGCGGCTGCGCCTAGTACATCAGCAGCAGCACCAGCATCAACACCGAGCGTGGATACGTCTGCCGCGACGGCGCCAACTGTGACCTTATCGACGCCCACGACAGATATAAAGAATGCGGCATCGATTCAGGTCACGGCAACTTTTAGTGTGCCGGTCACTGGACTGACCGTAGACAAAATCATCGTGACGAACGGTACGATCACCAACCTAGTTGGCGACGGGAGTGTCTATACTTTCACCTTGACTCCAAACAGCCCCGGACCCTTCACTGTGTTTATCCCCGGCAATGCGGCAACTGACAGTAACGGCAAAGGCAACACGGAATCAGCGCCCATCAGCGAGACTCAGACCGTTACAGATATAAACATGAGCTTACCGCTTACCACTTCGTCGACGCAAAACGCCGTTTGGGTTGTCACGAAAGATGGCAAGGGCGCCAAGATTCAGCTAGATCCTGCCAACAACTATCCGATGACCACTTTTACGGGAACAGGCGTGGGAGTGACCGGAGGACACAGGACCTTTGTCTCACCGTACGGCCTATTTATCGGCACACCCCAGGGAGGCTCGACTGGGACAGGGGGTAAAGTCTACTTCGTCACGAACAAGCTGACCGACGGTGCCGCGGCGGAAGTATCCATTGACCTAAATGTGGTGACTCCGCCTATTGCTAGTGATTCGCGTGTTTGTGTCACAAAGTTCACGACTAACAACATCGAATACATCGGAGCCGCTTACACTGCGGCCGGCCCCAACCGGCGTTTTTACAAAGCGCCAATCGACCCAACAAAACCAGGATACGTTGACACCAGCAAGGGCTCTTCACTGGATGCCGGAACTGGGATAGGCGAATGGGGCTATAGCTGCTACACCGATCAAACCCGCAACTATTTCTGGTCAAAGAAGAACAGCTACCGCTCCAACGGTATCAGCGGAATCAATCTAAACACGAACTTGCCCATTTCTGCTACGTTAGCGCCAAATAATAATGGGTTTACCATGACTGGACCTGGCGGGCTCAGTTTCAACCTTGCCTCCGGTACTCAGTCCTACGCACTTGCTGGCGCCGTCGATGGCAGCTTGTTGACAGGCTCCGGTATCGACGTCTACACCATGGCCAACGAGCCTATCTCCGACAACGTCTTTGTCATCCCTTATAACAGTAATACCATCTATGTGATGAGCGCCAAATGCTTCACATCGATTGCCGATTGTAGCACCGCCGGCAAATCGATATTGACCACTGTAGCGTCGTTCGATCCAACCCCCGTTGGCTACATCGGCCCAATGAGCTCTTTGAACGATGGTCGCGTGCTGGGCCTTGAGCGGGGTACGACCAGATCAAACGTTTTTCTCATGGCCTTGGCGGATCCAAAGGATATCACTAAGGGTCTGACTATTACCAAAATCAAGGACGTGCCTGGCGACACCTATATGTACTCAGACTTCACCGGATCCATGGACCTGGCAAAAGGCCAAGTCCAAACCTTTGATCTAACGCAAGCGGCTGGCTACACACCAGACGTCTCCTTTAAGACCGCAGCATTGAGGTGGGA
Organism: uncultured Pseudomonadota bacterium; assembly: GCA_903928445.1. Lineage (GTDB taxonomy): Bacteria > Bdellovibrionota_B > Oligoflexia > Oligoflexales > CAIYRB01 > CAIYRB01. Next base: position 69,239 of record CAIYRB010000145.1, on the reverse strand, counting down.
TGCCGTCCAAGGCACGTCACCAACATGGACTGGGCTGACGCTCAGCGCCGCCTGCTTTAAAAAAGGTGCTACTGGAGTCGCACCTGCAGCCTTGGCCAACGTCGCCACCTCTGGCACTGAGTTTGACATAAGCAAGGCACCTGGATGCAGTGGCATCTTCGATCAAGTTCAAATTTCCGTCCAGCCAGCCGCAGCCAACACGCTCGTCTTTAGCAAGACAGCTGACTTTAAGTTTCATGGTAAACAATAATAAAGTAGATATTTGGCGATCACTGCGCCAAAGGAGGGGTCTATGCCGTCTTTTACTCGTAATCGCACTCTTGCTAGCCTTGCCACAATCGCTGCGGTGGTCGTTGGCTTTGTGTTAATAGCTAATGGCTGCGGTGTCATTCCGCCGCATAAAAACACGATGGCGGTGGGCTCATCCGTCACACTTAAGCCGGTAGCGATCAAATCTCCCACTTCAGCCGGACAGTCCGGCGACTACCCAAACGTCCACCTTGTCGTCAACTACGAAGGAAAGCTGCTCACACCTGAGGACAAGGTAGAAGTTTGGATTTACGAATCCCCTGGTCTAGCTACACCTTTGTACAAATTGTCGACCTCTGACTTGGTCAACGCATATAAAACCACCAAGTGCACTTCACAGCTGGTGACCCACCTCAACAATGCCATTAAAGGTGACGGACTGTTTTGTAACGGTGCACTCCAGATAAAGCGTATGGGCTACTTTGTACTTAAGATTCCGGGGCATGAAGATGAAATCGCGACCTCATTGATCTATGAATACGCCGACCCGGGCGACCAAGTCGTCTCCGTGGTCATCCCATTTACTTAGGGGTCAGTCACGAATGGCGCTTCCTTAAGCCCTAATCAAATAAAATTATGGGGCTTCCGCAGAAAGTGTGGATAGCTGGGAGGGGCATCGACCCCTGCGTAGGCCACCCGAGCTCCCAGAAGCGCCTATCGCCCAAACCCGAAGGCCGAGCCTCTAAACCCGAAGGCCGACCCCCCAAACCCCATCCCGATCCCGCTGGAATAATAGGCACGTCTGTTTCGGGATGGGGATCCGCTGCGCTGGGATGGGGATTGAGGGATCGGGGGCTAGGGCGCCCGAGCGTCTCGAGGATCAGTTGGTAGTGAGCCGTCCCGGAGCCAAGCCCAGGGTGATGCCCGTGAACAGCATGCAAATCTAATGCGATAAAATGGTCCCCGTTCAACCCTTTCCAAAGCGTCGAACCGCGCCCGAGGGCTAAACCGTTGCTTAGGCATTCACGCAAAACTCTTTAGAATCGCGGTGCCCGGTCTTACGGTAGCTCGTGGCGCGGATGGTGTCCGGGGCCTTGCCGCTAGCGAGTCATTAGTAGACCTTTAGGTTCAGCTGATTTATGGGCATTAAATCACTGTAATCATTATATAAACATGACTGGCTGTTAAGTTATCTAGGCAAAGTGCCGACCTATCCTATAGATCACACGGGTTTTGTCACATCATGGGAGTCGTGCTATGGGGATTTCAAGTCGAAGCAGGAGATGCTTGCCTTTGGCGCTGCTGCTTTCTGCATGTACCCCAACTGGCGGAGGTAAAAACTCAGCGCTCAGCGCAGGAGTGAGCAACACGGCTGGTACCGCTGCTGCTGCGCCAGCGCCAGCGCCAGCGCCAGCGCCAACGCCAACGCCAACGCCCGCTGCAGCATCCGTGTACGTGGTGACGCCAACTAAGGTTAGCGCCACTGCGCTTTATACCAAGTCGTCGCCAGGGACCAATAACTGCTCTGATACGACTTTTACCGTGACCAGCAATGGTCAGCCAGCCGCTTCGGTGCCGCTGACTTTTTCATCTGCAACTACCAGTGGAGCAAAAGACCTTGGCAGTGTGACTGCCAGCCACCCTTAATACAGACTCGCAAGGAGTCGCTAAGGCGACTTTTTGTAGCGGCGACGAACCAGGCAAATTTGTCGTGATCGCCAAAAATGGTATTACCACCGTCAATTCGGGTGAGATCACGGTGACCGTTAAGCCAACTTATGTGCTGGCCTTCACTAAAGCGGATATCACCGTGCATGGGGGAGTAGCTGCGGCCTCGTCCACCTCGACGGACAGTAAGGATCTTGGCACCGTCTATTTAAATCTTTATGATTCGGGACCCAATGATTGCTCGTTCTTTCATTATAGTCTGCAGAAATCTGGCGCTGCTTTAGGGGGCAGCGTCGTGCGTTTCACGTCGCAAAATGATTTTCCAAAGGGTTTTAAATTAGCGACCAAAGCCGCGACTGGGTTAACCGGGGTGGACACCTTGACGCAGCATTCCTTTGCCTATGTTGATGCGACCAGCAATACCGCTGGTGAACTAATCGTGCCTATCTGCGCTGGTCAATCACTTGGTAGTGTCATGATTTCAGCGACCTACGTTGATCCTGATGGCGGCACAACGACGACAGGGAGTCCTGTCATTGTCATCAAGTCAGGAGTGACCTCTTGGCTGGATCTGACACTGACCTATGCGCAGCCTGATGGTCATACGCTGCTTGGCTTGTTGAATACGAACAGTACCGATAAGCATCCGTTTACCGTCAGTTTGGGGTCACGCAATAACGGCGATGCAATCTCGGATTATTCGATCTTTGCGGCTGCAGAGACTGGTAAAATCGAGTTGGTCGATAGCGGCGCGATTTCTCCAGGTGTCAATACAGCGAAGTTCACCATTAACACACTCAATCTTCGGGATGACCGCCCTTATCAAACGACCGTATATCCAGGGACTGCTGCGAACACGGTGTGCGACCCCGAAGCTTTGGCTAGTGGCCCCGCTGACGTGCCTTATCCTCAATTAGCAAAAAACTGGCGGTCAACAATTATTTATGGTGTGCGCGGCCAAGAGTATTTTCATGATGCCTACGGCGATGGTAAGTTCCACCCTGGCTGTACCGGTTTTTGGGACAAAAATCAAAACGGGATATTCGATGCTGGGGATATCATTACATCCGATCCTTTCAACGATGGCACCTTGCACGCTGAATGCGATTGGTTTATCGATCTGCCGAGTCCATTCGTTGATGTCAATGAGAATGGTATTTACGATCCAGGCATTGATATATTAATTGGTGACACCTATCAGGCGCCAAACGGCAAATGGGATAATGATACGATTATCTGGAAGTACGATTACACTCCCATTTATATGGGCACTTCGCCCTATTCTATTTTGCACTCAACGGTGACGCATGGAAACCTCGCAAGTTACGCAGATCCGCTAGGAAATGCATATTTTGCTGATCTCAACACGCGGGGGCTCCTTGGAGGAGGGTATCCGGCACCACCCTACCAATCTTGGAGTACTGCTTTAGATGCTGCGACATTCGGCATCACAGGATCCAATGCGATGAGCGGTTATGCTTATTTTTATTTCTTCGCTCATAGCGTTTGTGGTACCCCGCTGCCTGGCGGCACCACAGTCGCTGTGACCTTCGATTCACGCGTTGATTCGGCTTACGGCGACCGTGCATTGACTGCGGTTTTTTACACTCAACCGTTGGATTATTTTCGCGAGCCATCACGCCGCTTACTAACCGATGGGGGGGGTTCGTCGGCTAAAATCAACTTTGACGTGGTCGACCACCCTGCGTCGGCCGCGGGTTATCCATTGGTATTCAAGGTAGACATGGGGCCTTGTACTAATGCTTGTACAGGAGACGTCGCCATCGGTGGATTTGCATGCGACCAAAAGCGTGCGTTCGGCAATTTGAAAGTCGACACCGACTCCGTTACCGTCCCGATTTCTATACCGGCAGTTCAGACTTGCACCTGCGCCATCGGAGCGACCTATGATAAAGGTACTTGTACCTGCCCCGCCCCTAAGTCGAATGTCGGTGGCACTTGCCAATAACGGCAATAACGGCCATTCACGATGCCCTTGTCGTGGCCACTGCCAGCTCCATCCAAAGCCGCATCGCCTATCGTCCCAACGCCGGCCGCACCGTACACCGCATCGGCGGGGGATTCGGCTACGCTGAGGAAATCCCACTCGCAAAGGGCAAGCGCTGCTACTCGGTTAACGGCTTTAGCCTGCATGCCAACGCGATTGTCAACACCCACGCTCGCGACCGTCTCTATAAACTCATCGAATATATAGCCCGCGGCCCTCTGTCCAACGAACGCCTCGAGATCCTGACAAATGGCGACGTAAAGCAAGGGCCACGAGGAGTCTGCCGATGCCCTGAAGGAAGGCCTATTGTACGCCAATGCCCGATGGTCTGAATCCCAATCCCTAAGCGCTTGGCCGCAGCACTTGTCGAGAGGTATCAGCTTGAAGAGCGGGTGGACTTCTGGCGCGCCCAGCGATGCTGGTGACGAGTGACAGAGTGCGTCGTTCTAGATCCTGGCGAGCGCGACACAACAGTACCGCGAATGGCGACCGGAATCCAAACTTGGCGCTCAATCCCCTACCAATCCCGCGCTGACAACGCGACCTGCCAGGCCGCAACTTTTTTTAAGGCAGTTTTTGTATGAGGCGAGTAACTATTGATAGCGCACCAAGTCGGGCGCCGCATATTTCAACACGAGGGTTTGGCCTTAAAATTGCTAAATTAAAAATAAAAACAAATAACTGCCTGGCGGGGAGGCGCCGACTCAGCCGACCAGGCCTAGACTACTGCACGCACGAGACGTAGTCCGTAGTCGTCTTAGTGGTGGTGGAGGTGTAGCCGTACGCGAGGGTCACGTACCACGCGGAGGTCGTGGTGCCCGAGAGAGTCGACGACGACCAAAAATAATTTTGCATATTCACAAGTGACATGAAACTTGTGCCGACAAGAGAAACAATACCGTGTTCATACAAAGACATTAACTCTTTTTGTGTGGGTAAACGCCAAGTTCCAGCTGCATAACCACCGTAAGTTGAACTGGTGCAGGCATTCACCGCTGCACTCCAGGTGTAGGTCGCCGGAGTGGTGGTGCTGGTCGTGTTGTTGCCGGAGGCGAGGATACCTGTCACCTGCAGATTGGTGATCCGGTCCTTGTAGATGCAGGTGCTACTGGTACCGCAGGCGACGTTTGATGTCCCACCGTTGGTCGTCGTCACATCGCTCCACGTCGTGCCGTCGCAATTGGTGTTGGTCGACCAGGCCGTAACCTTTGTAGCACTGTAGCCATAGTAATCGTCGACAGTGTCCCAGTAGTCAAGAGAGGTCCCGGTGGTGACCCCAGTGGTGGGCAGACTGGCGACGGCGCCATCATAGTTGAAGTAGGTGCTGTTGACCGTGTTGCGGCAGTTCGTTTTGAGCGATCCGGTGATGCCGCCCAAGGCTTGCCCAGCTCGCAGGTCCCATGGTGACATTCCCGTAACATTAGCCGCTTTAAAAACACCAGTGACAGCACAGTTTTGTTGACTATCGGAGGTGCAAGTACCAGTTGTGAAGCCGCTTCCGGTGATGCCGGCTATTGTTATGCCACCTTGAATGTTAGAGGCCGAGAAATTGGCTAGCTTCGCCGCCGGGTAACTAGCCACTGCGATACAGCCCGTCCCGCCATCAGCAGCACAGTTGGTGACGTTACCGGCAACTCCAGCGACCGTGCTACTACTCAAGAGCTTAGACGCAAGACCGGCGACTTGGGCCGCCGGGAAGCTGGCATTGCTCGCACATCCAGTCGCGCCATCGGCAGCGCAGGCGGTTAGGATCGTACAATTACGGGTGCCCGTCTGCAGCGCGCCCGTACTGTCGTAAAATTTCTCCCCAGCGCAGACCTCGGACACAGCCTTGCTCGACACCGGATAGTCGGCATAGGTCCCAGTGTAATAGACCACGGCCGACTGGGTCGAAGATCCGTCCTGATCGGCAGTCAAATTGCTGAGACCAAATCCCTGGTATGTGGGTGCTGTAAACGATGCGGCGGTGTCACTCGCCACCTTCAGATTGGTAACCGGTTTACCACCTAAGGCCAAGGTCATTGTCGGACGAAAATTCCTACCTGCAATCGTCACGGTACTACCAGCCTTAACAATAAACGGCGCCCTCGCCGTCACCGCGAGAGGCGGCAAAGCTGCTGCGGCAAGCTGCGTGAGGATAGGCGCACTGACCACGGGCACCTGCACCGCCGCGGTGATCGGCGCCATGCTGATGGCTGGCTGAAATGCACCGAAGAACGAGTGGGTAAAAGAGACGCTGCCGTCGTTAACGGTCAGCGCACTGCGCGGAATAATACCCAGCGTCACCGTGCCTGCCTGCACATTTTGCACCTTATACATCACGTAGAGATTCGTGTTTATATCATCAAGATTGAGCCCTGGGGCACTCGGAACCGCCAAAGACACGGCGAATGGCTTTAGTGCGTCGATCGGCTGAGTCGGCTGGATTGACACGGCTTTACCCACGACGGTGCTGCCGCTATCCAGCCCAAGTGCCGCACTATTACCCGGATTGACCAAGGGCGCAGCTAGCTCGATCGTCACATCCGTGGAGACACCGAGCGTGCCAGGAGGTATCGCCAAGGACGTACCAGCTACCGGACTCGTCGCCGGTACCTTGACCACCTGAGTTACGGTCGAATTTGCGGCAAGCGTTGCAAAGGTTTTGCCCGAACTTTGGTCGAAGGTGATCAACACTTGATCCGTGCCACCCTGAGTGCGACTACTAACAGCCCCCTTGCCGACCGATTTGTGACAGGCGCCGAGAGCTACAACCAAGATGCACAAACCCAGCAACGACAGCCAGTCTCGCCACAAAGTCCTAGGGCCGCGCACCGCATGTTTAAGCATCACCAAAGCCCCCAACAGTTACAATCATAGGCTCAAGACGGACATGACACCTCACCACCCGACACAAAAAGGCGGTTGGTCTTGGCTAATGCAATAGCGCCGACCTAACACCTCCGGAATATCGGTGAAATTGGCGGGCGACTTTACGAATTTCTTCTATAATCAAATATTATTGGCAATTTAGTCTCGCCACTAGCGAGCGGGCGGGCGGCGACTCATAGCATGACTGGTCATCGCCAATCGGTCATTGACGGTGCGTCCCGTGGTGCGGCGGCCGCATCTAAAGAGCTAATCGACGAAATCCCGACCGCACAGGCTTGAGTCGGAGAGGGAGACGGAGTCCGCATAAACTGAAGTCTGGGCGTTTCGATCCGGCTGCGGACGGAAGAAAAACGTCAACATCGGGATAGGTGCAAGATCTCATACTATATTAGGTACCTTTGACCATTTATAAAATATAGCCTCAAGTTGCACGCCAGCTTAGCCGAAGGAGGTCGCAAGCTAATGATGACTCATTGAGACTCATGATCTAGGGTAAATGTCGGCACTCTCCCTAGATAACTTAACAACCATCTGCATTTATATAGTGATTTCGATTAGTTGATGGTCATAAATGAGCCCCTGCCTAAACGCCTACTAGTAACTCACTGGTCGCGAGGCCCCGGACACCAGCCGCGGCACGAGCCACCGCAAGTCCGGGCACACAGACTCTAAAGAGTTTTGCGCGCATGCCGAAGTGACTAACTAGCCCTCTGCCGCAGTTAGCTGCCTTGGCAAGGATTGAACGGGGACCATTTTGTCGCGCCAGACTTGCATGTTATTCACGGTCATCACCTTGGGCTTGGTTCCGGGGCATCAGGCGTCTGCCGCGACCATCCAAAACAGCCGTGAAGAGTTCCAAGATGCCTATACTAAACAGCAAACTAAAACACCGAGCCTGTTCGACGCCCTGCCCATCCAACAGATCGTCCCACTCGAAGACACCATCACGTTCGCGGCCGCTGCGAGCTACAAAGACGTAACCATTGCGCCCAGCGGCCAAGATATTAGTTCCAACCGCGACAATCTCAACGAGCGCTTAGACCTGAAAGGATGGTCGACGTCGCCTTACATCGCCCTTACGGCTAAGCAGTTCGGCTTTGGCTTCACTGGTGAACTCGGTAGGATCACGTCTCACTACCAACAAGGAGCCGCCTTAGCATCGGGCAATCAAAGCAATTACTACGCTGGCTACAATAATCAGCGGGCGATCATGAACTACAGCGGCGTCGGCGCCTATTTTTATTTATCACCACGGTGGAAGGCGCTTCCCAAAAGAGTATCGATCAATTTCATTGCTGGTGGCAAGTCGCTCAATGTTCAACACGAAAGTTCCGGAACCGTTTACAGTGGCAACACCCAAGCCCCGATGACCAAATACCAGTACGCAGTCCAAAATGTCGACGTTGGTACCAATCTTGGCCTCAATTTTGTCAAACGCTTTACGGTGTTGCCCTGGGTCGACTATTCGGCAAATTTCGTCAGCCAGCCAACCACAGCCGAGCAGTCCTCATTTCACAATCAAAGCAATGCCTACGATTTGGCTTTAAAGGACGATATCGATTTATTTTGGCACTCAGCGCCGAGGCTGCGCTATGGCATCGACCTCGTGGTCAATATGCTGGGAATCAACGTCCATTTCGGCGGACTTCTCGGAATCATCGGCAACCTGAATAAAGGCGCGGGTCGCATTCAAGACAACTCCCACTACATCAGCTTTTCCTTCGATATCAAAGGCTAGGCTTAGCGCTCGCCATGTCCACCCGGCGCGGCCAAGGTGGAAGACTCGCGCGGGCCTGGGCAGCGAGTTGCATAAATACGCCGCGCTCCTGCGGCGGAACCACCTCGGCCGCAGGAAACTGTGCAGCCTCAGGGTTGATGACTCGCCGACCGTCGTAAAATTCAAAATGCAGATGCGGCCCAGTCGCAAGGCCGGTTGCGCCAACGTAGCCAATGACCTGGCCCATGTTCACGCGCTGCCCAACCTTGAGTCCGGCAGCGTATCTAGACAGGTGTTTATAACGTGTTTCATAACGATGGCCATGACTCAACACGACGGATTTACCTGATCCGCCCTGAAAGGACGCCGCGAGCACCACACCATTACCGGCAGCCATGACAGGCGTCCCGTAAGGAGCACCGTAATCGACGCCCAAATGCGGTAGCGAGACCTTCAAGATCGGATGAAAGCGGTGCCTTGCAAATGCCGACGTCACATGGGTCTTGTACAACGGACTGCGTAAGAACTGGCGCTGCAGACTGCCACCGTCCGCCGTGTAGTACCCAAGTTGTTTAGCTGTAGCGTAGCGGATGGCCTGAAAGACACGGTCACCACGCTCTACTTCCGCTGCTAAGATGGCACCAAGGTGCTGTGAGCCGCGCGGCGCGTTCTCGATCGTCAGGCGCCACCGGTCCCCAGGCTGCAGGTCACGACTGAAATCCAGCTGCCAGGCGAAAATTTCTGCCATCTGCGCCACGTCCCCGGCGCTCAGCCCGGCGGCGGCAGCTGAACTCCAGATGTCGCTGTACACCGTACCGGCGAATGCTTTAGCTTGTGAATGCGTTTTTGACGGTGAAGGTGCAGTCTTGGACACCCGATGATCTTGGCTCACCTCAGCCGGTGTAGCCATGACATCATCGTCCTTAGTCGCCACAAAACTCGCGACTGAACACCACTCAACGACGGCAACAAAACCTATGCTCAGGTAGAGTCCAACACGCATGGAGGGGGCCTTCAACACGGGTAGTTAGGGTCAATGTCCGTAGGATTGGTTCAAGCTTGGGGATGCATTGAAAATGGAAACGGATTGTAACAAAAGCGGCGTCTTTAAACAAGGCCTAAACACCCCAACTATTTCCCGTCCTTCCGGTCAGATAGCCGTCTAGCCGTTGCCGCCGAGTCGGAGTCGTGGTCCAATCATCCCATGCCAACCAGCCCAACAATCAGCCCATACTGCGAGCGATTAACCTCTGGTTTTTGGGCGGAGCCGGCCAACTTTATCAGCAATGCGGCCTTTCTCCTGGTGGCCATCTGGGCCTATCGCAAAGCGAAGAATGCGGGACTGCTGCAAGACCGCAGCGTTCGCTGGTTGCTTGGTTGGCTCACCGCCGTCGGCATTGGATCGGGGCTGTTCCATAGCCTGGCAACACCCTGGTCCAAGGCCTGCGACGTCGCCCCGATCGCCATCTTCGTCGCATCTTTTTACGGCATTTGGCTGCGCCAGGTGGTGGGGCTAAACGCACGCCGCGTAATTCTTGCGTACCTCGCGCTGGCCGGATTTTCTGCACTTAGTTTAGCGATCTGTCGCTCCCAGGTCTTCGCCGGCTCCCAAGGTTACTTCGGTGTCCTGCTCTTGATGCCAATCCTCGGATTTGACCAATGGCGCCGCTTCGGTGGCAAACCAAGACTACTGCAGGCATCCTTGGCCTTTGCCATCGCGCTGCTATGCCGCACCGTCGATCAGCCACTATGCCCATGGTTGCCGCTAGGCACGCACTGGTTGTGGCACCTACTCACCGCCTACGTTTGCCTGAACGCTATGGTCGCCCTGGTTGAAGCCAAGCATGTATAAACTGCGTCCTTACCAGCAAGAAGCCGTCGATGCGACGATACGCCACTTCCAAAAGCAGCGAGATGCGGGCCTGATCGTTCTGCCTACTGGTGCCGGCAAGAGTTTAGTCATCGCAGAATTGGCGCGTATTGCTAAGGGCCGGGTCCTAGTGCTAGCGCACGTCAAAGAACTGGTCGAACAAAACCATGCGAAATACCGCAGCTATGACCTCGAATCCGGAATCTACTCGGCGGGCTTGGCCAGGAAAGACAAGAGCGAAAAGGTCATCTTCGGCAGCATCCAGTCGGTCGCCCGCGCCGATGCGGACTTCTTTCGCAGCTTTTCACTACTCGTTATCGATGAATGCCACCGTGTCTGCGTCGATGCAAATACCCAATATGCTCAGGTTATCACTAAGCTCAAAAGCGCCAATCCTGCGCTATGTATCCTCGGTCTAACGGCGACTCCGTACCGGCTCGGCTTTGGTTGGATCTACCAATATAGCCACAAGGGAATTCTGCGCACCAGCGAGCAACGCCTATTCAAAAAGTGCATCTACGACCTCACGCTCGACTATATGATTCGCCATGGCTACCTGACGCCACCGATCAAGATCGATTCGCCGGTTGCTGGTTACGATTTTTCTAGTCTCATGCTGGACGGTCGTAGCCTACGCTTTGCCATGAGCGATATCGAAGCCAAGCTCAAAGAACAGGAGCGAGTGACGCCTGGCATCATCGCCAACATCGTCGCCATGGCAGAGGGGCGCCACGGCGTCATGATCTTTACCTCCTCCGTGCGCCATGCGGAAGAAATCCTCACCTACCTACCTAGCGACCTATCAGCGCTGGTCGTCGGCGACACGGCCACCGTGGAACGCGACCGAATCATCGCGCAGTTTAAAGCCCGACAGCTAAAATTTCTTGTCAATGTCTCGGTCCTGACCACGGGCTTTGATGCACCACATGTCGACTTGATCGCCATCCTTAGACCGACGGAATCAGTCAGCCTTTATCAGCAGATCGTCGGTCGCGGCCTACGCCTTAGCCCCGGCAAAGCCGACTGTTTGATCCTCGATTACACCGGGGTCGGCCATGATTTATTCCGCCCTGAAATCGACGACGACAAGCCGTCAGCGGCTTCGGTCCCGGTCCTCGTCACCTGCCCAAGCTGCGGCTTTATCAACGACTTCTGGGGCCTAGTCGATGAGTGCGGAGAGACCTACGAGCACTTTGGCCGGAAATGTCGCGGTGCCAGCGAGGACCCACAGACCCTGATCATCACCCCATGCAACTTTCGCTTTAGGTTCAAGCGTTGCGATCAATGCGGCGAAGAGCAAGACATTGCGGCGCGCGAATGCACCTCATGCCGCCACCTGCTCATCGACAATGATAAGAAATTGCGCGAGGCATTGACCTTAAAAGATGCCCACGTCATGCGTCCGGATTCCATGATGCTGGGCTGCAAGATCGACAAGAAGGGCCATGAGAGGCTGGAGATCAAATACTTCGACTGCGATGGGCAGCACTTATCGGAGACCTTCTACATCAACAGCTCGGCGGAGGCTCGGGCCTTCTACTATAACTTTAGTAGGTTGCACCTGCGCCTACCGGAACGCGATCTTAAGATCGAGAGTGCCAACGAAGCCGTTGCGCAGCAGCACCTGTTTCGCCTACCGATGTTCATCATCGCCCGCAAGAAGAGCTACTTCTGGCAAATTCGCGAGAAGATCTTCGAGGCATGATCGTCCATCTTGGGAGCGTGTCCCCCTCCAGCCACGCCACAGGGTGCCGCAGTCAGGAGGACGGACATCTTGAGATCCCATCTTTTAGCGACCCATCACGACTTTGTAGCCGCTAGCCTGCTTGCGGGTCAGGTAGCGTGACATCACGTACTGCCCTTCGCCTACTTTGGCCCATTCATCATTGATGGTCAAAATGGTAAACATGCTACCCTTCTTAATTTTCGCAGTTACTGGGGCATCCATCCGAGGTGAGCTGTGAACGTTCAGCAGGTCGGCAGCAACGTAGCGAATGAGCCTTTCATGACTCGCCGCAGCGGCTTTGGCCTCAATGGGCGGCGCAATACTAGCAGCTTTAACCGGCGACTTGGCGGGCGTGTCCTTGCCGGAATGTGCAACGGCTTTTGTCGGAGCCTTTTCTGGCGTCTTGGCGGGAACTTTCTCCGTTCCCTTAGCTAAGACAGGCTTCGCCGCCGGGGCCTTCGTCGCTGCTGCGTCGCTACTTGCGACCTCAGCCTTTTGTGCTTCGATTTGCACTGGGTCATTGGTGTGGCTGAAGGTGCAGGCCGAGATGAGGCTGACTAGACCCATGACAAAGAGCGAACTGACAATCACGTTTTTTTTAGTCTGCATAGCGTATACTCCTCTAGTTTGCATGCCTGGAGGCGCCACAAGTGGCACCGTCCCTCCAGATATTTAGCCCTACGGTTGCCTTTTGCGGCGACCTGAGGCCCTATTGCAAAACCCCAAGATAACTAAATTTATCGCCGCTCAATTCTGCCGCCGCCAAAGCGACTCGGAATGAATTCGTCGCGCCAGGGCATTTTACATGCACAAATCTGCACCTTTATCCTTGGCTTTATGGTTGCCGTCTGCTGCTGAAGGAGCGAACATGGTGGATACAGCGAACAAGATACTGCCTCATTGCCGGGAGATATCTGTACCTCATGGATCTTGCCACCCTCCTTACACGGCGGGCCAGCCAAACGCCGCCGCGTTACCGCGACCTATGCGCCAACTGCCGTAAAATGGTCTCGACATGCTACTGCGCCACGCTCAGGCCATTTCAGTCGCCGGTGGACTTCGTCATCCTGCAACACGAGGCTGAGGCTAGAAATGCCATTGCGACCGCGCGCATGGCGCATCTATCGATTCGCAATTCACAGTTAATCGTTGGTCGGAGTTTTCACGACCATGCGCTAGTGAACAGCATGATTGCCTCGCCGCTGCAGCGCAATGTCATGCTCTTTCCGAGCGCTGACGCCATGCCGATCGAGACGCTATTTGCTGCGCCACAGCATTTAGACCCGCGCCCTCTGGTCTTTTGGGTCCTCGATGCCAAGTGGGCTCAAGTCCCGAAAATGCTGCGCCTAAGCCCCAACCTGCGGCAGATCCCGATGGTTAAATTCAAGCCCGAGTCGGCGTCTCGCTTTCGGCTGCGCCACCAGCCCGAGCCCGCCTACCTGTCGACCCTCGAATCGATCCACTTGGTGATCGACCGGTTGCTGCAATGCACTGGCCAGCAGTCTGACGACCATCACGCGCTGCTAGACGTATTTCAGGCCTTCGTGCGCCAGCAACTCGACTTTGTCGACCCGACCCGTCCGACCAGGCACCAGGTGGCCAAGGCTTTACGCCGGGCGCGGCGCGGCGCGCAAAGCTCGACCACTGGGCGCTAAGGGAATTGGCGGCTCGTGCTCTAGCGTAGATATGCTAACATCTGGGTGCATGCGTGTTTCCTCATGATCACCACAGGAGATGAGCGATGACGAGTTTCATAGGCCGCATGGGCGCAATTTTTTCCGGCGTCCTAGTCACAGCTGCCGCTGCAAGCGCAGAACCTTTAACGGTTGGTACCTACAAGTTGACGCCGCAGAATACCCAAGTTGAATTCGCCATCGACAACTTTTGGGGGGTGGTCACCTCGCATGGTAAATTTACTGCATTGCAAGGCGAACTAGTCTTGGCCGAGCCCCTGCAACAGTCAACGGTCAAAGTGACCATCGAGACCACCTCGATCGACACGAATATCGGCAAGAGGGATGAACACTTAAGGGGCGACGATTTTCTCGCCGTCGGTACCTTTCCGACGATGAGCTTTCAGAGCACCAAGGTGAGTGGAACCCAGGAGGCCTTCGAGGTCGAGGGTCTACTAACACTAAAGGGCAACTCAAAGCCGGTCACCTTAAAAGGCAGTCTAAACAGGGAGCGCTCCGAAATCACCGCGGCAACGACGATTAACCGGCAGAACTTTGGCGTCACTTACAGCGGCAAAGGACTGGCCGACGACGTCCTGATCGAGCTGAAATTCCAACCGCAAGCTGCGGTCAACAAATAAACTGGGCGTGCCACGAGCACTAGACGAGCACGGCGCCGCATGTTAAGGCATACTCTATGCGCAAACTTTTTGGCCATTTAGAAGCTAAATCGCACGTCATCTGGGACTGGAACGGCACACTCCTCGACGACGTCGATATCTCTGTTGAGGCGCTAGGGACTGTCCTTGAGAGTCAGGGACTTCCGCTTCAGACCAGGGCCAAGTACCTAGAGCGGTTCCGCTTTCCTATTGCCGAATACTATGCGGAAATCGGCATCGAAGTCCGTCCAGAGTCCTATGGCGCCTTGGCAAAGCAGTTTATCGACAGCTATGATCATCGGATCGAGCGCGCTCGGTTGTATACCGGGGTTGAAGACTTGCTGCGGGACCTGGCCGCAGTTGGCGTCAGCTCGTCAGTGCTGTCTGCAGCCCATGAACCCGACCTCAAGCGCCTGCTGGATGCCTACGGTATCTCCAGTCATTTCACTCATGTCTATGGCCTTGGCAACAAGTGGGCACATGGTAAGATCGAGCGCGGTAGGCAGCTTATGGCAACGATCGGCCTCCCTGCGGCGCAAGTGATCTTGGTCGGTGATACCGACCACGACCTCGCCGTAGGCCAGGACCTGGGTATCGATGTGCTGCTTCTGACTGCTGGTCATCAGCATGAATCGCGGCTTAGGTCGCGCCATGACCGCGTAGTCGAGCGTTATTAAGGAAAACTTGATGATATTTGGTCAAACCTCGCTTGCCCACATGTCGATCACATTCGACGAAATCGATGCTGGCGGCGTCGTCTATCACCCTTATCATCTCAAGATATGTGATCGCGCGCGCAATCAAGGCTTCGCCGCAATCGGCTGGGGCATTGATCGGCAGATGGCCCAAGGCGAGGGCTTCACGGTATTTAGCGCGGAGCAGCGCTACCTGCGGCCGATTCGCATGGAGGATGTCAGCGTAGCGTCCCGCCTAGTCGAGTATTCGAAGCGGAGCATCACAGTGCAGCACGCTATTTTTGGTGGCAACAAGACCTGGGACGAAGTGCAAAACATCCACGGCGCGCTAGACCAGATGTCTGGATGTCGGTTCTTTGCGCAGGTGAAGTTGGTCTATATTTCCAACGCTTCAAGCACGTCCCTAGCTATGCCCGAGCCAATTCGCCAGGCCTTGGGCTTATCAGCTCGACTGTAGGTACAAAGGTCGCACACCAAACTTAGGCATTGGCCACGCGGTCCACTCTCGGCGGTAGACGGGTCAATCGCCAATGCTTGTTCTTACCTTGCCGCTCTTCCCACTCGTGTTGAATCGCGATCTGCTCGGCGCGCGGCTTTAGGCGGACTTCTTGGCAAAGCCTGGATCAGCAGCCAGAAAAGTCATCGGCGCAAGAGGTGCATTGGATAAACAACCGATTACAACCCTCAAAGCGGCAATTGGTGTGCCCATCATAGGGTTGTTCACATTGAAGGGAGAGTCCTATGACAAAGATCGTTTTTTTAGTTCTTATAAAATCGGTCGCTACATAAAGATAATATTAAAACTAGAATATATCCAGACAGTTACGATAGATCTAGACATAAAGTTAATCAGTATGTAGATTAACTTTATGTAGATTCGACCAGCCTGGAGGGACACGTGACGACAAGGTTTTTTGGGCGCGAACTCGAATTGAAAGAACTTCAAGACCGTATTAAAAAAAACGGTTCGTCTTTTTTTGCTGTCAAGGGGCGACGACGCATCGGTAAATCGACTTTGCTCAGAAACGCGATGGAGAGCTGTGTCGATGGGTTTTACTTTTTTGGCATTCAGGGTGAAAGCAATGCCAGCCTGCTGCGGCGCTTTGCCGCCCAATGGGGTAAGTTCAGCGGCTCCCCGCTGGCGAAGCTGGCACCGCGCTTTCTGCAGTGGCAGGAGGTCGTGGATGACATCAAAAGCCACGTTGCTTCGCACAAGCTCGTGATCGTTCTTGACGAAATCCAGTGGATTCATACGCTGAAGAACGGCTTCAACGGCTACCTCAAGGACTTATGGGAATCGACCAAAGGCACACGCAACATCAAAATCATCATCTCAGGTTCTTCCCGCCGATATTTTGCCGAACACGTGGAAAATCAGAATTCTACTCTTTACGGCCTCAAGACGCATGGAGCGATCATCGTGCCGCCGTTTTCCCTTGACGAGGTGCGCCGCTTCTATTTTCCCAAATGGAACGTGGAGCAGGCTGCGCTGGTCTACATGATGGTCGGCGGCATACCCTACTATCTTGAAAACGTGGCATACGGTGATAACTTCATGCGCGCCGTCGAGCAGACCTTCTTCGTTAAGAGTTCCCTCTTCCTCGAAGAGGCGCGGGAGATTCTGTCGACCGAGTATCGGCGACGTCCTATGATCGACAAAGTCATGCTAACGCTATCCGCCCTCGCTCGCGGGATCGTTAGCGAAGAGAATCTATGCAAATCGATCAAGGTCAGCCAGCCCAACATGAACCAGATCCTAGCCTTTTTGCTCGACCTGGGCTTCATCCACCGTACGGCGGAGTGCGATGAGTCCGGACGCTGGTCAGATAAACGTTATATTTTGAACGATTTCTTTCTGCGTTTTTATTTCCTGGTTATAGAAAAAAATAGGGCGCGGATTAACGCCAGTGAGGACAGTGTTTTCTACAATTATGTCATTGAAAGCGCCGACGGCTACTACATCAGGAATTTCTCCGGCGTGGCCTTCGAAGCGCTGCTGCGCGCCCATATAGTCCGCAATGAGCTTTTCTGTCCAAGCACAAAGCCGGCGAAGTTGTTTGACCGGCTGGAGATCAAAGCGAGCCATGACTATACGGTGCGGGAGTTCCGCCGTGCATCCGAAGCGCAGATCGATCTGGTAATTAGCGACAAAACCGACCGTGAACTGCGCTTCATCGAGGTGAAATGGCTCAGTCGTGATCTCACCGCCAAGGAGTTAGCCCAAAACTTGGATAAGACCCGCACACGGGCTGAGAGCTACGTCAAGCATCTGGGTGACACGTCTTACGCCCGTAGTTTCTTTGTCGCGGTCAACCGGACCCGCCTTGTCGGGCATGACCAGGTGATAAGGCTCGCGGATTTGATTGAATAGGCCGGCATTTCAAGTCTTGCAGATTTCTTCTCACACCTCTACGGGTAGCGTTGCCGATTTTCGAGGGCGCCTCCTTGAGTAGGGTCAACGCGAGACGACGCAGAGTCGCAATGTTCTCCGCCGCGTGATCTTTACGAACGCGGCTCTTGTCCTCACCGAAGCTGCCATCGAGCGACCAATGTAAATTGTTCTGACGCTCCAGTGGTAGGGGATCGCCCGCTATGCTTAGGCCTTGGCCATGCGGTCGACACTCGGCGGTAGACGAGTCAATCGCCAATGCTTGTTCTTACCTTGCCGCTCTTCCCACTCGTGTTGAATCGCGATCTGCTCGTCGCGCGGCTTTAGCTGGACCTCTTGGCAAAGTCTGGAGCAGCAGCCAGAAAACTCATCGGCGCAAGAGGCACATTGGATAAACAACCGATTGCAACCCTCAAAGTGGCAATTGGTGTGCCCATCATAGGGTTGTTCACATTGATGACAACGCGCAATCACCTCGGCCGTCACTCGTTCACCGCGGCGGTGATCGAACACAAAATTCTTACCAGCAAAGCGCGAAGGCACATGATCCAAGGCTACCTGGCGAGCATAAGCGATGATCCCACCGTGCAGTTGGTTGACATCCTTAAAGCCGTTGTGGATCAGCCAGGCACTGGCCTTTTCGCAGCGAATGCCGCCGGTGCAATAGAGCAGGATCTTGTCTTCTTCGCGGCCTCTTAGCTGCTCTAAAACCTCGGGCAAGGCATCCCGAAAGGTATTAGCCTTTGGCAGCAAGGCACCACGAAAGTGTCCGACCTCGCTTTCGTATTGGTTGCGCATATCGACGACGACAGCCGTGCCCTGGTCCATGGCCTGATGAAACGAGGCCGCATCGAGGTGGCGTCCCACGCGCGTCGTGTCAAAGCTGTCATCGCTCAGGCCGTCGCCGACCAACTTATCTCGTACCTTAATGGTCAATTTGAGGAAGGCTTCATTCGGCTCTTCCAGCGCCGTCTTGACCTCCATATCCGGAAAGATCGGATGCAGCTGCAACAAAAAGGCGTCGATGTTGGTGCTCGGCAGACTCAGCTGGGCATTGATCCCCTCGGCGGCGACGTAGATGCGACCAAGCACTCCGAGCGGTGCCCAGGCTGCGCGCAACGTGTCGACCATAGCCTGCGGCTCTGGAAGCAGAACGTAGCGATAAAACGATAAGGTCGTTCTGGCGGACAGGTGTTGCGACATGGCGGGATCCTATAGGTCTGACACTAGCGGAGCGACCATAGCAAAACGTGCGTCTATGAGCTAGTCCATTCGTGCTAATATCTAATAATAACGAGCAGTTATTCGCAATCGTCAGGCCGCTACGCGAGGTGAGAAGCCTGGGTGACAGCCGGCGACGCTCGGCTTATAGTGCGACCTTTGCTCCAGGACGTGCCATCTTGTCAGACCACGCATTCGAACTCGTAACCCTGAAATCCGGCATTAAAAGCCTAAGATTGATCGCCAATCAGGAAACCTTTCATCCGGGTATTGGCCCGATTGCCGAAGCCCAGATCCTCCACGTTCAGCAACAACGCCTGGTCGAAAGGTGCGCTAAGCCTGGTCGATTTGTCATCTGGGATGTCGGCCTAGGCGCAGCAGCCAACGCCTTGTGCGCTATCCAAGCTCTGCAACACTGTCAAGCCGACGTGGACATGCACAGCTTTGACCTGACGACTGCGCCGCTGGAGTTTGCCTTGCGCCACGCTGCCGAGCTTGGCTACTTGGAGGCTTACCAAGAGCCTACAAGGCACCTCCTAACAACCGGCCAGGTTAGCCTCGGGCGCGTGCGCTGGTACCTGCACCGCGGCGACTTTAGGCAGGAGATGCTACGCCCAGACTTACCCTCGCCTGAAGCGATCTTCTATGACCCTTACTCTGCTGCAGGCAACCGCGAGATGTGGACCCTAGAGCACTTTAGCGAGCTGCGGCGGCGACTTGACGATGATACATCCTGTTTAGTCACCAACTATACCCGCTCGACGGTCATGCGCGTGACCTGGCTCCTAGCTGGCTTTTACGTCGGCATTGGCGCAGCCATCGGTGAAAAAGCCGAAACCACCGTCGCATCGAATCGCTTAAGCACCTTAGATCGTCCACTTGGACGGTCGTGGCTACAACGCATCGCGCTGTCGCATAGCGCATCGCCGCTGCGCGATGCGCTCCAGCCCCTCGCGCCTATTGCACCTGAAGACTGGACGAGACTGCTCTGCCACCCCCAATTTAATCAACAAGAACCAGACCAATAGTCCCGGTGGCCAAAGCTAAAAGCGTCCTTCGGTTAATTGGATTCACTTTTCTCGCCCACCTATGTTAAACGCAGGCCATTGCACCAGCCAAGTCAACCAGACCGGCTACCCCGCCAAGAAAGCCTCATGAACGCTAAAAAGCCAGCCCCAGTCCGCCCGAACAAGCCAGACCATCCCGGGGCAGGCCCAAAGTCAACAAAGCAGGCACCGGTGTCTTTTTCCGAAGCGCTCGCGCTCCTTCGCTCCTGGCGCCAGCAGCACCCCGAATCCCTCCAACTCGATGGCCATCCCACCGGCCGCAATCACCTCAAGCCGTGGTTGCACGTCACCTTGGCGGGCTTTTCCTCGCCCCGCCACGATTTTCGCGCCAAGCACTCGCAGGAACTCATCACCGGCAATTTCTATAACGGCACTTGGAACTTCCACGCTGACACCAAGGCCAAAGCGGTCGACCACCTGCTACAACTTTGCTCTGAGGGCCAAGACCCGCTCGACTTTCTCATCCCGACGGCGACCCACGAGGCCAAGGCCGAGTACTTTGGTGATCAAAATCCTAAGCTGATCCTCGCTGGCGCGAGCTCGGAAGACGGCCTCTACCTCTACCAGAGTTAATCGTAACTTACTGTTTATTCAGAATACTTGCAAGGCGCCAAAGGTCCCCCTCCCAGTCGCGAGCAAAACGTGTTATAGCCTCGCGGCAGTTCGCTCTAAGCTCGCCCTTCGGTCAACCCCCTCCTCACCAACCATCACGAGTCGGTCCAAATGAACCCCAATGATGCCCTTCGCAGCCTGCGCTATATGCTCGGTGTCAACGACGCCAAGCTAGCCGCCGTGATTGCACTAGGTGGTGGGAGCGTCAACAAAGCCCAGGTCAGCGCCTTTCTCAAGCAAGATGATGAGGAGGGCTATGAAGGATGCAAAGACGAGATTCTGGCGCAGTTTCTCAACGGCTTGGTCATCTATAAACGCGGCGCCGACCCGGCGAGACCATCCCAACCTGTACCAAGATCCGTTACCAATAATCTGATTTGCAAAAAGCTACGCACCGCGTTTCAGCTCAAAGACACCGAGATCATGGCCTTGGTCGAAAAATCTGGCCTCAAGATATCCAAGGCTGAAGTCGGCGCTATCTTCCGCGCCGAAGGCCATCGCAACTACCGCCCTTGCGGCGATCAGTTTCTCCGCTACCTGTTAAAAGGCCTCACCGCCTAAACGACGCATAGGATCAACGATGACCACCTTTAGCGACTTCCCCTTACTCGCCACCCTGCAAGTGACCCTGACCGAAAAAGGCCTCGTCACCCCTTCAGACATCCAGAGTCAAACCATACCCGGTCTGCTTGCTGGAAAGTCCATCGTCGGCGTCGCCGAAACTGGCAGCGGTAAAACCCTGGCCTATGTCCTGCCGATCCTGCACCAACTCAAAACACTGGAAATCGGCGGTCATCCAGTCACGACCTCACGCCAACCCCGAGCCATCGTCATGGTGCCCACTCGTGAGCTCGGCGAACAAGTCGCGCGCATCTTCAAGCCCTTCACCCACACCACCCGCCTGCGCGTGCGCAGTGTCCTTGGCGGCACAACCTTAGAAGTAGCGAAAAAGAACATCAGCGGCGCCTTCGACATCCTGGTAGCGACTCCAGGCCGGCTCATTAAACTCCTCGATCGCGGCTTAATCAACTTGAGTGATGTCAAACTGTTGGTTTTTGACGAAGCCGACCAAATGGTCGACCAAGGCTTTTTGCCCGATTCAAAGCAAATCGCCGCAGCCTGCGCTCCAGGCTGCCAGCTTGCCCTGTTTTCCGCCACCGTACCACCAGCGGTGCAACAGCTGATGGCAGAGGTTTTTAGCGGCGCCGAAGTCCTACGCAGTCGCGGCAGCCACCGGGTGGTGCCAACTCTCACGACGCAAAACCGCCCCGTCGTAGACGGTAAGCGCCTACCGGTACTCGAAAGCATCCTAAAAGAGTCGGCCAGCGGTGGCACGATGATCTTCACCAATACCCGCGAACAGTGCGACCAGCTGGCCGAAGATTTAAAGGCCACCAAGCGTTCCTGTTTGATCTATCGCGGCTCCATGGACAAACTGGAACGCCGGGCCAATCTCAAAGCCTTTCGCGACGGCCAAGTCGACTTATTGATCTCAACCGACCTTGCCTCCCGCGGCCTTGATGTCGAGCACGTGGGTCGGGTCATCAACTATTTCATGCCGTACCAGATGGATAATTATCTCCACCGCGTTGGTCGTACGGCCCGCGCCGGGCGCAACGGTCTGGTGATCAATTTTGTCACGCCTAAGGATCAGCCGCTGCTGGATATGCTCGAGCATTGAGAATTTGACGGCGTCCGGATGCGCGCCACCAAAGCAGCAACCATAAGGCGCCGATCCCTGCAAATCCTGCGGCGACGTTAAACGCAAGTCGTGAGCCATAAGTGGTCATCAGCCACCCAGTGATCACGCTTGCGGGCAATGCGGCAAGTCCGAGGACTAACTGCAAGGAGCCAAAGCCAGTGCCTCGCTTCTCAACCGGCAGGATGTCTGCGAGCAGAGCCTTTTCCGTGCCTTCGGTGAAGCCATAAAATGCACCGTAGACAAACAGTGCCAGCGCAAATGCCGGCATCGATTGAACGCTGGCAAACAGCGCATAAACCGCAGCATAGACCAGCCAGCCAAAGGCAAGGACTGAAATCCTGCCAATTTTGTCCGTTAGCTTGCCAACCGGTACGGCAAGGGCAGCCGCAAGAGCGTTGAAGCACAGCATCATCAGCAAGATGGCTCGAAAGGAAAAGCCAAGCTCGTGCGCCTTTAGCACCAAAAAGGCGTCGCTGCTATTACCCAATGCAAAAACACCCACCGCCGCCAGGTAGCCGCGCACCTCGACCGGTACATGCCAAGACAGTGTTGCTTTCGTCTTGGTCACGCGCGTGATTCTTGGTACCGCGACGATCAAGAAGAGCACCGATAGGACACCAAAAGGGACTGCCGCGAGAACGAGTCGCCTAAAGGAAACCTCCGTGACCGGACCGTCACCTAGCCCCATCGCCAAGATGACGGTGATTCCCGTGATCGCACCGAGTGCGTCAAGAAAGCGGGTAATGCCGAATGCCTTACCACTCATCCCGCTAGCCGCTCCGTCCGCAATCATGGCATCGCGGGGTGCAGAGCGCAGACCTTTGCCGGTTCGGTCTAAGATTCGTGCCAAGCCAAACCAAATGGGCAAATGTGCCGCCAGCAAAAACACTCGCGACAGCACAGCGAGCGAATAGCCAAGCACCACCAGTGGCTTGCGCGAGGGCATCCGGTCCGAGATCCAGCCAGAAAAGCCCTTTAAAAGGATGCTGATGGCCTCAGCACCGCCCTCAATGGCACCGACGAAGGTTGGACTCATACCTAGTCCAGACGTCAACAGTAGCGGCATCGCCCGAGCGATGACCTCACTCGAGCAGTCGTTGAAAAACGACACCCAGCCGAGCCTGGTCGCGACGGAGATTTGATCCGGCGCGGTGGCTTGTGGCGGGGTGCTGGGACTTGCGGACATCGGGAACACCTATGGACTCAGTGCGGGCCGGATGATGGCGAGCGGCTTCCACCATTGGCAGCGTCGCGGTCGTTGCGGACGATACCATAAGATATCACTCTCAAATCACCACAAAATGGGTGGAGTGCTCGCTGCTGATAGCAGGGGGCGCTACCACCATCCGCCCTTCGAGCTTAGATCCCGATGGCTGCCTAACATTTTCGATCCACACCATTTGACAATAACTTCAGAAAAGATTCTGAGAACCTGTGAATTCACCGTGTTGAGATTAACGAGCTCTAGTAAAGCCACCAAAGTTGAAGAAGTATGGAATGATTAAAGTGGACCCCCATTGTCTAGACAGCTTTTTGCGATGACGCTTTTCGCTCGCGATTTTATGTCAAAATGATAGGCCCCAAAGTTGATCACATACTTAGGTCGTGTCACACTTAAACAGCTGTCAACGTAGTCTTTCAGACAAATACGTTTGGTGGTCGGACCTAGAGAGATCATCGGAGACTTGTGATCGTATTATCAACTCGGGATAGGGAGATTCATCGTGCGTAAAATGTTGAGAATTATGGCTCTAGGGGTACTAGGTGTTAATCTCGCTTGCGCCGTAAGCTGTAAGTCCAACCGGAGTTCAGAATCACAAGTCTTGACAGGAGGTGATGGCGGTGTTTCGACGAGCGGGTGGGCTAAAGCCATTGACGGGGCCGATCGGCAGAGGTTTCAGCAGGAGCTGGAAAAGATCCTCGACATGACGCGTGCTGATTTTGCTAAAAATATGCTCGATAAGATTGGCGACGCGCCGGATGTCATGGTCATCGACGGACAGAAATACGGCCCCATGCGCGAGACTCTGCGTAAATTGGCGGCGGATCCCGATAAGCGCAGATTGCGTGAAATCCTGACGAGTGAGGGCGTCGACATGTCAAAGATTCAAAACATCAAATCATTGTCCTCGCTTTTTCCGCAACTAGTCGCCGATGGCGAGGTTGGCCCCGACACATTAGTGACTACCAATACAAACCTTGGCTTGATGAGTACTGGTACCAAAGCTAGTCTTGGTGCAGTTGCAGCATGTATTGCTGCATCCGCATTTTTCTGGATACCGGTAATTGGTCCATTAATGGTAACGTCCGTCTTGGGTTCCGCGTTATTTACAGCGGGGTTTGCGGCGGGGTTTTTGGGGGTGCCTGCGGGGACAATTGGGGCCGTAGTCAGTGCTATAGACGACAAAAAAGAGGAGGCCGCCATGATAAGTGAATGCGTCAAGACAATTCCGACGTGTACCACGGGCTACAGAAATTTGAACTATCAGGGCGACACATATTATTTTTTCTGTGGCAAGTGTAATACGCCCCTTAGGGCATGGAACGACCGTATTTCTTCTCTCAAAATTCCGGAGGGTATGAGCTTGAAAGCCTGTCGGCACTCTGCCAATGATCCTCGGTTTAGCTTTGCAGAAAACACCTGCAAAACTTTCAAAGGCAACGTCGAATATGTCGGCGCGGAACTCAACGATCAAATTTCCTATCTCATCCGTGAGCCATAAGTTACTGGAGAATGATCATCGAGGGACCCGCTTTTTGTCATTCTAAGCGAAAATCGCCGCGGTCACGCGCACCGTGACCGCGGCTGCTCGTCCGACTTTAACCAACACGCTCTTATTATCTCGACTGCTCTGGCTCGGACTCAGGTCAGAATTTTTTGACATCAGCTTTTTACGAATCTGCGCAAGGTCTCGACGCTGCAAGCCTTCCTAACGACGCTAACGCTAGATTCTCCAGCCAACTCGCAAGTCGATCCCACAGGGCTGTAGGAAATGTCCTTCTGCGGCGTTGTCTGCCCGAGCGGTGACTATGAAACGGCTGTGCCATATAGCTGTAAGCGCCGCGGCTTTTGTCCAAGTTGCTTTGGCAAACGCCGCGCCGAGGCTGTAGAACACCTTAACGACCGCGTAATGCCACATGCTCCATATCGGCAGTCAATGGCATTCGGTTAACAAACAACAACCTTTCGCGAGTTTACTGTAAACCGTATCCGCTTGTTTACTGGAAGCATGGAACGTCTTTCGAATTTACGGCCGGGTCGTATTCTCTGCCGGATTCGGGCTGCTGATTCCACATTCGTCGCACTTGGTCTGGTCGCTACTCATAATGCCTCCAAAGTCGTGGAGGGCTTGCCTATCGCAGGTGTCATGCCGACAGCCATGCCGAGTACCACGAAAACGCAGGTTCCCAATTGAGCAATGCTCACATTTGGATGCCGCCGCACCGACGGGGCATGCCCTCAGGCCATCCAAACTAAACAACTCACCTAAAAAAATCTGAGCCCGATCAATCCACTAATTGTTTATAGAACTAGCGTTCCAGCCAAGGCACTCTCGGCAAGGTCTATCAAGCACTCGATCTGGTCGACTGCGGTCTTCCTGACCACGATTGCATCGCTGCCATTGGCGGTGGCTGGGTCGCTGAAGAAGCTCTGGCAGTCGCGATCTTCTGTGCTCTTCGGCACCAAGGCGACTATTCAGCGGCAGTGCTTGCGGCGGTTTGCCATAGTGGCGATTCAGACTCCACTGGGTCCATCTGCGGAGCGATCATAGGTACTCTGCTCGGCATTGAGGCGATCCCAAGGCGTTGGGTCGAACAGGTGGAAGGTGCTGGGGAGTTGAGGCCGTTGGCCCTAGCGGTTAACCAAGGAGGTGTTGGCAACCACCGCCAGCAAAGCTGGCGGCAGCCTAACGAGGAATCTGATAGATTTCATGCCTTAATCAGCAGAAGCGAGTCCCGACCTGCACTTGCGGACATGATTGCAGTCGATGTCAGAAAGTTGCGGAAGATCGTCACCACCAAATGATTTTGTTCCAACGACTAAGATACCGATAGCGATTTCGACCACGTACGCAATCTGCTGTCGCACGCGGGAGTGCTGAAACACTATTTGCTAGGGGCTGGTTGAAATGCCTTTGTCAGACGTCCATCGTCCCAACCCAGTACATCACGGAACAAGAACATAGCCATTCGACACGACAGGTAGGCGTTCCCCGGAAAGGTGAGACTGGCCTTGGGAGCGTTTGCTTTGAGTTTCTTGCTTTCCATGGTGAAAGTCTGCCCAAGGTCGACAATCAGGCGAGAGTCTTGTGTCAAAAGGTCGCTAGGCGGCATCGCCAAAAGCCTAGGCTTCCTGTTATTGCGGACGGCATCGGGTGGGTTCGGCTTCTTGACGCCCAGCAGGTCAAGGAGCGGCAAAAGTTCGTGTTCAGCAAAGGCTGGGGCGACCGAGCAAAACACATCGTGGTCAGTAGTACACGTCTGACTTAACACAACCCAATGCGTAGGCGAATATATCGTCGTCACAGGAAATCCAGCGTCTTCGAGGTGTTCAAAGATATCGCCTTGGCGAACGAATGCCTTTGGGGCTTCGAAAAAATTCTCCGCCGATAGCATCACGGAGTTGTGCGTATGAATGCCCAACACCGAAACTACTGCCCCCGCCTTTTTATCCGCTGGTGGATCAGGGACGAAGGCGTGAAAGAAGTGGCCCAGTTGGTCAAAAGAGAATCGATTCTTGTCAAAGACACCGACTTTGAATGTGAATTTGTTCTGGCGATTTCCACCAGCCTCAACCCACCGCTGGTAATCAGACAGGGTGCTGAAGTCTTCCCAGGTAGTCGGCTCCACGCTTCTTCCCCTGCAATTATTTAAATGACGCAATCACTTGCGAGGCAACCGCAGGAACCAGTTTATTGTTTGGTTCGTCAACGACGTAGTATAAGAGCGACTTCTGATCCTGGTCATCTGGGATAGACTCGTTCAAAAGGTTCAAGATCACACGCCCTTTTATGCCGGCCTCCTGGGCTAGGCAGACGATGGCATAGAGAGTGCGGAGGCGGTCAAACTTTCCTTGATTAGGGATCGCTTCGGCAAGATCGGCCCAATTGGTCAGCGTTCTTTCCGTGACGTCGAGAAGTCCCGCCAACATCGTTGGACGAATGCTTAGGATCTCCGTGCAATGAACAATCAGATCTTTACCAGTAAACTGCCGGGCGAGCTGCTTCGCTGACATTTTCGACGGCTCCTTCAGTCGCTCGGTTTCGGTAATGGTCTCCATGGGCACATCTCCTTATCGGCACGGCAGTGAAAAACTTAACACAAGATTCCGAAAAATTCATTATATTTTTCCGAATTCACTTCACCCATGCAAAATGCCAGCCGGAGCAAGATGCGAGCCTATCGTTAATATTATTAGATAGTTGCAATCCAAAGCAATGTCCAACGATTCGACAGTAGTGTATATCCCGGAACGCTGAGGGGCATTGATCGTTGTTCAGACCCCCCTCTGGCCGCACGGCCCTATTTCAGCCACAAAGTCGATGTGTCCAGGTCCAGAGAACCTTGCTCACCGAAAATCTCCGCGGTTGCATCGACCGGCCTGTTCATCCCGAGCGGGCTACATAGGCATACTGCAAGCCTCATTGCCTGCCTCTGGAGGGGTGCCCCATCGCCCAGGTGAACATCTAGCATATTGGCGAAGTCTACTATAAGGTGCCACGTTCCTATCTGAGGCGTCCAACGTCGTCAGCATCAACCGCGTTCGATAAAAAGTTTGGCCCTCACCTGGCCCTCAGGCCATCCAAACTAAACAACCCACCCCAAAAAAGCTGAGCCCAGTCAATCCACTAAAGGCTGACCAGGCTCATCAAAGGAGGTAAGGAGGAACTCACGCATTCACTTTGATGCATGCTCCATGCCAATTCTTCCCCGCTAAAGCCCAGCCAATGCTCGCTTGTAACTAACCTTTTTCATTCCATTTAGCGATCAATCCGCAGCGCGTCGTAATCCCGCGCCTATAGCATCGTCTAGTCCTTAAACAAAAAAACAGGACACCGCCAACTCCTTAGTCAGGCCGCAGAGCTCTGATATTTTTCATGTGACCCACTGATCCAATGCTCAAGGGCCAATCAACGCGCGACAGAAGCACCGAATTGAAGACTCATTCAAATAGCAATATCCTATGGGTCGTAGACTCGAAGGAGCACGCCCATAGCCATACTAGTCAGTCACCACTGCCCCGCCCGCCTTAATCCTACGGCTGACGCTTAGACATATAACCAATCTGCTGAAAGATGCTTAGCGCAATCGGCGAATTGAAATCGAAGACGTAATCACCGATCTCGCTACCCGGCGGCACCACCTCCCAGGCCATGGTACCAGCGTAGCCGGCCTTGTTCGCGGTCTTGTACATCATGGCCATATATTTGCCTGGATTTTCTATGTAGCCTAGGTGCGGATTTTCGTGAAAGCTAAACCCGGTTTCTTCTAAAACGATCGGTTTGCCCATACCGTGGGCTATGTTGGCCCGGTCGGTGATGAAGTTTGTTAGAAACCAGTCGATATCGCTGGACGGAATGCCCCAGTTGCCCGGATAGGGATGGATGGTGGCAAAATCGATCGTCGCGAGGCTCAAATTCCGGGAAAAGTCGATGCCCTTTCTGCCGTTTGACAGCCAGGGGTGCTTGGAGGCTTCCTCCTGGGTCGATGGACTCGCTTTGTAGCCTTCTTCGCCGCTCGAAATCAGATGGTTTCGGTCCAGTGAGCGCACGTGCTGCGACATCTCAGCAAGCCAGTGGTAGACCAAATCACCTGGTGTCCCGCCGTGGCTTAATTCGTAGTCATCCTCGGTGTGCAGCTCGTTGGTCAACTCGATGGCCATGATCGTCGGATCATCGCTGTAGCTTCGATGTTCGCCGCGATGCGCTTGATAAATGGTGTTTTCGCGGCGGAGTAAGGTGGCGATGTGGTGTTTAAATGCCTTGCGGACGAACGGGTCGGAATAGAACTGGTGAAGATCGCTGTCGCCAGTCACCTGCTTGACCCACCAACTCATCGAACAGTACTCAGCTTGGTAATTCACCAAGGGAAGTATGACCTTTAGTCCATAAGTGCGGGCTGCATCGATCGCCAAGTCTAGGCGGCGAAGTGCGCCCTCATCGTAGGTCGCTGCGTCTTTGCTAACGCTTTTGAGCATCGCCTGCCTGCTCTGATCACCACAGGAAAAGCCCCAAATGCGAACGACGCGGATGCCACGTTCATTATACTGACGCATGATGTCGTAGACTTCGTTGTCGGTCTGACGATCAATGAGGCCCAAACGATAGAAGTTTGAGCCCTGAAAATAGAAGGGCTGGCCATCCAAGAAGAATTGCGTGCCATTGGTTGAAACATAACCCGATTCCACGGAAGATGCGATCCGTGCCTGTGGGGCTGCATTTCTTTCCACCGAATGCTCAGACGGGGGTACCACGGGGACAGCAGCAAAGGCAGGAGCCGCGAGGGTTGCAGCCGAAAAAAGGCATAAGGCCAAATAAGGTAGGAACATGTTGCGCATGTGGCTTTCCCCTAATGAGACGCAGATTCTGCAGCCGAGCAATGTGGCACAGCCACGCCCAGGCGCTTCATCAGCGCGGTCTAATATTTTAAAAAATCGGTCTATCAGTGATTGTAGCAGACCTAGAGTCAACTTGACAAAGGTCTATTGCAGGAATCGCCTTCGGCCACACTGGTGCAACGTCGAATGAAATGAACTGTCGATAGATTAGACAATGCCTGTGCATTGGACATACGAGCGAGCATCCGATGCGCAACGCGCGCCCAAATCGACCCCTGATCAGATATTTTTTTGATTATTTATGAGCACTTACTTTGCATCATCAAATCGGCACGACCCTTGCTTAATGTTTAATTCGACGCGCATGTGGAATCCGACCAGATTGCGACTTACAGCAGATGCCAAGCAGGAGATAGCATGCGAGTAAACCTGTTTTATTTCCTATCTAGCCTTAGCGCCGGCATCGTTGGTTGCCATACCACCAATAAAATTGGGCGACCTGGGACCGGCACTTATCTCAGCGCCTTTAAGATCGCAGACTATAAAGCTGCAGCCGGCGATCCTGACTGGGCGAACGTTGCAATCTCCTTGCAACGCATCGACGGCGACCACAAGACTGTGGCGCAGACCTTTCGCCGTGATCAGTTTAAGGCCGACGCCTCATCCAACCCCAGTGTGATGGTCGCGCAAGGTACTTACCATATCTCTCTTAGTTATACCGACGCTGCTGGCACCGCCTTATATAGAGCCTGTGATGACGCGACGAAGCGCGACTACTTGATCAACACGCCGGAATTCAAAACCAACATTGCAATTTGCAAGATGAACCAAACCACACCAACAGCCAATGCGGGCGGCACTCCCGCTAACACTCCCCCTAACACCCCTGCCACCAACCCGCTGCCAAGCGGACCCGACCCCGCGACCGGAGGTCTTGAGCCTTCGGCAAAATGCTTCGGCGCTGATGGCCGTGTTAAGTCGGGCTTTGACGACGTCGGCGGTTACTGCGTCAATCGCAACCAATCGTTCTATATCCAAGGCGGAGACATCTACAACCGTGGCAACAAAATCATCGTCAAAGGGGTCAACTGGTTTGGCCTTGAGGGTGCTAGTCCGGATTCTTCGGGACAAACCAATATCAGCCTAAAATTAGCCGGCCTTTGGACCGGTCGCAGCATGGAGAGCTTCATCGACGAGATGGCATCGCTCGGATTTAATGCATGGCGCCTACCACTTGCACCTGAGTCACTAGACCCGACGACACCAGCCTTCGATGGCTTTAAATCGATCCCCGAAGAAATCGATCACTTCTTAACTTACACTGCGTCCAAGGGTATGCTAGTCCTCTTGGATATGCATAACTGCGGTAAAAACCGCTACTTCACCGACAAACCAGGGCCTGGTGTCGCGGCTTCGGGATGTGCAACCTATACTGAGGATAAATGGCAAAAGGACCTACAGACTCTTGCCACCATCGCCAAAGCCCACAGCAACGTCATTGGAATCGATCTATTTAATGAGCCCTTTGGACTCAGCTGGAACGACTGGCTTGGAATGGCTAGCCGTGGTGCTGAGACCGTCCTCAAAACCAACCCGAACATTCTGGTGTTTATGGAGGGTATTGGCGGCAAAGACAGCAAAACGACCAACAACCCTTTTTGGGGCGAAAACCTGTTTGAAGCCGCGACCAACGCCCCACATATTCCCCAGTCACGCCTGGTATTTTCGCCGCATGTTTACGGGCCCTCGGTATACAGCCAGTCCTACTTCAATGTCCCTGGCTTCCCTGGCAATATGGCGGCGATCTGGGATGAGCACTTTGGCTACTTAAAAGACCAGGGCTATTGCCTCGCCTTCGGCGAATTCGGCGGCACCTACGTCGGCCTCGACAAGACTTGGAACGATGCTTTCGTTGCGTATATCCAACAAAAAAACATCCCCAACTTCTTCTATTGGGCCATGAACCAAAACTCTGGGGACACCGGCGGCCTCTACTCAGACTCCAGCTGGCGAGCACTAAACCAAGACAAGCTGAAATTGTTGAAGCCGCTGCTGGACCGCTAACCTTAAAGCTAGCGGTCCCGCGGCGGCAGATTTTAACTTACTTCAAGCCAAATACCGTGGCCCATTCGACGACGCGGGCTGGAGCGATCACCTTACAGTAGTTGGCACCAGCGAATTTCCCTAATGCCTCGTTACCCGTCACCAGCTCAACCGTGTCTAGATGCCATGCATTGTCCGTAGACTTGCCAAAGCTGAAACCGCCGAACACCCATTTCGGACCAATACGTTCCCTTTCGCTGCGAATGCGCAACGGACCTAGTTGCAGTGAATGAGCCGTGTCGTCGCTCGTGCTCACCGATGTCCAAGTGGAAACATCGCCGTATTTCGCTGCCAAGCGTGCTCGCTGCTGCGGATTGGTCAGCGTCGCTAGCGTATCGACAATCACCTTAGCATTGAGCTCGGCGCAGTTTAGACCAGAGTGTTGCACGGCAAATCCTGTTTCCTCGGCCAATTTGGCGGCTGAACGCATTTTGCAAAAGAGGGAACGCGGTGACAGGAAGTGATCCGTTGAGATGTCGGCAACATCGACCTCGTCGTCGATCAACATCGGCAGGTGCAAGGCATAAAACTGGCCATCTTGCGCGACCGAGGACTTATCCAAGATAAAAGCCAGATCCTCAGATCCATGCCGGTAGATCTTTGATTCGATGTTAATATGGCCCCATGCTTGGGCATCGACCCATACAGTGGCGGCTTTTTGCAGATCGCTGCAGACTTTAGGTTCGGCACTAGAGGCCAGTGCGTAAGGCAGCAGCAGCGACTGCGTGGCCACAACCTGCCCCTTTAAGGCCTTCAGCGCGACTTGAGACTCAACGCTAGATAGTCGAGTCTGTAGCGCCATAAAGTCGACGATGACTTCGGCCATGGCCTGATGCGAGGCGGTTAAACTTTGCTCCGGCTTGATACTGTCACCCTGAAGCGCCGCGCCATCAGCAAACTGCATGTGGCTAACTCCTGGCAGCACCACGACCGGTTTGCTGCCAAAAACGCCGGCATCCTTGGCAGCCAAAAGCTGCAGCGTGGCAAATTCCCGCGCCAAGTAGTTCAGGCCGGTCAAGCCATCGAGCTCGCCGCCTAGGGTTAACGTCGGGATAGGATAGGTGCTAAGCTGCTTGCCGATCACGATCGTATGTGGCAGATAACTACCAAGTAGAATCAAGCCTGGCAGCTTTAATGCCTCTGGCACCAAAGTGGCGATGATGCCACCCTCAGAATGGCCGCCGACAAAAACCCTGGTGTTGGGCTGCGCAACGCCTTCACTGCGAAGAAAGTCGATGGCTGCCTGAACGCGGCCCTGGGCTTCGATGGGGTTTGCAATCTTGCCGGTGAAGTGCGGCACAAACACCGCAACCTCCCCCGACGAACGCAAGACGATGGCCTCGGCCAAGGCGCTATATTGCTTCGGGTCGAGATAGGCGCCTGGAAAAAGCACCAACGCCGCCGTCGGATGCTCCGCCGCAACCACCAACTGGTTCGCAGAGTCGTCGGTCCTGATGCCGGCCTGAGCGTTAAACGAGATGAAAGTAAAGGCGCTGACGAGTAGAGCAACCACACTTTTCATGAAAAGCTCCGCAAAAAAGGATGAGTTGCATGAGGTATACGGCCACTTAATGTCCACGCCCAGCTTTTTTTACCTGAGCCTCCGCCGCAGTCCACCCGAGTCTAAACAACCATCTATAATCACTTGGATTTCAGGGGGCTATAAGAATTTTACCGGGCACCAGCGGATTTAGCGTACAATCACAATTGGCTAGTGCCTTGACCATCGCTGCTTTTTACTTACTATGGGTAAACAGCATCTCGTCCCATCGTTAAAGTATCGGAGGCCCCCATGCCTAATTCCATGCGCCCAAGGATCAAAGTCCTGTTCATGAGCGAGGATCTCGATTTTAGCCGCAGCTTTGCCACCCTTGCGGCCGCCTCGGGTATTGAGGTCATCACTAAACGTACCTTAGCGGACCTAGGTTCCATCGGCTATCTTGGCGACTGCGACGTGCTCCTGGCCGATACCCTGATTGGGCCGCTGCAAGGACGCGAAATCGTCGAATACGCCCGGGCTTTTTTCCCAGGGCTGCCCGTGCTACTGGCGGCCGACGAGACGACACACGCTCCGGGCGTTGCCCTGCCCAAAGCGGCGGTAGACGTTTTCTGTAAAAGCAGCCCGCTCCCTAACTTGGTGTCCCGAGTCAACAGCTTGGCCAAGGCCGGTATCATCGCGAGGTCGCAGCCACTACCCGTCGATGGCAACTTAGCCGAGGCCAATTAAGTTTAGAGGAGGAGTCCAACAATGGAACCAGCAGTCCCGAGCAAGTCACGCATCAGGCGGACCCTGGAAGAAGCGATGCGAGCACTTGGCTACA
Organism: uncultured Pseudomonadota bacterium; assembly: GCA_903928445.1. Classification (GTDB taxonomy): domain Bacteria; phylum Bdellovibrionota_B; class Oligoflexia; order Oligoflexales; family CAIYRB01; genus CAIYRB01. The sequence continues at coordinate 35,130 of CAIYRB010000145.1, read as the reverse complement.
CGCCCCCCGCCGGCACGCCCGGCGACGCGCCGAAGGTCGAAAAGCCACACCGCACACGCATCGTCTGGGATCTGCGCCGGCCAAGGGAAAAACGCCAAGTCTCGGTGAGCGCCGAGTCCATGCTGGATATTTGAAGTCAAACGGTGAACACCACTTCGCGCTCCGCGACACGAATGCGTGGCGGCTCCGGAGTCGTCGCAGCGACTGGTCCAACCGCCACGACCATATTAATTTGAGCGCCGCTAGGCAGGCCAAGCAACTTTTTCACCAAACGGCTGTCAAAACCCTCCATAGGGCAGGTGTCGTAGCCTTCCGCCTTGATGCCGAGCATGAAGGTTTGAGCGGCCAGAGCGCAGCTCTTATGCACGACGATATCCAGATCCTGGCTGCGCACCTGGCGAACCATCGGTCTGAACAGGCCGACTAACTGCATCGTCAGATATTTGGCATAACCCAGAATGCCAAAGGGATCGTTCAAATAAAGAAAGGGAATCAACTTTTCGTAGTAGCTGAGGATGCGTTGCTGCTCTGGTCCGATATCCGGGGCAAACACATGACGTAGGTGCGTCGCCATAAACTGCGCTCTGGACCGCCAAAGATCGCGACGAGTGACAAACACCACCATCTCGCGCGAGGACCGCGCCGCTTTCTGACCGAGGCAAGCATCGGCCAGAAGCTTGAGCTTGTCTGCGCTCCGCACCCGGTAGAAGCCCCACAGCTGCAGGTTGCTGCTGTTGGCGGCGTAGCTAGCAAGGGTCAAGCTGCGCTCCACTGCAGTGCCATCAAAAGGCGCATGCGGATCAAACACCCGATGCGAGCGTCGCGCCTCGACAATGGTTTTAAAGGCGGCAGCAAGGGCGGTCGTCATAGCTAAACATCTCCCATTAAAAGCGCCGGCTCCATTCGAGCAAGGCCGTCACAGCATCGCTATCAGCATCGGTATTACGCTCAATATAGGTCTCGACGGACCAATCGCGCGCTAGTCGCTTTTGTACCCCAAGCTTTTGATAATCACCAAGGTCAGAGCCAATATTCACGGAGGTCCCCTTACCGATGGTAATCTTGGCGGTAAAGGCATGACTCTGCGGATTATAGCCAACGCTCTGCACTGGCGTCGAAGCGAGCAGGTACATCGAAGCCAAGCTTAAGGCGCCATCGGCTGCTGCGCCACCGAAATTGTCGACCGACTTCAGCTGATCATCGTCAAGCTCGTTCATCTCCTTACCAAAAAGCAGGACGGCAATCAGCTGGTTTTGCGGTCGCGGCGGCTGGCTACTCAGTACGACCTGAGGAGCCTTCAGGGTACCGAGGATCAGAATCGTGATGGTGTAATCGGTGTATTCGACCCTGAGTTTGCCATCGATCGTCGGCGCCGCCTGCGGACTCAAGAACTCAAGGTCGAAGCGGTCGACATAGGCTTGCCGCCGAAACAGATTGAGTGGGAACTCTCGAACCAGAGCATGGCCCCGAGGCGCTGTGTCGCTGCCTGCAGTGACCGCGACGGCGATGGGGATCGGTGCCTTCGCCAGATTCGACACGAGATGCACGGGGTTTGTCCGCGGTGATGTCACCTCGACCTGATACTTAAACGCTTCCCGAGCTGCGGGCGCCGGAGGTCCTACGAGAATATCCGGATGTTGGTTTTCGAGGACGCCTCGCGACACCGCCTCAGCACGCGCCGCCTTCGACGAACGCATGCGCTTATCCGGAAACAATTGCGGTGCCGCGCCGTCTGCCAGAGTGATGCGAGGCAGCGCCAGCTGCACGTCGCTCAGCTCCGCCTTCACCTCCAGCTGGGGTGCCACCGCATCGCCCAATGGATCCAAGTGAAGCATTCCGACGATGTTGGTATCTAGGTGTTGGACGTCGTCTTTGCCAGCTTCACCCGACTTCAGCCGAGACCCTAACGTCAACGGCACCTCGATGCCGCCGTTACCTAGGTCACCACTGCCTCGGACCTGCGTCCAGATGTTGCCGCGAAGTGCGTTAAGCGGCGCGGGGACGGCATATTTACTAGCGCCGAGGGATTTGACCAGAGCGCCAAAGTCCGGAATGTTCAAGTCCGTGGTTGAATCGACATACATATGCAAACTATGTGGCAAAGCACTAAGGTCTCCACTCACCGTCAAGGCCGTAGTGCTAGTGGCCGTGAATTCGCGCGTCGTGATCGGCACCAAGTCCAGGCGCAACGCCCCCTGGACCGCACCTGCTGTAGACGGCGGCAGGGGTGTACTAACGGCAGCGGAAAGCTGCAGCTTAATCGACGACGGCCAATCCAGAGGTACCTCGTCTTGGTGCGGCAAGCGTTCGAGGAGAATGCCTACACCGCAGCCAAGATCGAGCTGACCTTGATCGGGCCATGCATGATGCCAGCCAAGGTTGATCCGGCATGCATCGAGCGTTAGGCGTTGGACGTTTGGCACGACGCCAACAAGCGAGCCCGCTAACTCGGCCGAGACTCCGCGCTCATTAAGTGTACCGGCAAGATCTGCGACTGCACGTTGCTCCTCCTTCTTCGTCGCGGTTTGGAGATGAAACTCCACCACCCCTGGTGCCAGATTGCGCGTCGTCGCCTTGACCACCACCTCGCCGCCTTCGTTCAAGGTCGCAAGCCCCTGCGCCTGCAACCTCCAAGGCCCAGAAAAATGACCCTGCCCGCTGGTCAGCCGCACGTCAGCGACTGCGGTATGCAACGGACCTTTACCGTCACCCTTGCCATTCACATCTAAGCGCCACTGCGCACGATCACCAATCGGTTGACCCTCAAGCGTCACACCACCGATGATATGACGATCGTCTTGAACGAGATCAATTGGACCTAGTTCGACACGCACCGGTGCTAAATGAGCGCTCTGCAGCCACGCCGGTACTAACGATGAGGTTGGACTCAGCGCATCGCCTAAGTTAAACGAACTGCTCGTCGCAGCAGCCGGCTTCGGCACCGCGTCTCGCTTGATCCGCAGCTCGCCACCCAGCGCCTCTAAGGGGCCAACCTGAGCTAGGCTCAAGATCCCTCCGCGCAATGCAGCAGTAACCTCACCCTGCACCTTCGCGAAGCAGCCATGCATGCCCAAAGAACTCTCCTCGGCACAGGATTTGCCGAGCTTCGCACCCAACACCAAGGTCTCGCCTTGCTGCACCAGGTTCACATCCAATCCACCGCTAACCGCCAAAGTCCCGCGCTGCAGCTGCCAAGCGTCCACCTGGATCCGCATGGGCAGAAAGCGCGCAAATTGCAGCACAGGTGGCAAAGTCCACGTTGTGTTCTGCGCTTGTGACGATTGCGGCCCTGACGCAGGTGCCGCGCCCTGGTCAGGCCATCTCAAGCTAAGCGTACTGGCTTTGACGTCTAGGGGGCCGAGCTGCGTCAAGGTAAACTGGTCGTTGATCACCGCCAAGCGCACCTTCGCGTCGCCTGCGCCGACGCAACCATCCAGGGTCACCGGCCCTTGTCGCAAGCAAAACGGCGCAATGTGCAAGGAAATGTCGGCACTCGAGGGTGTAACAGACGACGGCTGATCCGGCGCCAGCGGCGTCACTCGCAGCTGCACGCCTCCGTCGACACGCCACCCAGATCCCTGCACACTAACCTCTTGCCACTCGATCTGCACCGCCTGCAACTGCGTGCCTCTAAGCCAGAGGGGACGGGCTATGCGTGCCCAGTCAATAGGCGAGGGATTCGCATCCACGTCGTCCGGCATCGGACCAAGCGCCAATTGCTGGCCAATCAACCTTACAGGACCAACGTTAACCACACGCAGATGATCAGGATGAACATCGACTGAAACAGCCGCATAGACCTCGGGTAAACAGGTCGACAGGTGATAGGCGGGCAATTGCGCGCATACATGAGTTAACCGCAGTTCAAGCGATTTAATCCAAGTGTGCTGGCTGGTGGCATGCACTTCGGCATGATCCCATTGCAGGTAAATACCTTGGGTCGCAGCCATGGCCGCAGCGACGCGTAAACTTACCGCGTTCAGCAGAAGCGACGGCCAAAGAAATCCTGCCACCACCAAGCCAACCAGGACCACCACTAGCGATGCTACTACAGCAGACACCACGGAAAGGGTTTTCAATGCTCGCCGCATGATCAAAACTCCTCGCCAAAACTCAGATAGAAAACCCACCTCTCGAGGCCGCGACGCTCGTCGGCAGACGCATGCGCGACCATGCCACGCGCGGCAGTCAACCGCAGAGAACCAAGCGGTGACTGCCAACGCATGCCAAGGCCAGGCGAATAATACAGCGGCCGATCGAGCTGCAGGGATGTCCGCCCGGTCTTTCCCAAATCATAAAAGAGCAGCGGCTGAAGTCCGGCCGGCAAGCCCGCCGCAAGACGCGCCTCCAAGCCAAGATAGGCAGCGGTCAATGCCCCCTTGCCGCCAGTCGGCAAAGCTTCCCGGGCAAAGCCACGCATATTGGTCGAACTACCGAGAAAATGTCGATACATCGGCGGCAATTGCGCTAAGTGCTCAGGTCCCGCACCGATTACGGTTGACGCTACCGATCCACGCATTCCCAACACGACCAACGGTGGCGCTAAGTTACGAACGTTCCACAGCGCTTGCCCATCAAACATCAGGCGCTGAAAATCTACCCCAGAACCCAGCGCCCGCATCGCCAACGTACTGCCGAGACCAAAGGCGTATCCCGACCGGGGCGTTGGATGATAGTACTCAAAGTCATGCGTCATCAAGCGCGCTTCACCATCAAGCGCGACGATATGCGAATAGACCGGGCCGTCGCCACGGATGGTCCGCACCAGTTCCAGCGCCGGGCCAAAGGCAAAGGCCACACCGTAGGTGGCGTTGTCAAACGTGGACGCCGGCGCCAGGCGAATTTTGCCCGATCGCGCTTCAAAGCTATTTTCATCAGCACGCTGGATCTGAAACATGGGCTCGATATGAAACCGAGTCGGCTCGCGCAGCAAGTACCATTCGCCCCTAGCCGTGAAATTCTGCAGTCGCTGCGACAGCTGCAAGTTAAGGATGTAAGACGACGCAGTGCGATCAAGGCGACTATTGTGAAAGGTTGCGCGTGCCAGGGGTCCACGCTCCGTGTTGTAGCCAAATCCCGCCGTGGCCTGGCGCGGCAAGCCGGGAATCGACTTTTGCGTCACCATGGCTCCAGCAGGTGTGCAGCGAGCAAAAAAGTGGGTGCTAAGTAGCAGGTCTTTGCGGGTGATCCGATTCGCGGTCAAACCAAGCCAGTCATTATTAAATTCGTCGCCGATATGAAAGGCATCGTTACGCCGGATCACACCCGGATCGACTCCCGGCACATCGTCGGCCTCGATCGCCGCGATCACCTGCTTTGGACCCGCCACCATCGAAACAGTGATTTGACCGGTCTCGATATTCGCCCTCGAGGTCACCGTAGGACAGGGATAGCCGGTCGATTTAAGCTCGGCGCGGACCCAATCCTCCAGATCGTCGAGTAGCTTTGGCGTCAGCGGCTGCCCTGGTGGTTGCCAGTAGCGACTGATTATCAATGTGGGCGGCGCCCCCTGGGTATGAATCTCCTGGACCAGCGTGGCTTCACCAAGTGCTACGACCATCCGCTGGTCAACGATCGTAAACGTCGGCCGGTAGTAACCGCGACCCTGCAGAAACGACGACAGAAAAAGCTTTGCTTGATTCGCTGGTACATCCGACCACGGTGGATTTTTGTCATCGCCGCAAGCCAAGCGGCGTTCCATGTCGGTCGCATCGACTTCGTGGTCTGAGACGAGGTGGATATGACCACACAGCGCCGTCGTGACCGGTGGGTCTGCACGCGCGACGCTGGAGCATAAAGCAACCAAAATCCCTAGAACTAAGCTCACTTTACGGCGACGACTGGACGGACAACGAGGCGAGGTCACTGAGGCCTACCTTAGCACCGCGAGATTGAGCGGCTGGGGGGTGCCGAGCCAAAATGCGTGATGCGTGTGATCGAGGATTTCGTGCCCGGATTCGGGGTGTAGCAGAACCGGCAAAGGGCCATGGTTTACCATGATAAATGCCAGGACTTCGGGCAAATCCGCCGCCTGAATATCGACGCCAAACATCGGTGCACCGTGCGGACCGCGCGGGCCATCGGCCATCGCATAGACCTTTAAGCGGCCGCCAGCCAAGCCAAGCAACTCGTCACGCAATGCCGCAGCAAAGGGACGCGTTTCCTGCGTGAAGTAGATGTGGGCATGATACTCGAGAATCACACCGGTGGTGTCAATGCATGGCATGCGACAGACGGCCTCCAAGAAGGCCCATCCCTATCATGCTGCTTGAGAATTAGCAGCCCAGATTAAATATGTCTCAAACCAATGGGTTATGACAGATGAGTCATCTTTGCCAGACAGCGCTCGATGAGCGCGCGGGCGACCGTAGCATCGCCGCTTGTCTGCAGCTCCTTCTTGGCCTTGCGCACGCTTAGGCGCAACACCTGCAAATCTCCTGGCGCATAGGCCGAAGCCACGGCAAAGACCGCCTGGTCATCGCCAAGGAGCAACTCGCCGGCGGTCGCCGCGCGCGCCGCCGCCTTTTCGTTGACCTGAGTCGCTGCCGCAGGAGTCTGGTCAATGGCTGCCAGCGCCGCACGAATAGCGTCCTCGTCGCAGTCCTCCATCACCCGACCGATGTACTGGATCTGCCGCTTTCTCGCCCCGTGCACCTCTAAGCGTCGCGCCTCGTCGACGGCACGGCGCAGCTCGACCGGCAAATCAAGCTTTGCCAATCGTCCAGCAGAAAGTTCGACTAAATCTGCGCCGAGTTGCCGCAGGCTTTCGTTATCCCGTTTGCGCCGACTGCGCGAGGGGCGAGCAAAGGCTTCGAGCTGATCCTCCAGCGCGGCTAATCGTTCGAGCTCGGTCGTGAAAGCTAGTTTAGGCGACATGCTTGCTCCATAGGCAGGGAGCAACTCATGTAGCAAAAAACCGCCCATTTTGACACTATTCTAATATAATCCACTATGATTTCTGTAGTTTCCAGCAGCCGTCCCGGCAAACGACCGCTGCCTCAACGACGATCGTAGTCCTTACACCCGGGACTTCCGCCGACAGTCCCCGGCACGGCCTCGCGCTCCAGAAAAGCCGTGCGGATCTCCGGGACCTCATCGAGCCGGACGACTTTATACCCAGCGGACGTCACCAGTGGAATCAATGCCTGGAGCAAGGCCGGAGTCTGACTGTAGCCATCGGTAAAGCGAATGATGCCCTGCTGTTTTAGGTTGATGGCGTCGATATAGCGCTGGGCGCAATCAGCCGGCGTCAGCACCTCGTTCCAACAGCCAGCATCGATCGGATCCACGCCGCCGGTGAAGACGATATCAGAGCCGATCGGCCCGACGTATTTTTGCAGACCCTGCTTGTTTAAATAATCAGCGATCTTATGATTAAACGAATTGGCGGCGGAACGAAAAAAGAACATATTGCCGACGACATCAGGCTGAATCATTTGATCCACTTGGCGCAGCTCAGCGGTCGGCAGGGCCACGGCCTCGAGATTGGCAAACGAGTAAGTACCGTTACCGATCAAATGACCATTGCTACGTAGGTGGGCGAGTATCCCCTGGTGCACCACGTCTTTTAGCTTTTTCCCGACCACAAAAAATGCGCCGTTGATTTGCCTCGCGGTTAGCAAGTCGGCGATCTCAAGGGTCACTGGTGTCGGCGACCGATCGAAGGTAAAAACCAGGGTTTTATCCAGTAAGGTCTTGCCGGTAATCGGCGCATCCGCGATGCCACTGGGAGCGACCTTACATCCCGGACCCGGACCATTGCTGTTGCAGGCTTGCATAAACAACAAAAAAATACCTAGCTGGGCAGCTAAAGCGAGGTGCCGACGCAAGTGCAAAAAAGACCGGCATGGCACGTCGGTTGTCGACGCCTGAGTCCGCATGATTGGCAACCCCCGAGTATTTCTCTGTGTTATGTAAGATGCTGAATTTATAACAGTATTCTTTCTTGGCGTAAAGCCGAGAAACGATGCTCAAGCGACTAGGTAGCCACTTTGGCCTCGTACCAGAAGCGCCCGTCCTAGAGTCAGGCCAGGCCGCTTCAACGCCCAACGCTAAGCACCTGAGGTTATTAGCTAGTTTCTTAGCAAACGGTTATTCTATTATGATAATGGTTCAGCATCTCACGCCAGTGTTCAGCACTACCCCGTCACCTATAGGGCGCGACGTCGATGCCATGAACGGGCCTTTAGATGAGCGGCTTGGATAGTGCCGCCACGGCATCGTCGCGCTCTAGAGTAATTGTGCCGTCGGACTCTAGGATCGCTGTTTTGATCATGTCAAAGCGGTGGACTCCCTGCTTACGCAGGAGCGTGTGTAGCTCCCCCTCAGAGATCAGTTCCCGCTTTAAATTTGCCAATACGGGTTTACCCTTGTGGATCAGCAGCGTCGGTGTGCCTTCAAAGATCGAGCGGATCCGGCGGCTGCGAAAGTTGATCCAGGCAATCGCCCAACTGACCGCCACCAACACGACGGCTAGGATGAGACCTGCCCCGAGCGAGTTGTCGCCGCCGTTCATCGCATTCTGTACGGCATTGCTGATAAGCAGCAAGGCGACAAACTCGGTCGCAGACATTTGGCCAAGCTGCCGTTTGCCGGACATACGGATGAGGATCAGCACGAACAAGTAGACGGCCACGGCTCGCAGCACCAACTCAGGCGCAGCGACCGTCAATTTCATGAGGTTTTCCAATCAATTCCCCTCAGTAGCTTGGACCATGGAGCACTGCGAGTTGCGGCGTTTCCTCCTTCCTACCATGGCGACGGCAAAATTGTGTACATTTTCGGCAACCTATGCCAAGCATAGACAACGGACGGCGGCCGTCCACAGAGGCCCCGCCGCAGCAAGAATCCGTTGCACCATAAAGGCTCCTTCCATGTCAGCAAGCACCCCAGCGAAAGCTGAGAAAAAGCGTCACCCCTTAGTTCACCACGCGACTAAGCCGCATGGCATCGTCATCATCGGCGTACTGCTCTTCGTCGCAGCTTGGGTGTTGTGGAATTTTTGGCTGGCCGAATCCGTGGCGGCGCGAGCAACATTCGGAGGTTGAGAGCAGCTATGAAATGCTCGCAGGTCCTTCTGGCACTCATCGTCGTTGGCGGCATCGGCGGCGGTACTTTCGCGGCGGATTCCAAGGTGAGTCCGTATCTGGTGGTCGACCAGTTTGGCTACCTGCCCGACAGCGCCAAGGTCGCGGTGATCCGTTCGCCGCGTCAAGGCTTTGACGCGGCCGAAGGATCTACGTTTAATCCGGGACCAGTCTATCAACTCATCGACAACACGACCGGCCGCGTCGTGCTCAGCAAGCCGCCGAGCCCGTGGCAAGACGGCCGGACCGACGCCGCTAGCGGCGACCGGGTTTGGTGGTTCGATTTTTCGGCGGTGCAAACGCCCGGCAGCTACTACGTGCTCGACCCGCGCAGTGGCCAGCGCTCACCGCGCTTCAAGATCGACCACCAAGTCTACCGTGAGGTCCTCAAGCAGGCCGTCCGCACCTTCTTCTACCAGCGGGCCGGCATGGCTAAGTCGCCGCAGCACGCCGGCAAGGGCTGGGCCGACGGAGCCAGCCATCTCGGACCGCTCCAAGACAGTCACTGCCGACGCTACAACGCCAAAGCCGACGCCTCGACCGAGCGCGATCTGCACGGCGGTTGGTACGATGCCGGCGACTACAACAAGTACACACCGTGGACCGCGGCCTATATCGTCGGCCTACTGAAGGCTTATGAAGCAACGCCTGCTGCTTTTGGCGATGACACCAACATTCCAGAGTCGGGCAACGGCATTCCTGACGTCCTGGACGAAGTGCGTTGGGGCTTGGACTGGTTAGAGCGAATGCAAAACAGCGACGGCTCCGTGCTCAGCATCGTCGGCCTGGCCAGTGCTAGCCCGCCCTCAGCAGCCACCGGTCAGAGTCTCTACGGTACGGCAAGCACCACCGCTACGCTTGCCGCAGCAGGGGCCTACGCTTACGGCGCCAGAATCTTTAAAGGGCTCGACGGCAAGAGGTTTGCGGCCTATGCAAACAACCTCAAGAGCCGAGCCGAACGCGCCTATGCTTGGGCTGACAGTAACCAATACGTTCTGTTTCGCAACAACGAAGCCAGCAACGGCAGCCTTGGTTTAGGGGGTGGCCAGCAGGAGACGGACGATCATGGCCGCCTGATGCTCAAGCTTGCCAGTGCGTGTTACCTGTTTGAGATCACCGGCACGCCCCGTTACAAGGCGTATTTCGAACAGAACTTCGCCCAAGTGCGCTTGGTGACGACAAGCTATGCCGATGCTTTTGATGAAGACAATCAGGAGATGCTGCAGCACTGTGCCGCAACCGTCGTCAGCGCGCCGTCGGTCAAACAGCGGATTGAGCATAGCTTTCTCTCGGCAGCGGCCAACGCACCAAGGGTGGCCAGCTTCCTCGGCCACGGCGATGCCTACCTGGCCGGGATTGCAACTTACACCTGGGGCAGCAACGCCACCAAAGCCGCTCAGGGATTAGTGGTCCTAAATACGTCCCAGCCCGAGCCACGCTCCCCAAGCCGCGAACAACTCGACGCAGCCCAGGGCTACCTGCACTACCTGCACGGCACCAACCCGCTCGGCCTGGTCTATCTATCAAACATGGACGGCTTTGGCGCAAGCCACAGCGTTCGCTCCTTCTTCCATCTTTGGTTTAGCGCCGATAGCCAGGCGTGGAGCCGCGTTGGAGCCGCGACATACGGTCCTCCTCCTGGCTTCTTGACCGGGGGCCCAAACCCCAGCTACCACGCCGATAGCTGCTGCCCCAGCCACTGCAACTGGATGCCCAAAGCGGCTCAATGCGACCGTGCCGCCCTCACCCCGCCGTACGGACAACCGCCGGCTAAGTCCTATAAAGATTTCAACCAAGGTTGGCCGCTCAACTCCTGGGAGGTCACTGAAAACAGCAATGGCTATCAGGTCCGTTACATTCGACTTTTATCGCGTTTTGTCCACTAGGACCCAGCGTGTTCGCCGATAAATATACGGCTTCGCACGAAGCCACCCGTGGCCAGTGTATAATAGTCCAAACCCAGGTGGTGAACGATCGCTAGCGATAGGGCAACGCATTGACCTTGATTACGCGTGCACTGGCTCGCAGATGGATCGCAGGGCAGCTTGCGGCGCTGCTAGGCTGTGCCACCTCGGCGCTTGCCGGTGCCAACTCAGTGGAGACCGAGGTCGGCGCCAACGTCGTTGCTACCAGCGACGACTCACCGCTGCTGGATTGTGCGCCCTTCACCTACGATAAGCAGGGCCTGCTTGCGCTACGCGATGTCTATGCCGAGCGCGACCAAACCTATACCACCGGCGTGATCGGCCGGGCCCATCTCACTGAGCAAAAAAACCTCGCCCCCACTGAAGCAACTGGGGCCATTGGCGCGCAGTGGCGCTCGGGTCGGCACTCCTACAAGCTTGGAACCAGTCTGAGCTACACCACCAGCGATACCTGGGGCTGCTCGACCACTGTTGCTGAACAGCTGCAACGTCGCCGCGACCTGCAAAACAAACTTCTCGTACCTGGTCAGTCCCTACACACCAGAACGATCGACGCCAGCTATGCTTATCAACTGGATGGCGACCAATATGAATTGGCTTTCAACAACAAGACACGCACCGCTGATAAAAAAGACGTCGCCAGCGTCGCCGACGCCAGCTGGATCCATAGCAGCTCAAAGACCCTGAAGCTCCAGGGCATCGTCGGAGGGGGAGTGCACACTGGCACATTTGATCCCGAGACCTTTACCCATGCCGGGGTCAGTGCCGCCTACCAGCCAAGCCGCTCGGATAAAATATCGCTCAAAGAGGACACCGAGCACCGCAATACCGGTGAACAACGACTTAAGATCGAGGCTGGACTCGACCATAAGACCAGTCCCATCGTCTCCGAACAGCTCAGTACGTCGATCCAGCGCCTCATCCACAGCCAAATCAGCTCCAGCGCTGAGGCACACGCCACTGCCACGGCGGCGTTTAGGCAATGGACTCACACCATTGGTGCCCACCGTCAGCAGATCGACGACGCCCGGCACTCTTCTAGCAATTGGTACACCATCGCCACGGCTCACGCCCTGACGAGGCAGCAAGTCCTCGGCGCTCATGCCAGCTATGGGTCGCAGCAGCCAGCCGAAATGCGCATGATGTCCTCAGCTGGGGTGAACTACGCCTTGCAGGCGGGCTCTCCTGGTGCCCAAAAAGGCCGCACCACGGCGAGTTGTTCTTGGACCGCAGCTTATACCGCCACTCGTTTAGTCAGTTTGACCGGCGTGACCAATACCGTTCGGCAAATACAGGCTGGCGTCCTGGGGACATTTTAACCGAGACGTTTCCTGTTGACTTCCCTTGCCGATCCTGGCTTGATAGGATAACTGGCTATTTTTTAATGCATTTTTGTGAGACTACGCAGTGATGCGATTTGCCTGGCTAGCGTGCGGCCTCGGCCTCTTTCTGCCCAGTTTGGCCCTCGCCTGCGGCAAGGGAGACCTACAAGCGCTCATCGACAGCGCACAAAGCCTCACCCCCGAGACCGAGGCTCAGGCGGCTAAGCTGCTGAACTGCCCGAGCGAGGTCGCCGCGACCATCCAGTGGTTGGCATTTTTTCGCGCCGTCGGTCCAGGAGCAAACAAAACACCCGCCAATATCCGTGCCGTCGCCCCGAACACCGGCGCTCCCAAAGCTATCAGCAGCGACATCACCCAGGCATACATCGGCTCATACACCAATCTAAAAGCCAAATTCGACTCAGGGGATCCAACCTACCGCGACGAACCGCAGGTCTACCTCGCCTTGGCCCGCGCACTGGTGCGACATGGTGACTTTATCGAAGGTCGTTCGTTTTACGCCAGCTACCTGCGCTTGGTCCGTAGCTCTTACGCCGAGGAGGTGGAAAATCTCTACAGTTTCATTTGGGAAGGCCGCCTCGAGCAAGCACAGCACGACTTAGATAGCGCCGACTTCACCGACACGCCGCCGGAGTATCGCCGCGCGATCGATCATGGCAAAGACCTCGTGCAACGACTGCGCGCCGCTGGCGCTAAAGCTGAGACCAAATCCAACAAGCAAAATACCGCTATGTTTAGCGCCGATCTCGAAGGCTATGCAATCACCGACGAGTTGCAGCGGCTATCGACCGGTTTGAGCTACCATAGTGTCCTCGACGCCGCCTGGCATCATCACTTGATCCGGGAACTTAGCTACGATAAAGCAACTCTAAACACCGACGAGTTCCTAGTCGGAGCGGACCACACCTTCGGCAACCGCGTAAGCCTAGCCGCGCACCTGGGCTACCTGACTAGTGGTGACCAGCATTATCTAGGCGATGCTCGACTGCGATTTAGAGTCAAAAACCAACTGTGGCTTGGTGGTGGCACCGACCGTCAGGCACTTCTAACCACCACCCCTCTACCCTCCAATGCACTTGGTTTACTGCAAGACCGCACTTATATCGAAGGTGGCTGGCCAGGTTGGCTGATCGGGCGCTCGTCCTACCTGCGCGATCAAAACCGGGCAGGATTTCAACGCCACGAGATCGAGCTACGCCAACCGCTCAAATCCATCGACTCCGGCACCGAAATCATCGGGATCACTGCGCTCGCCCTCTATGAGACTAGGCCCCAGCCTAGCCCGGACTACGAAAGCTACCATAGCACGGCAAAGCTCGGCCTCGGCGCCTTTGCCGAGCAGCACCTCGGCGCAGACTGGGCCATCGACGCCGACGTCCAGTACCTACTGGCTCAAGTCCAGCCTTTTGGCAGTAACGCCACCCAGCAACTATCCGGTGCTGAAATCAAAACTCGCCTCAGCGACCGCATCGCAGACAACTGGTTTGTCACCGCCTCCTTAGCCTACAGCGCGCGTGAGACCGGACGACCGTCACAAACACTTGAGCAGCGCATGGCGGTCTTCGCCGCGATCGAGTTGCGCCCGTAGATGCCTCACTCGGCATGGATGATATCACCGCGCTCAAGATAGTAAAAATCGAGGCCTTTGCGCCCGCGCAAGAGGTCTTTATAGCTCGTGACGTAGCGCTTGACGTCATGATCTCCGACCCGTCGGATCAGGTAGATCTGCCCCGCAGCAAAATCCGTCAAGCCACCAGCGAGGATCACGCCCTGTAGCAGGGTGGTTCGGCCCTTTAGAATGCGCGCCCCCCGCGTTGCAACCTCACCAGAAAAATAGACCTCAAAGCTCAAGGCGTCGGTAACACTAATGGCGACACGAGCTTCTCTGACAAAGGACCTTAGCTGCTGCTCGACCTTCTGGGCCAGCTGCACCTGGGTCAATCCCTGTGCTTGGGTGAAGCCGATCAAGGGCAGCTGCAGCATGCCTGACGGCGCAACCACATAATCGCCGGATAGGGATTCCTCGCCGTAGACCTTGACGGTCAAGGCGTCACCAGGCCCGATCTTGTAATCGCCGACGCGATCGAAGGTGCCACCTTTAGCGATGGTGTCGATATCCTCAGTGGCCATGGGCCGCGTACAAGCAACGGCCAACAACATGACTAACAACCAAGTCATGCGATTAAAGCTATGGATGATGCCATATTGGGGCAGCGTAGTCATGGAAGTAACCGGAGGTGGCGGCGTGCCCCGAGGGCCGGGACATAGCGATGGAAGGTCTCACCATCATTATACTCTGCATCCCAACGAGCGCAAACTGGCCCCAGCTGCCTGCATGTGGATGATTCTATAAAATCCGCGGCCACCGCCAGGCACAGCCATGGCTTTGGTCAACGCACCGAGGTTATAATGGCCATATCCATACGCCAAAGCACTCGCTGCTGTCTGGCTCGCCTATTACCCCATATCCAATTGGCTCACGATGCGCTTTAAATCCCTTGATAGTTGGCGCGGCCTATGTGCGATCTTAGTCGCACTCTATCACCTGAGTTTTCAAGGCCACTTCGGCGCATCGGCGTTTGCACAAGGCAGCTTTCTCTTCGTCGACTTCTTCTTCGTGCTCAGCGGATTCGTCATGGCTCAAGCCTATGCTGGCCGACTGCAAACGAAGGCTGACTTCACGACGTTTTTGATCCGCCGCTTTGGCCGCCTTTGGCCTCTGCATATGACGGTGTTGGCCGCCTATTTTGGCGAAAACGCCTTTAAAGCTGCGGCTATCCAGGTCTTCCACCTGGTTCCAAAGACGATACCATTTACTGGAGCAGAGTCATGGCCAAGCTTAATAGCTAACGTGTTCCTCTTGCACTCGATGGGCCTAACCAGCGAGCTGACGTGGAACGGCCCAAGTTGGAGTATCAGCGCCGAATTCTGGTCCTACATGGTCTTTGCTGCCGTGCTACTGTGGCTACCGCGCGCGCTCGTCGCCGCCAGTCTGGTCATCAGCATCGCCGCAGCGTCCATCCTAATGGCAAATTCGACCGAATTTATGGATACGACCTTTCATTTAGGCTTCGTCAGAGCTCTATACGGATTCTTTTTAGGCATCATCGTCCACCGCTGCTATCTGCGCTGGGGACAGCGTCCCCTAACCGCCGCAACCGTCTGGGAGGTCGCGATGGTCGGCACGGTCATCGCCTTCATTAGCTTTAGTTATGCCGGTATCTGGTCATATGCCTCACCGGTGGTATTTGCCGCGGCGGTCTTTATCTTTGCCCATGACCAAGGTCGATTGTCGAAACTGCTGGCCAAGCAGCCCTTCCAGGCCCTCGGGACCTGGTCATTTTCAATCTATATGTTGCACAATTTTTTAGTGCTTCAGCTAGCCATTTGGGTTGGCAGATTGAACCGGGTCATACAGTCGCGGCTATCACCGGAACAGGTCCAAACCTTGCTCGGCTGGCTTGCCAATCGCTACGTCCTAGATGCCCTAACGCTGCTGTTCATGTCCGCTGTAATCCTGGTTGCCTCCCAGACTTTCCGCTGGATCGAAGAGCCCAGTCGCCTTTACTTCAATCGTCTGGCATCGTCGCGAACAACGACCGCCCAGCGAAAAGCGGGCTAAAAGTGAGATTTTTTAGGGTCCAGTGACAGTAACTACAGGCGGAACGACCGGGGGAATCGTTAGGGAGATGTTCTGGCTATAAACAGAACTAACATTACCATTGATGTCATTCAACTGCGCCCAAATAGTGTACTGCACCGTGCCTGTCCCAACGACGGGAAAGTTCAGAACGTAAGTAGGGGCAAAAGGCAGGTGATCGCCAAAGTTAGCTGGGCTACCTAGTGGGACCGCCGAGAACCGCATTTCCTTGGCGATCATTGAATTCGGCGCGGTCATCGCAATGTTCACACTGGCGACATTGCTACCGGCATTGGCCACCACCGTGCCGCTACCCAGAGCTAGGCTGACAGTGTTGGCGGGGAAAGGATCAAAAAAGATATTCTGATACATGACGCCGCTAAGATCGCCATCGCTATTCATAAACTGCACGGCGATGGTTTTGGGACCGCCGGTGTTCTGTAGAGAAAAGACCTGGTGGCTATAGGGATCGCGCCAGTTCTGGGTGATCGCGCCGTTGGTCAGATTGTTGGTCGCAGCCTGATTGAGAGCGTTGGATCCTGAGTTGGTTACGACGGCAATGCCGACTTTAATCGCCGATTCGGGTAGATTAAAGATATCAATCGAAAGGACCCCGTCGATCACCGTAGGCGCCACGGCACTCACCGGTAAGTTATCAACGGTGAAATAGGTCCGACCATAGGTTTCCGTAAAGGGAACCACGGTGATATTTTGTTCATAAGCCGAGCTGATCAAGCCACCTTTGGTGCGAAACTGGAGGAATAAGGCCTTGCTACCCGACGAGCTGAACGTAAAAGTGGCCTGGCTCGCGGCTGCCAGCCACGTCCTTTCCGCAACCGTGGAGATAGCTCCGCCGACGGTGATAACGCTGATTGTGCCGTTATTACTGACACCATTGTCAGGCGCATTCTCAAAGATGCGCATCTCCAAGGCGTTTGGCGGAACGTTGATCTGAAGCGTGACCAAGCGGCTAGTCGATCTCGTCGCTCCGCCATTGATCTGGAATCCAGGAGCTGGCATAGCAAATAGATCAATATTTACCTTCTGACAGGATACCTGACTGATAAATGCGTTGTCGTCTTCAACTTGGACGCAGACATCGCGGTTTCCACCGACAAAATAGAACAAGCTAAGCGGATCTTGTTGCGGCACGAACAGAAACTGCGTAGTAGTAGCAGCAGTTTGCCAAAGGCCGTTCTTGATCAAAGAGAGACTTTCGTCAATCCGCATCTTCGTCGCGCCAGGCGGCAGATTGATGCTGACTGGAACCACCTGGCTGGACAAAAACCCCGAGCCGTCACCAAGTTTAATCCCTAATCCCGAAAACAGGTTCAAAGTCGTCGTGGCATGGTACAAGCCACTAGTGTGACCGTAAGCATCTTGGAACTGACAAAATAACTCACGAGCCAAGGCCGTGCTACCGGTGCCAGGATCGGTCGAGCTCGGTAGAAAATCAAAGGTCGCGCTGGTGTCGATCGGGCGCCAGAATGCACTGCCAATCGACACATCGTCCTGAGCAAAACGCATGCTAACCGCAGCCGACGGCACATGAATGGTGAGCTTGACCCTAGACGTAGGGCTAGCACCGCTACCGTCTCCGATCACAAAGCCGTCGGAATCCGCAAAAGGGTCGACGTCCACTCCAGCCTGGTAAATCGAGCTAGCCTGCAACTTCGTGCTGTCGGCAAATTGATAATAGAGGACCTGCCCACCGCTTTGCGGAAAGTCGAAGTCAAAATCCTGCGACACCGGGTACCAAGGCATATCGGTCTGCGACACACCTGGACTTGAGATGGTTGCTGGAGTGGACACCGCTGGAGTAGCGCCGTTACTGACAGGCGACGAGCTCTGCACCGTACTAGGAGCCACCAGGTTAGCCGTGCCAACGGCGGTACCACTGGCCTTACCAGCGGCAGCCAACCGGTCTTGAGTCCCTAGTGCTTGAAGTCGAGACTGATCGGAACTAAACCGGACATAAGCCGTTTGGTCGGCCGGATGCACGGCAAAGCGCTTCGACGTTGGGTGGCCACCCTTGACCAAATCAGCCAACGAGGCGCCTGCCTTTTCCATCACGATGCCATCAGGTCCCGTTCCACTAAATAAAATAATTGGATCGGCGCGCACCTGGGGAGCGCCCGAGCTGAGTTCTACTTGATCATAAAAGGCATGCATACCGGCTGCAGTAACCGTCAGCGGCATCTTGCCAGCAGGGACCTTATCCGCACTAAAGCTGCCGTCCGCCTTGACTGTGGCCTGAACCGGGCCAACATAGACACGGCTGTCGCCAGAGACGCCTTTGATTTGTCCGGCATGAGCCAGAAGAACCTTGCCGCTATAGCCTCCAGCATTACCAACAGTGATGCTTCCCAGGTTTTTCACGCCGATGTCTGAAAGGCTGATCGGAGCCGTTGCCGCGTACAGATTTTGGCTGGCTTGGTGGATATATAAAACAAACGATAAGCGCTGATGATCCATCGTGTTGCCGATCTGGGCCACCTGAGGTCTAGTCATCGAGATGCTAAACGCACCGGTCCCGTCCGTCGTCGCTAGGACCGTAGGGTCTTGTTCCGCAGTGATCGTCGCACCTGTTACCGGGGCCGAGCTAGCGTCGATGGCGATACCGCTCATCACCAAGTTGTTGGCGACCACCGCCAAGCTTTGGCTTGATGTCTTGGTACAGCCGAAACTTGTGGCAAAAGCCACTACTGCTAAACTACCTACTATAACTGGTTTGCTCATGGCCCATCTCCAACTTCTGCATCAAACTCATCATCGGAACCGTCTGGGCCTTACGAAGCAAAGATCAGGCCAGTTTTAACAAGTCGCCCATAATAATATTATTATGTTTATTTTCAGACGCTTACCAAGATTCCTAGACTTGAGGACGCCCAGGGCGGCGCATCAATTGTCAAAATCCCAGGCGCCTTGACAAGCTTTTGTGCAGCCAGCCCCATGTACTTTCCGGACCAGGCAGGTCAAACTAGAAGAATGAATGCAGCCCCCCGCAGCCAAACCCTCGCCCCGCATCACGGCGCCCTAACCGCCCTAAAGCAGTTGGCGGACGAGCTCCGCCGCCACGTCGATGACAAGGGCAAGGTGGCCGATGTCATGCTGTGTGCGCTTCTCGCCCAAGGTCACGTCCTCCTTGAAGACGTGCCTGGCGTCGGCAAGACGACCTTCATCAAAGCCCTGGCGAAACTACTCGGCCTCGGCATGACGCGGGTGCAATTTACCAGCGACCTTTTGCCCGCGGACGTCCTTGGGGTAGAAGTCTACGACAATGACCAGAAGTCCTTTATCTTTCATCCCGGTCCTATCTTCACCCAAGTGCTCCTTGCCGACGAGCTAAACCGCGCCTCACCACGGACCCAATCAGCACTGCTCGAAGCGATGGCGGAAGGCTGCGTCACCATCGACCACAAGACCTATCCTCTGCCGCAGCCCTTTATCGTCTTTGCCGCGCAAAACCCCACGGAAAGCGTCGGCACTTATGAGCTTCCCGAGTCCCAACTCGACCGCTTTTCGGCCAAGCTCAAGATGGGCTATCCAAGCGAACAGCGCGAACTCGACATCCTGCGTGCGGCGGTCCGCGACCCGCTCGCCTCGGTGCCAGCCGGCGTGATGCAGTTAGCCGAATTAAAACAGCTTCAAGACCTCGTCGAAACCGTTCACATCTCAGAGCGCGTCGCTAGCTACGCCAAACGCCTCATCGACCAATCGCGCACCTCCGGTGGCTTGAGAGTCGGCGTCTCGACACGCGGCGGCGTCATTTGGATGCGTATGGCCCGCGCCTATGCCTTGTATCAGCAACGTGATTTCGTCACGCCCGATGACCTTCAGGCCCTAGCAGTCCCATGCCTAGCGCACCGTGTCGTGGCCCAGCCGACGACTTCGGCGGAGGCCGCCATTGGCGATCTTCTCATCAAGGTGGATGTGCAGTAGCTCATGTACTACCCAAGCGTTAACCGCGGGCTGTCCTTTACCAAGCCAGGCATATATTCATTTTGTTTAGTCTTAGCCGTCGGCCTGGTCGCCGTTTCGTCTGGGATCAATGGACTCTATGTTTTTTTAAGCGCTGGACTCGGCGGTTTCATTGTCTCTGGGATGCTCTCTGAGTTGGCCATTCGCAGTTGCTCAGTCGTGGCGATCACCGGCGCCTTAGTGGACGCCGACACCCCCTTTGTCCTGACATTCATGGTCGAAAACACCAGCAGCTGGTTTTCGGTCTTTTCCATGCGCAGCCTGTTTCTCACCGAAAGGCCGCGGTTTCGCCTGATATCTCGCGATCCGAAAACCGTCGGGGCGACTTTGCTTACCCGGGTTCCACCTGCGACCAGGGAGCTACGCCCCGTCACCATCGCCGGCCTCCCGCGCGGTATCCACCGCCGCCTGTTGACGCTTCAATCCACCACCTTTCCCTTCGGGATCCTCGACAAATTCAAACTCCTGGACCTCGGCACCGAACTCGTCGTCGCACCACGCCTGGACGACCAAGAGATTGCGCAGCAGCGTCGACTCCTCGCTAAGGAGCTCAGTCTTATGGCCGCCGAGCAAGACTTCTACGCCCATAAAGCCTATAGCGGCCGGGAATCTCGCCGTGCCATCGACTGGAAAAAGAGTGCCAACCAGCCGGTCTTGGAATGGGTCGTGCGCGACCTACGCACACCTGCCGGAAGCGCTGTCGTCTGGCTTGACATACCCTGGGCGACACTATCTGCCGCGGCCACTGCGACCGACTACGAGCACCAGTTCATTCGCACTAGGGCCGCCATGCATGTCCTAGAGCTCGCCAACATCAGCTTTGGCCTGGACTTTGGCGACGGCATGACCAGCGTTGGCAAGGATGCGAGCATGATGGCCTTGGCCCAACTCCCTAGCTTCCCACAGCGCCACCAATCCTTACCCGCATCGCTACGAAACCAGCCGCCCCCGACCAAAGCGCGGCGTCTTCAGGTGCTGGCATGAAACTTCCCCGCCTAAGTCTAGCGAGTTTTAGCGTCGCGGCATTCTATCGCAGCACCTGGCAGCTGCTCATTCTTTTAACCTGCATCCTTGTGCTCATGACAGAGGTCGTGCGCCCTTGGGTTGGCCTACCAGCCTTTGCCGTCGCCTTTTTCCTCGTCACCTCGATCGGCCTAAACCTCGGTCCGAAGCGCCGCCTGCTCGGCGTGGCCGTCGGCACCTTGCTTTTGTGCTTAGCCGCCGAAGAGGCGGTGCGCATCCACCGACTAGAGGACTTTATCCAGGGCATGATCGAGATGATCTGCGGCGCCTTGTCGCTGTTGCTGCTACGCCCGCGTCTCACCCGCACCTACTGGCTCGCCATTCTCAACGTCGCTATCATCGGCGTCGGCGCCATTTCGCTAAGCAGCAGCCCCCTTGTTTACGCACTTTTTCTACTGCTTACCGGTTGTATTCTCCTAAATATGAACGCCGCTCACCTCTATTTTCAACATGACCAATCCATGCATGTGCACGAGCCTTTGCCACCAGGCTACATGACGCAGTTTCTACTCGTCATGCCTCTGGGCACGGTGTCGGCCTTACTGATCTTTATCGCCTTTCCCCGCGTCCAGAGCTTTACCATGTCGCTCAGTCAAAACCTCGCCGGACACCGCACCGGCTACTCCGGACTAGTCAACCTCAGCGGCGGCGGTGAACTCCAAGAATCACAGTCCCTAGCCTTCATGGTCGAAGCCGACGACCACGACTGGCTCGAAACCAACACCAACAGTCTGCTCTTTCGCGGCGACGCACTAGACACCTTCGACGGTCGCAATTGGTCAAACAGCGTCTTCAACTTCCGCAATGCCGCCACCACCGACCTGCGCCTCGCCAGCGAGACCACCCATGATATTCACCTACTCACCATCCACTTGGAACCGTCCTCCGTGGCGGCGATCTTCTATCCAGAAGTCCTCCTCGCCGTGACCCCGCTGCAACCAGCCTCGCTACACCTGCTGGTCAACGATAACGGCAGCCTGAGCCGCGACTCCTACAGCATGGACCGGATCACCTATGAAACCCGCACCGCCGCCGAGCTGAGCGACGCCGATCTACCAAATAGGCCCATCGCCCACATCCGCCAGGAATTAGCCGCGACGCCGCATCGCCCTGAGGCACCAGGAACACTCACTGGAATCACCCCAGAAAGCCTACGCGCCAACCTCGAGGTACCTGCCGCCGTCCGAGACGCAGCTTACTTCAAGTCCTGGCTCGCCGAATTACACCTCGACCCCAAACAGGTGACCATCGCCGGCGCGCAACGGCGACTGACCCAGATCTTCAATAGCAAGTTCACACCCACCCTCGCCAACTCCTTCCACTCCCAAGACAGCCTCGCAGCCTTTTTAGGTGAGCAGCGCGAAGGACACTGTGAATACTTCGCCACCGCAGCAGCCCTGACCCTGCGAGCACTTGGCATTCCCGCTCGCGTGGTGGTCGGCTACCAAGGGGGCACCTTCAACCACTTAGTCGGCGGTCTAGAAGTCCGCGACGACGACGCCCACGCCTGGGTCGAAGCCTACGTACCCGGCATCGGCTGGCACTCCTTCAACCCCACCCCGCCCGTCCCGCGCGCCTCCGCCGCAAGCTTCACCGCCATGCTGCGACTCTACGCCAACGCCACCAGCTTCTGGCTGCGCCGCTACGTCGTCGACTACGATCAGTCCACCCAACGCTCCTTACTCCGCAGCCTGCAGGACCTCGCCCCAAAGCGCGACCTCACTGCCGAGGTGAAGTGGCTGTGGTTCCAAAGCTACGGCCGCTCCCTCGGCCTTCTCGTCTGTCTAGGCGTGCTGTTTTGGTGGCTCGGACAACTCTGGCGCAGCCAAAGCCAGCCGCTGCAACTGCCGCGCTATTACCGCAAGTTTTTGGCCAAACAGCAGCGTGCTGGACGGCCTCGGCGGGTGGGGGAGACGTTTGCTGCTTATCATCAGCGGTTGCTGGGGGTGGTGGCCGATCGGGGGGAGGTGGAGGAGTTGGACCTCAGGTTGCAGCGGGATTTGTATGGGCGGCCTGATGAAGGGTAGCGGGGTGTGGTCGGGGCAGGTCGGGGCGGAGGGAGTGGGCGGGATTCAGGCAAAAAGTTGGCATAACAGGTGTTTGGCTGGGATGTCACTTTTGTGCTTGCGTAGATTTTCCATTTAGATTAACCAGTTAGTCCTTATGGAGAGATGGCCGAGTGGCTGAAGGCGCACGCTTGGAAAGCGTGTTTAGGTTAATCCCTAACGTGGGTTCGAATCCCACTCTCTCCGCCATGATATCCGAGGCTTAGAAGGCTTCCGGTACACATGGAAAAAAGCTCTAACACACGCCTTGTGAACAGAATGTGAACATGACTGTTCAGCGGACGACCATGAGCCTAGGACGCTCGACGACCTTTGGCGCCACGATATCAATCTTAGACGCCAGGGCGTGCAGGCGTTCCGATGACCGATGGATGTACCCGCGGATCGCTCCCGCCCCCGAATGGTTCAGGAGGCGGATGAGATCCTCTTCGGTGGCACCCTGCTCGATCCACAGCTCTGTCGCCGAGTGCCGTAGCTTATGCGGCGTCACTAGCGGAAGTTTTAACTCCGCCAGGATCGCTGTCAGGTGACTAAGGAAGGTCCCGTAACTGAGGATCTCGCCCCGGACACCCGGTATGACAAAATCACCTGGGTCTTTGCCAATACTCAGCTCGACCAGCAGCTCCCGCAGAGGCTGAGGCATCGGGACCTCGCCTTTACGTTTCCCCTTGGGGTAAGGCTCTAACCGGTTCACCTTGCGCTTGAACCCGGCACGAATCTCGATCACGTTGCGCTCGAAGTCGATGGCATCGAACCGAAGTGCTTGAACCTCGTTAGGGCGCAACGCTCCGAGCGTCGCGAGCCAAATTGCTGGCCCGATATAGCGATCCCGGCTACCCCCGAGTAGCGTTTTCGCCTCTGTTGGCTTTAAGTGCTTCTGCTCGACCCGGATCACCGCCGGCTTGTCCCGCATCGTCACGGGATTTGAACTAATGAGATGGTAGTATCCCAGCGCATCGCCGAAAATCCGGTGCATCAAGTTGAACACATGCAGCCTTGTCTGTGCGCCAAGCTTGGCCGCTTCCATGGCATTGAGAACCGCACCGATCTTCGAATGCTTTACATCGAGCAATTTCATCCCGCCCAGTGTTGGCAGAATATAGGCACGGATCATCTGGTCCTGGGTCACCTTCCAACCGCCTGACACATTTGCCCGTCGTTCCAAACTCCACTTCTCAACAAACTGCTGGACGGTCAACGCCCTAAGCTCGTTGGGAGTCGCTGTACTACCCGTGTCCCTTAGCGACAGTAGCTCACGTTCCCGCCGCTCGGCATCCACCCGCCGGTCGTAGGTGGTCGCTGGAAACCAGCGTCCGTTGTAATCCCGGACCCGCACGATGTAACTTGTCGTGCCCGCCCTGGATTTCCTATTAATAATTGCCATTCCTAGACCTCCCACCTGGAGGTTGCGGCTTCGACTTGGTTTGTTCGGTTTTCAAAGAGCTGGACGCCTTGCGGCGCAACGACTCTATACCATCGCCAGCCATGGTAGGCCAGGAGGCCCCAGCAACTGGACGAACTTCTTGAGACTTGCTCCATTTCAGTAGGTCAGGCTGCCAAAAAACCAGCCTCCCTCCATGCTTACGGTATGGAATGCGACGCTCGTGGACCCACCCATATATGGTCGCTTTTGATACCAATAAGAGATCGGCAGCACCAAGCACGTCAAGGTAGCGCTCCATCGTAGTCCCCAATGGTGCTTGCGAAATGGGGGTAGTCATCTTCAACTCCGCCGATTGCGATGAGCCCACGCAATTCCTGATTGGGTCGCACGAATTAGCTCCGCTTCAGTGAAGTCGCCATCAATTTTGATGTCGGTCGAGCGGACAATCCGCATGACAGCCGCTTCATCAAAACCGTGACGCGTGAGCGTCAAGCCTAGATGGAAGCACGTGCAATTGCGCTGACCCGCGAGAATCGGCTGCCGCAATAGCGCGCAATCCCAAGGAGGCAGTATGCCCCAAGACCCGCTCTGATTGCCGCTGCGTCGGCATTGAACCTCAGATTTAACTAGCGCACTGGCATCAACTGGACATTCAACGACTTGATAGTCAATGCCAACATCATTGACAGATACAATATCAATGCAGGGAAAGAAGAACCGACCACCATCAGTGCAAGATTGGTCGGCAGGCAAGGATTTAACAGCGCGTTTGATGTTGCTTAGATACTCGGCCAGCGACAGGATGGGACGTGAAAAGGGCACGATGAGGCGATATCGATCGCATATTACACCATTCTTGATCTGCCCGTGCGACTTGGTGGTCCCGATAATATGCCGAACGCCCCAAAAATCTTCGATGCATGCCTCTATGGAATAACCCGGGCCATCGAAGTCGAGCACCATAAGCATGCACATCTGGAAATCATCTGTCCGCCTATAGCCTTGAACCCAGATGATCGGGCTCCAACATGCAGTAGTAACTACTTTGCTGATATCCCTGAACCTTCCGCAATTTATGACGGAGAATTGGCAATGAACTCTGGGATTTAGGCTCGAACTATCAGACCGACTTAGCAAGACAGCCGGCTTTTGATCGGGTCGGCTAGGTATTGTGTCTGGGACCGCAATGTCATTCCCCACCGTGTCAGAAAATCCTGGCAATCTCGTAAACTTGACATACTGTCGCGACCGGTCGACAGGAGAACAGACATTGTACTCCATTTATATTTCTCCCATTTTAATTTACTCTGAAAGTAAGCACTTAAGCCTGACCCCTTGACCGACCTACAGCGCCGGTGAGTTCCGCGGGCTTTATCCCCCGACTTCAGCGGGAAGGGTCCTGACCGAAGTTACTAAGCGACTGGATTAGAATCGATTGCCTTTCTAAATCGAACCCCAGTTATATATGTCGGTCGCTTACTGGATCCATTTCTAGACTCGCACGCACTCGGACGAGTTGTTCCCAGCCCAAATTTTTTCTTCCAGATTTTGATCCATAGTCGATACTTCTTTGTAGAACAGTGCGGCGCCAGGTCGCGGACCATTTCGTAAAAATCATCACGCATGATTGTCGACACCTTATCAACACTCAGGTGCTCCTCAAAAAACGAGACAGCCTCTTCGCTTAAGTCATCGCCGCCCGCGTTTATATTTCGCAAGTCACAAGGCAATCGCCGTCCCCCGCAATAAGGCGCATATAGCTCGAGACAGTAACCTATGAATGCTGGAAGTTCGCGGCGCAGCTGCTCCTGATATTCCCGTTCGGGTATCATCCTTGACCGCTGAAAAGGACGGATTTCACAATCAATTATCCGTTCGATGACCGCACTGTCTCCACGAGTCAGAGGCTTGCCGTTTGAAAAGAGAAAGACAAGCACAGGGAGCATGGCCATGAAAATGGGTCTATTCTTTTGGTTAATCGCATGTAGTCCATCACCGGTTAACGATTTGAACTCCGAGGTAGGCAGGAAATTTGGAGAAGCTTCGGGAAGCACCAATAGTCGCTTCCCAACCAAAGCAGATTTCCAAAACGGAGAGTTCAACTCAGCGGATCCCAGAACACAATAGGCACTGGAGTGTACGCCTGATCCACCCGCCAAAAAGGCTAGTATAGCCTGTAGCTGGCTCTTACCCGAATCCTTTGGTCCATGTACGTACACGGCCTGCTTACGATCAGCGTAAGGATCAAACAATGAGGCTACTCGCATACAGAATGCCGGGAAGTTAGACATTCTATCGCCAATTTCTTTGAAACCGGGGCAGACATCTAAAGGAGCACTACGAATTGGATCAAAAGGTAGCCGGTAGAATGTCAGGCCCTCCGCCGACTTGAATGCGATCAGAGGAGGCTCACCAGTCAGTGGCCTCAAAACTTCGAAGGCATACTTCGCTGCCTCGACAGCATTGCGATGTACTAAGTTAAAGCGGGGATTTAGCGGAACGAGCTGATCACGCCAATAATTAAGGATCGCATTCACTAGCGCCACGTCATCCACGTATCGAACGACGCCGCCATTGGACTCAATAAGCAGCCGCCGCCTTCCATAGCTATCCGCGACTACGCGATAACGTTCTGGAAAAGGTGGATAGCCAGCTGCGATAGGCAGCCCGCAAATGATATCAGCAGTCAGACTGTATATATCTGGCAATTTTAACTTCGCCGAGTTTGCTGAGCTGTCATATCGCCTGTCATCATATTTGGTCGTATGTTTCATCGCCCGATGACCCCCGACAGCCGTGCCAATTCGGAGCGGGGGATTAGGCGCAATCTACCTTCCGCCTTGTATTCCAACC
The DNA here is from genome assembly GCA_903928445.1 of uncultured Pseudomonadota bacterium. Classification (GTDB taxonomy): domain Bacteria; phylum Bdellovibrionota_B; class Oligoflexia; order Oligoflexales; family CAIYRB01; genus CAIYRB01. The sequence continues at coordinate 7,829 of CAIYRB010000145.1, read as the reverse complement.
GACCCTGCCTTAACAAACGGTCGACCATCCCAGTAGGCAATCCACTTGCGGCGGCAAACGCTTTGACATCGAGAAAGAGGGGGCACTCTGGTCGCCGCTCATCGTCAAGCTTCGCATGAGGATTCAATCCTGAATTCATAGCCATTACTCCTTTAATTGAGGCAATTGTGAGACACTTGAGCCACACTACCCGACAAATCGGACTAATGGTTACGAATAGCAATAGCGCGACTTTTCAGGCATTCAATAGTGATAACAGATGATTACATAGACCCCTTGTTTGTAGTGCTTAGGGGGCAAGAGCTCGAAACAGACGACGAACGAAGGGAGGTCATTCTGTCGTGGGGACGTTTGCTCGCACGGAAAGTGTTCCCATTAACTGACGATCTGGAGTCCACGCTAGTATCCGGTGGAAGTGGGCACAATCTCATCTTTCTGCAGCAGGAGGCCGGGGCTCTACTAGATCAGTTAGAAGAAGCGTCTGGTTCCAATGTGATGAACTCTGTAAGCATCCTGATGAAGCTCGCGGGTTTAACCTTCAGAAAGAGCTACCGACCGCTTCCCCACCAGCATTATCAGATGTGGCTCGCAGCTAACTTGCCCGAACGCACCACACGTGATGGCCATGCTCGCTTGTGGCTATTGAACTGGTTATTCGGATGTTTAGTCAAAGCTAATTTGGGATATGAAAATCCCGAATGGGTCACGATAGCCAGAATCAAACGCAAAGAGATTCGAAACATTGAACGAATCAATCGACATTGTGCGTTTTTTTTGATCAGCGAGGCAGTCGTGCAGAGGCGACTGATTCGGATTTTAGACATTGCCCGACGTGCATCCAAGGTAGCCTGGCTGTCTCCGCGAGCAATTTCAGATATCTATTGCTATGGTCAATACGGAGCAGGAGGGGCTGAAGACGGGCACTATTGCCCACCTTTAGAAACGCGTTCGTTTAGAACTGGACAATTCTGGATCGAAACAAACAAGGCCTTTGAAGATGTATTACCTTTAACAATTTGGCCTCCTAAGGCCATTAGTCGCGCGAAGCCTGGACGCCCCCGATCTGAAAATGTCCACCGCTACGACCTCATTGATTGGCTAGGGTCGATAGAGTTAGAGCTCCTTGTAGGGGATCCCGCTTGGATGCCGTTGCGAGCTATCGTCGATGATATCAAGAGTGAGCTAAGTATTCGCGCAGCGACCCTTGCTACACGCGCCACAAAATCTAAAGCGCTTGTGAGTATCAATGTAGCCCGCACGAGATTAGCCTACTGCTTTGCACAAATTGTGTCTTTAGCGGCATCCAAGTCGCAAAGTCGCGTGATTATGGCCACTTCAGAAGATTTAAACAGGTCTAAAACTAGCAACTCTCCACCCACAATGCTTCAAACTAAAAACGATGTGACAGATCATCTCACGATGCACGACCTTGATCGCTTGGAGCTTCTCTACAGTAGGCAAGTAAAATTTGGGGATCTAGTTCGCAGCGGGCATCAAAGGGCGGCGAAGAAATACCTAGCCGATCTGTCGAGCGCAGGTGTGCCTGAGCGTACGATCCAACAGATATTGATTCACCCGAATCTCAAGGAATAGACATTAAGAGGCTCCCCTGAAACGGGCCACAACAAGACGGCCATTCTTGCCCTTTTCCACCTCGAATACACATGCAGGTAGGTAGTACCGACTCAGGAAAAATCAGGTAATATGTGCACGAATTGTCCTCGCTATCGTTGAGTCTCAGTCATGACAGCCAAGCTGCATCGTCAGATAACTCTTCTAGGTCGCGCATGGATAAATCGCCCTGAACGCGAGAGCTCCACGATGAACATATTCTTTCGATGTTCGCCGTCTACAGCCTGAGGGGGCTCGCTGAGGCACTCCCCTTGAGGGATTTTCCCTACGTCATCCGACGTTAGTCCTAAGGCCATACGCTGGACCCGCTGGACATCACTCAGCGCCTTGGCAAGCTGGCGCAATTCTTGAGGGGTAAGTGTAGTGCTCAATCCGACCTGTCCATCCTCGCAAATCCGACATGACATACCCTGTTCCAAGATCAGCTCTATGTGGGTTCGAACAGAGTCAGCAGACTGCCAATCGCTGATGCCTTGGCTAGAGCGTCGGGCCATAACCTGCTGCCAGCAGCAAGCATCATCGACCTCCGAGTGGTGCGCCTCGTGAATTGGCTCATGCTTCTCGGGACTTGTTGGTTCTCTCAGTTCTGCCCCTTGGTTGGCAATCAACGTTTGGTATTGGTCAAAATTAAGGTCCCGTATCCACCGGGCTGTGTGTTTCAATGCCGATCCGCCTCGAAAAGCTACTCCACGTGCCTTTAAGAAGGCGTTCTTGTCCATTCCGCTGTGCAGCCAACCAATATAAAGGGCGTCCCAGTCATATCCAGGGCGCCCCGGCTTGCGTGGCCTTCCATACCTCCGAATGGGAGGCGCATTGGTGTCGTCGCTCATGGCCAAACTCCCTACGACATTAAAGGCATTAGGCTGATCCTTTATTCGCCTAAGTGATCCGTAATTAGGATGCCATGCTCCCTACGAGGCTGGCGAGACATTTGCGTGTGCAATCTCGCTCCGATGCTTCTCTACAAATGGCACCGGGAGGCATCAGTGACGCGCCCATTTGCGCACAGGAATTCCAGTCTAACGCGGGGGTAAAGGTATGATTACTTCCCGAGATTCAGACTCAGCTGCCCCTTGGCAGGCAGGCTCCATGAGTCTGCTTGAAGGGTTCTTGATTGGCCAAGCGCGCACCCGAGGTCATTGAGGAGGTCAATAGATGCCGTGGCATACATCCTGGCTGCTGGTCGCAATTAACAAGACATCATCCGTTTTTAGATCGCTAGGTTTAGTCGCGGCCGACTTGCTGATTATTAAGTGAGAGGGTGACCATTGCTGCTTACCAGCCGAATCAAATACGCTGCCGCTACCTGAGTACAACATGCAAAAATAATCGGTGCCGTCGATCTTTAGCTTTTGGCTGCTGGTTGGATTGACTGCGCTGATGGCCACGGCCCCGTCTGGGGAAGCTATCTTCCAGGTCGAGCCGCCCCCGCTAAAGTCCTCTTTGTGCGTGATTGCTTTGCAGGTGGTGTTTTCCTTTCGCACGAGGAAATCTAAATAATTAATATTGCAGCTAAGGCTATATAACTCGTCTGTCACGAACATCGATTTGCCAAAGATAGAGAGCCCCACGACCTTTTGGCCGGTGTCGCTGGTCAAAGTGACTTTAGGAGCGATATCAGCACCTAAAAAGGTAATCGCGGCCTTCCAATTATTGATTGTCACCGTAGTGGAAGACCCTGAGTTGAACCAAGGAGATTTAAATCCATCGGCTTCTAATGGGGTAGATCCATCGGTAATGGCGAACCCGTCCACTGTCTGCGCTTTTGTTGAGTCGGTCAGTATTGATACCTGATAATTACGACATGGGCCGCTTTTCTGCTTACCATCCTTCTCCTTGCTAATCTTGCATGTCCCGCCAGGCCCATTCTCTCGTAGGAGTCGATTTTCCAATTTTGTTGATACTGAGTTAATCGTGGTGGATACGACGATACGACCCTGCTGAAAAAACTCATCTGTGTACGACTTAACATCGTCAGCAGCTAGTAAAGCTACTTTGTCCGCTAGTGATTTTCCCGATAGATCGATTGGCACGTCGTTAATGATCAGTTTCTCTTTTGCAATTAAGTAGGTGGAAAACTTAAACTGTCCGCCGCCGAAGTCTGCCGAGGTGAAGCAATCGCTTGCATCGATGGCCTTGTCTTCTGACGACGAAAAGCCGTCAGAACCCGCAGGACCGAATTTGATCTTGCTCCTAATGCAAGTCTGGCTCGGGGTAGGCGCTTCCCAATTCTTATAGCTCCAAGAAATCAAGGACTGCAAAGCATCCTGTTCATTAGCAAGTTTTTTGGGGGCCAGCGCTGTTATGCCCGCGGCTGTTATATCGCTAGGGCTCGTCACGCCATCAGTCCCAGAATCGGGTCCCGTCGTAGTCGGATCCGACTTGTCTTTGGACTTCGGAGAACCACAGCCATGCACGGACAGTCCCGCAATTAGCAGCCATACCAGGTTCATATCAGTACCCCTCCCGCCGAACTAGTGTTGGAATTTGGATCTTTCGGCCCCACGTTTCGTGGATGGCCAGAAATATGCACTAGCGTAGCCATCGGTCAGCCGCAGCCAAACTTTAGCATACATGTCTACCAATGAGTCATATAGGTCGATAGTCCTATATGAAATAGACCATGTCATTCGTGTCGTCTAACGCAACCCCAAGCAATCTAATAGACTTTTAGGGCTCAGAGGGGGTCTTCTATGGCGACATCCATCCGTGACATGGTAGCGAGAAATATCAGGGCTGCCCGGATGCAAGCCGGATTGTCCCAGGAAAAACTGAGCGAGGCATCTGGACTTAGTATCCGCTTCATATCCCGTGCAGAAAACCAGCCTCAGAATCTGACGATTGAAAGCCTAGAGACCATTGCTGAGGCGTTAGGCGTTACCGTGGCGGACCTAACAATGGACCCCTCAAAAGGACTGCCTAAGCAGTCAAAGAAAGCTGCCGAAGCACTGGATCAAGCGATCAAGGTCCTGCAGTCATTTCGATCAATGCTGCCCTGATGAAATATTCAAGATATCTGCCATTTCGAGTGCTTTGCGAACGTCTAGGTCGTAGGCGACCAATATTACACCGCATTCATTGGCGTACTTGCTAGACTCAAGTGCGGCTTGCTGGTCTCCGTAAGCGGCTAAACTACTGCGCTTTTGTCTTTTCTATTGAAAGAAATAAGGTTAGAATCCGCAACCGCTAATTTCAGGCATAGCGACCTTTACGGCATTTGATTATAGGCGATTATGGCAGACCAATCTGATGAGTTTGTTAGACCCAAGTTAGAGGGCAAACGCTTTGCTGGCGGCAAGATGCCGGTCGAGTTTTTTACGGATTTATTGGCCTATACTCATCTTGTTTCTGAGCTGGCTAAGATCATTTACTGCGGCAAGCACGGTAAAGATAGGGTTCCAAAGGGTTTTGGCGGCCGCTACAATCTGGTGATGACCGGCCTGTTAGATGGTAGCGCTGTACCCGTTTTTAAACGAGACAGAGATACCGAGGCAGCACTATTAAAAGTCGAACAACCTGACGAGTATGATGAGGCGCGAGAACTCGTTTCCTCAGTCATAGCATCGACGGCATTACCGCAAGGATTTCCAAAAGCGCTGCTGTTGCATTTTAATCGTTTTGGCAAAAGCTTGCGGGAAGGGGAAGCAATCGAGCTTATATCGCCCGGTAAAACATCCGGTCCTAAGCTTGATCGCGAAGTAAGGTTGAAGCTGCTAACTCTTAAAGGTGAGACGCCACGATATGATGTTTGCATACTGTCGGGTAAGATTCGTGCAGCTGACGTATTAGATCATACATTTACCATAAAACTCGATGATGAGAGCTCGGTCTATGGAAACTTTGACCAACCCTTCAACTTGGGGATACGCAGAGCGCTTCTTAGCCACGAAAATATTGATGTAAAGTTAATTGGAATAGGCAAGTATACGGTTAGTGGAGAAATAGAAGGGCCTATAAAGCTTCAGCACATGACGATATACGAGGAAAACTTAAGCACTGATCTCCCACCGTTTGAGAGTCGGCTTGACGAATTGCAGCGACTGGAAGCTGGATGGCTTGATGGTGACGAGGGACAGGCAGTTTCTCCTGGTGCGATAAGTTGGAGCAGGGAAGTTTTGCGATCGCTGGTTACCAAAAATAACATGCCATCTCCCTTTATCTATCCGACGACTGAAGGTGGACTGCAAGCAGAATGGTCTATTGGCGCTTGGGAAGTTGCGGCTCAGTTCGATGTGGAAGCACAGCGAATTCTTCTCAGAGCGTCTGAGACAACCAGTGATAAGTATATGGAAGATACTTGTTCAGGCGATGTTCCGATCCTGGTTAATGGTGTGATCGAGTTTTTAACACAGTTTTTGAATCCGCCGGGTAGTAATGAGCACTGATAATATGGGGCTTGGGCCCAAGCTTTTAGTGGCGGGAGAAGATCTTTATCGCCAAATTAATCCGAACTTCATCCAAGAAGGAAGGGTTAGCGGTCAGGCTTTTACACCGACTAGAAAAGATCTGAGTTTGCTGTCCGTGGATCAAAGCAGCCTCACTACGGCGGAAGCTTCTTTTGAGTTATTCACTACAGGGCTAAACTTGAGATCAGCCGGTATTTACGGTGTAACTGTCGGGGAGGCGAGTGGAGTTGGTCTTGATAGTTACTCCAATCCGCTCCCATCCAACCCGGCCCACGCTGTCGTTGATTTCAGGAACCTATCCAACGGTCAAACGCAAAATAAAGGGTCCAAGCTCGCTGCGATTGCGCGCGATAAAGGGCCTAAATATTGGCCTGCTCAAGCTGTCCCAGAAGTACCCGTTACAATATCTGTCGCTCGGAATGACGCCCCCCTCTTGGGAGACGGATAGAGCCGAGTAGCTCTGTGAGCACTTATCGCTAGCAGTCGCTGCCGTTAACTGACGCCAAGCCTCCCCCCTAGCGCTTTTGCCTGCCGAGCGGCCGCAGGCGAGGGAACTTTGGTGGAACAGCACCTAGAGGTATTTAGGGGTATCCGGGGCAACCGAGGGGTGCAGGATTGCGGTGGCTAAGCTTTCGATCTGATTGTTAAAAACTGGCACAACTGATGTTTTTTGGGGTCTGGCATCTCAAATTCGATTCCCGCCGCTCCACCAGCCTTCCTCTCTGTTTATCAGTAACTTGCAGCTCCTAAGCGCCCAATCGGGCGGCTTTTCGGGCGGATCACGACTTGGCACGAACCTCAGGGGCCATAGCTAAGACCCCTCCCGAGGGTGCAGTGAAGCTTACTTGGTCCGTTGCTCCAGCCACGAGCTCCGGCGCAAAGCGGGCATACTGGTCAGTCTGGTTGGCCGTTGAGTGGGCCAAGGAACTGCTGCAGCTTGTAAATGGTGCCGCCGGCCCTCATAAATTCTGAGGCAAAGGTATGCCTGGGCTGTGAAAGGTGATGCCGAGCTCTATGGCAGCCACCAATCCAGCGCGGCCTAGGTCAGCAACCAGGAAAGCAGCGGGGTCCGCCAAGCTGGCTTCAAGTTGCCTTGTGAACATTTTGTGAACACAGCACAGCAAGAAGCGGCAAAACTCCCGAAAAACGAGCAAACCTGCCAGAGCCATAACCTTCTGTTTTAAATTGTAAACCACTGATATCGCCAGTCTAACCGACACCTACTGTTACGCTTGGAAAGCGTGTTTAGGTTAATCCCTAACGTGGGTTCGAATCCCACTCTCTCCGCCATTTCAGTGGGTTCCGACAGAGCTCAAATCCCCTGCCAAGCAAACTCCCCCTCAATGTGTAAGAAATGTGAAACTCGCGGTTAGCGGACCACGCGCAACGTCGATGCCAGCTCACGACTTGTTGATGCCACTTGAATACTGCCTGCCACAGGCCAACTGTCATTGATTCATCAGCATCGTTGCAGCCATCCTCCGAAGATATAAGCGACTGGGGCTGACAGCAGCTTGCAGTAACCATAAATAAGACTAGTCAAACCTGATCATCAAGATCTACATTTCATTTTTATTTAGCCACCAAGGAGGTCCCCATGCTTCTCACAATTGGTGAACTTGCTATCGCAATTGGAGTGTCTGTCGTGAACCTTCGTCGCTGGGACAAAGCAAACGTGGTCACGCCTCAGCTGCGAACTGCTGGCGGACACCGACGCTACTTACTTGCCGACGTCTTGCACAAACTTGGTGCCGCCCCGAATGCGGACCAGAGTGCAGAGACTGCTAGGGT
>CAIYRB010000144.1 GCA_903928445.1 uncultured Pseudomonadota bacterium | reverse complement strand
TGCCGGAGCTGTTTGGCTGATGTTTTGGCCCTGGAGTGCCGAGGCACTGGTCGTTGGAGCTGCCCACACAAAGCGACCACTACCGTCTTTTGTAATGAATTGATTGGCTCCGGGTGCTCCGGAAGGGCCTACTGCGAGCTTGCCCTCGCCGTTAAAGCTGATGGTCAGTCCGTCCACGGGCACGCGCGCAGCGTAGGGGGTCATCATCAGTCGTTGCAAAGGATATGGTGCTGATGCCTTGTGAGTTAAATCCGTAATTTGGAGCCAAACTGGCTGTGACACGTCGTTAAACACTTTGTCGTAGTCAGATGCCGTCAGAGCCAAACGGATTTGAAAGATCCCCTGCTGTAGTTGAACGCTTTCCAGTCCATCTGTGACCGTCAAGATCGGCGTTTGCCCATTGCTTTCATGAAAGAATATCGCCTTTAACGCGACGGGTCCATCGACAGGCTTACCCGTCGATTGAACTAGCCTGCCGCTGTAGCCAAAATCGTAGGTGTCGGCAGCTCTCGCTTCACCAGAGCAAAAGCTCTGGGACGTAGCGGCTATCAGTAGAATTAAAAAGAGTGAATGCATTAGCTTGCCTGTCATCTGTTGAGTATTCCAATCGTTCCCGTGGCCAATTCCTCTGATCCACTAGCAGTGAATGGCCCGATTACTGATGTCATTTCGCCTTGAAAACCGTCTAGCTGTTGATCGTTACTAGAAAAAAGCGCTGACGCTGGAGCAAAATAGGTAAAGTCTTGCATCACAATCTTTTGTTTGGCATCCTTCGGTGCCGTCTGGTCGCCAACGTTGAGCGTTAGTTGGTTGTCGCCGTAGGCAAACTTGCCAACAAATGATGGATCCAAAGGATAGATGATTAGTTTGAATTCATAGCCGCTGCCCGCCAGATTCCAAGCTGGTTGCGCTTCAGCATCGTCGCCTTCTGGCGTCTAGCCCATAGCGCCGGCCGGTGCCTTGATCAGGGTAAAGCCGGTGGTCGTGTTGACTAGCTCCAGCGAAGAGTTAGGTGAGATCTGTTCGCTGTTGATGCTCAAGTCGATCACACCTCTGGTTTGAAACACCTCGCGCGCCGCTTCCAGCGCGCCAGGTAGGTCGATGGGAATCCCGTGGGAGCCTTTGCGGTCGGCGGCGAGGATCGTGGCCAGGTCGTGGCCTTTGACCTTGATGTGTTGCTTTTGGCAAGAAAGTTGGGTGAGCGACAAGAAGGCAGTGCACGACACTACAGCCCAGGCCCGAGCCTGGAGGGAGCTACTCGGCGCCCTTGATGCAGTGGTGTGGACTGACATAGACACGTTGGATCTGCTCCGAAAAAGTGGGGTTCACAATCACAGTCCTCCGTAGCTCGGCTAAAATTGCTGGCGGCTTTAGAGATTTTTTTAAGGTCGATCTCAACTATCGGTAACAATTGGAAGTAATTTATTGTTTAGGTGGGCGATAAATGGCGCAAAAATTCAAAACTATAAATACAAAAGTCTAAAATTACGGCGACCCAGGCGGTCGAGGTGGAAAAGCTGGCAGTGCTAAGGCCGTTCATGCCAAAGTTGACCAACTGGCCGTCCCTTCCACCAGCTCTGGTGCGACGAAGGCGGTGGAGCCAGCAAAATTGGGGACAGTCTTGAACTGGCCAGGACGCGGCCTGCTCTCCAGCTAGACACCCAACCTGTCAAGTCCAATGAGATGCGATCGCCCTGCCCACAAGGTCGACCACTCTTGACACTCGATACACATCTTTAGTACACTTTGTGTGTACAGGAGTTCTCGATGAAGCGCACCAATTTGATCGTCGATGAGCAGCTGTTAGCGGAAGCAAAGCGACTGCTCGACGCCGATACTCAATCAGATACTGTCAATCAGGCTTTAGCACAAACGATCCAGATGCTTAAAATCCGTGGGCTGCAAGAGTTTTTCGGCACTGGCGCATGGGTTGGAGACCTTGCGGAAATGCGTGACGATAAACCGAAAAGGCGGAAGCGGCGGGCGTGAATGTACTTGGTGGACACATCCATATGGATTGACTTATTGGGCAAGAAACCGTCGTTCCGGCTGGAGCCTGAGCAGTTATTCCAACTTTGCGTGGCGCCCCCCATCGTCCAAGAACTCTTGCAGGGATTGTCATCGGGTACGATCTATGAGCGCCTGCGCCAATCAGTTCTGGCCCTGCCATGCGTCCCCAACCAAATTGGCGTCGATGACTACGTCCGCGCAGCAGACATTTTTCGCGCTGGTCGGCGCCGTGGACTGACGATTCGCTCATCGGTGGACTGTTTGATTGCCGCGCTAGCCATCAGGCAAAACCTTCCGGTTTGGCACCGGGACCGGGACTTCTCGGCCATTGCGACCTTTAGCGAACTGCGCGTGACGACCGACCCTTGGTAGTGCTTGACCTTGAGTCCCTACGTGGTCGGCCCTAAAAAATACATAAGGTTTAGGCTCAATAGATCGCAAGCACCACCCATAGCCGCCTCCACCGGACGAGGCCTGCACATCGAGGAGTCCCACAGGGTTTGTCGTCCCAATCCCGACATGCCCACCGATGACCACAAGTTCGCGGGTGCCCACAGTCAAGGCATGGGCCATCACGCAAGATATTGCGATTTGACGACGTTGTTAGGCAAGTTTCTTCTTAGTCCTAGCCCGGTGCGCCCTCTGCTCCTTTAGCTTCACTTCGTATTCTTTGAAATCATTGAAAATGGCGTCCAAATCGTAATTAAATTTCTTGGCATGGGCCTCGCGTACAGCGTGAATTTCCGCAACAATCGGATCTTCCAGAGTCTTGGTAGCCGCCTTCTTTTTTGCAGCCGTGGTCATTTTACGCCTCGCTTGGTGCCCATCAATTCCTGTGGGGTGCAGATAATAGGACAATTCACGTTGAAACCACGCGCAACGACCTCAATGGCTTTCCGAATTTCTGCATTCGCTATATGCGTGCAGTTCCACGTCACCAGAAAGTCAAGACGTGCATAGCTAGCAACAGCTATATGCAAAGCATCCTCTTCAGCCTTCTTGGGAAGAGCGCCCCTTTCCACGATGGCACGTGCCATGCTTATCGCTTCCGCCTGAATGTCAGCCAACTCCAGCGCATCAGCGACGGCAAGCCTAGCTCTGGCAGCGTTCTTATCGCCGGCTTCTATCTCTTTCACGACCACCGCTGAAATAAAGAGATCGAAGCGCTTTGTTGCCGTCTTCCACCATTCCTTGGTAATCGCCTGATTTGACCTAACAATGAGATTGCGACTCTGCCTCGCGGTCAAGTAGCTAATGACGCTGCTTTCGACGTATACCTTCGGCTTCATTTGGTCCCTCAAACCTCTTGCAACGTCGGAATTTTAGCAGATTCACCTATATTTGACCACGAAGTCCCGGCAAGGAGCGTTTTTTCAAACTCGACTTTCCAGAGTGCCGCTTAGCCAATTGCGGCTTGTTTTCTTGTTATATAGGGAGGTTACCAATGTAGGAACACCCCTCTATGCCAACTTTATCAAGGCTGTGGAGACAAAAAAATTCGCCTAATCACCCGAATCTGCTACGACTTATGATAAGGAGTAAGTAATGGAGTGTGCCTCATTTATATTTACAACCTGTACGAAAAGTCCATTTCACCTAAAATACTTAGGCTTGTCGACTTTTCACACTGTCCCGTGAGGGACTTGTTCCACGTCCAGCTGGTGTTTGCCTGGGCCGTGCT
>CAIYRB010000143.1 GCA_903928445.1 uncultured Pseudomonadota bacterium | reverse complement strand
AGAGGACTAGGAGCGAAAAGTGGTAGTAGGGCCGACCTAGAGTCCGCGAAACCTCGCCAGCGAAAGCCAGCGAGACAGGTACGGAATGCGGTCACGTCCGATGCTTCAAGAATCCCCTTCCTTTAGGGAGGGGAGGTTCAATGAGCAACTTCGGCCCTCTGGCTGCTGGGTGGATGTGACCTGGTTCACCAATTTCGGGGCCGGTGGCTGGCGTTGTCGCCGCATCGACGAGCTGCCTAACGGTGCGGGCGTCCGCTTTGTCAATCACTTCGAGTACACCGGTATATTTGCCAGTGCCCTCGAGCGGGCCACACTCGACTTCCTGCAGAAGGGGATGCAGCAGGAAAGCGCCAACCTGAAGACCTACATGGAAAAGCAATAGCCTGCCCAACTGGTAGCATACGGTTGGCAGCCGGGTTTACAGCGTCATCAAGAGGCGGGCCTCCTCACCTAAAGGGGCCATGCTGTCCGGCTATTGCTTGGTCAGAGCGGACACACGGTCATCGACTATCTGTAGGTAGCGTTCCTTTGAGTCTTGTTCCAGCGCTGAACGACCAACGAAGTCGATGATCGTTGCTTGCCACGCTGGCAACTCGGCAAAAATGGACTCGACGTAACGAGGGACTAGCTGCAGCTTGTCTAGGGCAAATGTTCTAAAATAAGAGCCCTTTAGTTTGCGGCTTTTGTCAAGTAGTGGCAAACCAATATCGATTGACTCCCGCGGCAAGGCTAGTCGAGTATTGAGAAGATCATAGCAAGGACTGAGCTGCATGCCGCCATTTTTTGATTGATTTTCAAGCAAAGCCCAGTTTTTTAGGTGCATGTCGCCGTTGCCAGTCACAAAGCAAAAGACCAGACGACGTAAGAATTCATTTAGGTCAAGTTTACTGCCGCCCCGCGCAATCGCAGCTGCGACGCGCTCATTACTGCCTGTGTATTTGTCTTCACTGGCGATGCCAAGAAGCTGGGCCGCATCCTCTTTGAGGAGTTTGCCTCCCGGCGTGCGATCGAAACGTTTGATGACAAAGGCTGGCCCGACTTGTGGCGTGCTGTTGACGAGAGCAAACGGCGGGACATGGAACTTCAATCGCCGTGCGATGGCCATGGTCACATGCTCGTTCTCAGGTAGGTTTGGGTGGTCACCGCTGGGCTTAAGGATGTGTGTTGAGGATGCGGCGCCGGGAATAAGTGTGGCGCTTGAATGGTCGAATCGAAAAAGCCCTTTTCTTTGCGCGCCGGAGATAGAACCACCGTGGATAGTCTGCGAAAAGCTTGCAAACGGATCCACTTGGTCGAGCGCAATGCTGACCGCCTTACTTGTGCCCCACAGGTCACGGTGACATTTCGGATGCCAAGAGCCGTGCAGACTCGGTAGCAGACAGCTAGGGCAGGAGTTGGAAAATGGCGAACCCAGCGCATGTCGCTCCAGGGACAAGTTAGACGGATGCAGCGTGCTGAGATCAGGTAGCGGCGCACCTTGGGCATCTAGAGGTGTGATTGATACGGCACCGATCGTATGTCGACAAGTAGCCATCAGCATGGCAAAGCGGTTGCTTTTGGCGATATGGAGGAGCTTTTCTGCCTGCGTTAGGAGCCATCCCTCAAGGATGAGGTTGTCAAAATAGGCGTGTAGGGATTCCGATACAAACTCCTCGCGTCGCAATGGAAACATGGCAGCTATCGCAAGCGCGTCAGCACGGGTTAGGTAGTCATGCCTGTACGCAAAAGTAAAGCGCCGCGATGACTGCTTTATAAGGTCTCCAACCACTTCGTTGCGCCAATTGACCTGCGCATGAGTCACCGCATGGTAGTCCATCGTCGTCAAGTTGCTCATACCAGGCCCTGGGATTTAGCCGTGGGGAGTGCTTTGACTAGGCTGACTTCATAACCGAACACCGCCGCGAGCCGCATCAAAGCGTCGAGGCGCACACTCTGCTTGCCCCGTTCCAATTGGTTGATAAAAGAGAAGCTGAGGCCACTTTGGAGGGCGAGCTCGCGCTGCGTCAGGCCGCGTGCCTTTCGGAGGGATTTAAAGTGATCGCCGATCGACGATTTTGTTTGGTCCATAGCCTGATTATATCGGTGATCAGCGATATAATCAAGAATTAATCGTCTAACGACGACTAATTCTCGCAATGTAAGGAAGAATATCGTCGATCAATTACTTTTATTAAAAATTGGGCAAAATATCGTCGATCAAGGTGTTTTTGAGATGGGCGATGCCGTTTAGATGCCATGGCCTATCTTATATTTACTAATAAATCGCAGCCTGACAGGTCAGATGTCAAGGCGAGACCTAAATTGTCTCATTTTAAGTCAATGGTAAGGCCCAACCCGGCGACCTGTAGGGCCAATGCCACTTCACTGCCGCTATTTTGTTCCTTGGATCCTTTAAACAGGATGCTTTCGTAGGCAAAAAACGCAAGATAGCTCGGGCTTAATTTTCGTCCGAAAAAGTTAAAACTTCCGCCCTTGATATAGCAGTCCACACCGACGCCAGTCACTGCAGCGCTATACTCGCTACCGGGAGAACTCAGAGAAATTTCGTGCGCCGCCCAAAACCGCAAGAGGTAGAAGTAGCGTGCAAACTCAGTATCGACTGCTACACCGATGTCTGTGGCCCGATGGATCTTAATCGTATGAACAATTGGGGTGCCATCGTCAAAGGTACCGATGGGTGCCGTCACATCCAAATCAAATCGCCCTAGGCGCGGCGTGATATGAACCAAATCGAAAAGAAAAGGTGCCGGCATTTGAAATGCATAGCCCAAAAGAGCCCGGCTATAGTCCAGAGAGAGGTTGTAGCCATCCATATTCGCCGATACATGCGGCACCTTTTCATACAGGATACGAACGCCTTCAAACATCCCTTCACGGATCTCGCCGATCAGGCCTATCATGAGCATTTTAGACGTCAACGGATTAGATCTGTCGGCGACAGAAATTCCAGCACGCATGCCGACGTAGGCTGCGGGTGTCGACTGCTTTAGACTGCTAAAAAGCTTGGCCATTCCCGGATCGGTGCTGTCAAATATCGACACATCGGCGGCCTTTTCCTGTACCGCTGCCTGCGGAATTGCTGCCACGGCGTTGTCGTCGAGACTCACTATCGCGGCTTCATCAAGCTTTTCCGCAATAACTTCTGGAGGGATTTTCACCAGCTCCTCAGCAGGAACCTTCGTGATCTGGTTTAAGCTGGCTTCATGGGGCTTTTCGATGACCTGCTTCAATTCTTCTTTAGTCATGACCGGATCCGACAAAGGAGTGACCATCACTGGTGCTGGTGCTGGTGCTGGTGCTGGTGCTGGTGCTGGTGCTGGTGCTGGTGCTGGTGCTGGTGCTGGTGCTGGTGCTGGTGCTGGTGCTGGTGCTGGTGCTGGTGCTGGTGCTGGT
>CAIYRB010000142.1 GCA_903928445.1 uncultured Pseudomonadota bacterium | reverse complement strand
GGGTAAAAGTCAGTCCTTTAGGGAGGGGAGGTTCAAGCCGCAAGTTTAGGCCCAGGCGTGGACCTTGGGCCGATCTTGGCGACTCTGCCGAAGTGGACGGTTTGGGATGCAACCCCGCCTGAGCAAGTTGCCGAGAGACTTGCCGGGGTGCAGTTGGTATTGTCCAACAAGGTCGCCATTCGTTCTGAGCATTTGCATGAGTCAAGCTCGATCAAGTACATCGGCATCCTGGCTACGGGCACCAACAATGTTGATTTGCCGGCCGCCGCTGCACGGCGGGTGTCGGTGAGCAACGTACGGGATTACTCGACGGACTCAGTGGTACAGCACACCCTGATGCTGATCCTCGCCTTGGCCGGCAATCTGCCTTCCTATGCCAGCACGGCGACGCGCTCGGCGTGGAAGGACAGTCCATTCTTTTGTTATTTTGGACGCCCCGTCGTCGAGTTGAAAGATAAGCATCTGACGATCGTCGGCTACGGCAGTCAGGGCAAGAAACTTGCCGCGTTGGCACAAGGTCTCGGGATGGTCGTCCACATCGCCCGGCGTCCGGGTGCGGAGTCCGGAGCACCACACAGCGCTGATCGGCTGCCACTTGAAGAATTGCTGCCGGTCACCGACGTCCTCAGCGTGCATTGCCCGCTGACCGAGGCGACGGCCAACCTGCTCAATCTCGACACGATCTTCAAATTAAAAAAGGGCGCTCTCGTCATCAACTGTGCTCGCGGTGGCATCGTCAACGAGGAGGCCCTCGCGGCGGCCTTAGCGAGCAATCACCTCGGTGGTGCCGCTGTCGATGTGTTGACGGTAGAGCCGCCGCCGGCGCATCACCCGCTGCTGCACGTAGACCATCCAAACTTTATTTTGACGCCGCATATCGCCTGGGGCAGTGCGGAATCACGGCAGCGGCTTATTGCTGAGGCGGCGCAAAATGTGTCGGCTTTTGTCAAAGGCGAGAGGCGGAATCTGGTTCAATTGTAGTGTCGAGTTGCGTCATGCGGTTGCTGCCGGTCAGGCTAACTTGGGTTGGTTGGGGTTGGTTTTACTCGCTCCGCCGTCCCTCGTAGGTGGCTATTTTTCTAATAAATCTAGGCTCTTGTTTGAAGGCCTGGATAAAATGGCATAGAATTCCACTGTCCTAGTGACGGCGGATGGAGTGTTCCATGAGTATGACAATCAATCCCAGCAACGAGCGAATCAGGCCAACCCAGGAAGACCTTGCGCCTGGCTACCGCTATATCGTGGTTGCAAAGGACTACCTTCGAGGTGCTCCTGCGATGTTTGGTCGGCGCATCACCGTCGCCGAACTCGTCAAAATGTTGGATGGTGGTTGGAAGAAGGCCACCTTGATGAACGAGTACGAGTTGTCTGCGGAGGCCATGGACGAAGTGATACGCTATGCCAGAGAGCACGAAGAGCTGAGCCGAGGAGGCCAGAAGGCTGGCGGGGCGGAGCCCAATTTCATAGTTAATCAGGGTGCACCGTCGGGCACTGCCTGTGGTCAGCAGTCGACGCAGAAGGCTGCCTCGCAGTCCGAGCCGGACGACAATGGTTAGTTAAGCCCGCGGACCTTATTGAGTCATTTTATAACGATACACCTCGGAAATCTCCCGGTCGTAACCCGGATAGAAGCCGATGGGCATCCCCAGTACAATATGGCTGCCGCGATTGATGAGGACAAGAAGCTCGCCGGTTGTTTGGTCGACGGCACTGCCTTCAATTTCGCCCTGGTTAATGTCACCGACACGCTTCACATCGGTGAAAGCCAATTCATGGGTCACGAGAGCATAGGATTTGTCGGTCACATCGATCCGGTAAAGATTGTCCGGCTCACCTAGATCTGCGGTGCCGTCATCGGCGGTGACGTAAAGCTTGCCCTTCAAATAATGAATACCCTGGAGCCACTGCGGCGGAGGTTGCAGGTGCACCTTGCGCAAGTACGTGCCAGAGTCGAGCGAGTACGCGTAAATATAGCGGCCGCTCTCTTCGCCCACCCAAGAGGTCATCCAGATCACCCGTTTGTCGGTATCGACACAGATGGCAGAGACTTCTAGCTGACCACTTGCCGGTTCAAATTTAAAGGCGCGCTTGAGCTTCAAAGTGTCGGCGTCGTGGACGCCGATCTGAATGTCCTTGCCGACGCCATCCATGAAGTGTTCTGCACCGACGAAGATCTCGCCGTTGAAGACATCAATCCCACCAATGTGGTTGGCGGCAGTGGGATAACCGTCAAAGGGGCTTTCGTTCGAGGCGATGAGGTTACCGCTTTTTTCGTACTTGTAAAGGCCCTTGCTGCCGCTGACATAGTAAACCTTGCCATCGGTCGCGATGCCCTGACGGCCCTTGACCTCAAAGGTACCGACAAAATTGTATGCGAAGGCGGCACCTGGACCTGCTTTTGATGACCCGTCATTGGTGGAGGCGTCTTTCGCCGCGCTCGACTGTGACTGATTCTTGCATCCAGCCGCGATGGCCAAGCTGACCAAAGCAACGGCGATGGCTTTGACCCGACGGTGGTCTCTCATGCTACTCCCTATATGTTTGGCTACAGCAGCAATAGCTGCGTTAGCACGGTGGCGAACTACATTGGCCCTAAAGGGTCGAGCTTCGGGTCTAAGCGGCTGGAGCCACTTCTTCCCTCATGGTTGACGCTTCGCTGCCATGTGCTCGGCGCGCAGATACACGCCGAGACTTAAATGTGGCTCCACGCCCACTTCCTAAGAGAATACCTCATCGAACAACTCCGATCCAGAGTCGGGTATCAATAAGGCAGGGCGATCGCATCTAATTGGACTTGACAGGTTGGGTGTCTAGCTGGAGAGCAATATCCCTTTGGCAACCCATTGCGGGGGTTGCCACCGTGGCTCCCTGAGGGTCAAGCAGTGCCAAGAGCTTGGGAATAGCTGTAATTTCGTTCGATTTTGCATCGACCTGCCGCTGGCCAAGGAGAAGTCCGTTACGACATGCCCATGCGGAAACCATGTGAATGGCGGTGGTACCCGATTCCTTATCAAAGGAGCCGCCGATGGTTTTTCCATCAATGGCAATGACTTCGAAAGGCAAGAGCGTCCGCATGGTTGTCATCCAATCCATGAAGCCCTTTGCGAACTGTTCTGGGTCCAAGAGCGACAACACGCGACCAAACGTGTCATGGCTCGGGACTGCGTTTGGCAGCGCCAAGAACGTCTTCAGCCAATCGTGCTTGGTCTTGCCGAACTCTACCTCGGTTCGTTATACCAACCATCCGCCACCCGGCGATCATGAATCAGCGCCCACGCCGTACCCGCAAACACCTTAACATTGCCGATACTGGTTAGCTCCGGGTCATCCATCGAGCCTTCAGCTCGGATCACGATATTCAGCTGGTCGACCGCGCTGGCTTTCTCCACTAGCGCATCGCGCTCGGCCTTGGCCGCCTGGTGCGTATCGAAGATCGCGACGGCGTAACGGCGCAACACATGCTTGAACGGCGGCTCAGGTTTTTCCTGTTTAGGCGCAGGCTTTACCGCCGGCTTTTCACCGCGGCCGCCCTGCTGCTTTTGCCGCGCCGCTTGGTCGCCGCGGCCCCCGCGGTTGCCACCACCAGACTTCGGTGGACGGCCGCCCTGTTGTCCTGGGCGCGGAGCCCCGCCGCCGTCGCCACGGCCTTTACCCTGCTGGCGTGGCTGCCCACCGGCCGCCTCGCCGCGTCCGTTGCCACCCACAGGGTCTTTAGGCGCGCCGCCCTCGGCCCTGTTGCCATCGGGTTTGCGCCGACGCCGACGGCCGCGACCTCCACCGTCCTTAGACCGTGGTTGGCCCTTGTCCTGCCCCTGTCCTGCATCGACCGGTCTATCTACCAAGATGGAGTCCTTTACCAATGGGTTTCTTTGGAGAGTCCGCGTTCGAGAGCTAGGCTAAGCGGCACCCGGTCGGTCAGATAGCTCGGACCAAAATACTGGATCGGACCGGTGAAGCGAAATGAGTCCGACTCAGCCCAAGCGTCGCGATGCTCAGAAAAATAGCCAAAGGCGCGACCGCCTAGCTCGACGAGGCCCTTACGGAGGACCGGTACCGCCTGGCCGTGGCGCCGTTCAAAGGTCATCATTGCCAGCAGCGGCACGCCACCCGGGCGCCAGTGTTCGGGTGGGCTCGCCAAGTCGCGCATGACAGCCATGTAGCCATTGGCGCCCACGGCGGCCAAGGCAGCAGCGGTGCGTCCTAGACTGTAGGCATAGTCGGCGTCGAAGTTACTGGGGCCGATGCAGCGGCCTTCGTAGCCGAGAAAATGATGCTGGTAGCCGAAGCTCCCACTGTAGCGCCCCGCCACCTTCTCTTCTTTGAGGTGCGACTGCACCAGCTCGATCAGGAGCTTTTCCGTCTCCACTCGGGACAAGGCGACGTTGCCGTGCGGATCGCGGTCCATCAACAGCTGGCGCTGAATATCCAAGGGCAACGATGAGAAGGTGTACGACGCATCGCGCGTCAGCTTGCGATGAACGTACTCGCTTTGTTCGGTGAACCCACTCAGCGTCGAGATATAGTCTTTGTGCTCCGCCAGCAGATGATTCAGCTCCTGGATGAGCGAACGCATCTCGGGAATAAACTCGATAAGGCCCTCTGGCACCAGGATGATGCCGTAGTCCCGTCCCTGGCTGGCCCGAGCCTTGATGACCGTCGCCAGCTGCTCGACCACCTCGGCTAAGGTCAGCTGCCGTGCCGCCACCTCCTCGGCGATCAAGGTGATGGTGGGTTGCGTCTGGAGGGCGCATTCGAGCGTAATATGACTCGCGGCACGCCCCATCAGGCGGATGAAATGATAGTATTTGCGTCCGCTCAAGGCATCGCGTGCGATATTGGAAATCAGCTCGCTATAGAGGCGGACGGCGGAGTCAAAGCCAAAGGTCGTTTCGATAAAGCGGTTTTTTAGGTCACCATCGATGGTCTTTGGTACGCCGATGATCGCCGTTTTTGCACCCGAGGCTTTGAAATATTCAGCGAGTCTGGCGGCGTTGGTGTTGGAGTCATCGCCGCCGATGATCACCAGCGCGTCGAGTTCATGTCGCGCGCTGACCTCTCTGGCTTTGGCGCATTGCTCCGAGGTTTCGATCTTGGTGCGGCCGGTACCGAGCAAGTCAAAGCCACCGGTGTTGCGGTAATCGACCAAATCCTCGTGGGTCAAAAGACGACTGCGATTGTTTAGTAGGCCACCAGCACCGCCAAGAAATCCGACCAGCTCAAACGGGCGACGCGACGCGGTCAAGGCGTCGTGTAGGCCCCAGATGACGTTGTGACCGCCTGGTGCGGGGCCGCCCGACAGCAGCACTCCCACCCGCAGCGGCCGCTCTGAAGCCTGCGACGTCCCTTGCGCCTGAGTTAGTTCGAGGATGCCCTGATCGACCTGGCGAAAGGTGTGAGGAAAGTGTGCATGCAGGTCACTCTTGGCGGCAGGATCGACCGACCAGGGGTGGGCCTCTGCCACGGCCGTCGCTCCGCGCAATTGGCTGAGGTCGGTCAAGGAGCTTGGAAAGCGCGGCTGGTAGTCGCCGCGCGCTTTATGAAACGGAGATATCACCATGCTCACTCCTCGCTGCCGCTGCGGCGGCCACAGCAACGGTCAGACGTCACCATCGAGACGGCGTTGAACAACGGCAATCGCCTCGGCCACGGCGATCCGCTCCTGCTTGGCGGTGTCGCGGTCGCGGATCGTCACGGTTTGATCCTTGAGCGAGTCGTTGTCGATGGTCAAGCAGTAGGGCGTACCGATCTCGTCGTGGCGGGCGTAGCGCTTACCGATCGATTGCTTGTCGTCGTAGCTGACGTTAAGGCCCAGCTTGCGCATCTGCGCGACTAGATCCATCGCCATCTCGGGCTGACCGTCCTTCTTCACCAGCGGTAGGATCGCTGCCTTGTAGGGTGCCAAGCGCGGGTGCAGCTTGAGCAAGACCCTGGTCTTGGTCGCGCCGTCGGCATCGACGCCGGTCTCCTCGGCATAGGCATCGGCGAGAAAGCACAGGACCGAGCGGGTCAGGCCGGCGGCTGGTTCGATCACGTAGGGAATATAGCGCCAGCCAGGCTTGCCCGTGGCAGGATCGTTCTTTTGTTGGTCGAAGTAGCTCAGCTTGACGCCAGAGGCTTCGGCATGCCGGGTTAGATCGAAGTCGGTGCGCGAGGCGATGCCTTCGAGCTCACCCCAGCCCCACGGATACAGGTATTCGATGTCGTAGCAGTCGTCGCTGTAGTGCGCCAATTCGTCGGCGGCGTGCTGGCGCAGGCGAAAGGCATCCTTGCTGTTGGCAAAGCGGTGGTACCAGGCCATGCGCTCTTTGCGCCAATACTCAAGCCACTCCTTTTGACTGCCTGGCTCGCAAAAGAACTCCATCTCCATCTGCTCAAACTCGCAGGACCGGAAGATGAAGTGCTCGGTGACGATCTCGTTGCGAAAGGACTTGCCGACCTGGGCGATGCCAAACGGGACCTTCATCGCCATCGACTGCTGCACATTGAGAAACTGCACAAACATCGCCTGGGCCGTCTCCGGCCGCAGATAGACGGCGGTCTTGCGCACGGCCTCTTCGATCATCTCGCGGATCTTCTCGGCGCTCAGCGCTTGACCGGCCAGCTCTTTGGTCAAATCGGCTAGCGGATCGACGGGCCCTAGTGCAGTGCGAAACATCAGATTGAACTGCCGCTCGTCGCTCAGCACCGGCGAGCCGCAATTGGGGCAGACGTAGCCCTTCGCGGTTACCGTGGCGCTTTGCTTTTGGCCGCCGGCCTTGCCGCCTGTGGCAAACACGGCGTGACTGCCTGGCTCGGCTCGCGGCGCCTTGTCGGCGCGAAACCGTTCCTTACAGTTGAGGCAATCCACCAGCGGGTCGGAGAACCCAGCCAAATGGCCGGAGGTCTGCCACACCTGGGGATGCATCATGATCGAGGCGTCGAGGCCGACGATGTTGTCGCGCTCGTAGACCATGGAGCGCCACCATTCGGCCGCGATGTTGCGCTTTAGCTCAGCGCCTAAAGGCCCGTAATCATAGCATGATTTAAGGCCACCGTAGATCTCGCTGCTCTGGAAGATGAAGCCTCGGCGTTTGCACAAAGACACAATTTTACCCATGGTGTCACCCTGGGTCTGCTCCGCCTGACTGGCCATCTACACCGTCTCCTTAAAGTTGCGCGACGGCCAGAGGATACCGAAGCTTAGGGGATTGTCCAACGATGAAACGCAGGTCCGGGGGCGACCTTCACAAAACGGGTGCATCTGCCGGGAAAAGCTTTTACGATGCTGGCTTGGAATCGCCATCGAAGGAGCAATGACCGCATGTTGAAAGAAGAACACGCCGCCGCAGACCATGCATCCGCGCCTATAGGAGCCAGCCACGTGGGACACAAGACCGATTATAAAGTGAAGGATATCAGCCTGGCCGAATGGGGCCGCAAAGAGATTGATATCGCCGAGAAAGAGATGCCTGGTCTCATGGCGCTGCGGCATGAATACAAAGGTAAAAAGCCGTTGGCCGGAGCACGTATCGCCGGCTGCTTGCACATGACGATCCAGACCGCGGTGTTGATGGAGACCCTGATCGACCTCGGCGCTGAAGTGCGCTGGTCCAGCTGCAACATCTACTCGACCCAAGATCATGCCGCTGCCGCGATGGCCGCTGCCGGGATCCCGACCTTCGCCTGGAAGGGCGAGACGGAAGAAGAGTACAACTGGTGCATCGATCAGACCCTGATGTTCGGTGACAAACCGCTCAACATGATCCTCGATGACGGCGGCGACTTGACCTTACTCGTTCATGAAAAGCGTCCGGATCTGCTCAAGCATATCAAAGGTGTCTCCGAAGAGACCACCACCGGTGTGCATCGCCTTTACCAGATGATGAAAGAAGGCAAGCTGAAGCTGCCTGCAATCAACGTCAACGACTCCGTGACGAAATCCAAATTCGACAACCTCTACGGTTGTCGCGAATCGCTGGCCGACGGCATCAAGCGCGCCACCGACGTGATGATTTCTGGCAAAGTCGTCGTCGTCGCCGGCTACGGCGATGTCGGCAAAGGCAGTGCGCAATCGATGCGCGGTCTCGGCGCTCGCGTCTTGATCACCGAGATCGATCCCATCTGCGCCCTGCAGGCGGCGATGGAAGGCTACGAAGTGACGACCATGGATGATGCCGCCGCTCTGGGTGACATCTTCGTGACCGCCACCGGCTGCAAAGACGTCATCGCGGAACGCCACTTTCTGAAGATGAAAGACCAGGCCATCCTCTGCAACATCGGCCACTTCGATTCCGAAATCCACATCGCCTGGTTGGAAAACCATCCCGAAGTCAAAGAGTTCAACATCAAGCCACAGGTCGATAAATTCGTCCTACCAAATGGCCGTGAGTTGATCATCTTGGCGCGTGGACGTTTGGTCAACCTCGGTTGCGCCACCGGTCACCCGAGCTTCGTCATGTCGGCGTCGTTCACCAACCAGACCATCGCCCAAATCGCTCTGTGGACCGAAAACGCCAAGTACCCAGTCGGCGTGCACGTGTTGCCGAAGCATTTGGACGAGAAGGTCGCCAGCCTGCACTTGGCTAAACTCGGCGTCAAGCTGACCAAGTTGACGGCTGATCAGGCCGCCTATCTGCACATGAACGTCAATGGGCCGTTCAAGCCGGATACGTACCGCTACTAGTCGCCAGTTCTTTTAGCATCAGGCGGGTCCGGTCCACATGTGGAGCGGACCCGCTTTTGCTATCAGCTGACATCGAGGTCGCTTCCGGTCATGCCCTCCATCTGGCATGCTGCCCTGGATGAAAGACCATCTCGGCCAAAAGGACGCACCCATGACCCCGCATCTTCGCTATGCATGTATCAGCCTGCCGCTTGCTTTGTTTGTCGCTACGCCGAGCTTGGCGCGGCACCGCAAAAGGCACAAAAACACGGCAGAGCAGGCGGCTGAGGCGCCACAATTGCAGGCGGTCGTCGTCGCGCCAAAACCGAATGAAGTTTGTTTTTCTCCCGACGAGCCGTGCGGCGCTAAACTCATTAAATTTGTTCAAGAAGCGCAAAAGAGTTTAGATATAGCCATCTACGACATCAATATCGATCAACTCGTGCACCATATCGCGCTCCTTTCGCATAAAATGCCGGTCCGCGTCCTCGTCGACCAACGGCAAAGCAAGGGCGACCATTCGCTGGTAGATCTGCTGGTGAAGGCCGGCGTCCAGGTCCGCTTCGGCCGGCAGCGGGGCATCATGCACAATAAATTCATCATCCGTGATGGGTCGATGCTCGAAACCGGGAGTTTTAACTTCACCAATCACGCCGCGCTCGCCAACAATGAAAATCAATTGTATGTAGATCAGCCCGAGGTCTTAGCTCGCTATAAGATTCGTTTTGATAAGATCTGGACCGAGGCGCAACCCGCTGTCACTCCAGGCAGCAGCTCCAGCGATAAACCAAGAGCTGGTAGTGATGGCGATTGGGACGACGACTGAGTGTTCAAGCCTTTGACGATTCAGGCATTTAAATATTCAACCAACGCACCAAGGACAAAGGCCGCCATGATGACGCAGCAACTTAGGATTTCCACCGTCGCCGCTTTAGCACTATGTTGGGTTAGCTTCGGCTGCGGCTCGTCGCATCACGACAATGCCCCACCGCCTGTCGCCCAGGCGCCGCTGCCGGGCTTGGTCGGCCATTGGCTGAGCGGTTGTGTCCGCTTACCCGCGCCCGACGACTTACGCAATGAGTCGCGGCAATATGTTTATGACTTTGCCGCCAATGGACGCGCCTTGGAGCAGGAAACCGGCTTCGCCGATGCGGCTTGTACCAAAGCCACGACTAAACAGGTGATCACCTATGACTACAGCACGGGGGGCAGTGTCGCCGGGAGTCCGGGGGCCGTCACATTGGATATGACCAGAAGCCAGGCCGTGCTGACCTTGCTCGATCCAAGCAACAAAGGCGTTCCCGATCTGTGCGCCGAGCCCGGCCAGGTCTTGGCTGCAGGTCGAATCTCTAGCTGCGACGCCAACGACGTCTATCAGATCGTTAAGGTTGATGCTAAGGTTCTGTACCTAGGCATAGTTGAAGCGGATCTGGGGTCCCCCAGCCAGAGACCGGTCGTACTTGATCAAACCCATCCATTGCAGTCGGGCACCTGATCCGGCTGAAGGCTGTATGCGGCTTTCGTCATCACAATTTTTGCTGCTGCTGCTGATCTTGCTTGGCGGCTCATCCGCCCAGGCGCGGGCGGCTGAGTCATTGACCTTTGCTAAGGTCCTCAAGCTCGGTCTGGAGCGGTCGATCGAGGCTAAGCGTGCCGCCTTGGCGGCGCAGCTGGCAGCTGATGACCGGCGCATTCTGAGTTACGAGAATGATCCGCATCTAGTCGTCTCCGGCAATTGGTCCAACTATCGTCCACGCAGCGGGACGCCGCCGCTCGGCAGCAGCGGCGGCGTTGGTCGCGATGAGGTCTACGCGGCTCAGCTAAGTGCGACGCTGTATGATTTCGGTCGGCATGACAAGCGCATGGAGCAAGCCGACTATGCCGAGCAAGTCAAGCAGCTGGCGGCGGCGGAGGTCACCGAAAGCCTCAGCTTCAGCATCGCTAGGGCCTATGCCGGCGTGCTGGCAGCGGAGCGGACCTTGCATATCACCGGCGAGCAGGTGGTGGTCGAGGCGGAGCAGTTGAGCGACCAGCGTCTTAACTACCAGCGCGGGCTGCGCCCGGAAAGCGATGTGGTGATGGCCGAGGTCACCCTCGGTCGCGCCCAGCTCGCGGCGACCAAGGCACAGGATGACGCCCGCGCATCGCGGATCAGCCTGGGTCTGCTGGTTGGCGAAGAGCAGCAACCGCTGCTCGATGGACCCGTCCCAGCCGCTAGTGTGAACCGCAGCGACGCCGCGCATTGGGACCAATTGCTGACCTCCTGGCAGCAGTTTCATAAAGGCGCAGCGCAGCTGCGGCGCGAGCAAGAAGCCAGAGCCTTGCAGGTTGATACCGACCTGGTTGACGCGGTGAAGCGGCCGCTGCTGCAAGGTGGCCTGGCGGCAACCCGCAGCGGAGCTTGGGGCGGCGAGCAGCGTAATGTCTACACTGGGCAAATAGGCCTGTCGTGGGACCTACCGTGGGACGGGATGGCGCGCGACGAGGTCCATCGCATCGGTCTCAGGCGGAGCGACCTTGGCTTGCAAGACGACCTCGAGCGCAAGGTGCGCAGCGACCTCGATGCCACCGCGCGGGAGCAGTTTCGCGCCGGCAAAAGCCAGTTGGCGGCATTGATGGCGCAGGTGCGGTTGATCGACCGTGAGCATGAATTGGTGCAGCGGCGTTACCGCGCCGGCAAGGCCTCGGCGCTGGAGGTGTCGGCGGCGGAGGCCGACCTACTGACACAGCGCCTCGCCGTGGTGACCACGCTTAATGCTTTAGCTCTGCGCGTGATCGACGTGGCGCAGGCGCGAGCCGAGACCGCATTGGAAAGGATCTTCGATTGAATGATCTACGGCGTCGACTGGCTGTTCTGAGTGTATGGGCCCTAGCCCTGGCAGCCTGTCAAAAGCAGGGCAAGGGCACCGGGGCGTTGGCTGAGGCCAGCGGTCCGAGTAAATCCGCGGTGGCGGTCAAGATCGCCGAGCTCAAGGTCACGGTCACACCGCGTCTGGTCTTGGTCGATGCACCGATGTCGGGACTGCAGCAGGCGGACGTGTATTCCAAGGTGATCGGTCGCATCACCTACATCGGGCCAAAGGAGGGGGCGGCGGTAAAGGCCGGTGAGTTGCTGTTTCGCGTCGACCGTAGCGATCCCGGCGAGAGCTTCCTCAACATGCCGACGCCTAGTCCGATCAGCGGCTGGGTCGGGATGTGGCGGACCACGACGGTCGGCGAGCAGGTGACGCCGGCTGAACCGGTGGTCACCATCGTCGATGATCGGATCATCCGCGCCGTCGCCTATTTGCCCGCCGAGGACTGGACCGAGGTTAACCCAAACACCCGAGTGACCGCCATCTTGGGGGCCCAAGAGCGCGCCGCTAAGGTCGTGTCGATTGCCCGGTCGGCCGATCTTAGCTCGGGCCGCGGCAGCGTCACCGTCGAGATCCCCAACCCGGCGCGTGATTGGCGGGTTGGCATGTACACTCGTTTGCGTTTTGAAGTTCAGCCCAAAGAGCGCCTTTTGCTGAGTTCGGCCGCGTTGATCATTACCGATCAGGGCGCCTTTGTTTATATCACCGAAGGCGACACTGCCCGGCGTGCGACGGTGCAATACCGGGTCATTGACCCCGACACCGTCGAGATCACCGCCGGTTTGCCCCACGTCGGCAAGGTCGTGGTGGCCGGTGCCAACCTGCTGAGCGACAAGAGTCGGGTCCGAATCATCGAGTGACTCACTCCGTACGAGGGCCCGCGCATGAATCTGATCAAGCTATCCATCGATCGACCCAAGTTCATCACCATGCTGACGGCGTTTTTCTTGGTGATTGGCTTGCTCGCTCTGAAGAATCTCGCGGTCGACCTCTATCCCAACGTGTCCTATCCGGTCTTGGTCGTCGTGTCGCACCTTGAGGGCGCGGCGCCCGAGGAGATCGAGCAGCTCATCACCAAAAAGGTCGAGGATGCACTGAGCACCGTCGCTGGCATCAAACTCTTGCGTAGTGTCAGTCGCGAGGGCATTTCGGTCGTCATCATGGAGTTTGATCCAAGTATCGATGTCCGCTTTCAAGAGATCCAGGTGCGCGGCAAGATCGCCAACCTGCGCGCCAGCCTGCCCGATGCCCTGAAAGAGCCGGAGATCTATCGCCAAGATCCCGACGACACGCCGATCATCGAGCTGGCGGTGACGGGAGATCGCACCGCGGCCGAGATGACGAAGCTGGCCAACGACGTCATCCTGCCGCGCTTGCGCCAGATTTCCGGGGTCGGTCAGGTCGATCTAGGTGGCGATCGGCAGGCGGAGATTCACGTTGAGTTAAAGCCGACCGCCCTCGATCAATGGCATCTAAATCCCACCGATATCGTCCAGGCCATTCGCGCCAACAACCGCAATGATCCGGTCGGCCAGCTTTGGGGCAAGGACCGCATCTGGCTGGTCCGCTCGACTGCGCGGGCCAAGAGTGCTGCGGATATCGCCCAGATTCCCATCGCTAAAACGCCGCAGGGCCAGCCCCTCTATCTGCGCGACGTGGCGGAAGTCACCTCGGGCTTTCAAGACATCACCCGGGTGAGCCGCTTCGGTGACAAATCCGGCTTCAGGCCCGCGGTCATCCTCAATGTTTTAAAACAGTCCGGCGAAAACACCGTCAAGGTCTCCGACCGCGTGCAAAAGGTCTTGCTTGGTCTGCAGCAGGTGCTGCCGGCCGATGTGCATATGACCATAACCAGAGACAACGCCGACCTGGTCCGAGAAAACGTCGCCGATGTTTACGAAAGTCTGATCCTCGGCTCGCTGCTGACGATCGCCGTGGTGCTGCTGTTTTTGCGCAGCATTCGCTCGACGATCACGACGGGCATTGCCTTGCCCAGCAGTGTCATCACCACCTTCGCTGTCATGTTTGCCGCCGGATTCACCATCAACGTCATGAGCCTATTGGCCTTGTCGCTGGCCATTGGACTGTTGGTGGACGATGCCATCGTCGTGCGCGAAAACATCTATCGCCATCTCGCCCGAGGCACGCCGAAGGAAGCCGCCGAAAAGGGCGCTAAAGAGGTGCAGCTCGCGGTCGTCGCGACGACCCTGACGATCGTTGCGGTGTTTTTACCGGTCGGCTTTATGGGTGGCGTGTCGGGGCAGTTCTTCAAGCAGTTTGCCCTCACCGTCGTGTTCGCCGTGTTGGTCTCTCTCTATGACGCCATGACGATGGCGCCGATGCTGTCGGCTTACTTTGCCAACATCCCGTTGCCGTCGACCGAATGGGCGCCCTTTGGTGCTGTCGGCCGCTGGATCGACCGCCGTTTGCTCGCCTTTGAGCATTGGTTTGACCGCATCGCGGCGAGCTATGCGCGCCTCCTCGCTTGGTTGGTGCGCCGTCCTTTGGTGCCCTTGTTGATTGCCACTGCCGCCGTGGTGCTGGCCGGCTGGGGCTTTGTCGTCGTCAAAAAGAGCTTTATTCCAACGCAGTTTGGCACCGTCTTTGGGGTGAGCCTGCAAGGCCCACTGGCGATTCCCGTCGAGCGGGTGCTTGCCGTGTCTGACCAGGCTGAGCAGCGCATCAAGCAAGTCGCTGCCCTGAGCGGCTGGACGGTCAACGCCGGCCTCAACTCGACCGGCTACGGCGCGATCGACATGACCTTGCGCATCGATCCCAAAGCCGCAACCAACCAAAAGAGCCTTGGCGCCGTGCGTACCGAGGTGCGCAGCCTGCTCAAGGACTTTCCTGGTTATACGGTGCGCATCAGCGAGCCCTCGGATCCGCTTGCCGGCAGCACCGGACGGTTTCAGCCTCTGGCGGTCGTCGTCACGGGTGATTCGATCGACAAGTTAAACAACTTGGCACGCGACGTGCGTGCGGTGATGACTCAGGTGCCTGGCGTGGCCGATGTCGGTCAGGTTCAGGACGAAGGCCTGCCGGAAATTCAAATTCGCACCGACCCGTCGCGGGCCGGTCAGCTCGGCGTCACCACTTCCCAGATCAGCGATGCCCTGGCGACTTGGGTGCAAGGGGATGCCACAAACAGCATCATGGTCGGCGACGACGAAGTAAACATCCGCGTGCGCCTCAAAGACGGGCGCTTCGCCGCCGCCGATGCCCTGTTGGCGCGTAGTCTCTACCCTAAAGTTGCATCTAATAAGACCGTGCAAGGTGTGGCTCTGAGTGCGGTGAGCAAGATCCAAGCCGGCTCCGGTGCCGCCGTGATCAATCGCGAAAATCGCCAGCGGACGGTGCGTATCGGCGCCAATCTCGCGCCTGGCGCTGCCCTTGGCGATGTTGTCACGCTGCTGCAAGCGAAGCTTGACGAGATGCCATTGCCGCAAAACTACGCCATGCGCATCTCCGGTCAAAATGAGCAGATGGATGAGCTCTATACCAACGTTCTATGGGCGATCGGCATTGGCATCCTCTTCGTCTATATGATTCTCGTGAGCTTGTTCGAATCGTTTACGCAGCCGATCAGCGTCATGGCCGCAATTCCCCTTGCCGCCACGGGTGCTGTGCTGGCGCTGCTGGCCTTTCAGATCCCGCTCGATCTTTATGGCGGCGTGGCGATGATTTTGCTCGCGGGCATTGTTGCCAAAAACAGTATTTTGTTGGTTGATTTTGCCGTGCAGCGAGTGCAAGGGGGCGAGACGCCGCGCCAGGCGATCCTGGAAGCCGCCCCCCTGCGCCTGCGACCGATCATCATGACCTCGGTGGCGATGATCGCTGGTATGGTGCCGGTTGCTGCTGCCTTGGGCGCGGGAGGAGAGGCTAGGCGCAGCCTTGGCATCGCCACCATCGGCGGCGTCATCAGTTCGACCTTTTTAACGCTGCTAGTGGTGCCGAGCTTATATGTAGCGATTGAAGAGGCGATGGCCTGGGTCAGAAAGCGGCGCCACCTTCGGGCTGCCTGCCGGACAGAGGCCTAGAGCTTCCCCAGGCGGTTTCTTTATGATAAAGTAAATTATAGCAATATCAGCAAGATAGATTTTTCTGCGAAAATACTGTGTTCGGCCTCTAAAGTTTTTTTAGAGCTTACCGATAGGCAAGATGCTAACCCTTCACTCAAGGAGAGCACCATGATGCAGACCGGTAAGAAGCCCACTGGAGACCGCCGCAAAGAGCACAACTCGGACCTAGTCCGGCGCATGCGCAGTGGTGAACCACTGAATGCGATCGACAGCAAGGCCAGCTGGTACCCCCCGCGTCCGATCATAAAAAAGGACCAGGTCGAGATGGCTCGTCTCTACCCCGAGACCAATGTCCCGCCAGCGCGCGACACAGCCCCGGCTACCGACGCCGTCGTGCGCGGTAAGTTCCTTAAAATCGCCAGTAAAAGCTGATGTCTGAGGCAGGCGTCCACCCGGACTGGTTGATCACTTCACCGTCCAGGTCGGTGCCGCCCACGACATAGTACTGGGGTCCAAAACCAACGCGCATCTGGAAGTTTGTCCAGATCCACTGGTGGCTTACCGTGAGGCGAAAAAAGTTGCTTTTGAGGGCCTCGATACGGGTCTCCTCGATGTCGCTGGTGACCAGCACTTTATTGCCGCTGCTGCGGCTGAATTCGCCGGTGAGTTGAAAGCGTTCTTGGGCCAGCCCGGCGATCGACTGGACCTGGATGGTCTTTTGCGCCAGGGCGCTGCGCCGACTGGTGGAATGCGCCTGGTTGGTGCTGGTGTCATGGCCTGACGCCCCGGCTGGGGCGTTGGTTTCCGGATCACGGTGATCGTAGTCAGATCCCGGATGCTTGGCCTGCCACAGCTGACGCTGGCCTTCGTTTGATAGCGCGGCGTGGATCTTGCCGAGGCCCTTGGCGAAAAACGTGTGCAACTTCAGGCGTGGCGACAGCGTTCGCGTCCAGCTCACCGATGGCCGGACAATCCGCGCATCCAGGGCGCGAAACTGCTCTTTTAAGTCTCCCCACAGCGCCGTATTGCGGCTCAGGTAGGCTCCACGCAGGCCAAGTGCGACGCGGTGCGCCCCGTGCTCCCAGACATTGACCTTTAAGCCGAGCGTCGGCGCCCCCAGAACGGTGGCGATGGCGTCCGTGCCGATCATGACGCGATCTGTCAGCCCGAGTTGGGCATCGGCGCCGATTTTGTATTCGCCCGCAGCTAGGGTGTCGGCGGTAAAGTCTTCGATCAAGGTGAATCGCCCTGGAGCTGCCTCTACCGGCGCGGGTAGGGGAGGAGGTGGCTCTGCAGCAGCAGCAGCTTCCGGCGGTGCCTCGCTTTGGCCATAGATACTGCTCAGCGGCAGGATGCAGCTAGCAACGAGGAGCAGCTTTGGCGGTAGGGTGGCTTGGCGCATGGACTCAGCCCTGCTCCCTATAGTAAGAACGATTGGTTGTTAAAAGGGTAGCGTAAGGACATCTGGGGAGCAAGGTCGATGCAGAAGAAACAACGAACCCAAGCAGCCCGTTTAAAGGGGTTTCGCGATTATCTGCCGGACGCCATGGCGGCGCGCGTGGCGATGATCGATGTGATCCGGCGTGAAGCAACCCTGGCGGGGTTTCAAGTCATCGGCACCCCGGCCCTTGAATACGCCGTGACCCTGCTCGGGCAAGGCGGCGACGAGACCGATAAACAAGTCTACCGCTTCAAAGATCATGGCGACCGCGAGGTGGCCTTACGTTTTGATCTGACCGTACCCTTTGCGCGCTTCGTTGCCGAGCATCAAAACGACCTCGCGTTCCCCTTTAAAAAGCTCCAGATCGGTGATGTCTGGCGGGGCGAAAACACCCAGAAAGGGCGTTACCGCGAGTTTTGTCAATGCGACCTCGACATCATCGGTGTGGACGGCGCTGCGGCGGATGTTGAGATCCTGACCGTCTTTCAGCGCATTCTGAGCGCCCTTGACGTCGGTGGGTTTACGCAGGCCGTCGGCAACCGTTTCATCCTGTCAGCGCTGATTCGTCACCTCCTGCGTATCGAAGCTGGCGCTGGCGAGGCCTCAGCATTGATCGCCTTGGATAAGTTGGCCAAGATCGGCACTGAGCAGGTCCTGGGCTTACTTCATGCCATCCCCGGTGCTGATGCTGGCGGCTCTGCGGCGTTGCTAAGCTTACTCACCAGCCACGATAGCGCCGGTCACACCGACCTCGGTCTGATCGCAGCGGAGCTAAAAGGCGACGACGTCAGCCTCAAGGAGATCGACCGCCTGCGCTTTGTCGTCGCCACTGCCGCTGCCGCCGCTGGCGCTGGCCCTGAAGGACTGCGCATCGATCTGACGGTGGCGCGAGGTCTTGGCTACTATACCGGCATCGTCTTCGAAACGACCTTGACGCAAAAGCCAGGCTTTGGCTCGATCAGTTCTGGTGGCCGCTACAACGACTTGGCCGGCCGTTTCACCAGCAGGGATTTGCCTGGCGTCGGCGGCTCGATCGGCCTCGATCGCTTGCTGTCCGCTCTAGAAGAGATGGAGCGCCTGAAGTCCCATCAGGTCAAACCGGTCTTCGTTGCCGTCGCGACCGAGGATGCCTTGGGTTATGCCTTTGAGCTCGTCGGTGCGCTGCGCGCGGCCGGGATTGCAACCGACATTGGCATGGTGGCCAAGCTTGGCAATCAGTTCAAGCATGCCGATCGGCTGGGTGCCCCCCTGGTCGTGACCGTTGGTGGCAGCGAGATGCAGCAGCGGACCTTTGCCTTGAAGACGATGAAAGACGGGACCGAACGCCGGGATTTGCCGGCGTCCGGTGTGGTTGAAATGGTTCGTACTAGTCTGACTTAATCCGGTTTCTCTAGGGTAGGCACTGGTTCACTTCATGCGTCGACCTCGTGGTGAATCGTCAATAGGACCCTAAAGCATTGCTGCCCATAACCTTTTGGCCGTGCAGCAGGATCTTGTCGTTGCTGCTAGTCGGGGTGTAAATCCCGAAGCCGCTGTCGTCCTGCTGTGCCCGTTTTTTATGGGCCAACTTTGCTTTATGTCCACCATGGGAAGTAGCGCAGGCGCCTAGAAGCAGCAGCCCACACAGCAACCAACCAGTCTTTTGTTTTCCTCTATGCATATGGCCGATCCTTTCTTGCTCGTGCCTCGACTGTTTTGCGTCGCTGCTCGCTCCACTCAAAAGGGCCATCGGTCACTGGGCGCAAAACTTTAAGGAATAATAAACATGGCAAAAAACAAGCGTAGTCTTAGGCGGTTAAATTACTCATGGGCGACGCTTTGCGCGCCTGGCATACTATTCCCCTAGACGCGCCAACTGATTTCCCGCGGCCTGTGCCCTGCTCTTTTGGAAGGTTGTTTTTCATGGCTGATCGCATCATCCGTGCCCCACGCGGCACGACCTTAAACTGCCGCGGCTGGGTCCAAGAAGCCGCCTTGCGGATGTTGATGAACAATTTGGATCCCGAAGTCGCCGAGGACCCGGCCAATCTCATCGTCTACGGTGGTACCGGCAAGGCTGCGCGCAACTGGCAATGCTTTGACCAGATCGTCGCTAGCCTAAAAACCTTGGGTAACGACGAAACCCTGATGGTGCAGTCGGGTAAGCCGGTCGCCGTGTTTCGCACCCACATCGACGCACCGCGCGTCTTGATCGCAAACTCCAACCTGGTCGGCAAATGGGCCACTTGGGAGCACTTTCACGAGCTAGAAAAAAAGGGTCTGATGATGTACGGCCAGATGACGGCCGGATCGTGGATCTACATTGGAACGCAGGGCATTCTGCAAGGCACCTACGAGACCTTCGCTGCCTGCGGTGAAAAATACTTCGGCGGTGATCTCAAGGGGCGTTTTGTTTACTCCGGTGGACTCGGCGGTATGGGTGGAGCGCAGCCGCTTGCCGCGACGATTGCCGGTGCGGTTTATCTCGGCGTCGACGTCGATCCGCAGCGCGTCCAAAGGCGTCTGGACAAACGCTACCTCGACGAACTGGCACCGGATCTGGACGCGGCCTTGGCGCTCATTCAGCGCTACCAAGCAAGCGGCACGGCGCGCAGCATCGGCTTGGTTGGCAATGCCGCCGACGTGCTCGAGCAACTGATCTCTCGTGGCGTGATCCCCGACGTCGT
The DNA here is from genome assembly GCA_903928445.1 of uncultured Pseudomonadota bacterium. Classification (GTDB taxonomy): domain Bacteria; phylum Bdellovibrionota_B; class Oligoflexia; order Oligoflexales; family CAIYRB01; genus CAIYRB01. The sequence continues at coordinate 908 of CAIYRB010000142.1, read as the reverse complement.
CACCGATCAAACCTCGGCGCATGACGAACTGAACGGCTACGTGCCAAGCGGCCTTAGTTTGTCTGCTGCCGCCGAGCTGCGCCAGCGCGACCCGGATGCATACCGCGCTCGTGCTTACGCCACCATGGCGCGTCATGTGCAGGCGATGCTCGATTGCCAAAAACATGGCGCCAAGGTCTTTGACTATGGCAACAACCTGCGGGCTCAGGCGCAAAAGGCCAGCGGTCCAGGGGTGCGCTTGCCCGATGGCACCTTTCCCGGTTTTGTGCCGGAATATATTCGTCCATTGTTTTGCCTGGGTGCTGGTCCCTTTCGCTGGGCTGCCTTATCGGGCGATCCCGAGGACATCAGGGTCATCGATGATGCCTTGCTTGCAGCCTTCCCCGCCGACCAAAAGCTCCACCGCTGGCTGAAAACCGCGCGGGAACGCGTCGCCTTTCAGGGCCTGCCTTGTCGTATCTGCTGGTTTGGCTACGGTGATCGCGAGAAGGCTGGCGTGTTAATCAACGACTTGGTGCGCAGCGGAAGGGTCAAAGCACCGATCGTCATTGGCCGCGACCACCTTGATTGCGGCTCCGTCGCCTCGCCCAACCGCGAGACCGAAGCCATGCTGGACGGCTCGGACGCCGTCGCCGATTGGCCGATCCTCAATGCCTTGGTCAATGCGGTGAATGGCGCGAGCTGGGTGAGCTACCACCACGGCGGCGGGGTCGGCATTGGCTATTCCTTGCATGCGGGCATGGTGATTGTGGCCGATGGCACCGCAGAGGCGGAGGTGCGCCTCAGGCGCGTCCTGACGTCTGATCCTGGGATGGGGGTGGTGCGGCATGTGGATGCCGGCTATCCCGAGGCCATCCAGGTGGCGAAGGAGCGTGGGGTGAAGATTCCGGGGCTGACCTGCTGAGGGC
>CAIYRB010000141.1 GCA_903928445.1 uncultured Pseudomonadota bacterium | reverse complement strand
TGCCAACACCTGCTCGCGATGGTCTGTTGGCTTGTTCATAAGGACCCCTGGCCTAGTTGCGGAGCGTCGATGCGCAGTGCCTGCTTACAGAGCAACAATGGTGCCAAAGCAAAACCTCAAGTGTTTCCTTTAATAGCCTGTAATTAATGGCTATTATTTGGAAGCTGCGGCTCAATAGTTGGCGCATTTGGCGCATGCTGCTTCATTTAGCACAGTTTTGCTAAGCTGTAACTTTTGATTTGCTCCTGCCAGCGGTCGTTAAAAGCAAGGCTATGGCGCTACGGAATGTGCTGACGAGCGCTTTGCAGGAAGGTATGAGTAAGGCCATGACGCAAAGGCAACTCGAAGACTCCATCGTTCGTGGCCTACTCCGGGCCGCCCCGGATGGGATTTTGGCCTGCGATGCTGATGGCCTAATCATCCTCGCTAACGAGCAATTAGAGCAGATGCTCGGCTATCAGCCAGGGGAGCTGCTCGGGCAAAAAATCGAGGCACTGGTGCCCGCAGCGAGTCGGTCCGGGCACGAGGCCTTGCGTCAGGGTTACCTTAAGCTGCCAAGGCGGCGGCCGATGGGCATCGGGCTCGACTTGAGCGCAACGCGCAAGGATGGCAGCACACTGCCGGTTGAAATCAGCTTAAGTACTTTCGCGTCGAATGGTGAAACCTGTGCCGTCGCCGTGGTGCGTGATGTCACCGAACTGCGCCAGATGAGCCGCGAGCTGAAGTTGAATAACCAGCAGCTCAAGCGCTCCAATGCCGAGCTGGAACAGTTCGCCTATGTCGCTAGTCACGATCTTCAGGAGCCGCTGCGGACGATCGCTGGTTACACTCAGCTGCTGCAGCGCCGCTATGCTCACAAGCTCGATAAAGAGGCGACCGAGTACATCGACTTTGCCGTTGGCGGCGTCAAACGGATGCAAGCCCTGATCTCCGACTTATTGACCTATTCTCGACTCAGCTCGCGCAGTGATGCCTTTGTGCGGGTTGATTTGAACGAGGTGATGAACCAGGTCTTGAGTAATCTTGAGTACGCGATCGATGAGGCGCAAGCACTCGTTCAAGTGAATCCCTTGCCCGAGCTGCCCGGTGACCCGGTGCAGTTGACGCAGCTGTTGCAGAATTTACTCAGCAATGCCCTCAAATTTCGCTGCGAAGGTCGCCCGGTCGAAGTGCGGATTGTGGCGCAACGAGACGGCGGTTTTTGGCGGATCACCGTGCAGGACAACGGCATCGGTATTGCTGCGGAGCATACCGACAAGATCTTTGTCATCTTCCAGCGCATCAACGGTCAGGAACGATACTCAGGGACCGGCATAGGCTTGGCGATCTGCAAGCGGGTCGTCGAGCGGCACGGTGGCATGATTTGGGTGGAATCCACGCTTGGGCTTGGCACATCCTGCCATTTTACCTTGCTAGCGGCGGCGGATCCCTCCGGCGCATCTTAGATGGCTTGTGAGGAGATTCGAGGCCGATGCCTCTGTTACTCCAGATCCTGCAGATATTTAGCAACCTCAAGGCTTAGCCCATCAGGTTCGGGAGCCTCGACGCGTAGGAGCGACACCGTTGCCGTCACCCCGGTCCCGACGCCCTTGGAGCTTAATTCAAGCGTTCCCTGCATATCGCCGATAATGCGCGAGCAGAGCCATAGGCCGAGGCCCTGACCTCCGCGCAGTTTCTTGGTCGTTGCAAAGGCGGCAAATTCCCGGCGCACCCCAGGCGTCTCAAGCCCAATACCATTGTCGGTGACGCTGAGGCTTACGAACTCGCCTTTCGCAGCAAGGCTGATGATGATGCGGCCGCCCTGTTCGGGCGCTAGTTCGACGATAGCATCGTGCGCATTGAGGATTAAGTTAATCAACACTTGCTTTAGCCTGACTTCATGCGCCATGACCCACGCTTGGGGCTGCGATGCTAGCTCAAGACGGTACGGCTTCACCATGGGCCGCATCAGGACGATGACCTGTTCGACCAGCGCTGTAAGTTCAAGCGGTCGGCAGCTAACGCGCGTCGTTGCAAAGGTGCTGAGACTTCGCGCGACTTCGGTGAGGAGCGTCGAGGCCTCGGTGAGAGCGGCCAGTGCCGCTGCGGCTTTAGGATGCTGTATAGGGCTAGGATTCAAGAGTCGTTGGACCTGATCGGCACAGACTCTGACGATCATCGCTAGGTTTTTAACCTCATGATTGGATGCCGCCATCAGGCGCCCGACCATAGCCAGATGCTCGCTACTCTGTAGCGAGGTCTCCAGTGCCTTGACGTGCTGGTAGTGATCGATGGCGTTAATGGCCCGCAGCACCAGCTCTTTGAGTTCGATCGGGCGCACCACGTAGTCGACCGCGCCCATGGCCAAACCCTTGACCCGGTTCTCGGCTTCTGGCAACTGCGCCGTAGTCAGCAGCACGGGAAGGTCATGATAGGGCGAACCCGTTTGTTTGATCCATTGCAACAGGTCAAAGCCGCTCTCGCCCGGCATTTGAATATCGGATAGGACCAAGTCAAACGGCGGTTGCTGCCGCCGCAGATGCTGCTTTGCCTCTGCCGCGCTAAGAGCGAGGCAGACATCGATGCCCTCCTCCTCAAACAGCGAGCCCATGAGTCTTAGGACCGTGGGGTTGTCGTCGACCACGAGGATGCAGCGTGCGGGATGCTCAGGCGTGCCGCTCATGGGCTCCCTCCAGCGGGCTATTTGGCCTTTTTCGCTGCACGGACGACCTTATGGCACTCAATGCAGTCGAGTTGGACGCGGATGTAGCCGAGGGAGGCACCTTCCAAACTGCGTAGCTTGGCTTGTTCGGCGAGATAATCCGCGGAATTTTGAAAACTCTTGGCATGGTGCCTGAAATCGTCAGAATCCGCCTTGTACCAGGTCGTGGCATGGCTGATCTCTTTGAGCAGTTTGGCGTGATATTCGATCTTGGTGAAATCCTCTAAGGCAAGCGCATCGAGGATGGCGTGGGCGCTTTCGAGCTTTTGTCGCATGAGATCCTGGACGGTGGAGTTGGCGAGTGCCACGCTGCTAAAGGTCCACAGTGAAGCCAGGCCGAGACATATCCGGTTCATCATAAGGTCTCCTCTGATAGATGCTTGAGGGTAACGCATGCAAGGTCTAGACCACAACTGGGTGTGGCAAATCGTACAGCTGCCGGAGCCAAGGTGCCCGCGGCGGACATTCACAACGTAAAAAGGCGGCTCTGCTGGAGCCGCCTCATAGTCTAAATGTGCCTCAGGTCTAACTCAAGCCGTAGGCTTTTTGCCTAGTGCGCCGCGACGCGACAGCTTGATTTTGCCTTGGCGGTCGATATCCAAAACCTTGACCAAAACCTCTTCGCCTTCGTTGAGGACGTCGGTCACCTTGTTGACTCGGCCTTCTTCCAGTTCGGAGATATGGCATAAGCCTTCTTGGCCTGGGCGGATCTCGATGAAGGCGCCGAAGTCCATGATCCGCTTCACGGTACCAAGGAAGATGCCGCCGATCTCTGGATCGGTGGTGATGGTCCGGATCATTTGCTTGGCGGCTTCAGCCGAGAGCACGTCGGGCGAGACGATGCTCACCATGCCGTCGTCGGCGATGTCGATCTTGACACCGGTGTCGGCGACGATCTTTTTGACCACCTTACCACCAGGACCGATCAGGTCGCGGATGCGGTCAGATGCGACTTTGATTTGGAAGATCCGCGGTGCGAACTGGCTCAGTTCCTTCGGCTCAGTGATGGCTCCGCGCATCTTGCTCAAGATGTGGCGGCGGCCTTCCTTCGCCTGGGTGAGGGCCTCGCGCATGATATCTTTGGACAGGCCGCCAATCTTGATGTCCATCTGCAGCGCCGTGATACCGTTTTCGCCGCCGCAGACCTTAAAGTCCATGTCGCCGAGGTGATCTTCGTCGCCGAGGATGTCCGAAAGGATGGCGTACTTGTCACCCTCTTTGATGAGGCCCATGGCGATTCCAGCAACTGGCTCGACAATCGGCACACCGGCATCGAGCAGCGCCATGACGCCGGCACATACGGTCGCCATCGACGAACTGCCGTTGGACTCAAGGACTTCGGACACCAAGCGGATGGTGTAGCCGAACTTGCTCTTCTCGGGAATGATCTGGGCGATGGCGCGCTCAGCCAAGGCACCGTGACCCATCTCACGACGGCTCAGGCCGCGTAGAGGTTTCGCTTCGCCGACCGAGAAGGGCGGGAAGTTGTAGTGGAGCATGAAGCTCTTCCACTCATCATGCGACTGGATCGAATCGAGGCGCTGCTCGTCATCGCCGGCGCCGAGGGTGACGGTCGCAAGGGCCTGGGTTTCACCGCGGGTAAACAGCGAGGAGCCGTGTGGCCTGCCGAGAATATGCGTCTCGCACAGGATACTGCGGATGTCTTTATAACCGCGGCCACCGATCCGGCGCTTTTCGTCGAGGATCTGGCTGCGCATCATCTCGTACTTGGTGTCTTCGATCAGCGCCTTGACCTGAGCCTTGCGGCCGGCGTCGCCGTCGGTGCAAAGCTGCTCGACGACTTTTTTACCAGCGACTTTAAGGGCCTTCATCCGGTCCATCTTGTCGTCGATGGCGAAAGCGCCAGCGATGAGTCCTTTGGCAGCCTGGATGACTTCGTCTTTCAGCGCTTCGTTGACGGTCTTCTTTGCTAGGGTGCGCTTTGGCTTGCCGATCAAGCGCTGCACTTCGAGCTGCACATCAAACAACGGCTGCATCCACTGCTGGGCGGTGTTGATGGCGTCGAGCATCTGCTCTTCGGAGAGGAAGTTGGCGCCGGCTTCAACCATCAAAATGGCATCAGGGCGGCAGGCGACGTTTAAGTCGAGGTCGGAGACGTAATTGGTCGGCGGGTCGAGGATGAGCTTGCCGCCCTCCATGCCGATGCGCAGCGAGGCGACAGGGCCTTGGAAGGGGATGTCGCTCACCATCAGCGCGGCACTAGCGCCGAGCAAGGCGAGAGGAGCTGGATTGTGTTTGGCTTCGTAGGACATGACCGTGGCGACGATCTGCGTGTCGCACATGTACTCTTCCGGGAAGCTGGGGCGCAGCGGCCGGTCGATGACGCGGCTGGTGAGGGCTTCGCGCTCGCTGGGGCGGGTCTCACGCTTGACGTAGCCACCGGGGATGCGACCCGCGGCGTAGAACTTCTCGACGTAGTCGACGGTCAGGGGAAAGAAGTCTTGGCCTTCTTTCGGCTCGTCGGCGGCGCAGACGGTGACGAGAACCTGCGTGTCACCGCAGCTGACCATCACCGAGCCGTTGGCTTGTTTTGCGAACCTTTGGAACTCCAGCTTGATCAACTTGTCGCCGACGGTAACTTCACGAATCAGACTCATTCACAACATCCTTCGCAAGGGGAGAATCACAGGCCGCAGCTTATTTACGAATCCCAAGGTCGCCGATGAGCTTTTTGTAGCCCTCGTAGTTTTTCCGGTGGAGGTAATCTAGCAGACGACGGCGCTGGCCGACGAGCTTCATCAGCCCGGTACGGGAATGATGATCCTTCGAGTTGGCCTTAAAGTGTTCATTCAGATAGTTGAGGCGGGCTGTGATCAGCGTCACCTGGGCTTCTGGCGAGCCAGTGTCTTTCTCGTGGCGGCCGTGTTTCTTGAGTAGTTCCGCAGTTTGGGCAGCGGTAAGGGACATGTCGAGGATCTCCAAAATGATACTGAAATGACTGGGCGAACTTAAGATTCCGCAGAGACGGACTGTTAAGCCAGGGTACATAGCGTAAATTCCCGGCGATGGCAAGAAGTCCTCTGTCAAGCCATTGATATAACTATAAATCCATGCCAGACTCCGTGCTCACTATACTAACCATTTGACTATTTTATAAAAATCAGTAAGATCCAACTTTGTAGACATACCGTGGCCGTAGTTATCTCAAGCGGGGCTAGTGCATCCAGCACGAAGCAGTTCCGAATTTTCCCCCATCGGGTATTCCCTCCTGGGCCCTAGCTCTAGCCTCAGATCATCGGCCATTTCAGTGCGCACGACAGTCGGATTACCTGCAACCCGGAGTCAATCATGGAATTCAAAGTCGGAGACAAGGCCGTATACCCTGCGCATGGCGTTGGCGTGGTCAAACGCATTGAATCGCGTAAGATCGGTGGCACGAATCAGGACTTTTACGTGCTCCAGATCATGGGTTCAGGCGCCACTTTGATGGTCCCAATCAGCGGTTGTGAACGCGCTGGTATGCGCAGTTTGATTTCGACGATCGAGATCGACAACGTCTACACCATCTTGCGCAGCCCCGGCAAGGTGTCGCACACGACCTGGAACCGGCGTTTTCGCGAGTTCAACGACAAGCTGCGGACGGGTTCCGTGGCCGACATCGCCGAGGTGCTGCGCGATCTATGCTCCCTCAAGGGCGACAAGGACCTATCCTACGGCGAAAAGAAGATGATGGACAAGGCGCTGGCCATGCTCGTCTCCGAGATCAGCGCTGCCGCTAGCCGCGAAGCGATCGACGTCGAGGGTGAGCTGAATCAGCTCCTCCTCCCTAACTAGTTTTTGCGACCGTCGAGCGATGCCGCTGCGCATCACCAACGTGATGGCGGTCAGTTTGGACGGGAGGATCGCCTCCCATCCAGGTGAGCGCGACGAGGCCAGGCATGAGCTTGGTTTCACCAATGACGACGACCATGCGCATGTGCTCGCCTTGCTTCGGGCGACCGATGCGGTGATCGTCGGCAGCGCTTCGCTGATGGCAAGTGGGGGAGCCTTCGTTGGTCCAAACGACCGCGGGGTGCAACCTATTTGGGCTGTCCTGACCAACCGAGGGCTGCCAGAGGGGGACCCCTTCTTGGCTCAGGCCGAGGTGCCGCGCTGGCTCGTATCGCAACAACCTTTGCCCTTACCTCCCCATACCGGCATCGTCCGGACTATCGCCTATGCCTCGGAGTCGCCCGCATTGGTCGTGGCAAAGGCTTTGGCGGGCGCCGGGGTGGAGCGAGCGCTGCTGTTCGGAGGCAGCGAGATAAACCGATTATTCTATGCTGCCGGCTTGGTGGATCAGCTCATTCTAACCGTTTGCCCCGTGATTATCGCCACTCAGGCTGCGGTTGGACTGGTTGCCCCGACTTTGCCCGCGCCGGTTAAATTGACTCTGCTTGCTTCTCAACCACAAGGGAATCTTGTATTCTTAACCTATAACGTTCAAAAAGACTGATCCCGTTGCCTGCCGCTCTTGTTCCTTCGACCTCTGTCATGCACCGTTAGCGCTTTAAAGGGGATTCCATGGGGCTTCGCGTCCGTACAAACGTTCAGTCGTTAGTAGCTCAGCGCCACATGCAGATGTCAGGCGAGGACATGAATAAGGCGACTGAGCGTTTAGCCTCTGGCTATCGTATCAATAAAGGGGCGGACGATGCCGCTGGCTTCGCCATCTCGGAGGTGTTGCGCGCCGACATTCGCGGCTTAAACCAGGCGCGACGCAATGCCAATGACGGCGTCTCGCTGATCGAGGTTGCCGAAGGTGGCCTCAACGAGATCAATAACATTATGATCCGATTGCGTGAACTCTCGGTGCAGTCGGCCTCTGACACCATTGGACAGCGCGAGCGCGGGTACCTGAATCAGGAGTTCTTCTCGCTCAAGGATGAAATCGACCGGATCGCCGGCGGTACCGAATTCAACGGCACCCGCTTGCTGGTCGGTAATCATGAAATCCCTGACGAGATGAAGCGCAACAGCAACGGCTCACCGTTAGAGGTGCAGGTCGGCAAGGACTACTTTAAGGATGTTGACTCCTTGCAGTCATTCAACCCAGTTAACGTCATCCGTATCGACATGTCCAAGTTGAACGCCTTCACCGATGGTGAGGGCTCGCTTGGACTGGGTAACACGCAGAATGAAGAGGGTTCTCGCATCGACACCAAGGTCGGTGCGCAGACGGCAATCGGGACTCTTGAAGTCGCCATGGAGCAGGTGGCCTCCTACCGCGCCAGCCTTGGTGCCATTCAGAACCGCCTCGAAAAGACCGATAAAGCCATTGCCGTACAGACCGAATCCTTGACTGCGGCCAAGTCGCGGATCAAGGACGCAGACTTCGCCAGCGAGACGGCGAACTTGACGCAGAGCAAGATCCTGCAGCAAGCAGGTGCGGCGGTACTGGCGCAGGCCAACCAGCAGCCGGAGATTGCCCTTAAGCTATTGCAAGGGTAGATAGAGTTTGGCGTAAACATCGCAGACCCTACCAGCAGAGTTTAAATTGAGTAAGATTGCAATTATCAACCTCGGTGCGCATGGCCATGTAAACCCGACTTTGACGATGACCCAGGAGCTGGTCAAGCGTGGCCACCAGGTTCATTACTTTTTGACCGAGGAATTTGCCGCGGCCGTGCAAGACACCGGAGCCGTGCATTGTCCTTATGAGTCTGATTTCAGCAATCATGTGCCCCCGGCTGACAAAGTCGTGGAGATGATACCGACCTTTCCGCTGCGCCTTCTCTCGGAGGCGGCGGCGACGATGCGGCAAATTTTTGACCGGGTGCGTGATCTGCGCCCCGACGTTATTCTCTACGATCCCATGTGCGTTGCCGGACGCCTGATTGCAGAGGCTCTGGCAGTTCCGGCGGCAACGCTGCATGCGACCTACGCGGCAAATGACCGGGTCTCGATTTGGCAAGCGACGCACCTGGCTCCTCCTGCAGACGCAATCGTTGCTGAATATGTGCAGCTTGCCGCCCAGTTGAGCTCAACCTATGGCACTTCGACGCCGACGATGCAAAGCATCAAAACCTATAGTGAGCCGCTGAATATCGTGTTTGTGCCGCGAGCCTTTCATCCGGAGAGCGCGAGTTTTGACCAGCGCTATCAGTTTGTCGGTCCAGGATTTTCGACGCGACCAACTTCGGGTCGCTGGGTGCCCAACCAGACCAAGCGGGAGCGCCGCCTGTTCGTGTCGATGGGCACGGTTTTTAATGCATGGCCAGAGTTCTTTCAAATGGCGGCAGAGGCCTTTGGTGGGGCGGATTGGGACGTGCAGATGGCCATTGGCAGCCGGGTGACCCGAAGCAGTCTCGGTGTCCTTCCTGAGAATGTACATGCGGCTGCTTATTTGCCGCAGTTGGATATCCTGCCGCAGGCTGCAGCGGCGATCATGCATGGTGGGATGGGTACAACCATGGAGGCACTGAGTCATGGTGTTCCATTGGTTATCATCCCGCAGATGCCGGAGCAGGCCATGACGGCGCGACGCGTGGCGGAACTCGGACTAGGCCTACACTTGGCGCGCGAGGAGGTTACGCCGCGGAGTTTGAGTCAGGCGGTTCACCAGGTGACGACTGACCCAACCATTCAGGCCAACGTCGCTACGATGCGCGAGCAGTTAGACCTTAGGAACAGTCGACCTGGGTACCTGCTGGCGGCCGACGCAGTCGAAATATACTTCTCTTAGGGCGGTAGAGGTTTAGAGCTTGGACGCGACTTTGAGTCGTGCGCCCAAGCCTAAACCTAATGGCCTTAGGGCGCCTTGGCAACGGCGTCTAAGGCTGCACTGAATTTGCTGTTTTGTAGCAGCGCAATGCCGATCACCACCCCTAGCGTCTGACCAGCAAGGACATCGGACGGGTGATGGAGGCCGCTGATGACGCGGTCGATCGCGACGTGGTCGGCCGCGACTTGGAAGGCTTGAGCGCGCTCGGGAAAGGCCTTACTAAGGATCTGTGCAAAGGCTTTTGACACCGTGGCGTGACCGCTTGGGTAGGCAAAGGTCGATTCCTTTTCGACGCAGGGGACTAAAGTCCTGTCTTCATCGTAGGGCCGAGGGCGGTGCCAGATGCCCTTGCCTTGGTTGGAGAAGAACTTAATCTCGCCGACCAACTGGGAAAACAAAGGATCTAGCCGACTCACCTCAGCCGCTGTCAAGGGACCGCGAGCCGGTCCAAAAAAGTTATCCAGGGAGTGCACAACTTCCGCTGCGGCGCGCGCGCAGTCCTCGACGCTGCGATTTGACTGCTGTAGCCGCAAGACTCCATTGTCTAATTGATCGACCGCGCTGCCCGGTGCTGGGGCCGCACTGATGACGCTGGCGATTTGCACCGCATCAGGCGTGAGAAATCGGAGCTTTGGCGCGTTGCTTACGGGAGCTTCGGCGTAGGCCATGGCTGGTGGGACCATTCCCGCAAGGACCAGCCAGGCCAAGGCTGAGTAGGCGGCCACACGGTGGCGAGGTCTGGCGACGGAGGCCTTCGGCTGACTGGTGCGCAAATGCATTGGTACCTCGTTTGGGGGTTTAGGGGGTCAGTCACCCTCGCTAACCTACTGATTTAGTTGGGGGTCTGACCCCCAACTAAATCAGTAGGTTAGCGGGGGTGACTGACCCCCTACCCGAATAGCGGGGGTGACTGACCCCCTATGTTTTACAGCGTCGGCTTAAACCAGCAGCGCGGACGCAGACCAACCTGGTATTGGCCCGAAGCCGTGCAGGTGAAGTTTGCCGAATCCTGTTCGCCGCCATGCCCGTTATCGGGGAAGAAGCCCCTCTTGCCTGGGATGATGCTGAGATCCCATGGCTGGGTGCAGATCGTGGCCGCGGCATAGGTATCAAGGCGGCACTGCGCTGCAGGATGAGCGTGATCGGTTTCGTCCACGACATGTTCGTCGTGTTGATCGAAGCTGACCGTGCCATGGCGTAGCGCGGCTAGCAGGTCAGAGATCGATTTGCTGGCTAGCATCGAGCGGTAGCAGAGGTTCTGTGCAGATTCGGTCTTGTAGATATCGTCACAGGCATTTTTTGCCGTCAGAGGAACGGCGCCGCGGGCAGATGCGTTGATACTCGCTTCGTCGTTCCACCACAGGGCTGGGCAAACATGGGTGGCGAAATAGTCCGCCTCACCTTCATCGGCGCCCCAATAAGAGACGAAGGGGAAGCCACCCAGGTGGTGACCGATCTCATGGCACAGCACTAATGTAAAGCCGTCGACGGTGATCTCCGGGCGGCGCGCCAGCCCCCCATACATGTTGACCTGCCAGAGGCTGAAGATCTGCATCGCCGAGGCATTGACCGTGCTGTCGTTCCATAGCCGAGCAACGCTCAAGCGGCCGCCGTGGGCTTTGATGATTGGAGAGAAGATCTTTTCAGCCTTATCAATCGTGGTATTGAACTGCGCCTCGGTAAGGCCAGCCCCCGATTCGCAGTCGCGGCAGTCTTGCAGATTCAAATCGTTCTCCGGCATGAACGTCTCTCGATGTTCAGCGGCTTGGGCTGAGGCCGTTGCCAACAGTCCGGTCATGAGCATACCCATAGCGTAATGATGTGCCATTGACTGATTCTCCTGCGATGATGGATTCGAGCTTTTCTTATCTAAACAGTAACTGTCCGGCCAGCCAGTCGCCAGTATTTTGAAAAGAAATTGTAAATCACAATAATAACATGGTGTTATATTGCCGGTCCGGAGCCGACATGAAGCGAAGATGAAGCGGTAGGAAAAATATCATAAATAATGGAATGTTATATTCAGTCGCGGCGATTTTTGCGCCGAGATTCGGCTTACCCGCCCATTTGCATTTGATCTAGCGCCTGCTAGTCTTAAGTAGTCTTCATCATCATCATTCGCTGAAAGGCACGCAGCATGCGGATTGGTATGTTTGTCGACTGCGATATGCAGCGGATCAACGGCGTCGTCAGCTCCGTCAGCACGGCCAAAAAGCAGTTAGAAGCTTTGGGTCATGAAATCTTTCTGTTCGTGCCCGGAGAGGCAGTCGGTGATGGTGGCGCGCCCGCTGGTACCTATCTTTTTCGGTCATCGCAGGTGTTCTTTGCCCCGGAGCAGCGTCTAAGTTATCCGTTGCCATTACGCCATTTCGCGGCGATGAGCGCGCTCAAGCTCGATGTCGTCCACCTGCATACGCCTTTTAGTATGGGTCTCTTTGGACTTTGGCATGCACGAAAATATCGCTTGCCCGTGGTGGTCACCCATCACACCCGGTTTGAGGACACGCTGCATTATCTGCCGGTGCCGGGTGCCACCTATTTGCGCGCCTTAGCGATCTACCTCATGCGACGCTTTGACAATGCGGGCGATGTGGTCATTGCCCCAAGTGGGAGCATCAAGGACTTGCTCATCAAACAAGGGGTCAGCAAACCGATCACCGTTCTACCGACGGGCATTGAGCCGAAGATGTTTCGCAGCGGAGACCGCGCTGCAACTCGCGCGGCGCTTGGACTGAGCGAGTCGGCTAAGGTCTGTATCACCATGGGCCGGATAGGCAAGGAGAAGTCGCTCGAGTTTCTCATCCACGCCTTTGCCGAAGTGGCTGCAAGAGAAACGGAGGCGATACTCTTGGTCGTCGGTGATGGCCCTGAGCGCGTTCACCTCGAGGCCTTGGTCGACCAAATGGCCCTTACGCCCTGTGTTCGCTTTACCGGCTACATCCAACGTACCGAGTTACGCCACCTCCTTGCTGCCGCCGACGTCTTTGTCTTTGGCTCGGTCTTTGAGACCCAAGGCTTGGTGGTGATCGAGGCGATGGCCGCTGGTCTGCCGGTTGTTGGCGTCGATGCACCCGGGACGAGGGACGCCGTCCTGCACGAAGAGACTGGCTATCTAACACCGCAGGAGACGGCACCGTTTGCCGGTAGGGTCTGCCAAATCATCAATCATTTGGCCCTTAGGCAGCGCCTTGCTACGGCGGCTGTGGAGCGCGCGGAGCAGTTCCTGAGCGCGAATATGGCGACGGATTTGCTTGCTGTTTACCACCGCGTGCTGCAGCGTCCGACCATCCAGCAAGATGTGTTAAAGCTTGGCGCTTGAGGCAGGGCCTGTGGCTCGTGCGGACCGCGTCAAAGCGGTGCCACCCAGCCGCCGCTGCATTGACGCTAGGTAAGCTCTGCCTCTCTCTTCTCTGACGCCCCAGCGAATCTGCCGGCTTTAAGCTTTGCCGCAAATAGACGCTTAGCTTCAGGGTCTATGGTGGTTAGCGTTTGGTCACGGCGTTGACGCCTGCTGTGACAAAAGTTGGCACCATTGTTGCTTAAGTAATGACACCCCTAACTTCATCCGTGTCCATTTTCAGGAAGTTCGTCATGCTTCAGAACATCTATTCGCCGCTGTCAGGTGCGATCGCGCAGGAGCGGGTTCTTGAAACCATCGCCAACAACATGGCGAACATGAACACCGTTGCCTTCAAGGGCGACCGGATTGCCTTTACCTTGCTCGAGGCCGAGCCGGATAAGAACTACGAGTCGCCGTTGCCGCCGGCCAATTATAAGGTCGGGGTCGAGCAGCTGATGCATCAGCGCGGCAATGAAATGGCCTACGTCGGCATCGCGGACGTCACCAGGGACGATGCTCAAGGGCCGGCGATGGATACCAAGAACCCGACCGATATCATGATCGAGGGGCCAGGCATGCTGGCGGTACATTCGCCCGAGGGGATGCGCTACACCCGGAATGGCTCACTCGCACTGAGTCGCGACGGCGTTCTGATGACCAAGGAGGGGTTGCCCGTGGTCGGAGAGAAGGGCGACATCGTCGTGCGCAGCGGAGCGTTTCAGATCAATGACGGTGGCGAGGTTTGGCAGGACGGGCAGTTGATCGACAAGATGCAGCTGTTTCGCGCGACGGATCCGAGTGCCATGGAGCGGGTAGGAGACAACCTGTTCCACTACGAAGGCCCGACTGAGGCTTTGAAGCTGGTGCCACATCCGCAAGTGCGCCAAGGCTTTCTCGAAGGGTCTAATGTCAACGCGATTAAGAACCTGACCAATATGATCGTCGCCCATCGTTCCTACGAGGCATACCAAAAAGCAGTGAACGATTTCGATAAAATGATGGAAAAGTCAGCGACGCAAATCGGCGAGATAAGAGCTTAATATCCGTCTTGGAGAGCGACCTTTATGATGCGACTTCTGTATACGGCAGCGACGGGCATGGAAGCGATGCAGCAAAACATCGATGTCACGTCCAACAACCTGGCCAACTTAAATACCAACTCGTTTAAGAAGTCGCGGGCGAATTTTCACGATTTGCTCTATCAAACACTGAAGGCCCCAGGTCAGAACAGCACCACGGGCACGGTGGTGCCGAGCGGCATCCAGATTGGCTCGGGCACCAGGCTATCCTCGGTAGACAAGATGTTTACCACCGGCGCCGTCAAGATGACTGGCAATGAAACCGACTTCATGGTGGAGGGCCAGGGGTTTTTTCGCGTGCAAATGGAAGACGGCTCGACGGCGTTCACACGCGACGGCAACTTTAAGTGGGACAACGGCGGGCGTCTTGTGACCGCCGACGGCTTTCCGCTGGTCGATGAAATCACGCGGCCCCAAGGCGCAACCAACCTCGTGGTCGGTCTCGACGGTGTCGTCACCGTGGCGGTGAACGGCGAAAAGCAAGACATCGGCCAGATCCAACTCGCCAACTTCATTAATCCGATGGGCCTCCAATCGAAGGGGCGCAATCTCTACAATGCCACCGAGGCGAGCGGCGAAGCCGTGGTCGGGGTCGCCAATCAAAACGGCATGGGTGCTGTCTACCATCAGCAGCTTGAAGCCGCTAACGTCAACATCGTCGAAGAGATGGTCAACATGATCTCCGGTCAGCGCGCCTACGAAATGAACTCGAAGGTGATCAAGACTGGAGATGAAATGCTACAGGCTACGGTTGCTATTCGTTAATAAGTTGTGTGGAGGCTGGATGAACTGGTTGCGTCAATGGGCATGTGTAGGACTTTTGATCGTGCCGTGGCCGGCACTCGCCGCCGACAGCCTACAGGCCTATGTCGATGAGGACGACCTAGATGAAGGTGGGCTTGGGGCTGACCTCGATATGGCACCGCAGGTTGCTTTGGCGGCTGCTTTCACCATGAAAGGCAGCGTCGAAACGCCGCAGCCGCGGGTATACCTGGGTGACCTTGCTAGCTGTTCAGGCAGCCCGCGCATCTGCGCCGAAGCCTACGCCATCGATCTCGGTGCGAGCCCAGAGCCAGGTCACAGCATCGTCTGGCATAGCGATAAACTAGCAGCGCTTTTAGCCAAGGAATGGCCAGGAGCGCTGCTAAAATTGCATGGAGCCAAACTGATCAAGGTCAGCAGCACGAGCGTCCTACTTGACGAGGGGCGCTTGCTTGCCGCTGTGAAATCGCACTTCGAGCCCACAGACTCCGCTGAGGCAAGGGTCCAGGTCCAAGTTGAGCATGTCGCCTTGCTGGCGCCGGTCAAAGTGCATGCGGGTGAGCTGCTCTTTGACTTTCCTGAGTGGCCGGAGGAACGCCTCAAACAGCCTGGGCACCGCGTCGTGAGTGTAACGCAGCGGATGACCGTGATCTGTCGCTCCAAGACGGCAGCGCCTGGTGAAGGGGGGCAGAGCTTCGTGGTCAATGCTCAGTTTAGGGTGAAGGAACGGCACTGGATTGCCGCCCGCTCGCTGGCTAAAGGAACTCTGCTACAAGCTAGCGACTTGAACTATGACTGGGTGCCGGCAGATCGAATTGCTGCGCACTACGCCGATACTGCAGAGGAATTGGTGGCGCATCGGTTGCGCCATGACGTCGCCACCCAGGCACCGGTGCTGGCGACCGACGTGGAGACCCCGCGCCTGCTCAAACGCGGTCAAATGGCGACCCTGCAACTGCAAAACCGCGGTCTCAACGTGTCCAGCCAGGTTCGGATCCTTGCCGACGCGAGCGCTGGCCAGCAAGTAGAGGCGGTCTACCCGAGCACGAAGAAAAAGCTACGCGTTCGAGCTATCGATAGTCACACGGTCCAACTCGCCTTTTGAGAAGCTCATGTCCCGATTTAGCCACATCTGCCTCGGTCTTTGCCTGCTCACGCTGGTCCTTGCTTGCGTGCCGCAGTTACACCCCATTTCTGCGCGCAATCCCGATCTATTCAGCAAGGAAACCGATCATCTGATGGGCGGTAGTCGGGGCACTGGCGAGGTGGCGCCGCCAGAACTTTTCGTCAAACAAAAGCGCATCGCTGTCGCCGAGGCGGATCGTCCCAATGAGACGGGGTCGCTATTCAATCCGGACAATGAGCGCAATTATTTGTTCACGCCGACGGGGCCGCTCAATGTTGGGCGCTTCGTCAAAATTCAAGTGGTCGCTAACCGCCAGGGTGAGCGGAAAAAAGACGGTACGGCGAAGGGTAAAGATAAGGATAAAGACAAAGAGAAGGATAAGGATAAAGCTGGCAAGGGGGCAAAAAGCGGCGACGGCAAAGGCGATGGCAAAGGCGGTGACGAGCTGGAAGCTGAACTGCTCAAAGCGCTTCCCGATCTCGAGCCAGCCGAAAAGGGCGATATCCCGCTGCTCAAGGACTTTAAAATGCAGATCGTCCATCGCTACGAGAACGGCGACGTCCTGGCTATGCTCGACCGTAAATCACAGTACGAGGATCACGTCAACGAGGTCACTGTCCAAGCCCGCATTCCCTATGACCGCCTTGCTAGCGGCGATGATCTGACCACCGAAGACCTCCTCGACGTGCATATGCTACAGAGTCATGCCGGAGAACTCGCCGATCGTCACTCCTCGGGCTGGGAGGATGAGTACTCGCTGCGGCTAAGCGGCTTCTCTGAAGCCAAGTCGAAGTTGGCCATGGAACTGGATGATCAGCGTAAGAAGCTCAAGGAGGCGGACGAGAAGGCAGAAACAAAAATCAAAGCCTTTGGTGAAGAGCGGCGGCAGTTTGCTAAACAGCGTGACGAGTTGAATCAGAAAAAGGCCGCTCAGGACGCGAAGGTGCTGAGTCTCGAAGATAAGGTGCAAGAGCAGAAGGGCACGATCGACAGTCAAACTGAGCAGCTGAAGAGTCAGGAAGCGGAAAAAGCTGCGCCCGAGGCCGACTCAGCTGCCCCAAGCAAGGGCAAAGCGGCGCCAAAGGCGGTGACTCGTGGGTAAATTACATTGGCCGTCGTTGTTGCTGTGCTTATCTTTGCTGACCTCGCACACGGCTCAGGCCGAGGCGACGCGGCTAAAGGACCTGGTCCGCGTGCGTGGTGTGCGCCCCAACTACGTCAATGGCTTTGGCTTGGTGATCGGCCTTCGTGGCACCGGTGACAGCAAGAAATCGCTGACTACCAATAAAATGATTGCCCATATGCTGACCCGGCTCGGGATGAAGACCAGCGAACAGGAGGTGGTGGCGGGTAATATGGCCGCAGTGATGGTCACCGGTGAACTGCCGCCGTTCGCTCGCATCGGCGACACCTTTGATATCAAAGTCTCGGCGATCGGCGACTCCCGCAACCTGTCCGGCGGCACCCTCGTTTTAACGCCGCTCAGTGCCGGTAATAGCGCTGTGTTTGCTGTTGCCCAAGGCGCCGTGGTGGTGGGTCAAGCATCGGGAGCCGGCCCGCAGGTGCTAAGCGTTGCCAGGGTACCGCAAGGTGCGACCGTCGAGCGCGAGTTCAAACCGGTGATCGCCGCCTCAGGGAAGTTGATCCTCAGCCTGAAGAACGCCGACTTCACGACGGCTTCTCGGATCACCGAGGTGATCAACCAGAACCTAAAGGGCTTCTTTGCTGAAGCCACCGATGTCGCCAGTATCGAGGTCGTCGTGCCGCCGTCGTATCAACAGCGACTCGTTGAATTCATGGCTGAACTCGAGGCGATGCAGGTCGAAGTCGATCAGAAGGCCGTGGTCGTCATCAACGAACGCACCGGTACCGTGGTCATGGGGGCCAGCGTGGTGATCGCCGAAGTCGCTATTGCCCATGGCGATCTGTCCATCAAGATCGCGGCAAAGGGTGGCGGCGGCGGTAAGAAGGGCGGTAAAAGCCTCGTGAAACTCGGGGACGCGACCGTCGGCGACTTGATCGAATCACTAAACGCACTCGGCGTTAAACCTGCCGACTTGGTCGGGATCCTCCAAGCGATCCACGCCGCCGGCGCCCTGAGCGCGGACTTGAAGTTTATCTAGAGAGGACTGCTCATGGCCATGAACTTACCTGCCATCCAAGCCCAAAGCGCCAGTCAGAACCAGGCGCTGGAGAAGCTGCGTGCCGAGGCGACGCCCGCCGATCGGCCTGGGATGAAAAAGGCTGCTGAGGAATTTGAGTCGCTGTTTCTTAATATCGTGCTCAAGGCCATGCGTGACACGGTGCCAAAATCCGGCCTGATCGATGGCGGCAATGCCGAGGATATTTATAAGGGCATGCTTGACGAGGAGTATTCGAAGATGATGGCGCAGCAGCGCCACACCGGCCTTGCTGACAATATCGAGGCCTTCATGTTGCAAGCCCAGTCTGGGGTTAAAGCTTCGCTCTCTGCGGGTAAAGACCTGGCGCTCAAAGCCTATCAGAGCCAAGGATTGCAACCCGGAGCAAAACAAGCGACAATGAATAACGGTTCATCCGCGAAGCCGCATGACCTCGCCCCATTCGCGAGTAAAACCCCCTAAGTTTCTTGGCTATCCTGGTGATCATTTAGCGAGAGGTGCAACATGGCAGCAGGTCGTATTGGCAGCAATCCGCCCCCTACCTTGAGCCCCGCCGCCATGCCAAAGGGCGAGGTCGGCGAGCGGGTCAAGGACTCTGGTCCTGCTCCCGGCGCCGCTGGGCTGGCAGCCCTGGCCGGTAACACTGCGCTTGAAATCGGCGGCGAGCCATCCGGTCCATCTGGCCCAAGCGGGCCGGGCAATGCCAGTCCTGACTTTGGCGTGCAAATTTCCCAGGGTGGAAAAAGTCGCATCGAGGCGCATAAAAAGGCGCTTAACATCGCCCGAAGTACCCCCGACGTGCGCGAGGATAAAGTCGCCGAATTCAAAAAGCGTATTGCCGACGGCAACTATCAGGTCGACTCCGGCAAGATCGCTGACGGCATCATGCACGAAGCGATTCGTGAGCACCTTGCGGAATCTGAAAAATAGGTCGGTATTTAGGTGCTGTAACGGCCCCGTTTTTCTAATTTAGGTGCACCTTCCTCACCGTCTTTAGTTCAAGCAATCATCCAATCATCCAATCATGCTTAGTCGTGGCCCCGCTTAGCCTTGGGGACCGCAGAGGGGGCCTTATGAGCCAGGCGCCGGTTTTGGAGCAACTCATCGAGGTGGCGTCACGCCTGAAAGAGAGCGTTGCCGACCTCTACCAAGCATACGCGCGCATGCCAGAGGTGCTAAGTCGTGAAGAGCGAGCGATTGCCGCCCATGATTATGTTGAAGTCCGCGCCAAATGTGATGAAAAGGAGGCGCTGAGCGACCGTATCGAGGCGCTGTTCAGTACCATGACTGCAGCAGGAGAACGGATCAACCAGTTGGCCAACCAAGTCCTTAGCGAAGCGCCAGTACGTCCGACCACGCTCAGCCAATATGTCGAGCTGCTGCAAGTGCTGTCAGCTCACTTTGGCACCACGGCGTTCGCCGGTCAGGTCCTGAGCCATGTCGTTAAGGGTTTGCAGGAGTTAGTCACGCAATTCTTTGGCCTCTATCTGCAGGTGAAACCGCAGATTGAAGCCAACCGCTACCTCGTCACCAAGATGATGACCTTTTTTCAGCAAAGCTACCGCTTTTGGACGGAAGTCAGCGAGCAGCAAGCGACGTCCTATAACAAGTCGGGCGTGCAACAGGCGGTGGGTCGCAACCATGGATTTAAAGCGCGCGCTTGAGCTTAAGCGGCGGTTGTTGGTGGCGCAAAGGATCTGAGCTATGGCCGGTTTGTTTCACACGCTGAATGTCGGTGCTGAGTCGCTCTATGCGACCCGGCAAGGCGTTGACACGGCTGGACACAACATCGCCAATGCGCAGGTTGAGGGCTACTCGCGCCAGCGCGTCAATTTAACGCAGCGTGATCCTTTAGAGACCATGGGTATTTTGATTGGGAACGGGGCCCATGTCGAAAGCATCACCCGGTCGCACGATAACTTTATTGAAAACCAGCTTAACAAAGCGCATCAGGAATCTGGGCGAGCGTCGGCGCGGGCCGAGTCGATGAAGTCGATAGAGGAAGTCTTCAGCCCTGATCTCAATGCGAGCATCTCCGACGAGGCGACGAAGTTTTTCAATAGTCTGCAAAACCTGTCTAATTTTCCTGCCGATGCCACGGTGCGCACAGCCGTGGTCGAGGCTGGACGAGATATCGCGGCGGCGTTTCGCCGCGTCGACAGCGACCTCAAAGCCAACCGCCAAGGCTTAAATGAGAAGATCTACGACATCGCCCACAAGGTCACCGATGGCGCTCGAGAAATCGCCAACTTAAACGTCAAGATCCAGATTTCTGAAGCTGGAATTGGCGAGGTCGCCAACGACCTGCGCGATCAGCGTGACAAGCTGGTCCGCGACCTCAGCCAGCAGATTGAAATCAAGTACTACGAAGACGAGCATGGGATGCTGTCGGTCCGTGGTCCAAACCAGGTAACCCTGGTCGATGGCGGGCATTCCTGCAGCGTCAACCTTGAGCGCAATAATGCGAACGACGGCCTTTATGATGTCAGCATCATGGACTGGGAGGGTCATGCTAATCGCAACGTCACGAAAAAGATGGATGGCGGCGCCATGGAGGCCCTGCTTCAGGTCAGGGATGGCGATGCCGTCAACTTAATCGATAAAAATAACACCATGGCCGCCACCCTGATTGGCGAGGTCAACCGTGTGCATCAACAGGGCTACGGTCTTGGTGATTTTTCTGAATCTAAAGGTAGAGACTTTTTTAAGCCGGTCGAATCCTTCGACCAAGCCGCCGCGAATTTTGCTGTTGATGATGCCATAGCGGAATCCAATGATGCGATTGGCGCCGCCAGTTCAGTCAATGCGCCAGGCGATAACGTTAATTTAAATCAGATCATTCAGCTTAAAGACAAGCGTATGTTCGCTGATGATAACGTCACACTAACCGGGTATTATTCTAATCTTACCGGAGGGTTGGGTTTGGACGTGGTGCGCTCTGAGCACATGCGGGCCGCCAACGCCGTGCTCGTCTCCAACCTGAATCAAAAGCGCGAGTCCGTGTCCGGTGTATCGCTCGACGAAGAAGCTGCCAATATGATGAAGTGGCAGGCCAACTTCACCGCCAGCTCAAAGGTGATCACGACCATCGATGAAATGCTCGACACCGTCCTGCAATTGAAGCGGTGAGGTAGTTAACGATGCGAATCTCTGAGCGCATGCGCTACGACATCGTTAACAACCGCGTCCAGGATGCGAAGACGGACAACGCTAACGCGATGGAGCGCTTGTCGTCGCAAAAGGACGTCCAGAAGCTGTCGGATAACCCCGTCGGTGCCGCTCAGATGATCCGCTACCGAGACGATATCGAAGGGCTACGGCAATACCAAACCAATATCGAATACTCCAAGGGCTTCTTGGATCGAAGCGAGGAAGCTCTGAAGAGCATCGCCGATAACTTGATTCGGGCCAAGGAGTTGGCCGTTGGTATGTCGAATGACACCTATGACAAGAGCAGTCGCGCTGCAACTTCGCTAGAAATACGCGAAATTGTTGATGAAATAACGCAGCTGGCTAACACGACCTTCAACGGCCGCTACATCTTTGGTGGCTTTCGCAACCAAACTCCATGCTTGAGTTTAGACGGTGACTACCTTGGCGATGATGGTCGCATCTTCCTGGAGATCTCAAAGGGCAATTTTCGACCGATCAATCTCGTCGGTCGAGATATCTTTCAGGCGACTTCGGCCGAGCAAGAGAAGGGTCACTATGATATGATGACCACTCTTGATGTGCTCCATGATGGCTTGCTGAATAGTGATAAGGCGCTGATGCACGCTGCCCTCAACGAGCTTGATTACCAGCTGGAGAAGACCACGAGTAGTCATGCAATTTTGGGCGCTATTGGCAATTCGCTCAAGCAAACCAACGATCGGCTGAGCAGCGAAGAGGTATTGATGCGTGGGCGCTTGTCCAAGGTTCAAGACACCGACGTCTATCAGGCGACATCAGACTTTAAGCGCACTGAGGCAACGCTGCAGGGCACGCTTAGCTCCTCAACCAAGCTACTTCAACCATCGCTTTTGAACTTCCTGCAATAAGGCGGTAAGCTTTAAAGAGAAGAACCAAGGAGGGTTCTATCGTGTTGGTTTTAACACGCAAAATCGGCGAAGGGATCGCCATCGGCGACGATGTTAAAATCGTCGTCATGCAGATCAAGGGCAAGCAGGTGCGTTTAGGCATCAAAGCGGCGCCATCTTTGACGGTGCATCGAGAAGAGATTTATCAAAAAATACTGGATGAAAACCGGGCAGCGTCCCAGCCAGAGGCCAGCTCGGTCGATGCCGCAGGGGCTGTGTTAGGGGCTCCGCGTGAGGTTGGCCATGTCCTCATCAAAAAGCATGTCAGGGGCGGTGGGCAGGGTTCAGAGTAATAGTTGCCAGATTTTTCTGAAATGGTTTAACATGTTTATTAGAGCATCTACCGTGAGTGTCC
The DNA here is from genome assembly GCA_903928445.1 of uncultured Pseudomonadota bacterium. GTDB lineage: Bacteria > Bdellovibrionota_B > Oligoflexia > Oligoflexales > CAIYRB01 > CAIYRB01. The sequence continues at coordinate 10,928 of CAIYRB010000141.1, read as the reverse complement.
GGGTACTGTCAGGGAAGCATGGTCACGGCTTGCCCATGACCCAAGGGAGGCGGCCTTGATTAAGGTAATGACGACGCGTTTTGGCGAGATCGAAGTAAAGCACGAGGAGCTGCTGGAATTGCCGGCCGGCCTGATCGGCTTTCCCGAACTAAAGCGGTACGTCCTTCTTGACCATGACAAGGAGTCGCCGTTTAAGTGGCTGCAGTCGCTAGATGACGGGGCCATTGCCTTCGTGCTGATCAATCCGCTGTTGTTTAAACCCGACTATACCGTCGAAGTGACCGAGGCAGAGGTGTCTGACCTCGAGATCAAGCAAGAAGAGGACGCGGTCATCTCGGTCATCATTACGATTCCGACCAATCCGCAGAACATGACGGCAAATCTCAAGGCACCGCTGGTCTTCAACCTGCAGAACCGGCGTGGCAAGCAGTTGGTGCTAAACCAGGCAGCGTACACGACCCGGCACAACATCATGGAAGAGATTAAAAAGCAGTCCGCCGCAGCCGGTACCTCGGTGGTGCAGGAAGCGATCGAGAAGGCCAAGGCCGCTCAGGTCGGAGCCAAGGACATCAAGGGGACCGGCACTGAGTAGGTCGGGACGCGGAGTTGGTTGCGTTGATCTGGGAAATCAGCCCAGGTGAGCCCTGAGTCGAGTCTGTCAGGCATTGGTTAAGTGTCTGTTTATAAATATATTTTTGGTTTTTCCTCAAGTTCTTTGAGGGGGCGCCGATGATATCTTCATGAAGCAGTTCAGTCACACCAATTTAATCCTTACCCTCGCCGCCCTGGCTTTTGGCTGCGTCCGTGGACCTGCTTTTTTGAAGCAAAGCGGCGCGCCGGAAGCCTCGATTCACCGGCTGCAAGTAGCGACGGTAGATCAAAACGGCGTCACTTCGGGAGTGATCACCGGGGGCTCTAAATCGACCCAGGTGATTGCCGCCAGCGCCAACAGTGCGGTCGCGGGTTCAAATATCGAGTTTCCGCCTGGATCGCTGGCCATCAGTACCGAGGTGACGATTCAGGCCGGCAGCAGCTTGGCGACCAATTCGGTATTCACTCAGCTTAATGTAACGGCCGAAGTGGCCACCAGCGCGCCTGCCGTGACCTTCAAGTCGAGCGTGGCAACCGATGCCGTGGTGCCGTTTACGGTGGCGATCCCCTTGCCTGACACTAGTAGCCTTGCTCTAGCTGATCCATTTACCAATTTAATTATTATTTATCATGTGACCAAAGCCTCGGCTGGTAATGCTGACTTCACGGGGATTATCAGTCGTGACGGCATTGACACCGCGACTGGGTTTGCGCGCTTCGCGGTCAGCTACTTTGGGACCTATCAGGCGGTGGTCACCAAGACCTTGGTGCAAGCCGTCGAAATCGCCGCAGCGCCTAAGGTCAAAGCCAAGAAGGTCATTCCGCCGGGGGTGATCACCGACCGCTTTTACTTCAGCCGTGGCCCGATGCCTGCTTCTTTTGGTGGCGACAGTGCGCAAAACAGCAGTCACTTTAAGGGCTGGGTTCATGCCTTTGGCCCCTCCAAAGTTGGCACCCAGGCGACGCTGTCGACCGGCAAGATCAGTAAGGCACTGCCTGACACGCCATAGCGTTTTGCGCTTGCCTGCAGTGATTTCCGCCCAACCTAAGGCCTCAGCCTGGACGACTTTGCGTGGAGCAGGAAACAACGGCACGAGGGACTCCCCAAAAGTGTCGGTTTGGAGGTTAAATGACGGGGCTAGATGGTGGCCGTTTGGCATGTGCAGATTGCGGCTAGGTAGCCGGATTAAATGACTCCAGTTGGTTCAGTGGGTTAGCGATGGTGACTGACCCCAGTTGTCTGTGTCTTCAGCCAGGTTGAGTATAGGCGTTCGATGTGTCGGTACACCGCGTTTGGTCTGGCGCTGTGCATGCGGTGCTTGTCGATGGCTGCTACTGGCACCAAACCGCGCACGGTGGAGCACAGAAATGCTTCGTCAAAGCGCGGTAACTCGTCGACGAAGATGGTGTGCTCGCGTACCGGGATCTGCGCTGTTCTTAGCAGCTGGATCATGGTGTCGCGGGTGATGCCTAAGAGTAGGCCGCTTTGCGCTGGAGGCGTTAGAAATTCAACCTGATCACCGACGCGCGATAAGAAGAAGATGTTGGCAGTGGCGGCCTCGGTGATTTCACCGTCTTGGTTCGACCACAGGATCTCGTCAAAGCCTTCTTTTTGGGCTTTGCCAATGGCTAGGACACTGCCGAGGTAGTTGCTGGTTTTTGGCGCAGCGCCACGGGTGGTTTCGGCCTTGACCATGCGCTTAAGTCGGAGGCCTTCGCTGTAGACGCGTGGGCTCTCCACAGTTGCGGGTAAGCAGTAAACAAATTTATTTGGTGTGAGATGTTGGCCTGGGCGCAAACCGAGGCCATTGCCACGGCTGACATAAAGGCGCAGGTAGGATTTCGGGACGGACATTTGGCTGACTAAATGCTGGAGCTCAAATTCTAGCTCGGCGTTAGACCAGGGAATGGTGAACTCCAAGGCCTCGGCCGAGACCCTGAGGCGGTCCAAATGGCGGCCGACGTCCAAGATGTGAGTGCCAAAGGCGACAAACACTTCAAAGACGCCGTCGCCGAAGAGCAGGCCGCGATCGAGGGCCGGGACCCGGGCCTCTTCGGGAGTGGTGACGATGCCGTTGATAGCGATGAACCCGGCCATGGATGCTCCTTAGGACCCACTTTGAAACCAACCATTAGATCAGTCATTTCAGGTCATTAAAATTAGTTGCCAGCGCTCTTTTGTAACTCTAACCGTTTCTATGATACAAGGCGCCTTCTAATACTGGGGCTTATCGTTTTAAGGAGACAGACCTCGGATGGACGCACAGATCGCCTCGACCTCTCGTAAGGTACACCTGATTTCCCTTGGCTGCGCGCGTAACCGTGTCGACTCCGAAGTCATGCTCGGAACGATGTTTGGCAAGGGCTGGGAATCCACCGATGAGGCGACCGCCGCCGATGCGATCATCATCAATACCTGTGGGTTTATCGCCGCCGCGAAAGAAGAGAGCATCGACACCATCTTGAAGGCGGCAGCGCTCAAGCAAGATCGTCCAGGGCTGAAGGTCGTGGTGACGGGCTGCTTGACGCAGCGTTATAAGACCCAGCTGGCCAAGGGCTTGCCCGAGGTCGACTTGTTTATCGGTACCGACGAATTTACCCGCATCGGTTCGCTCCTCGATGCTCCCGGGGTTCCAGGAGAGATTCACGCCAAGCGTACGCACTATCTTTATAACGAAGATATGCCGCGAGTGAACACTCTGGCGAAGCATTCCGCCTATGTTAAGGTCGCTGAAGGCTGCCAGCATAACTGCTCGTTTTGCATCATTCCCGCCATCCGCGGCCGCCTGCGCTCGCGGCCGATTGCCTCGGTGGTGAAAGAAGTCGAGCAGTTGGTGCAAAACGGCGTGATCGAGATCAATCTGATCGCCCAGGACCTGGCCGCCTACGGTCGAGATCGCACCGACGCCGCGGACCTTTTGGGACTGCTGCGTGCCTTGGTCCAGATCGATGGCCTCCAGTGGGTGCGCTGTCTTTATGTTTATCCCGAGCATATTAGTGACGAGTTTCTTGAGTTCTTCGCGACCGAGCCAAAGCTTGTCAAGTATCTCGATGTTCCTGTCCAACACGCCAGCGACGCCGTGCTAAAGCGCATGAACCGCGACGTGACGCGCCAGCAGCTGCGTGACACCCTGGCCCGCGTGCGCGCAAGGGTGCCTGATGTGGCCATTCGCACCTCGGTGATGGTGGGCTTTCCAGGTGAAACCGACGAGGATTTTGCCGAGTTGCTCGACTTTGTGGCGGAGCAGCGCTTTCGCCATCTGGGCTGCTTCTCCTACTCGCAAGAGGAGGGTACGGTTGCTGGGCGCATGGCAGGGCAGATCGACGAGGCCGTCAAGGCGGAGCGTTTGGCGCAGGTGATGGCGGCGCAAAAGACGGTGTCGAAAAACCTGCTGAGCGCCTACGCTGGTCAGGTCTTGCCGGTGCTCGTCGAAGGTCCAAGCCCAGACCACGAGCTGGTGTGGCAAGGCCGCTTGTCGGTGCAGGCCCCGGAGGTCGACGGCGTCGTCTACCTTACCGATGGCCCGGTCAAGGCCGGCCAGATTCAACTTGTGCGCATTCATGAGACGCATGATTACGACATGGTCGGAGCGGTCGTTGACACCGCCGAGTTGCACTAGGGTGTCGTGCTGAGTCAAAGCCGCTGGATCGCGGCGGCGCAGTCCTTTTGGCAGCGGCGCAGCGCTCAGCTGATGCTGATCTTTTCCCTGCTGTCGATGGTCTGGGGCATCATCTCGGGGATCATGCTGACGCGTGACTACGCCCAGTCGACGCGCCTGATCGCCTACATGGCCCTCTTTGTCGTCGTGTCGGTGCTGTTTCGCATGTGGCTGGAGCTGGCTCGTCGGGCGAAGCAACGAGCGGCTATAGAGAGTGCCAAGAGCCAGGGGCGTCTGGTTAAGTTTATGCTCGAACGACCGGCCTTGGTCGAAGCCGCTGCCGTGTTTGCCACGCAGGTCGCTGTGCAATACATCGCCATGTTTTGTTTGCCGCTGCTGTTTTTTGCAAGAGCCTGGGTGTCGCTCGGCCTAGCACTCGCCCTTGCCGTGGTCAGCTTGGTCGATCCATGGTGGAGCTACTTTGCCAAACGGTCCTTGTGCATGGCAGCGGCGCGCTGCTTCAGTGCGGTCATCGCGTCCTCGTTTTGCTTTGCGATCTTCTTTCCAGGCCACCTCGCCTATTTTTATCATTGTTTAGCCGTCGTCGCGGTTGTGAGCGTATTGCCCTGGCAGCTACTCATGGAACCACGTCGGCGCGTCTTCAGCGACTGGTTGCCCAGTGCGGTCATCGGGTTGCTAGCGCTTGTCGGGGCTGTCACCAACCAAGAGCTACGCGTGCCGCTGCTGTCGGTGTGGCTGAAAGATCCAGGTATTGGCCTCAGCGTCGAGGACCATCGGTTGCAAGGGTCATGGCAAGATGTTGAGCCACGGGCTAAACTTCTGGCAGCTGTGGCCGAGAATAAGGACGTCTGCTGCTTCACGCCCATCGTTTCGCCCAGCGGCGTCGATGCTGCAGTGACCCATGAATGGTTTATGAACGATAAGGTGATCGACCGTATCGAGCTGTCCAAGGTCCGCGGCGTTGGCCAGGTCAAAGGCAAGGCTTTTCGCACGTTTTCCTGCAAGCGTCATATCGCTGGAGCCGACACCGCGCAGACTCTGGGCTGCCGGGTGTTTCTTGAGGGCGACATCTATCTTGGTCGGGCGCTCGTATCCTTTGAGTGACGTGCTGGCGCACGCCCGCGCCTAAAAGCGCGCCAGCGTCATCCCACCTTCCACCGAGGTGATGCGGTGCGTCATCCGGTCAAGCGTCGGCCGTATGACCAGGCCTTTGGCTGGTAGGGGGGCTTCCGAGGCTAGAGTGCCACTGTAGCGACTCGGCCCCTCGACGCTCATCAGCGGCGAGAAGATTATATAAGAACCGAGGGCGCTACCGCCGATGAAGCCGAGGGACGCGCCGACCGCGACAAACCTGAGGTTTTCGCTTGGGTTGGCGGTGAAGGCCAAGAACGCCGTACCTAGGGCCGCGCCAAAAGCCGTGCAGTATCCTGCTGTTACAAAGAGATCCTGGAACCGCTCCTCGGTCGCCACCTGCTGCTGGGCGCCAACGGCGGCGGCCTTAGGGCTCCACATGCCGAAGCACAGAAAGGTGACCAACAGATATGCCTTTAGCTGATGCGCCATGGAGCGGTCCTTTTTCTGATCTGATTGCTTTGCTTGAGTATAACGGTAGGGTTGTCCACGCGTCCACGATGTTTTTCCTGGCGGTTGACATCAACGGGCATTTGAACTATCAGAACTTGTCATAGCCCACTGAGTTGCGATCTCGGTGTCTGCGGTGCCATAACAGGCATCGGTGGACAAAAATGAATCCAACATTCTCAATGTTTCCAGTCTCACTTGCTCTTTCCGAACAGCCAAAGGTTTACTCAACCCCGGCAACCAGCACACCCACCTCACCATTTAGCGAGAAGATCGATGTCTGATGCAACCGCGACCAAGGCCAAGAAGGCCCCGAAAGCCAGCGCGGCCCTCCCGCCTCCAGAGCTAGCTGCTGAACTCGAGCCAGTCGCGCCCGAGACCAACTCGGATGTGCCGACGATCAATCTGACGGAGCTCAAGGAAAAGCGCATCGCTGACCTCAACAAGATGGCCAAGGATCTTGGCATCGAGGGCGCGACCAACATGCGTAAGCAAGAGCTGATCTTCGCCTTGCTGCAAGGACAGGCCGAGCGCGGTGGTGTTATTTACGGCGAAGGGGTCCTAGAGACGCTGCCCGATGGTTTCGGCTTCTTGCGCGCACCAGACTACAATTACCTGCCGGGTCCGGACGATATCTACGTCTCGCCGTCGCAGATTCGCCGCTTCAATCTGCGCACCGGCGACACCGTCTCCGGTCAGATCCGTCCGCCCAAAGACAGCGAGCGCTACTTTGCGCTGCTGAAGGTCGAGAATGTCAACGGTTCGAGCCCGGATCCAGATTTCGAAAAGATCATTTTCGACAACCTGACGCCGCTCTATCCGATGGAAAAGTTCAAGATGGAGTGGAACCAAAAGAACCTCTCCACGCGGATCCTCGACCTGCTTTGCCCGATCGGCAAAGGCCAGCGCTCGCTGATCGTGGCGCCGCCGCGCACCGGTAAAACCGTGCTGCTCCAAGACATCGCGTCGGCCTTGGCGAAAAACCATCCGGATGTGGTCTTGATCGTACTGCTGATCGATGAGCGTCCCGAGGAAGTCACCGACATGGAGCGCTCCGTACGCGGTGAGGTCATCAGCTCGACCTTTGACGAACCGGCTCAGCGCCACGTGCAGGTTGCCGAGATGGTGATCGAGAAGGCCAAGCGCCTGGTCGAACACAAAAAGGATGTGGTGATCCTGCTCGACTCGATCACTCGTCTGGCCCGTGCCTACAACAGCGTCGTGCCACCATCCGGCAAGATCCTCTCCGGTGGTGTGGACTCCAACGCCCTGCACAAGCCCAAGCGCTTCTTTGGTGCCGCCCGTAACATCGAGGAAGGCGGCTCCCTGACGATCATCGCCACCGCGCTGATCGACACCGGCTCGCGCATGGACGAGGTGATCTTCGAGGAATTTAAAGGCACCGGCAATATGGAGATCCATCTTGACCGTAAGCTGGCGGAAAAGAGGACCTTTCCGGCGATGGACATCAACAAGTCCGGGACCCGTAAAGAAGATCTGCTCTTGCCAAAAGAGGTTTTGAATCGTATGTGGATCCTGCGCAAATTGCTGCAACCGCTCAACCCGGTCGACGCGATGGAATTCCTCACCGATAAGATTGACAAATCTAAGACGAATGCGGAATTTATCGAGTCGATGAACGGTTGATCTGTCGAACCGCCCTTACGGATGCACCGTGAGGGCCCCCGGCGAGCCTGCGGGCAGGCGGGATAGACTCACTGATAGGAAAGGTTACTCATGAAAGAAGGCATCCATCCTCAATACGGCGATTGCCAAGTCTCGTGCGCTTGCGGCCACGCGTTCGTCACCAAGTCGACGCGCTCCGAGATCAAACTCGAGATCTGCTCTACCTGTCACCCGTTCTTCACGGGTAAAGTGAAACTGATCGACACCGCTGGTCGGATCGAGAAGTTCCAGAAGAAATACGGCACCAAGAAATAAGGCGCAGGGCCTGTTCCCTTGGCTTGCTTGAAGGGAATGGGCCTGAGTTCTTATGTTTGAAAATCTCGACGGCGTCGAGCGCCGCTTCAGCTCCCTCGAAGATTCTCTGTCCTCTGGCTCCTTGAAGGGGCCGGAGTTGACGCGTTTGACCAAAGAGCGGGCGTCTCTTGAGCCTCTCATCACGGCCTATCGGCAATATAAGGCGCTGCTCCAAGAGCGCGACGAGGCCAAGGCGATGATGGCCGCCGAGTCCGACGACGACATGGTGGCTATGGCCAAGGAAGAGCTTAGCCGCATCGAGAGCGATCTCGAGGCGATCGAAAAGCACCTGATCGTGTTGTCTCTGCCGAAGGATCCCAACGACGAAAAAAACGTCCTGCTGGAGATCCGCGCCGGGACTGGCGGTGACGAAGCGGCCTTGTTCGTGGCGGATCTCTTTCGCATGTACACCCGCTACGCTGAGCGGCAGCGCTGGAAGATCGAAGTCCTGAGTTCGACACCATCGGGAGCCGGCGGTTTTAAAGAGATCATTTGCATGATCGAAGGCCAGGCGGTGTTTAGCCGCTTTAAATTCGAAAGCGGCGTGCATCGCGTGCAACGCGTGCCGGCCACCGAGAATCAAGGGCGGATTCATACCAGTGCGTGCACCGTGGCCATCTTGCCCGAGGCGGAAGACGTCGAGGTCAATCTGAATCCAGCCGATATCGAGATGACGGTTTGCCGCTCCTCGGGCTCGGGTGGGCAGCATGTCAACACGACTGATTCGGCGGTTCGTTTGGTGCACAAGCCCTCAGGCCTTGCCGTTGAGTGCCAAGATGAGCGGTCCCAGCATAAGAACCGCGAGAAGGCGATGAAGATCATGAAGGCCAAGCTGCTCGAAAAGGCCGAGCAGGAGCAGCACGCCGAGATCAGCGCCAGTCGCAAGAGCCAGGTCGGCTCGGGTGACCGCAGCGAGCGCATCCGGACCTATAATTTCCCGCAGGGCCGTCTGACGGATCACCGCATCAACCTGACCCTGTACCGCCTCGATGCCATCATGGAGGGCGATATCGGCGACGTCCTGGACGCCTTGGGCACCCATCACACCGCCGAGCTGCTCAAGCAAGAACTGGCGGTATGACGTGACCGATGTCGCCCCCGCAGCAGCAGGACTCGAAGCCTGGACGATTGGTCGCATCCTCACTTGGTCGGTGGATTTTCTCCGTGGCAAAGGCCTAGTTGACTCACCGCGGCTGGATGCCGAGCTGCTCCTCAGCCATGCCTTAAAGCTGGCGCGGATTCAGCTCTATATGCAGTTTGACAAACCGCTCAGTGCGGCCGAGCGCGAGCCCTTCAAAGGCTTCTTGCAGCGTCGTAGTCGTGGCGAACCTGTCGCCTATATCACTGGCGAAAAGGAATTCATGGGCTACCGTTTTGAGGTGTCGCCCGCCGTCTTGATTCCGCGTCCTGATACCGAAGTCCTGGTGGAGCAGATCCTTGATTGGGCCAAGGCCAGGACCAAAGCCGAGTCTTTGGACGCGGCTGATGACACGGACGCGGCTAAAGCGCCGTCGTGGCATATCCTCGATGTCGGCACTGGCAGTGGTTGTGTTGCCTCGGCATTGGCCTTAAAGCTCGCGGCGGTGCAAGTCCAGGTCAGTGCCTGGGACGTCGATGCTTCAGCCCTAGCAAATGCCAAGGCCAATGCCGCGCGTTTAGGCGCCAGCGTTGCGTTTAGTCAATGCGACGCTCTGGTGGCTGCAAGCTGGGACGGGGAGGAGGCTTATGACATCATCGTGTCAAATCCGCCGTACATTGCTCCGGACGAAGCTGTGGATCTACCGCAATCGGTGGCCGGCTTTGAACCACAGCAGGCCTTGTTTGCGCCGCCCGATGGGCTTAGCTTTTACCGTGCCTTGGCCGTGCTCGCGCCGCGTCGCTTAAAAGCCGGCGGACGCTTAGCTGTTGAGATCGGTGCGACGCAGGCCGATGCGGTGCAGCAGATCCTGGCTGAGGCTGGCTGGCAGGACATCGCGTTGCGTCAGGATTGGTCGCGGCTGGACCGAGTGGTGAGTGCTGTTTGGTGGCCTTCAAGGCGCCAGCAAGGAGGGACTTCGCATGAATAATGAGCGGCTCGATTGGACCAGTATCAGGCGCCTGGCGTGGTTTGCCGTAGTGACCATCGTGGTGCTCGCGGTCGCCGGCGTCGTTTACGGGACGGTGCTGCCGCCGATTTTGATCAGCTGTTTTTTCACCTACCTGCTCTTGCCCTTGGTCAGTCTACTGGAGCGCAAGCGGGTGCCGCGCACCTTGGCGATCGTTGTTTTGGTGATTGGCACCCTCGGCGTCATCATCTTGAGCGGGGTGCACCTGGTACCTCTGCTCTATCAGCAGCTATTAAGCTTTTTTCATTTAGTGCCGGGCGCGATCAATACCTTGTCCACTCGCTGGCTGCCGGCCATAGAGCAGTATGTCGTCGATCTTAGCATCATCGATCAAGCGGAAATCCATAGCCTGCTTAGTCCGATGAGCGTGGTGAATCATGCTGCTAGCGAGATTCAAGGCACCCTGTCTGGATTATGGAAGACTGGCTCGTCGGTGATTGGAGCGGTGTTATATATCGTCTTGATTCCGATGCTGACTTTTTTCATGTTGAAGGACTATGAACATCTGGCTGCGGGGCTGCGCACGCTGGTTCCTCCGGACCTGCTGTTGCCGGTGGGACACATTCGCGCCAGGCTCGATCAGACCTTGAAATCCGTGCTCAAAAGCCAGGCCATCGTCGCCGCGATCCTCGGCCTGCTTTATACCATCGGCCTCAGCGTGGTCGGTTTGCCCAGCGGCGTCGCCATTGGCTTGATCAGCGGTGTCTGTCGGCTGATCCCTTACGGTGATGTCATCATCGGCGGTAGCCTTAGCGCATTGGTCTTGGTGTCGTATGGCACTGGCATCGCTCAGGTCGCAGCGGTGGTCGGCGTCTTCGTCGTGGTGCAGGCTTTGGACGGTGCATTCATCACCCCAACAGTGATCGGCGAGCGCATTGGCCTGCATCCTGTCGCCATTATCCTGTCGGTCCTGGCACTGGGTGATTGGCTTGGATTTTGGGGTATTTTGTTGGCCATCCCGGTGGCGGCAGTCGTCAAGGTGCTGTTTGAATCGCTGCTGCCCTACTACCGGGCCTCGCGCGCGTATCAGCGCCGAGGTCATCATTAGACG
>CAIYRB010000140.1 GCA_903928445.1 uncultured Pseudomonadota bacterium | reverse complement strand
TAGTGCATAATACCCAGAAATCCGAGTCGTTGCGCTAGTTTTCTGGGGATTTCCGATGACTGCAAAAAAAGCCGGGTCTCAAGGCCAAATGGAACTCTTTGGTGCACGCCTTGAGGATCTGCTCAATTCATCGCATCCGCTTTTCGAGCTGGCTGAACGCATCGAATGGCAACGGTTCGAGACAAAATTCGGAGTTCATTTTGCCGATCATGCCGGCAGGCCGCCACTGCCAACAAGGCTGATGGTTGGTTTGGAATATCTGAAATACATGATGAACGAGAGCGATGAAGCGGTCGTCGCCAAGTTCGTGGAAAATCCTTATTGGCAGTATTTTTGTGGCCTCGAACATTTCACGCATAGGCTGCCGTGCCATCCCACATCGCTTGTCAAATGGAGGAATCGAGTCGGCTTTAAGGGGTGCGAGACGATGCTGGCGGAGACGATTGACGTCGCTAAGCGAGCCAGGTTGGCGACAGAGGAATCGCTGGCTGAAGTGTTTGTCGACACCACCGTACAATCCAAAGCCATTTCGCATCCACGCGATTCACGCCTACTCAACACGGCCCGGCGTGCCGTTGTCCGCCAGGCCGAGAAGCTGGGCATCAAGCTTAAACAATCATATGTGCGGCTGGGCCAGAGGGCGCTTGTTAGTCATGCGAGAGCCATGCATAAGGGCGAAAAGAAGCTCGCCAAGCGGCAGCTCAAGAAGCTGCGCACCTACCTTGGTCGAGTTCTGCGCGATTTCGAACGTAAGCTCATAGAGCGCACAGCAGCTGTAGAAAGCCTTGTCGGCATCGCTAATAAAATTCTCGGACAGAAACAAGGGTCGAAGCACAAAATATACAGCTTCCATGCTCCAGAAGTCGTTTGCATCGCCAAGGGCAAGGCCCGGATTAAATATGAGGTTGGCTCAAAGGTCTCGATTGCCACTGCCGTTAAGGGCTCCTGGGTTGTAGGCGTCAACTCGTTTCCAAGCGCACCGTTTGATGGCCACACGATTCCTGACGTCCTTACCCAGATCAAATCGGTGACGGGGGCCTATCCGAAGGCCGCCTATTGCGACCGAGGATACCAAGGTTCGGCGGGGCACATATTTTCGACGCATGTTTATGTGCAAGGCAAGAGTTCTAGCGGTGCTTCCGATGCTGTTAAACGCAAGCTCGTCAGTCGCGCCGGCATCGAGCCCGTAATAGGTCATCTGAAGGCTGATCATCGACTCGGCCGAAACTTTCTTCTCGGCTCGTCTGGCGATCAAATCAACGCGGTGATGGCTGGGTGCGCCTTCAATCTGCGCAAGCTCTATCGGGCTTTCTTTTTGCCTATTTTTGGAAGGATTTTTGAGCTCATTTTGACGCTTGGCGGCGCCACTTATAGTTGTCCAGCGTAGAAATTGCCATGGTCCCTAAAGTTCAAATTGCATTTTTCAGGGCCGACTACTTATCCAAGGAGCTCTTTGCTTTGATCTGGATCGACGTATTGGGACTCGGAGCCTAGCGCCACGATACCAGGGGTACTCTACCATTACCGAACCCGACGAGACGTTGCGGTGCACGTTGAC
>CAIYRB010000139.1 GCA_903928445.1 uncultured Pseudomonadota bacterium | reverse complement strand
CAATGCGCAACGCGATGCGGTGAAGCCAGCGGTGATTCTCAAGACCGAGGGCAACAAAGCGGTGTTTGAAGCCAAGATTGAACCGGGTCAGGCCAACAAGTCGCACTGAGGTGGCATGAGCGAATTCCTGCAGTTTTTGATCAATGGCCTGGCCGTGGGCAGCATGTATGCGTTGATCGCGCTCGGCTACACCATGGTTTATGGGATCATCCAGCTGATCAACTTTGCCCACGGCGAGTTTATGATGATGGGCGCTTTTGTCGGTGCCTTCACCTTGAATCGCTTGCAGGGCACCCCGCTCGCTGTGGCCCTGGTGATTTCGATGCTGGCCGCCGGGCTGCTAGCGGTGCTGGTCGAGTTGGTCGCTTACCGCCCGCTGCGGCGCCAACCGAAGATCTTTGTGCTCACCGCGGCGATCGCTGTGTCGGTCCTGCTGCAAAATCTCGGGCGGATCGTCTTCGGCTCCTCTGCGGTGTCGTTTCCGGCGCAGTTCCCTCAGGGCAGTATTGGCCTCGAGTCGCTAGGCGTGTGGGTGGAATACTCACAGCTCTTCGTCCTCGGGCTTAGCCTGGTGCTCATGGCGGCCTTGTGGCTCATCGTGCACAAGACCAAGATCGGTGCCGCTATGCGCGCGACCTCGCAGGATATCGACGCCGCTCGGCTGATGGGGATCAACACGAATTTGGTGATCTCCTTTACCTTTTTCATCGGTGCCAGCCTAGCGGGTGCGGTCGGTGTGTTCTACGGCATGCAGTATTCGGTCGACCCATTGATGGGCGTGCAGCCGGGCCTTGCGGCCTTCGTCGCCGCGGTATTGGGCGGGATCGGCTCGCTGCCAGGTGCGATGATCGGCGGTCTACTCATCGGGATCATCGAAAATCTGGTCGCTGGTTACTTGTCTAGCACCTATCAGGGGGCAATCACCTTCGTTCTGCTGATCCTCGTGCTGTCGATCAAACCGACTGGACTACTTGGCCGCATGGCGCCGGTGAAAGTGTGAGGAAGCCCTAGCATGACGTCCGTGATCGAATTTTTCACCTCGCTTGGGTCGACGATCTTTTCGTCCTTGGACTTGATCGGCGTGTACGTGATTTTAGCGCTGGGTCTAAACTTGATCAACGGCATGGCTGGGATGTTCTCCATCGGCCATGCGGGATTTTGGGCGGTCGGTGCGTACACGGCTGCCGCCATCACCGTGCATGATCCGCTGTCCACCCCGTGGCCTGTGACCTTGGCTTTAAGCATCATCGCAGCGATTGCGGTGACTGGTTTTGCTGGGCTAGTCCTGGCCTTGCCATGCTCGCGCTTGGCGGGTGACTATCTGGCGATCGCGACGCTGGGCTTTTCCATCATCGTCGTGAGTCTGCTGTACAATCTCGATTTTGTTGGTGCCGCGACCGGTCTGAGCACGCCGACTTATGTGAGCAAGGGCTTTATTTGGCTGATGGTGGCGCTGTCTTTGCTCTTTTATTATCGGCTGCAGTACTCAAACCTCGGTCGGACCATCTTGGCCCTGCGTGAAGACGAGATCGCCGCGCAGTCGATCGGGGTTAACCGCGTTCGTCTAAAGATTTTGGTCTTGGTACTCGGCGCTGGCATGGCTGGTTTGGCCGGTGCGCTCTTTGCCAATTCGGCGACCTATATCAATCCCGCGGGCTTTGAATTTGATCAGAGCATCAAGATTCTCACTATGGTCGTTCTCGGCGGGCTTGGTTCGTTAACTGGTGTCGTCCTTGCTGCGGTGCTCCTGACGCTGCTGCCGGAAGTGTTGCGATTGGTCAATCTTGCCGATTACCAGATGCTGGTTTTTTCGGTACTTTTGATCGTCATGGTGCTGGTGCGGCCGCAAGGCATTCTTGGTCGCAAAGAGTTGTGGGACCTGCCGCTGCTGCGTCGCTACTGGCGGCCTAGCGGCCCGCTGCGGGTTGCTCTAGGAAGCGTGGAGGTCAAGTCTTGACCACGACCACTGCACCCCTGCTGAAGACGACGGGGATGGGCATTAACTTTGGTGGCCTTAAGGCAGTCGACGAGGTCAATCTGCAGGTTGACCCCGGTGAAATCGTCGGTTTGATCGGTCCCAACGGCGCCGGTAAAACGACCTGCTTCAATATGATCACCGGCGTTTATAAGCCGAGTCGCGGCAGTATCGAGCTAGCCGGCGCACGCATCGACGGCAAGTCCACGCCGAGCATCAATCACCTCGGGATCGCCCGTACCTTCCAGAATATCCGTTTGTTTCGCCAGCTCACTGTATTAGACAATGTGCGTGTCGCGCTGCATCGCCAGGCTGGTTACGGCCTGCTTGGAGCGTTGCTGAGATTGTCGCCGTATCGCCGCGCTGAGGTGTCTATGCGGCAACGCGCGGAATACCTGCTCGATGTTTTCGGTCTTGCCGAGCGGCGGTGGGACCGTGCTGGAGATTTGCCATACGGTGAGCAGCGCAAGCTGGAAGTGGTGCGAGCGCTCGCCACGGAGCCCAAACTCCTTTTGCTCGATGAGCCGGCTGCCGGCATGAATCCGCAGGAAACGGCCACGCTGACGGCACTGATCCAACGCCTGCGCCAGGAGTTCAAGGTGTCCGTGTTGCTCATCGAGCACGATATGAGTCTGGTCATGAAGGTCTGCGACCGCATCTATGTCCTCGACTACGGTAAGGAGATCGCCCGCGGTACGCCGCCTGAGATCCAGAGCAACCAACAGGTGATCAAAGCCTATCTGGGCGAGGCCTGAGACCATGACCATGCTCGACGTTCAAGATATCCATGTGCACTACGGTGCCATCCACGCGCTCAAAGGCGTGTCGCTTAAAGTTGAAGCCGGTACCATCGTCACGCTGATCGGCGCCAACGGCGCCGGTAAGTCGACGACGCTTCGGGCCTTGTCGGGACTCTTGCCGTTGTCGACCGGAGCGATCGATTTCATCGGCCAAAGTATCGGTGGTCGTCCGGTCCACAAGATCGTGCGCGACGGCCTTTGCCATTGTCCGGAAGGCCGCAAGGTCTTTCCTCAGTTGACCGTCAAGGCCAACCTGGAGCTTGGCGCTTATATTCGCCACGATAAAACCGGGATCAAAAGCGACCTTGAGCAAATCTACCAGCTCTTTCCGCGCTTAAAAGAACGCCTAAGCCAGGCTGCCGGCACGCTTTCTGGTGGTGAGCAGCAGATGCTGGCCATCGGTCGTTCGCTGATGGGGCGGCCGCGTCTGCTGATGCTCGATGAGCCCAGTCTTGGCATCGCTCCCTTACTCGTCCAGGAAATCTTTCGCACCATCAAGAAGATCAATGCAGAGCAAAAGATGACCATCTTGTTGGTTGAGCAGAATGCGCATATGGCGCTTAAAATTGCCGACCACGGCTACGTGCTCGAAACGGGTAAGGTGGTGCTGTCTGGCAAGGCGTCCGACCTTGCCGCAGACCCGCGCATCAAGGCGGCGTATCTCGGGCATTGAGTTCTTCTGGCCCGGCTTTCGATCATGTTCTGCAGTGCACTAACAGACATCGTGGCACTGTTCGCCATGTCGTTGGCAATCCCCCGCGATAGGCCGTAAATGTCGGGCTTTGCTTGTTCGGTAGGAGGTGCCCGTGAAGATTCCAGGTCTGCGATTTGGCGAAACCCGGAGCGGAGTGGCGATTTGCGCTTATGATGTTGCCGATCCGACTGAGATTTCGTCCTTGCTCCAGGACTACGGTGACGAAGAGCACTTCGATGCTTGGGCGCTGTTTGAGCATTTTTTGCGTCGTGAACTCCGGCATCCAGACTATCAGACCAATGATTTTGTGCGCTTTCAGCTCTGGTCGTCCATCCATAAAGACGCCATGAGCAGCTCGGTGCGACGCGGGCAGATGGATGCCCTGTCGCTAGCTAACATTTTTGCCCTGGTTCAGTATGGCAAGAGCCGCGCAGATCACTTCTTCCGCGACTAGTGCGCGGTTAGGGTCGAGAGCGCTGTTCAAGACGAGGCAGGGATTTTGGTCGCCACTAGCTAGCATATATACCCGCTTGCCGGTGACGTACTTGTTGGCCAGCCGCCAAGGACCTGTGCAAGTTACAATATGGAACTCGGGATTGTCGGTGCAGAATTGAAGGAGTTGAGGTACGTGCTCCTCATCAAAGGTGCCGCCGATGTCAACGACGGGTAAGTCCAGCCATTCGACCTCCATATAGGTGACTACCATTCCGACACGGTCATAGAATTGTTTGATGTCAAACAAGACCTCGATATGGTTTTCTCGCCGCGTCGCTCCCATGGGTCGCTCCAACTCTGCCGCGATTTCGTGCCGCCTCTGATCCCAGCGGATGATCGATATATCGGTCGAGTCGGGGCGAGGCTTGAGCGCCAGGCTCCATCGCCAATCTGCCGGCGACGGGGAGTCCGGTCTCTCACCATTCAAAGTCGCTTAACCCATTAATTGCATTTGACATTACAGACTGACGTAGCAGATATAGGTGAGCCCACATCCTGAGTGCGCAAATAGTGCCGAGCATGTCATGCAGAGAGGGGGCGAGGTTGAACATGTGACTGAATCTAGATCGCTTGGCAGTAAAAGTCTGGAGCGGGTTACCAGGATCGAACTGGCGACCTACACGTTGGGAACGTGTCGCTCTACCAACTGAGCTAAACCCGCGTCAGGTTCAGATAGCAGGCACAGGTCAGAAAGGCAACGCTAAAGCTAGGTTGCGGTTATACTGGGAGCAAGCCGGCGGGTTAGATGCACCGACATATGGGCACCTCGCCAAGACCAGGAGACGGCTTTGACCCGTAAAAACATCACCGCGCTTCGCCACCACTTGTTTCGGTTGTTGAGCCTTTGGCCGCCCTATCTCGGTGCTGGCATCTACGTGCATTCCATCGGTCCACATTGCCGACGCATCGAGGTGCGCATGCGCATGCTGCCATGGACGCGCAACTACGTCGGCACCCACTTCGGTGGGTCGCTCTATGCGATGACCGACCCATTTTTCATGCTGATGTTGATCCAAAACCTCGGCAAGGACTATATCATCTGGGATAAGGCCGCCAGCATACGCTTTAAAAAGCCTGGTACCGGTCTCGTGCGAGCGGTTTTTGAGCTGCCAGAGTCCCGCCTGGCCGAGATCAGGGAGCAGCTAAAAACCTCGGCGAAGATCGAGCCCGTCTTCCATGTCAACGTGCTCAACGCCGCTGGTGAGGTCGTTGCCGAAGTGGAAAAGCTCCTGTATATCCGCCACAAAAAGGCACTGCGACAGCCCCGGTAGCGGCCCTTCGGCCGACAGCGCCAGCCAAGGACCGAGTCGACACTTGATCCTGACGCCCGTACTTTACAGCGTCCATCCCAGCCCGCTAAGATTGAGGCTCACCACTAGTACAGGGGGCAGGCAGATGGCTGTCAAAGTAATCGAGCGCCGCCGGTCTTTCCGTCATGCCTGCATCGGCGACCTTCCGGCCCCCTTACTGCGAGCCAACGGCAATACGCCTTTGACTGCCACCCTTATCGATGTCTCGCGCATCGGCATTGGCATGCTGTCTGGCACTGATCTAGAGGTGGGTGAGGCCTTGGTTTTAGCTCTGCCCGAGCATGCATTGAAGCTTGTTGTTTCGGGAAAACTGCCCTTACCAAGCCAAAAGCAATGCCGTTACGGCTTGACCGCCGCGGATCCTGCCGAGGACCTGGAAGCCCGCCTCAGGGCGAGCGGTAGCTTAGTGGCCAGCGACGCCAGGGCGCCGGTCATTCCAGCGGTCAAAACCGGCCGCGGCATCGACTACCGAGCGGCTCGCTACACGGTCGACTGGGACTTGCGCGTCGATGCCAAGACGCTTGGCACCAAGTTTGGCTACCAGCTGCTCGTCGCCAATATTTCTCGCTCCGGCTTTCTCGTGACGACCTTCCAAAAGGAGATCGCACCTTTTCTTGTCAACACCCTGATCGATATCACGGTCGATCCGGATTGCAAATTCTTGGCCCATCCGGTTCACGGTTTTGCCAAGGTCGTGCGCCAGATCCTAGAGAAGGACGCTGCCTCTGGCGGCAAGAAGGTGAGCTTTGGCTTGGTCATCAGCGAAATCTTCACCGAAGACAAGGCCACTTGGGAGTCTTTTATGCGCACCCTGGAGAAGGACGCCGAACTTTACAACGAATAAACCCTGGCAAAGCCGGCCAATAGCCTCATAAAGCCGCAGCTGCGGCGGCCTCAAACTGCCTGACTGATTCAGCCGCAATCTTCAAACTCTGGCGCCAGAAGTCAGCTTTAGTCAGATCAGCACCTAGGTGTTTAAGGGCCACGGCCTCAGCACTCATGCTGCCGCTGTCGCGCAGCAGGCTGACGTAGGCGGGGTAGAATCCAGTCCCAAGCTGCTGGCGTTGAGCATAAACACCTAGGGAGAACAGATAACCAAAGGTGTAGGGGAAGTTGTAGAAGCTGAGCTCGGAAATAGAAAAATGCAGTTTGCTCGCCCAAAACATCGGCGATCCCTCAGATAAGCCGTCGCCGTACCACGCCGCCCAGCTGTCTTTCATGAGCTTTTTCAGATCAGCCGGCTGCAGGATGGTCGCAGCGCGTCGCTCGTAAAAAGCCTGCTCGAAGGCAAATCTGGCGGGGATATTTAGGAGCAGCGACTCCACTTCGCGGGCTTGGGCCCAGGTGAAGTTCAACAAGTCGCCGGCTGCTTTGGCGTGGTTGATCAACGCCTGATTGACGACAGTTTCGCCAAAGATACTTGCGGTTTCCGCTAGAGTCATGGGGTAATTGGTGGTGGCGACAGGCATGTCGCGCATGACCCAGTTGTGAAAGGCGTGGCCGAGTTCGTGTGCCAGCGTCTTGAGTTCACGCATGCCGCCGGTGTAGGTCATGTAGACGCGCGGTGTGCGCGACTTGGCAAATTGTGTGCAGTAGGCGCCGGGGCGCTTGGTGGGGCCGACGGTCCCCTCAATCCAGCGGTTTTTTGCCATCATCTGGACGAACTCACCCATGTCAGGATGAATGCTGGCAAAGGCCTCGCTGATCAGCGAAATGGCCTCGTCATAGCTTGGCGCGCGCCAGGCGCAAGCACCCTTGGGCGGACATGGCGCAAATAGGTCCCAGGGCGCTAGGCGTTGTTTGCCAAGTAACTTGGCCTGGAGCGACAGCACCCTTTGGCCCAGCGGCACCGCCTCTTGGACAGCGCCCATCATGGCTTCTAGGCTGGCTTTGGTGATCCTGCTGGTGTGTAGCGGAGCGTCGAGAAAGTGCACCGGCTTGGTGTGCGAGCGGCGCTTATAAAGGTCCAGACGCCAACCTCCCAGGGCGTTCAAGATCGCCGCCGCAGACTCTTCGTGCGCCTCCCAGGCGCGCTCAGTGCCGCGAAACGCTGCTTCGCGCACTCGGTCGTCGCTATCTTGCGACAGCGAGGCGGCCTCTGCCAACCCCACCTGGCGGTGGCCAGTCGGAAGGTCCAAGCTGACCTCGATGCTTCCCGACAGGTTGTCATAGAGGTTGCCCCAAGCTTTGGGACCGTTGACGTTGAGGCCGATGATGAGGTCTTCCTCGGCCAGCGACAGCGCTTGGTCTTGCAGTTGGCGTTCATGCATCACATGGAAACGGTGCGGCGCGATGGCTTCGGGTTTTAGATAGGCCTCGATGAATTGATCATCGGCCAACTTGAGGAGCTGTTCGAGGGCGTTGTAAGCTTGGCCTAGCTGCGCCTCCAGGGCCTCGGCCTTGCCCGCTAGGGTTTTGGCTGCGGCGTTCTTGCCGTCGACACTTAGCTCGCAGCTGAGGTAGGTGGCGACATTGCGCAGGAGGATGCTGGCCTTTTCGCCGAGGATCGTCGCCTCTTGCGCCCAGCACACACCCTGTTCACGCTCGACTCCGCTCAGCTGGTTGGCTTTGGCGACCAGTGGCGAAAGCTTTTTACCCAGGGCGGCGAGGCTGGCCGTAAGCTCCTCCGCGTGGCTTAGGTCGGCATAAAGTTCCGGCGAATGTAGAGTCGGATATTCGCTGCTGTTGTCCCAGGACGGACCCGTTAGGTGCTTGTCGGTGCTCATGGTTGGCCTTTCACCTTGCGCGACTTTGGCGGCAATAGCCGATTAAAGCCTAAAGGCCCAGGCCAAGGCAAACGCTGAGTGACGGGCAGCTCGGGCTTTGCTTCTCCTTGCCGGCGGTGTAACTAGCTAGAGTGGAGCTTCGCGCTGGGTTCGTTGGCGCAAGTATGCAGCATCCCGTTAACCTTCCTCCTGCCGCGGACCCTGAGCGCCATGACCCTTACCGCAGATGACCTTAAGGCCAACCTGATCTTTAGCGACGGGGCCTGTTCTGGTAACCCTGGTCCAGGCGGTTGGGGTGCGATCATTGTGCGACCCGACGGCGAGGTCCATGAGCTTGGTGGTGGCGACGGGGCGACGACCAATAACAAGATGGAGCTGATGGGCACCATCGCCGCACTGGAAATGGTGCACGACTCCCCGCTGCGAGTCCTGGTCTTTACCGACTCCACCTATGTCATCAAAGGCATCACGCAGTGGGTGTGGGGCTGGCGCCAACGCGGTTGGCTGACGGCCGAGGGCAATCCCGTCGCCAATCGTGAGTTTTGGGAGCGATTGGTCCGGGTGGTGGCGGCTCGCCCCAAAACTGGCGGCATCGACTGGCGCTATGTTCGCGGTCACACCGGCGTGGCAGGCAATGAGCGCTGCGACGAGATCGCTGTGGCCTTCAGCAAAAAGCAGCGCGTCGATCTATACCGTGGCCCGCTGCTCAAGTATCAAGTCCCCATCCATGATCTGCCAGATGCCAAGGGTGACCTGCCGGAGCAGCGGCCCAAACAGCAAAAGCAGGCGGCCTACTCCTATTTGAGCGTCGTCGACGGCGTTCCGCAGCGGCATCGAACCTGGGCGGAATGTGAGCGGCGGGTCAAGGGGCGTTCCGGGGCACGCTTTAAAAAAGCCATCTCCGAAGCCGATGAACGCAACATTCTCGCGAGCTGGGGCGTTCGCCTTTAGAAGCTCCGCAGATCTTAAGTCTTGAACAAAGGTAGGACCTCTTTAATTCCGTTGATAATAAACTGCACCGCAACCGCGGTCAGCAGGATGCCCATGAGGCGAGACAGCAGGTTGAGTCCCGTGGTGCCGAGGATTTTTTGTAGGTATTTCCCAGCCCGCAACGTCAAAAAGGCCCCGAACATACAGGTCGCTATGGCGGCGATGAGTTCCCCTAGGCGCAGGACCGATTCCGTCCGGGTTGCCAGTAGGATCACCGTCGAGATGGCGCCAGGGCCGGCCAGAAGCGGCGTTGCCAGCGGAAAGACCGAGATGTCATCGCGGTGCAAACTCTCGCCCTCCTCGGCTGGCTGCACCCGGCGCCGCACGGCATTGAGCTGAGCCATGCCGATATTGAGCAAGAGGATGCCACCGGCGATCTGAAAGGCCGGCAGGGTGATATTGAACAGCGCAAAGAAGCGAGAGCCGCTGACGGCGACGAAGCTGAGCAGGCCGAGGGCGATTAGCGAGGCTTTGCGGCGAATCATCCGCCGATCTTGTTCATTAAACCTTTCCGTGATGGTCATATAGATGGGGACGGCGGCAATTGGGTCTATAATGAAGAACAACGTCACCACTGCACCGGTGAAGTATGCCCATTCAGCTTGGTAGGAGTTTATAAACATGCTTTTGATGTTAGGCTGTTTTTACGGCAAACGCCAGCAGCTGGCCGAGCTTTTTGCCGTGTTGGTCGCAGCCGCGACCTTCAGCCTGTGTAGCCTGCCAGCAGTCGGCGCGACGATTCTGAAGATTCATTCGGATCATGACAAGCTACTGCTCGGACTCACCACTGCCGAAGCGAATCAAGTCGAAGATGGCCAACAGACCTTGGTTGAAGTCGCCAATCCTAAGTTTATCGCCGGTGGCGTGTTTGCCAAATTCAATGCGGTTAAAAAGACCGTGGTGCTCGAGCTGCCAGATGAAGATGAGCGCTTTGCCGTCAAGCAGCAGGTGCGCTTTTTGCCACTTTTGCTCAATGTGGCCTCGTCGCCGATCATCACCTCGGCGGCGCAGTACCCAAACGGCACGCACGCGATGGTTGAGGGCGGCGTTGGTGGATTCTTTGAAGGGACCCAAGAGACCGCATTGGGCAACAAGGGGAGTCAGGTGTCGAAGGGTGCAAGACTCCTCGCCCATGGCTATTTAGTGCTTAGTTCTGAGGCCTACGGCCTAAACGTCGACTATGAACATCGCGCTTCTGGGACCCAGCTTCGGCCCATCGGCGGATCATCGAGCCTGGACGTGCACTATGATCAACTGGCGCCGAGCGGATGGGTCGAGGTGTGGCCTCACTGGCGCCTAGGACTGCGCTACGATTACACGGTGATCGTCCAGGCCTACAGCGGCGACAGTCATGGTAGCTATCAGTTCTCGGTCGCACGTCCGATCGGGACATTGCTTTGGACCGATGTCGATACGGAGATCGGACTCGATGTCAGTGCCGAGCACAACGCCGGCGCCGCCGCTGAATACGTGACGACTTCTGGGCAGAAGCAAACGACGACTTATCAGGATCGTCTCTACAAGGCACCGGCCGAGGTCCTCCTGCACTACCGTCACGTCACCTCGCCGTTTTTTGCCTGGGGTATGGGTGCTGGATATATGTTTTTCTCTAGGACACAAGGTGAAGGTAAAGCGCTAGAGCCTCGCGCGCAGATGCCGCAGCTGCTGCGTTTTCGCCTCAATGTCGAGCAGCGGCTCGCGGACGGCGATAAGTTCGAGTGGGTCTTGTCCTACGACGGCGGCAAAGCCCGCGGCTTGTCGACTCTGGAGCTAAATGCCAACGAAGTGGGACTGCAAGCCACCTATCAGAGTCAGCTAGCTAACAAGTGGATCTGCGGGCTGACCGTCGATGTAGCCGGCGGCTTCGCCCTTTTGGCCGATCAAAAACTTGACGCTTCGGGCAAATCCATTGAGGTCGATCGCAAGGTGATCGGCTACCGCTCTGGCTTCATCGCCTTTGCCAACTATGCTTTCGATCCACTTCTGAAGCGGGGTCGGAAATAAATATTAATAATATCGGATAATTATATTCGTCTGCGGTTTTCGAACGCGGCTGTTGCAAAGCGTGGACAGGCCCCCGTTGCTACGGTATAACCGCCGTCTCAAGTCCGCAGTCTAGCGTGATAGCCAGATCCTGGGTGACGTTGACCTGCGAACCCCGCCAGGCCCGGAAGGGAGCAACGGTAGTGGAATCGACGGGTGTTTAGGTCATCTGGCTATCACCCTGAACTGCGGACTTGCAACACCCCCGCAAACCAATCTCGGGAGAGGGTCTGCCTTGACCTATCAGCCGCTAGCGCGCAAGTACCGCCCTGGCCAGTTCGCTGAATTGGTTGGCCAGGAGGCGGTGTCAAAAGCCCTCGCCAATGCCATCAGCATGGGGCGAGAACCACACGCGTTGATCTTTACCGGGGTCCGGGGCGTCGGCAAGACGACGATCGCGCGGCTTTATGCCAAAGCGCTGAACTGCGAGGCCCGACTGCCGCAAGGCAGCGCCGAGCCATGCAACGTCTGCGCCAGCTGCCTGGCCATCAGCCGTGGCAATCACGAGGACGTGCTCGAGATCGATGGCGCCTCCAACACTGGAGTTGGCGATGTCCGCTCCTTGCAGGAGACGATCGACTACCGGCCGCAGCGCTCGGCCTTCAAGGTGTACATCATCGATGAAGTGCACATGCTCTCGGGTGCTGCCTTTAACGCCCTGCTCAAGACTTTGGAGGAACCTCCTGGGCACGTCGTCTTTGTCTTCGCCACGACCGAAATTCATAAGGTGCCGCAGACTATCATGTCGCGCTGCCAGGCCTTCTACCTCAAGAAGCTGCCCGCCGCGTTGATCCTGCGCCGCTTGGAATACATCCTCGAGCATGAAGGGATCGAGGCCGAGGAGAAGGCCCTGGCCGTCGTTGCTCGCGAAGGCCACGGGTCGCTGCGCGACGCCTTGACACTGCTCGACCAGGCGATTGCTCTCGGCCATGGTCGGGTGACGGTGGCCAGCCTCGGTTGGTTGGTGTCAAACCTGTCCTCGGCGCCGTATTTGGAGCTGTTAGCGGCGTTGACTTGCCGAGACGGCGCCCGCGTGCTTGCGGTGATGAACGATATGGATCAGGCCGGCGCTGATTTTACCACGGTTGTCGAGCAGGCTGCCGAGCTCACGCGCCACGCTTTTGTCGTGCAAGGGCTCGGAGTCGGGGGTTTGGAGGCGGGACTGCTTGGACTAGATGATGCGGAGATGGCGGCGCTGACCGAGGTGGCGAAGGCCGCAGGTGCATTCGACCTCAACCGGATCTTTCGCACCTTGGTCAAATGCCGCGGCGATCTCGACGGCTCCGCCCTCGATCGCTATATCGTCGAAAATTACCTGTTTGAATGGTGTTTAGACCCAGGCCTGCCGCCTCTCGACCAACTGCTCAGTTCCTCACCTAGCCCTATCCCTATCCCTAGCCAGGATCGCGCCGGAGCTGCGGTGAATCCGACGGTGAAGGCTGCTGCGGCGCCCAGTCGCACCATGAAATTATCGGCGGCCCTGCCGCCCAGGTCGGCTGTGGCAGCTGCCACGGCCGCGCCGCAAGTCGTGACGCCGGCACCAGCCGCAACCTCGGCAGTGGTTGCGGCAGATGTAGCTGCTGCGGCGCCAAGCGGCGACGGGGGGCGACGGGTTAGGCCGCCAATGCCCACCGGGATGCCGGCGACCTGGCGTCAAATGATCGACGCGTGGAAGCAGCAAAAGCCGCTGCAAGCGCGTAAGTTTGAGGAGGCGCACCCGCTCGAGTATTCCCGTCAGCGGATCGTGCTTGCCATCAGCGACGACGGCTTCGCCAGCAAATCGCTGCTCAGCCGCGACGAACAGGCCCGGGTTAAAGATCAGTTCCGCGAGCTTTTCGGCTTTGACGGAGTGTTGGTCATTCAACCGAAGACGGCCGCTACCACGGCGGAGGTCCAGGGCGAAGCGCCGGTCCCTTTGCCTGAGACCATCCTGGCGGAGCGCGGGCGAGAGGCCGTCGATCGTCAGGATCGTCTGATCGAGGCAGCCCGCAATGCGCCGTTTACCAAGGATCTGCTGTCCACCTTGGGCGGCAAGCTTGAAGGTGTTAGAATCCTCGGCAGCGACGAAACTCCGGCCCGGTAGCGCACGCATGGCATTTACCAACTTTGACACCAAAGAGATCAACTGCAAGATCATCTATTTTGGTCCGCGTGGCGCTGGTAAGACGGAAAACCTTCGCTCGATTTACAAAAACTCGGCGGATGATCTGCGCAGCGGTCTGCTCGAGTTGGACGAAGGTCTAGGGCCGACTCGTTTCTTTGATTTTCTGCCGATCAGCATGGGCCAGCTTCGCGACTTCCACCTAAAGCTTCATTTGTTTACAATTCCCGCCAATCCCTTATATGAATCCGTCTTGTCGGTGATCTTAAAGGGGGTCGATGGCTTTGTCTTTGTTGCTGACTCTCGGGTTGAGGCGATGGCCGACAACGTCGACGCGATGAGCGCTGCAAGGAGACTCCTCGCTGAGCAGGGCCATAACGTCAGCGATATGCCGCGGGTCATCCAGTACAATAAGCGTGACCTAAACGACGTGTTACCGCTCGAACTGCTCCGCCAGGAACTGAATCCTGGACAGCTCCCAGATCAAAAGGCCGTGGCCAGCCAATCGATTGGCACCATGGAGACCCTTCAAGCGATGGCCAAGTTGGTATTGAAAAAGATCGCCCCTTAATCTAAGCCGCTAAGGATCCCGTGATGCTGCTTCATTGCCCGACACCTTTTGCCGTTTTAGTCTGCGCCGTCGCTGATGCCCAGGGCGTGCTGCGGGTACCAGTCGGGTCTTTTTCCGGTGACACACCCGGACTTAAGTTCGCCGTGGCGCCGCTTACGCCGATCAATATTCAACTCGCTGCTGCAGCTTCGGCTTTTTTTGCTACAGAAGTCGGACTGCATCTAAATATTGAACAAAACTATGCCGATGCGGTCTCCGCTGCCGACGGTGCTGTGACGCTTTACTTGGCGCGTCTAGCTCCCGAGGCTGGCATTGTCGCCAGTGACTCTTGGTCGAGTATTCCGGCGCTGCTGCGGCAGCTGTCAGGGCGTGCTCGGATTCCCTATCTGCGGGCGTGGCAGGTGCTGGCGGGAGGGTTGACGCTTGCGACTAAGGCGGTCGATGCGGCCGATGCGTTAAAGTACTTTGCTGACTAATGCTTTGACAATCGATCTGCTACTGGACAAGGATGCGCCGCTAATCCCCTGAAAGCCTTAGCCTCAGCTACGGCTTGGGATTTGCATCCCTAGAGGTCTGTTGGACTTCTACGGAGATATACCATGCGCTACCACCTCCTCGCTGCTTCTGCCTTGTGCTTGCTCAGTCCTGCCGCATTGGCCAAGTCGCTGCAATGTAACTCGAGGCAAACCCTGTGCGTCATATCAGGAAGCAACGATCTGACGATCGGCGACCGCGTCGGCGTCTTTAACGAGGATGGTCAACTCGTGGCGACCGCCGAGGTTAGTCGTATGCGCGGGGATCGGCGTTCTTTGGCGATCGCCAGTCGCACCGGGCGCATCGAGCGTGACGATCGCGTTGCACTCTTAGATACTTCCGCCATTGATGGTGCGGAGCCGGTTGAATATCAAAAGTACCGCGAACCGGCCAAGTATGAGATCGGCACAAACCTGGCCTACTCGACGATTACCTTAGGCGACTCGCTTCCAGGCTTTGAGGCCAGCCTTTATGTGCAGATGCGTAAATGGGGCGGATGGCAGTTCACTGGAAGGTTCGTGGCCGACGCAGTCAATGGCAAGACCAGCATCGCTGATAGCAGTTCCGATAAGGTCCCATTAACTATGCGTGGATTTGGTCTACTCGGAGGCGTCGGCTACGAGTGGTTGCGCAGTCAGCCCTTGTCGGTTCGGGTCGAGGCCGCAGTCGGCGCTATGAATGTCAGCGCCTTGGTCGATAGAAGCGCTGAACCAGTCAATGACGGCACGGCTGATATTCATGTTAAAAACGGCACGGCGCCCATGGCCCGTTGGTCGATTGGCGGCGTTCACCAAATAGGCGACCACTGGCATGCGCATGTAGACCTTGCCGAAAGCATCGTTTACCAGGCTTTCTCGAATATGATCTCGATTGGACTTTCCCGCGATCTCAATTGATGGCTGGCATTTGCTCGATCAATTGGCGATGCAGCACCTTGAGCGCATGGTCGAGGTGCTCGTCGCTTAAACCCAGCAAGATCTGCTGATCGCTGACGTCGATGAATTGTAACGTACCGTATAGTCCCTGGCTGATGGTCATCGCCGTTTCTGGACTTTGTTTATAGCCCTGGCCAACGACGGCAATGGTGGCTAGTCCCTGTCGTTCATTCAAGCGCTGCCAATGGCCTGGCTTTGGCGCGGTGATATCATCCAGTATCATCTCAAGGTCGCTGACCAAGCTGGAGCTGATCACCAAAGTCAGATCAATGGAGCCGTCCTGTTGCAGCACCTGCTGATTGACCTGAGGCGCTTCTCCGCGTTGCCACAGCCAAGAGAGCACCTGGGCGAGGCTGCTTGAGGCATCAGCAGCAGTCAGACGGTACGTGGTCAATGTCATGCCGCGTTTATGTGCTAGGGCGATAGTCTGTGGACGTTCCAAAGCAGCGCTCCCATGGATGCGGGTTCCAGGCCGGGTGAGGTCGAGGCTTGAGCGGATCTCAAACGGCAGATTGAATTTCGCCGCCAGGTGCGCTCCGCGTGGGTGCAGCACCGAGGCGCCGCCCCAGGCTATAGCGGTCATCGCAGTCCAACTTAGCCGCGGCAATAAACGTGCATCGGCGACGCTGCGAGGGTCGCAGGTGTAAACACCGGCGACGTCTTTGTAGAGTTGACACGCATCGGCCTCAAGCGCTGCTGCCAAAGCGATGGCACTAAGATCTGATCCACCCCGACCAAGGGTGGTGATCTCTTTGGTTTGGGTCGAGACGCCTTGAAAGCCAGCGACGATGACCACTCTGTTTGCTGCGAGATTATCGCGGATGCGGCCCCCCAATATCTGGGTGATGCGGGCATTGCCGTGGGTTTCATCGGTTAAAATGCCGCACTGCGATCCCGTCAGGGAGAGGCTCGGCACGGCCAAATCGTCGAGCGCAATCGCAAGTAGCGCCGCGCTGATGCGCTCACCCGCCGTGAGTAGCATATCTAGCTCGCGGCGCGGAGGCTTTGGACTCAGGGCCAAAGCCATATTCAGCAGATCATCGGTTTGCTCGCCCATGGCACTGATCGTGACCAGGACCTTATCGCCATTGCGTGCGGTTGTGGCCACATGCTGCGCCACGCGGCGTAGGTGGTCCAAGCTGGCAACCGAGCTGCCGCCATATTTTTGCACGACCAAGGACACAGCGACCGGGCCTTTCTTGCAGCGGCCATTTGGTCCGCTTCTGTCGAGAAGCTTAGCAATGCGGTTCAGGATCGACCAGGGATTTCCCGTATCGCTCCAGATAACTGAAAAACTCAGCTATCTTAGCAGGCAGGAGGGCTATTAGGCGGGCCGCTTCAGAGCACCATCCGGTGGCGAGCCGGCGTCAGTCGGTTGGCTAAAGGACCGTAAGTGGCTACCATTGAGCTGTGTGCTATGAATCGCCACGCCAAAGACATCGCTGGGGAGCGGAACATGATGCCCGCCAATCTCGACCTGGGTCGACCTGCAAAGGGTGTGGGCCACCGTGACAGTGGCCTTAGCGTTGATTTGCGCCCCCTTCTCAACGGCCGCAATCGAGTCACGCACTCTGATGATGATCTTGGCGCAACGCTGCAGCCGTTCTAGTAGGGACTCTTTAAGCTCGTGATGATGCGGGGTCATCTGGTCGGCCCGGCGACTGGCCAGGCTCTTTAGTTGGGCTTGCTCATCCGAGCTGCATTGCTCGAGCTGTGCCAGACGTTTCTGCCGAATGGCCACGGCAAACTGAACATGCGGTGAGACACCGACATGAACCTTGGTCACGCCGCTCCCCCTCCCGAGGTTGGCGCAACTCAAATTTTCGAAGCAACTCACTTCGCCACCGGCGATGAGTCCTTCTGGGTCCTCGACCACGAGGCCACGCTCGCCATAGACATGACTGCTCATCACCGACTTAGTTACGGTGATCTGGCTTTTGCAGTAGACTTGCGAATTTTCTATAAACAATGCCTTTAAATCGCCGCCGACTCGCACCAAGCCCGCCCGATTGGTCATGATGCCACCGTCAACAGTGAGCGTGCCGCTGACTTTGACCGTTCCGCCTTGAATGAGTCCATGCACGATCAGGTTGCCGGCGACTTCCACGAGCGATCCAGCCTCGATGGAACCGTTGATCTCAACTTGGCCGGTGAAGTGAATATTTCCCGAGGCAAGGTTGACGTTGCCAGGGATTACCAGCGACTTGGTCAGTTGAATGGTGCCACCTTCGATTTCGGGGATGCCGGTATACTCGGCGATATATTGGTACGGACCGCGACGTTTGACACCGTCTCCTGTTTTTACGTCTGGCAAGTTGCTCGCGACCGGCGGCGCTACGTCTTTGCCAAAAATATTACGTCCAGCAACCGGCATCGTCTTAAAACGAACCTCGGCGATGACCTCTCCTTTTAAGACCGACCTACGCTGCTGGCGTTCGCGAACATCCACGGCCCCGGATTTTTCCTCTGACACATGCAGGTAGGTCTCATAAAGGAAGGGGTCTCGAGCCTCTTGCGGAGGCTCGCCCTGTGCGATCAACAGGCCAACTAAAGATGAACCGGATTCGACCTTCTTGATGGCATCTAGGATGCAGTGTGACGGTACCCCATGAATGATTCCCAGGCCGTTTAGAAAGCGACTCCACGCTTGAGGAATCCTCGCCTCTGGTGAGTTAAACAGCGCCGGCGCACAGTCGGCGATCTGCGCACTCATCGCGTCAGGGCTCACTTTAATTTTAATCAGCAGCGCTAGACTAGCTGCCTTTGTTTCTGCAGCCGCGCTCGGCTGTTGCTCAGATGCCAACGCCTGGCTTGAGATCGCGGCCAGGTGCATCACCGGAAGATCAAGTCCGAAGCGCTCTGGGCCACGCTTCGCCGAAATGAGTGCGCGCTCGATCGCCTTGGTGCGGAGCAAATAACTCTGCCCAGAGCTTGCGCTTAGCTGCCGCACCTCTTCGATGATGGCTCGGCTAAGTTGCGCCATTAGGTTTTGATCAACGATGGCGCGGAGATCATGAACCAGCAGTTTGACCTCGCCCAGGCGCTGATTGACGAGCAATTCATAGGGTCCCTTGGCGCCTCCCTCGAAGGACGCTGCGGCCAATTTTAGGATCGGATAGTGGGCCACTGATTCGCCGCGCGCCGCCCTAATCCATGCGGCATGCAAATGGGCAGGATCGGGAACAGCTGTGACCCCTTGCGTCAGCAGTCGCTTGCCGATGAACAGCTTGAATGGTCGAAAGCCGTAGGCTTCAACCACATCCGCCGCCGCTGAGATGGTCAGGTAGCCAATGGCATTACCGCCGTTAGCCAAGCGAACCTCGACGCCTGGCATCAGCGGCGCGCCAGTCGCCAAAGTAACGGCGACCAGCGTGTCTAGGGGTTCGTCCGCAGCGCGCAACACCGCCCACATTTTTTCCAGGCGCGTTTTGAAAATGCGGTAAAAGGCGATGTGTCCCTGGCGACGCTCACGCCGGAGCTTGGCTTTGGCTCGTTCAAGCAACTGCGGCGGAGGTACGGGCTGGGACATGCAGTCGGCTTTGGTGAACTGCACCCGAACGCGGTACTGAGCTGCAATATAGGTCATCTTGATGCGAGAAATAGCCATAGCTGCACCCTCCCGGGCTTCTCAGATCTTATCGACAGGTGGGTGAATTTCTTTAGGGGGCCTTTGGGCCCCGTGGACTTCGCCGTGGTGGCGGCGTGGAAGCACCAGCATATCAGTGGGTTGGCGACGAACGTGGATGGGCTGGCGCTCATGGCAACAGGACTTTAACCAGGCCGGTCTCCGACATCATGTGGTTGACCTCGGTGACTACAGCGGGATCAAGTGGTCGTAGCAATCTAATATAATTGATTTTATTGTTTAAAGTTTATTAAAAACCAAACAAACATTATACTGCGACCGAATCCTTAGCATTCCAGTCGAAAGGACAATCCTAATGACCCCAAGATCACTTCTGACGACCTTGCTGCTGACTGCTTCCTCAGCGGTGGCGCTACCAGCGACGGTCCACGCAACCACTCCGGTCTATGACACCGTTGCCCACGTTGAACTCGAAAGGTTCATGGGGCCTTGGTACGTCCAAGGTCACACGCCGATGGTGATCGATGATCATGCGACGAACCAAATCGAAACCTACACGTTAAACGCCGACGGCAGCATCGGCACCACCTTCACCTTCGAGCGTGATGGGCATAAATTTGCGTTGCATCCAACCGGCACGGTGGCTGATACGACGACCAATGCCCACTGGAAGATGCAATTTATTTGGCCGTTTTCTAGCGACTATCTCATCGTGCGCTTAGCCGCCGACTATTCGGTCACGGTGGTGAGCGTGCCGGACAATAGCCTGATTTGGATTATGAGTCGTTCAGCGCAGATGCCTGAGGCGGAGTACGCAGCGATCGTTACTGAGCTGGCCAGCGCGGGTTACCCGGTCGCAAAAATCAACCGCGTGCAGCAAGACCAATGAGTCCAAGCTTGGGCGCCTGAGCGCCCAAGCTTCAGTCTACGGCGATGGAACGCAGAGTTTAGGATCGACGAGATCGTACTGGTTCCAGCCCGCTTCAACGGAATAGAGTTTACCGTCTGCCGTGACCTTGCGGTTGGTCTCCATCTGCACCCAACGCTTCGTGTTTAGCTGTAGGGTGTTGTCGCGATCGATCGTGGCGTACGGACGATCGGCATCGCGCCGCGGTTTAGCCGCGCCCTTCGCGATGCAGGACCATTGGTTTAAGTTCCACGGCGCGGTGCAACGGTAGCGAAAGTCGCCATAGGGTCCCGTCACTTCCTGCTGCCATTGTCCAGGCAATACCTCGGCCCACACCTCGCTCCAATGTAGCTGCTCGGTCTGACCCAGCACTAAGGTTCGCTGAATCGTCAGCGGACTTTCACTGACCAGATCAGCGCGCTCGTAGACCGGCGGATAGATCGCATCGTGGGCGCCGTCTTCAATATAGGTGAAGTGCACTTGAAAACATCCGACCATTTGCTTTAGGGTCGCAACTACGTCCGCCGTAGCGGCAGGCTGCGCCTCTTCGGCATGGAGTCGTGTGCTGACGATGGTTAACGATGAGCTGGCTAACATGATCGTCAAGCAGCTGCGCAGGTGAGTCCATGGTTGCATCGATGGTCCTTTGATTCTGAGTTTGCTGGCTAAGCCGCAATCCATCGTAGTGAATTTGATTCTCAGTATCAACATATTTTCTCCATGTTTGGTCGTCTTGAGCGGCCCCGACTTGTGCATGGTGCGGTTGCATAACAACCGCGGCTGCGGTTTAATCACCCACTATGGTCCCACCTCTGTCGCCTGCTGCCGCCGCCGCCGTGTCATCTTCTGTACACCCAGTTGAGAGTGGGCAGGACCTTGCGTCGGTATTGCCGCCTGAGGTCTACAGGACCTGCCTTCAGGCCTTTGGCTACGAGACCCTAAGGCCGCATCAGCAGGCGGTGCTCGGCGAGGTCTTTGCCGGTCGTGATTGTCTGGCGGTACTCCCCACTGGATCAGGCAAATCCCTGTGCTACGCGCTACCGGCGCTGGTGCGGGACGGCCTAGTGTTGGTCGTGTCGCCGCTGATCGCCTTGATCCGCGATCAGGCTCGGCGCTTTGCCTTGAATGGCATCCCTTGCGCCGCCTTCGATAGTCTACAAAGCGCTGACGAAAAGGCGCTGGTTTGGCAGCACCTGGCCCGCGGCGAGCTTAAGCTACTCATCGTGTCGCCAGAGCGCTTGGCTCGCGCCGATTTTCGTGCCCGCCTCAAAGCCCTGCCGCTCCAGTTGGTGGCGATCGATGAGGCCCATTGCGTCAGCCATTGGGGCAACCACTTTCGCCCTGATTACCGTCTCATCGGTCATTATTTGGCGGATTTCGGCGCGGTGCAGAAGCTCGCGGTCACGGCGACGGCAACCCGGCGCGTTCGTGATGACATCGAGCAAGCGCTGCGCCTGCGCAGTCCAGCGCAGATTTGGGCTGAGGTGGCACGAACCAATCTGCGCCTCAAGATCGTCAAGACCGAAAAGGTAGCGGCGCACTATACTCTGCTGCTGCAGACGGTCTTGCATGAGGAGGGCTCAGGCATCGTCTATGTGCAGACGCGCAAGCAGGCTCGCGAGGTCCATCGCTTGCTGGTCGATGCTGGTATTGCTGCGGAGGTCTATCATGCTGGCTTGCCTCCAGCGTCGCGTGAGGCGGCGCAGCGAGCCTTTATGGCCGGTACTGCTCGGGTCGTCGTGGCGACCAATTCCTTTGGTCTTGGCATTGATAAGGCCGACATTCGCTTTGTCCACCACGCCAGTTTGCCAGC
This sequence comes from uncultured Pseudomonadota bacterium, assembly GCA_903928445.1. Classification (GTDB taxonomy): domain Bacteria; phylum Bdellovibrionota_B; class Oligoflexia; order Oligoflexales; family CAIYRB01; genus CAIYRB01. Next base: position 66,380 of record CAIYRB010000139.1, on the reverse strand, counting down.
GAGTATCGAGCAGTATGTTCAGGAAATCGGTCGCGCTGGGCGCGACGGCCTGGAAGCCCATTGTACGCTAATCTATGGCTCGCGTGACTTTCATATCCAAAAATTCATGATCGACAAAAGCTTCCCCGATCTTACCCTACTGATCGAAGTGCTCGCAGTCGCGCGCGAGTTTATCGGCGGCGGAGTCGGTGAGAGTCCATTGGCTCTCACCAAGCATTTGCGCTCGGTCTTAGCGGTGACCGAGGAGGAGCTGGCCGCGGCGCTCGAGGTCCTGTGCCGCGAGGGACTGCTGGCGCGACTGACCGGCTCTGGTGGCTACGGTGATTATAGTGAGGTCCTTATCGGTGACGGCTACTGTGAGGACGAAGCGGCGATCCTGCGCGATTATCCACTGCGCAAAGGCGAAAGCATGGCTAAGCTAGAGGCGATGAAGGTATACGCTGCTGCCACCAGCGAGCAGCGACGGTTTTTACTCGACGAATATTTTCGGCGTTAACGCGAACCAAGGGCGGCTCCCACGCAAGTACAAGTGACCATTCTAGGTAGCGGCACCAGCACTGGCGTTCCAGTGATTGGCTGCGCATGTGCGGTTTGTACCAGCCCCGACCCCCGCGACCAGCGCTTACGCGCCTCGCTGCTCATCACTGTCCCAAGTGGTGAGCACTTGGTCATCGATACCGGTCCCGACTTTCGTACCCAGATGCTGAAGGCCGGGGTGCGCAAACTCGAGCACGTCCTTTATACGCACACGCATGCCGACCACTGCCATGGCTTTGATGATCTGCGCGCCTTTTACTTTCGTGATCATCGCAGCGTCACCTGCTTTGCGGCGACGCGTCATGCCCTGGAGCTGCGGCAAAAGTTTGCCTATGTGTTCCACGATACCGGCTACATCGGCACCAAGCCGCAGGTCACCCTCAGCGAGTTTGATCTAGAGCCGTTTCGCGTTCTCGGACTTGAGATCGAGCCGGCCTATGCAGTGCACGGAAACGTTCAGTCTGCGGTGTTTCGTTTTGGACGCTTTGCCTATGCCACGGATTTTAAGTTATTTTCACCGTCTCTCATCGCCCGTTGGCGCGGCAAAATCGACACGATGGTCGCCAGCGGTATTCGTTACGGCGAGCATCCGACGCATAGCTGCATTCAAGAGACGACCGCCTTGATGGCGGCGTTGCAGGTGAAAACAGGATACATTACGCATATTTCACACGAAATTATGCACGCTCGCGACGAGGCGGATCTGCCCGAGGGCATTCACCTTGGCTACGATGGCCTGCGCTTTGGCGTGGAGTTAGGTCCGTAAGTCGCATGGCCAGTGGCAGATAGAAGACCTTGTCGATGTCGATGGCTTGTGGCGACCTAGCAGCAATCAACGTAATGAAGTTTGACCATTCGGTGCCCATTGGCGTTGGGCACCCCCGACTTTATTTCACGGCATCAAACAATTTATCTTTGCGACTTAGTATCGTCGCGCAGGTATCGGTAGCGCTGATTTTGCGCATAGTAAACATACTGGCGTCGGGGAGAGCCTTGATGGACGGCTGTACGCTGCCCAAAATGGTCGAATCAGAACCGATAATTTTTTGGTCGGTTGACCAGATGACGTTGCCGCGGATGAGGTCAGCGCTCTCGAGACGGCCTGTTTCTTGGGTCAAGGTTCGCTGCGTCAGGTAGACTTGGCCACTAATATTGATAAATAGCGCGCTCACGCTGATCTTCACCGTGACACCTGGCTTGCCGTCACCATCTTGATCGAATAAGGCGGCATCGTCAGCATTTGTCGGGAGCGGAGCTTTCACTGGATCGGTCAATTTAGCGCCAAGGACTTCGACGGCCTGCGTTCCTTCGAGCATGGTTCCTTTGGCATCGGTCGTTATTTTAAAAGAGGCCTTGCGGACTGGAAGCATATGCTTAAACGCGTCTGGAAAGACCAGACTCGTGCCGCCAGAGCTGATGGACGTCGCATCGCAGGCCTGCTCAGAGGTTGCCAGGGTGTCGCCTTGCTTCGTGACGGTGACGAGCAAAATGCGCTCAATCTTGCTGGTAGATGTGATGCCCATCGCCGATGATTCAGACGCGAGGATGGTTTGCTTGGCCCAGGTGCCGCTGGTTAAGGCGTCGCCTGTGGTGGCGAGGGTCGCGCTCGCTGACGGTTTGCCGCACCCGGATAAGGCCACGGCTAAGATTGAAGCCACGGAGATGGATGCGAACACGGAGTAAAAAGGGCCCTTGGTGTTATGGCTGACTGGCATGTCTGACTCCTCAGTAGAGTGTGGCGATAGGTCCGTTTGGTAGAGGCGCACGTCTAACACTGCAGCAAATGTGCCAAGCTGAGGGCAACCCTCGCGAGGCTGCTGAAGGGGTCTGTTTGTGACTATACAACTAAATGATTTTCATAGATTTTATGATCGTCGACGCGGGCTTTCTGAGGGGGTTCGCGGCAGGTCGAGCGCTGTCTAAGGATTGTCACGGTAGCAAGGTCCAAACAAACTCGTTAAGCGCAGCTTCCCCCGCGACCAGCATCGTCAGCATCGCCTGGGCGCTAGCTGGATCGTTGGTCGGCATCACGCCGCTTTCTAACAGTCCACTGCGCAATTGACACGGGTGTGCCGACTGCATGGCTCGCGTGAAGGTCAGTCCATCGGCCCAGCCGCGTCGGCGGATACGTTCCAGCGGCAGATGCAGCCAACGGCATTTGGCGGCGGCATGCACGCGGCGGTCCAAGGCAATGGCGACGCGCCCCATGGTCAGGCGCGGATTGACTTCGACCAATGGGTAGAGGTGATAGCTGCCTTGGCCTTGACCTCGGTAGACAAGGGCATCGATCCCCGCGGGGCCCGAGTAGCCGGCTGCAGCCAGCTTGTCGCCCACGGTCCTGGCGACGCGCGACATGATGCCCGGAAAGTCGCCCTCGCTATAGGCGCGGACTAAGTCTGGATCCAGTCCGTCGAGCTTACGGCCGAGGATATGCCCGGTGTACTGGCCGCGATCATTCGTGATGAAACGAGTCAAGCCGACTTCGGCGCGTTCGCCGTTGGCGACATTGATCTGCAGGCTAAAATCCGCGACTCGCTGGCGCCAGGGTTCGACGATCAGGGCGCCTTGTCGCGTCAACACTCCGGTGAACCACCGACGCTGTTCGGTGGTCACGCCGTCTTTCGCGAGGACGCGCAGCATCCCGCGTCCTGCGGTGCCGTATGGCGCTTTGACGACGACCGTGCCGTGCGGCAAAAGCGCCTCGATGGTCTGCTCAGTAGCGACCAGGTCACGGCAGACCGAGCTGCCTCCCCTCATCCCGCCAGGCTCAAAGCCAGCTTCAAGGCTAAGCTCCTTAGACCATGTTTTTGCAAACAGGCGTCCGTCTGGAGCCGCTGCAATGTCCGTTTGCCACTGCAGGTCCATGCCTTGAGCAAAGTCCTGAGCCGCTGCGCTCTGTCCCCAAGGGACGAAGCGTCCTAGTAGCCGCCCGCGTAACTCCCGCGCATCTAGTGCAAATTGCGGTAGCGCAAAACCAAGCTGCTGCAGGCCCGCTAAAAATTCCACCTGAGGTCTCGTCTGCACCAAGACCACATCCTGCGGCGTCGCGACAAAAGCCATCAGCCCAGCCAGATCGGCCCGGATCTGTTGCACCGCCTTGGCTTCCGGCCTGGCTGCCTGCCCGGTGATCCCTGCCCAGGCTTCATCTTCGCAGCCTGGATTAAACCAATACACATTTGGCGGGCGGCCCTTGGAATGAGCGTACACTTGCAACTCCTGAATAAACTCAGCAGACAAGCCGGCTGACCTGCGCGCCTCTGGATGGAAGCCAATGCCTTTGGCGCGTGCGGGCGTAAGAGGTGGTGGCAAAAGCTTGCTGTAGGCCTGCCAATCGCTGCTGCCGTCACTCGGCCGCCAGGCGTTGAACCAGGTGACGCCGTGCGCGACGTGGCTGGTTTCGTCTTGGTACACGACGTCTAGGATGTCGGCGGTGACGGTGTCGCCGAGTTGGCGAAACAGGTTTAGGAAGTGTTTAGAATAGTCGAGGTTGGCCTGCTCTAGGGTCAACGCCATCTGTGTGATAAAGATGAGCGGTGACGGTGTGTCGGCCATCACATCCCAAAAAAAGCGGTTGACCGGCACGGCGCCAAAGCCCATGCCGAGGTCTTCCATCCGCTGTTTATACAGCCGTAAATGCTGCTGCTCTTCCATGATCACCGCGGCCAAACCGCGGCGAAATTTGGCCGGCGCCTCGGGAAAGCGCAGCAGTGCCAGAGCCATCAACTCCATCGCCAACAGCTCGTGGTTGGCAAAAAAATGCAGCACCAAGGCTCGCTTCGTCGGATCTTCCAGATCGCGGAGCGATGGGAACGGCGTTTGCTGCGAGCTGCCGCGCGGTTTCAATGTCAGCGCCTGACAGCGGGCCGGGGCCTTTGGCACGTCAATCCCGTGGCCGCGGCGCTCGTCGGTCAAAGTCGCTGGCGTTTGGAGCTTTAGCGCCAAATCTGATTGAAATAAGAGTTGTCTGGCAAAATCGGCGATGTCCATGGACAGCGTTATAGCTTTTCGCTTTGATGCTGCTCTAGGGATTTTTTTCGCGACGTGGACCTCGGATCTGCGTTACAAGCCCACTCTCAGCTGCGAAAGGCCGGTTATGCGTCGCTCCGTTCCACCTCGTAAAGGCAGTCGAAAGCAGGCACAGGTGCCGGTCACCCTCTCCGATCGGGTCGATCTGGTGCTGATCGATGCCTCGCCCCGGCGACGCCATGAAAAGGATCGCTACGGGGCCCGCTGCCGTGAGGCCGAGGACGCTGGTGCCCGTCTCAAGGCCTTTGAAGAACGCGAAGTGCCTGCTTTTACCGCCTGGATCGATCGCGAATTTGAACGCGAAATCGGTAGATTAAGGCAAGAGCAGGCGCAGGTGCGCGAGCTGCACGACTTGGTCATGGATGTGGAGCGCTATGCCGCGTGGACCGAGGTGTCGCTCGGTGTGGCCCTGGACCGTGTCAGAAGGGCCAAGGCCGAAGGGACCGAGGCTGAGCTGTGGCGCGAGGCCACTGGTGAGGACTTCGAGGATGAGACCTCTGACTTTGAGGACGATGAGGGGGACGAGGGCGACGAGGGCGACGCGGAGTTTGCGCGGCGTTTTGCCGAGGCTTTTGATGACGCATTTGGCGAGGAGGCCGGGTACGGCCGTCAAGGCGCGACCAAACGGCATCCACCGCAGTCGCGAGACGACAGGACCAGCCAGGATTACCTGAAATCCATCTATCGTCAGCTGGTTAGGGTCCTGCACCCGGACACCAATCCGGACCGGACGGACCAAGCGCTATGGCAGGAGGTGCAGGACGCTTACAGCTGGGGCGACGTGGCCCGCCTGGAGCGCCTGCGCCAGGTCGTGCTGAAGGGCGGTGAGCGCGGCCTGAATCTCGACTTTGCCCCAATTGGCGACATCATCGGCCTGCGCAAATCCGTCGAGAGTCGGCTGCGTAAGCTTAAGACATCCTTGAAGTCCGCCAAAGCCCATCCGGCCTGGGACTTTCTTCAGGCCAGGGAAGTCGCCGCCCGCCTAAGGCAACTGAAGCGCGAATTTGGCGCTGCCATGGCGGATGATTTGATCCAGATGCAGCACGAACGTCATCAGCTGGAGCGTTGGATTGCCGCTTGCCGCGGGCCGGTACGCAAGGCGCAGCGCTCGCCTCGCCAGCCGCGATACTGACTTCCACCGGGTGATTTTGCCGCAGCTGCGTGCGGCCGGGTATCTCTATAGCCATTTTATGGCTAGTCAGCTGTGGCGGAACTCCGGCTCAAGGCTAAACCTTAATGATTGACTCTCGCTGCGGCGCCCGCTAACTAGGGATGCTATCCGGTATCCTATCCACACATTGAGGAATTCCCATGATCATCGGCGTGCCAAAGGAAGTCAAAAACCGCGAAAACCGCGTCGCCATCGTCCCCGGCGGCGTCAAGCAGCTGGTTGCGGCTGGTCACAAAGTCTTTATCGAAAAAAATGCCGGCGTCGGCGCCGGCATCCCCGACGAAAAATTTAAGGCCGCAGGCGCCGAGATCGTCGATACGGCCGCCAAGGTCTGGGGCACGGCCGAGATGATCATCAAGGTCAAAGAGCCGATCGCCCAGGAATATGGCCTGATGCGCGAAGGTCAGATCCTCTATACCTATTTGCACCTGGCTGCGGTGCCTGATTTGGCCAAGGCCTTGGTCGAGCGCAAAGTCTCGGCGATCGCCTACGAAACCATCGAGCTAGAAGATCGTTCCTTGCCACTGTTGACGCCGATGAGCGAAGTCGCTGGTCGGATGGCGGTCCAGGTTGGCGCTCAGCTGTTGCAAAAGCACAGCGGCGGCAAGGGCCTGCTGCTTGGCGGCGTTCCCGGCGTGAAGCGTGGTTTGGTCTCGATCATCGGTGGCGGCGTCGTCGGCGTCAACTCGGCCAAGATGGCGATCGGTTTGGGTGCACGCGTGACGATTCTCGACGTCAGCGCTCGCCGCCTGGCTTACCTCGATGACATCTTTGGTAATCTCGTGACGACCATGATGTCCAACCCAGAAAACATCGCTGAGGCAGTGGCCGAGTCCGATCTAGTGATCGGCGGCGTTTTGATCACTGGTGCCAAGGCGCCGCGCCTGGTCACCCGTGAGATGGTGCGCACCATGGAGCGTGATTCGGCGATCGTCGATGTGGCGATCGATCAGGGCGGTTGTGTCGAAACCATCCGGGCAACGACTCATGATGATCCGGTTTACCGCGATGAAAACGTGCTGCACTACGGCGTGACCAATATCCCTGGTGACGTGCCTAAAACCAGCACCTACGCCTTGACCAACGTCACCATCAAGTACGCCTTGGATATCGCCCAGCATGGCTTCAAAGACGCTTTGAAACACTCCTTGCCGTTGCGCAAGGGCCTTAACGCCTATCAAGGCATGATCACCCACAAGGCCGTCTCGGACGCCCTTGGCATGCCTTTCCAAGCCTACGAGTAAGCCTTTGAGAAGGCGTTACGCCTTCTGCCGCCGTCGTTTGCGCACGGGAGTCTGCAGCTTTGGACTCTCGCTCGCAGCGGCGGCGGTTTGCCATTTGCCTTGAATGTTTAGGGCAAGGGCGGTTGCACCGATGATAAACGGGATGCTCAGTATCTGTCCCATGTTGAGCGTCAAACCCGCCTCAAAGGGCACTTGGTCTTCTTTGAAGAACTCGCAAAAGAAGCGCCAGGCAAAGCCGGTGGCGATAATCAGTCCCATCAACCGGCCGGTCTGTTCGGCCAGGCGGGTGCGGTAGTAGAGCAGTAGTGACAGGCCACATAGACCAAAGTAACCAATCGCCTCATACAGCTGCGCCGGGTGGCGTGGCACTTGATCGACTTGGGTGAAGATGACGGCCCATGGCAGGCCTTCCGCTGCAGGGCGTCCGATGATCTCCGAGTTGCAGAAGTTGCCGAGGCGAATACAGCCAGCAGCAAACAGCGAGATGATCGCGACCCGGTCAGCCAGCCAGAGGAAGGTGATGTCACGGTTCTTGCGCACGAATAACACCAGCGCAATGATCACGCCGAGAAAGCCGCCGTGGCTGGCGTACCCCCCCTTCCAGATCATCGGGATCTCAAGCAGGTGATTGATATAGTAGTCCGGTTGATAAAAAATCACGTGACCAAGGCGCATGCCGATCATCATTCCGACGACGATATAGACCAACAGTGAATCAAGCAGCTCAACCGGTTTAGCCTCGCGGATAAACATCTTTCTGATCATCGCATAGCCGCCGACGATGCCGCTGGCAAAGAGCAGGCTATACCAGCGTGGCAGAGGGCTAAACGAGAACACTTCTGGTTGAAGGTTCCACAGATAGGGAGCGGCCATGGTGCCTCACTTTACGCTTAAAGGGGTTGGCGGCGATCGTATCATTTGATGCCGACGCGTGCACCGAGGAGTTGCGTCAGTGCCCTGAGCGGCCGAGACAGGCCGCGCTCCTTGGGCCACATGGCGGTGATTTCATACTTCTCGACGACGGGGATGTCAGGAATCGCCACGATGACACCGTGGGTGCTTTGAATGGCCCAGTCCGGCAGAAAGGACCAGGCATCGGTCTTTAATAGGTACTGGCTAGCGAGGTCATAGCTATCGTAGCAAAAGGCAAAGACGCCTGGTTGGCGCATGTAGCCCAGGACGCCGCAGTCGGCGTCGTTGGCGAGCTCGCCGACGCTACGTGGTCCGGCCACTGGGTAGTCATGGAGCGCGGCCACGCGCGCCGTGGCTGGCAGTGCGAGGATCGGGTGCTGCTGGCGTACGCAAAGCAGGACCTCACCACTAAATAGCTTTTGTCGCTCGATGGCATGATGTCCCGAGGCCGTCAGGGTTAAGCCATAATCGAGTTCGCCGGCCGCCACCAGCCGCATGACCTCGGCGGAGCGCAGGTTGTGCAGTTCGCCGCGTAGCTCCGGGTGGGGGGCGCTTAATTCGACGAAGGCATCGACCAAGCAGTCGGCGGCGAAGCCATGCGGCGCGCCAAGTCTGAGGGTGCCCTCCCAAGCGACTTCATCGGAGGCCATCTCCTCCTTGAGATGACGCAATTGATTGAGGATGGATTCAGCGCGTTTGGCAAGGATTCTGCCGTGGCTGGTGACGGTCAGGCGCTTGCCTTCGCGGCGTAGCAGCTCTCGGCCTAGCTCTTCTTCCAGGGCGGCGATCGAGTGGCTTACGGCGCTAGGGCTAACTCCAACAGCCCGAGCCGCTTGGCTTAAGTGCTCCAGCTTGGCGACTTGAACAAAGTAGCTGAGTTGGTCAATCTTCATCGCTGCCCTTGTGAAAAAAATTCACCAGTTCTGTGGCAAATTATTCAATTTACATACTTCAAGGGGGGGGCTAGAAAGGAGTTCTGGAAAGCCAGATGGTCCCAGGTTGGCACTCGGGGGGGTGACGACCTGGGATCATTACCATTCGGCCCCAGACATTGTCCATCTCAGGATTATTCAAATGATTCCGTCTTGATATGGGCTTCTTCGACCCCGGCTTGGCGCAGGTGAGCAACGGCCTGGTCCATGATCGCCTGAGGGCCGCAGGTCATAAAGGTCGCCGTTTGGTAGGCGCCATTGATCGCCGCCGCTAGCTTTTGGTCGCTGATCCGGCCGTACCAGTAGCCGGCAGCTTCGAGGTTTTCCCGGCTCAAAGTCGTGTGGATGGCGATACCGGGTTGGCCCATCAGCAGTTGCAGGTCGGCGCCGCAGAGGATGTCCTGCGATGAGCGGTGCGAAACCAGTAACGTCATCCGTTGCGGGGCTCCAGCTTGGCCGAGGTGGGATGCGTATTCACGCAGGATGCTGACGAACGGCGTGACGCCGCTGCCGCCGGCTACCATGATCAAATGCCCGCGGTCGACACCGGGCTCGTAGACAAATTTACCGATGGGTCCGCGCGCACGCAGGACTGAGCCGACTTTGACTTGGTCACAAAACCAATTGCTGATCTTGCCTCCTTCGACCCGCTTGATGGTCACCGCTGCGAAATCTGCCTGACAGGGCGAGCTAGACATCGTGTAGGAGCGAACCAAGGGCTTCGCCTCGACATCGTCGAAGCGAAAGGTGAGATACTGGCCTGCGATATAATCGAACACCCGACCGCCTTCGTCGGCGTCGACGAGATAAAAGGTGTCGCTATCGTGGGTTTCGTGGACGATCCGCTCGACGCGGAGGTTCATCCAGCCGCGCTTGACGCGTTTTGGGGCAGCTGTGAGGCTCATGCTTGAAGGTCTCCTGGAGGGCATTAAACACTAAATATTCAGATGGTTAGTCCAAAATTTGGCGGCAATTTTGGGCTTTGCCGGGGCGAACTGGAGGTGCTGAGGTGGCATCTTGGCGTTAACATCATTGCTTGTCAAACAGGACTGGTGATACCTCTCTCCCGCCGCGCCTAACGTGCGCCTCACCTAAACGGATGCCTATGAGCCTAAATACCTACACCCTCCTCGATAGCGGTCATTTCCAGAAGCTCGAGCAGGTCGGCCCCTATCTGTTGGTGCGGCCGGCGGCGCAGGCGGTGTGGCGCCCGCGCCTTGCCGACTCCGAGTGGCAGCGGGCTGACGCCGTGTTTTCCCGCTTCAGCGGTGGTGATGGTAAATGGGAGGTACGCAACCGCAATCTGCCTGAGTCTTGGACGATCTCCATGCCAGCCGTCGGGGATTTGGTGATTCGTCTTACCGATTTCGGCCATTTGGGAATATTCCCGGAGCAGCATGCCAACTGGAGTCGCCTGGCCGACCTCGTCGCCCAGCGGACCAAGCAGCACCAGGAAACGCAGGTGTTAAACCTCTTTGCCTATACCGGCGGCTCGACGCTTGCCTGCGCCAGGGCCGGTGCCGCTGTAGCGCATCTTGATGCCTCTAAAACCAGCGTCCAGTGGGGCCGCGAAAACGCTGAGCAGGCGGGTCTCAAGGATAAGCCGATTCGTTGGTTGGTTGATGATGTGCAGAAATTCGTCGCAAGGGAAGTCCGGCGCGCCAGCAAGTACCATGGCATCATCCTCGATCCACCGAGCTTTGGTCGCGGCCCGAAAGGGGAAACCTGGAAGATCGAGGAAATGCTGCCGCCGCTGCTCGACGATCTCGGTCAGATCCTGGCAGCAGATTTTTCCTTCGTGCTGCTGAGCTCGCATTCAGCGGGCTATACGCCCTTGGCCTTGACCAATTTACTAGGTGACATCTGCCCGAGTAGCTCTGGCGAGATGAGTTCTGGTGAGATGGTGGTGCTAGACAGTGCCGGACGGGCTTTGCCAAGTGGCGCTTCCTGCCTTTTTGTAAAGGCCTAGCCAGTGCGCGAAGATCTGCATATCAGCAGTCTGAAAAACCCCCGCGTACGCGCCGTGATCGCCCTTGGCGTTGCGAAGGAACGCCGTCACACCGGCTTATTCGCGGTCGAGGGAGCACGGGAAATCGGCCGAGCCGTTGCGGCTGACTACAAATTATTGGAACTCTTTGTCTGCACCGAAGCTTTGTCCGCTGCGGCGCAAGGGGTGTTAGCGCAGCTGCCACAACATGGACACTATGGTTCGGTGCAGCGTTATCAGATCACGCCTGCGGTCTTTGCTAAGCTGGCGGTGCGCGAAGGCAGCGATGGCTTGATCGCCGTCTTTGCGCAGCGCGTGTTACGGCTCGCTGACCTAAAACTACCCGACGTGCCGCTGCTACTTGCGGTGCAGAATCTGGAAAAGCCCGGTAACTTAGGTGCGGTTCTGCGCTCGGCGGACGGCGCCGGCGTCGATGCCGTGATCTATCTCGATCGGCCGCTGGATTTGTATCATCCGCAGGTCCTTCGCAACAGTCTGGGTACGGTGTTCCATGTGCCGGTCGTTGCCGCTAGCTCGGCCGAGATGCGCGAGTTTTGCGGGCAAAAGAACCTGCAGACCTTTGCCGCGGCCTTAACCAGTACAGCCGTAACTTATACTCAAGTAGACTACAAAATGCCGTGCGTGCTGCTCCTGGGTGAGGAGGCGCAAGGCCTCAGTGCCGACTGGCTCGACCAGTCCACGGCCTGTATCAAAGTGCCGATGCTCGGCATGGCTGATTCGCTTAACGTCGCGGCTGCTGGAGCGGTGATGCTTTACGAGGCGAGACGGCAGCGATCAGAGATTTAATCCATAGAGCTAATACAGAGCTGTCTCAGTAAGGGCCCGTCCATAAATGGGTGTCGCGGAGTAGCGCAACGCAGGTCCGGCCCGCAGCTAGTCGGGCTTTCGATGGCGCTGGTCTTGCATAGCTTTCGATGCTAGCGTCAGTTCGATCATTTCGTAGCCAGTGGCCAGGTGCGCTTCGTGACGTTTCCATTTAATCCTGACACCTCACCTCCAGACTCTCAGCGACGTCGTCCCCGGCGGATTCGGCGTATCATTCTGATGGCTTCTACCGTCCTGTTGGGCGCGGCCATCGGCATAGGAATCATGACCTTTGTCTATGCCAAGGGTGGGTCCTACCTGAGCAATCAACCTGAAGCCTGTGCCAATTGCCACGTAATGCGCGAAGTCCTACATGACTGGCGGGTCGGCGACCATCATCACGTGGCAGTCTGCAACGACTGTCATGTGCCGCAGGGGGTCCTATCAAAGTGGGCTATCAAGGCCCTCAATGGCGCGCATCACAGCTACGCGTTTACCTTTTTAGAAACGCCAGTCAATATTCGGGCTGGAGCCCTAAGTCGCAAGATCGTGCAGGATAATTGCCTGCGCTGTCATGGCGCGCTGCTACCCACCCATCCGGAAGCGACAGTCTATGGCAAGAGCGGCGAGGCATACTGCGTCAAATGCCATCGACAAGTAGGGCATTTCCATTGAAGCAATCGACTTCGTTACAGTTCATGGTGCGGTAAAACAGAAAGGCCAAGATTCATGTCACCAACTTATCCTCGCTTGAGGCGCCGCGTTTTGATCGGACTTTTTGTCGGTTCCGCGCTGGCTTTGGCGGCCGTCACAGGCTTGCTGCTCAACATCAGCGAACGAAAGTCCGAGGAACGCCAATACCCACTCATTCTCAATAAGCTGTCCGACGATCAGGTGGACCCTGCGGTGTGGGGAGTCAGCTTTCCAGCCCAATACGGACGCTACCGCCTGATGGCTGAGCCTGGAACCGCCACGAACTATGGCGGTGGCCATCCCTACAGCAAGCTCATGCGCAATCCGGCTCTGCGTCGACTATGGGGCGGTTATCCATTCTCCCTCGATTTTAACGAAGACCGTAGCCACTACTTCGCTGCTATCGATCAATTCGAGACGAAGCGCAACGACAAGGATTGGATCAACGCACACGGGCTCCCCGGCTTCAAGGGCCAGCCAGGTGCGTGCATGAACTGCCACAGCGGCTGGGCTCCGTCGCTGATCCGGGAACTAGGCTGGGAAACCTTCAACCACACTCCGTACAACGATCTAAAAGGCATGCTCATCAAGCAGCACGGCGCGGGCATGGCCGGTCACGCCCTGGGCAGCACCTGTGCTGACTGCCACCACCCCAGCGACATGTCGCTGCGAGTCACCAGACCAGCTTACATTAACGCCATGGTAGCGCGCGGCTACAAAGGCGATCCTAAAGCCGGCCTCCTCGCTACCCACGAAGAGATGCGCAGCCACGTCTGCCAGCAGTGCCATGTGGAGTACTACTTCAAAGGGGAGCAAAAGGTCCTGACCTTCCCTTGGAGTCAGTGGCCAAAAAATGAGCCGCTACGTATCGAGATGATCGAGGCTTACTATGATCGTGAAGCCGCACGACCGGATGGCTTTAAAGCCGACTGGACGCACGGTGAAACCGGCGCTCCCATGCTGAAAATGCAGCATCCAGAGACCGAACTCTACTCTAGCAGTGTGCATGCCCGCACCGGTGTTTCCTGCGCCGACTGTCATATGCCTTACCGCCGCGAGGGCGCCGTAAAGGTCACCGACCACTTCATTGCTTCACCGCTCCTCAACATCAATGCATCCTGTCAAACATGCCACCACATCGCCGAGGAGAAGCTGCGCGCCCGCGTCGATCTGATCCAACAGCGCACGGCCACCCAACTAAAGGAGGCCGAAGGAGCTATTCTGGCTTTGATGGATGACATCGTCGCGGCCTCCAAAGAGCTCGATAAAGAACGGGTCAAAGGCACGTCCATTCCTGACGACGTATACAAAGCCAAGGTAGACAAAGTGCTGGCGGCCGCCCGCCAAGCACACCGTCGCGCCAGCATGCGGTGGGATTTTATATCCTCAGAGAACAGCACCGGCTTCCACAGCCCGCAGGAAGCGGCCCGTGTACTGGGTGCGGCCACCCAGCTGGCACGTGTTGGCCAGCTGTCACTCGTCAATGACCTCGCTACAGTTGGCATCCACATCAGACCCACTGCGGGTTATGGCCTGGTGCCCGCCGCCGGCAATCCTATCGAGCCACGCCATGCGCCGGTTGGCGATCCACCGGGTCAAGCCTTGCTCGACCTCGACCTCAAGGTGGAGGCCATGATCACGCCACTGGGAGTCGCAGGTGAGACCACGGCGAAATAATCATCGATGCAGGCTGCTGGGGATGGCAACGATATGCGGCGAGTTGGGGTCATTACGCCAATCAAGCCGTTCCGGACCTGTTAGCAGGCGCTCTGATGAGTCCCTGGCCGCTCAAAGCTGCCAGCGAGGAGTGCGGTTATTTTGCGACGCAGGTCTTGGCGGCAGCTGTCGCTGTTTTTGTCGTCACGATGGTCGTCGGGGCGGTCCCTGGCGCAGCGATGCCGGCGCCGTTTTGATTGGCAAGGTTGATGAGCTTTTTGGTCTGCACTGAATTGATGTCAACGAAGGTCACAAACCAGATGTCGCGGCCGCTAGAGGTCATGCCGTCGCCGCCGTTGGAAAGCGTCGCCACCACCGTGTCATTGTAAATCATCGGTCCGCCCGAATCGCCGAAGGAATCGATGACCGAGGCACCTGCCGCGGCGGCGCTTTCTTGCGCCGTCACGCCACCAACGAAGACATTGTAATTGTCCTGCGCCGTGACGATCTTAGTGGTGCCGATGTGTTTACTCGCGTCGTAGTTTGGATCGGGCGTGGTGTTTGAGAGCGTGGTGAGGCCGTAGCCGATCGAGGTCACTGTCGTGCCAACTGGCGGTAACGAGCCGCCGATCGCCATATAAGCCGAGCCTGTGCCTTCGGGGAACAGGACGATCGCTGTATCTTTAGCCGTGACGGCGGCGTCATTGGGATCACCGGTCTCGCCGTATGCACCGTAGGTGAACGCCTTGAGCGACTGCACGTCACCGGCAAACGGCGAAATGGTGTGGCTGCCGAAGGCCACCGATGTGCCCCCGCTCAAGTAGAGTCCGCCGGTTGCTGAGCCATCTAGGCAGTGGGCCGCCGTGATGACCGCAGTTGGACTGATGAAGGTGCCAGTGCAGATGCCAACGCTGGTGGAGTTGGGTTTTGACAGCAAGCGCACCACCGCCGGATAATCGGTCGAAGCTTTACCGTTGACCAGATTCAAGCAGCCGCCGGCTGCGCCAGTGCCGCCGCCGTTTACTGCTGCGGGCTGGGTGGCCGGTGCATTTTTGCCATCATCCTTGCGGCCTCCACCCTTCGTCGAGCAAGCAGCCGATGCCGACAGGGCCAAGATTAAGATGGTGTTGTAGCGCTTCATTTACCGGCTCCTGATCTAGCTACTAGTCCCAAATCCAGATCTCCTGATCGTCCTGATCGTCCTGTTAGTCATCGGAACATTTTTGACAGATCTTGAGGGATTGCCCAGCAATCGTATATAAATCAATAAATTAGGTTTGTTGGCGATGATTTGAGTGTTCGCCCTATGGCCCCTTTGCAGGCAACTGGCCAAGGATCTGCACCGCGCTCGCTACTGGGGTCGCATCGCCAAAGCTCAGGTAGGTCTGCATTTGTGGATAGTTACCAGTGGTAGCCGTCTTAAATGGACGAAACGAGCGGCCCGCCATCTGAATGGTCAGCGTCACGCTGCTGGCTGCGGTCGCTAGTGAGAAGGGTTGGTCGGTCTCAAAATGAAAGAATCCCGGACCGGTTTTCCCAAACAAATCAGAGTTTGGCACCTGGATCAGTCGGCCGCTCGTCCGGGCGTCTGTCGAGGTGACCGTGTAATTGAGGGGTTGGCTTTCAGCGACATGGTCAAAGATCGCATCGAGGTCGAATTTTATCGTCGTGGCGTCAACGCTTTTGCGTTGACCGCTGCAGTCGGTGACAAAGATCTCATAGGCGAGGGCATTTTGCTGATCTGCATTGGTAATCGTTGGCGTCAGCAGCTTTGCCTGAGTCGACCCAGCCTGTGTACACGGAGCGGCAACCTTGCTGTAGTCGGCAGCAGCGGTGCCGCTATGCTGCGACGAGGTGGCAGCGCTGGCCGCCTCGCCGGAGAACGAACTCGATTTACAGCCGGCTGTATTCAGCGCCAACACGCAAACCAGTAGCATCGTTCCAGTGCACAAGGAGTATTTGGCCATAGCGAGTCCCCGACGTGAGGTATGCGTCGGTGATCTTATCGGTCAATTCGGCCTTAAACTTGAGCAGAGAATTAAAGTTCAGCGATGTTAGGCACTAGTGGCCCTTTTTTTCGCGGCTTCCCGCATACAGATCGTAGATGAGGAGCTTGCATGGGATGCCGCCGTTTTTGAGCGGAATGCGCCGGGTGGTTTTAAGGCCGATGACTTTGTATGGGGAGTCCTCAGCGACCAGTAGAGCCGCCCGCCAGCCAGTAAACTTCTTTTTCAGCGTATCGCCGATCTCTTTGTAGAAGGCTTCAAGATCGATGCCGCCGGCCTTTGCCAGGCGTTCACCATAGGGCAAGTTGGCGACCAGGATGCCGCTAGCTCCCGGCGCCTCGATGTCTTGGAACCGTCCTACGGCGAATTGCATGTGTTTTTCTACCCGAGCGCGCAAGGCGTTGGCACGGGCCAGCTCGACGTATTTGGCGTCGATATCGGAGGCGACGACCGGATGCTCTGGGGTCGCGAGCTTTTCGCTGCGGTAGTGCTCCTGCATGGTCCGCCATAGGTCGCGATTAAAGAACGCCAGCCATTCAAACTGGAATTGCCCCTTCGCCCGGTGGATCTGCGGCGCCTTAGACATGGCGATCATAGCGGCTTCAATAGCGATCGTGCCGCTGCCGCACATGGGGTCTAGGAAGGTCTGAGTGCCATCGTAGCCAGCTAGATGGAGAATCGCCGCGGCGAGGGTTTCCTTGATCGGCGCGGGGTGGCCATCCTGACGGTAGCCGCGTTTATGGAGCGACTTACCCGAGGTGTCAAAGCTGAGCGTGCAGCGGCCCCCAGCGACGAAGGCGACGATGATCACCCGCGGCTCTTCGAGGTCTACCTTCGGCATCTTGCCGTCGCCGATGCGCAGAAAGTGCTCCTGCAATCCCTCGCGAACTTTTTGACTGATATCATTGGCGCGCATGAATGCCTCACCGCGATCGGCGGGGACGCCTTCGACGAGGAAGGTGCGCTCGGGACCAAAATAGTCCTGCCAGGGAATCCGTCTGGCCTGGGTGTAGAGCATCTCAGGCGTTTGCGCTGCGACCTCTTTGATGACGCGAAGGATTCGGCTAGCAGTACGAAGACAAAGGTGGGCCGCGTAAAATTGCTCTTCGGTAGCACGAAAGTGAACCGCCCGGTAGGCGGGTTCTATGTTGCTGACGCCGAGCTGTTGCAGCTCGGCGATCAGCACATCTTTGGTCTCTTCCGGACAGGTGGCAATGAGGCGGAGCGAGGTTTCGCTCATCCGTGCTTACTTCTTTGCTGGGGCTGGGGCAGGTGCAGCTTCTGCGGTTTTTGCTTTTTCCACACTGATCAACTCGACTTCAAATTGCAGAGTCGCGTTAGGGCCGATGGCATCGCCGGCACCGCGATCGCCGTAGGCGAGATCAGCAGGAACGACGAGGGCCCATTTGGCGCCTGGCTTCATGAGTTGCAGCGCTTCGGTCCAGCCTTTGATCACGCCGTTGACGGGAAACTTGGCTGGTTGGCCGCGCTTGTAGGAGCTGTCGAACTCAGTGCCATTGATCAGCGTGCCTTTGTAGTTGGTGCTGACGGTATCGGTGGCTTTCGGCGAGTCGCCTTTGCCTTCCGTGATCACCTTGTACTGAAGACCGCTTGGTAGCGTCTTGACGCCAGCCTTTTTGGCGTTTTCGGCGAGGAAAGCCTTGCCTTCAGAGGCATTTTTATCGCCATCGGCTTTACGCTTGGATTCGGCCTTAGCCTGCAGATTCTTTTGCAGGGTCGCCATCAGCTTTTGCGACTCCTCGGCGGATAGCGGCGACTTCTCGCCGGCTAGGGCTTCTTTGAGGCCACTGGACAGGACGCTAAGGTCTACTTCCAAGCCGTCACGTTTGAAGTTCGAGCCGATTTGGTAGCCGATCATGTAGCTGACCTTGTCCTGATCTGTCTTCAGGGTGGTTGCTGCATGCGCGGGCAGACCGGCAGCGCAGGTAAGTGCGACGAGCGAGGCGTTGAGCAAGGAGTGACGAGCCATAGGACGTTCAACCTCTAAATTGGTTTATGCCTGTACGAAAATTCCCTATAGCTCGGTAACTTAACAAACTCTTGCAGGAATGCTACCGAAAAAGGATCGACGGACGCTGCAGCGGCTCCTCTTGATGGTGCCTGAACGGCGCTGATAAATGTCTCCATTTGGTCTAATATAAGTGAAATAACAGGTCCTTACGGACCTCTTGGGGCGCCGTAAGGACCTGTTCATAATCATTGCGATCATTGGGCCCGAAATCTTTAGTGCTGAACCGGTGTTTGCGAGGTGCAATGGTTGGGGTCTTGACCCGGATTACAAGTTGGCTTTACCGGCGGTGGTGGAGGAGGTGTACACTTAGGCGTCAGGATGGTGATGCTCGTCTTGTTGGCGTCCTCGGTAACGGACACGGTGGCCGAGGCCTTTTTCACCGCGCTGCCATCATCCGCGGCGCAGGAGGCGTTGACGGCGAAGGCCCCGACTTTGTCATAGGAATGGCTGGCCTGGTTGCCTTTGCTGTTAACGCCATCGCCGAAGTCCCAGCTGATGGCGTGGCTTGGCGTCATGTCGCAAAAGCCATTGAAGGCAACTGCCTGGTTCTTTTGCGTCAGCAGCGGTACGACCGTGATGGTAAAGCCGCAGGTGCTGCTGGTGTCATCGACGACGGTGAGGGTCATGCTGGCGGTTGCGGTTTGGTTTAGGTGATCGGTGACGATCATGGTGATCAGGTAGTCGCCTGGCTGCGTGAAGGTGTACGGCGTTTCCAGGGCTTCACAACCGTTGTTGCGGCTGACCGATGGCTGCGACAAGCCGCCGATGTCGTATCCGGCTCGGTCGATCCCCGGATTAACGCAGGAGCTTTTGCCGACGAAGCTTGGCGATAAGGTGTCGGCTGTGGGTCGGATGGTCGTTGGCACGTTGATGTGGACGTTGGTCACCGACTCACCGTTGACGATGGTTTCGACGCGCGCTGTCGGCATTTGGCCAACGGGCACTGTGGTCGGCGCGGGTGCGATATTTTGTGGTTTATCGACGTTGGAGCGAGCTTTCGGCCGAAGGATTTCGTAGGACGCTGGTGAGCAGTTGGCAAGCAGCTGGACGCTCAGCAAGGTAACGGCGAGGGTGGTGTGAGGCCATTGGTACTTGAACACAAAAACTCCTTGGACAGCTGGGAAATAACGGGAGAGGAGCAGGTCGAGTCGGTCTTTGTAAGCGAATGACTTCACTTACGGGTTACTTGGTCTTGGCCGGGGTCACTGGATTTCCTCGAGCTAAGGCAGCGACAGGCACGTTGCTTGGCTTTGCTGGTGCTGCGGCAGCGACAGGTGTGGTGCTTGGCTTTACTTTGGCCATATCGCGGTAAATAGTGAACTCCACCCGGCGATTGAGCTGGCGACCTTGGTAGTTGCCGTTGTCAGCGATCGGGCGATGCTTACCGCGGCCAATGGTGATGATTTTGCCAGCTGGCAGATGGTAGTGGCTGACCAACCACCGCTTGATGGTGTTGGCGCGGCGCAGGCTGAGATCCATGTTGTAAGGATCAGAACCGATGGAATCGGTGTGACCTTCAATGATCAGACGGGTGAAGCTTGGTTTGGTGTTCAAATAAGCGACGAGTTTTGCCATGACTTCGCCCGTTGCACCCAGGATCAAAGTGTCCGAGTCATACTCAAACAGTACGTCATGAACGACGATCTTTTCCGTTGGCTTCGGTGGACCGGCAAACGGGTCGGCCTTTATGGCTTGGGGCTGGGTCACGGTTTCAATCTTTTCCGCTTTGGTCTTGTTATAGCCGCCCAGGGTGTAGTTCAGCCCGGTGTAGACGCGCCAGTCGGGTGAGCTAATGCCTTTGACGATTTGCGTGCCGCCGCCGACGTGTCCGGCGAGCCTGGTGGTGAAGTCGTGTTTCAAGCCAAGTAGGGCTTCAGCAGATGATGCCTGGCGATCTGAAGCATCGGTCACACTGTGGTTTGGCAAGCTGCCGAAGACCTCAAAGATAGCTTTCGTGTCAATCGACGTGAGCAGATAGCTGATGGCTCCCGAGGCGATATATTGGTCTGGTAGTGGGGCAATTGGCACGGTTGGATCATCTT
Source organism: uncultured Pseudomonadota bacterium (assembly GCA_903928445.1). Taxonomy (GTDB): domain Bacteria; phylum Bdellovibrionota_B; class Oligoflexia; order Oligoflexales; family CAIYRB01; genus CAIYRB01. Next base: position 46,317 of record CAIYRB010000139.1, on the reverse strand, counting down.
GATGGCCACGTAGGCGCCAGCGGTAGCCGACGTTCAATCCAAGCTTGAAATTTTTGATCGTCATGTCGCCGGCAAGCTGCAGGTTGGTTGTCGGCCCAGCGTTCTTACCAGCATAGGGATCATTGTTGATGCGGTTGAGGCTTTCCGAAAGCATCAGGGCAAGGCCGTAGTCGCGAGTGCCGTAGAATTGAACCTTGGCACTAAGCCGCGCTTCGGTGTTGCCAATGGTATTGTATTGGCCGTGATAGCCGCCCTTTTCCGCATCCTGCTGGAGGACTTGAGGCGCGCTGATGCCGATGTCAAATCCGGGCAATAGGCCGACGCCGACGTTCAAGTCCGCGCCAAGGACTGAGTCCGTGTAGGCCGTTCGCTTTTGCGGGTCATTGGCGAAATAGGGTAGCGAGTTCACTGCATCATTGAGGAATAACCCGAAGTTGACGACGCCTGGGTCCAAGGTCTGGGCTGATTCGACGGTGACGAAGTCCAGGCCGGAGGTGGTGGCATTGAAGTTTTGCGTGTCGGCTCCGACGACATTGGCTAAACAAACATCTGTCAAAACCATCGACAGCGTCAAGGCTGCGGCGTATTGCCGGCGCAGCCCTGGTTTGGCTTTGCCGCTATGGCCATTTTCACTATGTTTTTTCGTCAGCATCAGCATGTTACCCACTCCATTAGAAACTCAGCAGGGACCTCATGCGCCTTTGTTCGAGACGCTTGCTAGACCCTTCTGCAACTTGGATGCCAAATCTTCTGTTGATGTTTCGAGGCATGATGCTGCTGTCACTGCGGTGTCATCTCCTGAGCCAGTTGCGTCAAAAGCTTGGACGAACGATGGCGCCTATGGGGTCAGATAAATGCGAATGCATTTGGTCTATTAACCGTAATGATCGAAGTGGCAGAGGGCTTGCATTAGCAGAGCTGTCTTTGTTGCCTTATTTGCTGTCGCTTATGATTGGATGTTCCATGCGTAGCTTTCTAAGCGGATCTCTCAACGGCTTTCTAAAAGAAAAAATCCACGTAAACAGAACCGTGTGCGGTGGTGTCGTTATCTGTGCCGCCGTCTTGCTACTGTTGATAGCCATCGTCTTGGAGAGGTTTGGGCTTCGCTTCGGTTCGATCCGCCCGCTCGCCTTTATTGGCACTGCGGTGGCGGTAAAGCTGGGCTTGTTTTCGTTGTGGCCCTCGCTAGCAAGGCTGCGGTCCTCTTCGACCGTCTTCGTGACCAAGGATCTATTCGTATTAAAGGACAAAGGCGCAAGCGTCGACCAAGTACCTGGCCTGCACGGCCCCCTGACCTTGTGGCATGAGAACAGTTCGCGCCTGGCTTCGGCCTTGTTTGCGACTAATCTACCGACCTTTATCCTGAGTAGTGACCAGCGCCTGCTCGATTGGAACAGTGCTTTTGACCTCGTCTTTGGTCGTCAAGACAAGGTCAAACGCGGTGCCCCGGTGCGCGTTTGGTATGAACTTTTGGATAATTTTCGACGAGTGCCTGCGCGCGTGACGAAACTGTATGGTGACGGGATCTTACCCCTCGCCGATCGGGAGCGCGCGGTCTATGTCTCGGCTGAGTACGGTCGGATGGTCTTCACTAAGGTGATGGCACCACTGATCGATCTAGCCACAGGGCATATCGTTGGTTGGTCGGTCGTCCTCAATGTCAATTCGGTGCATCATCGGCAAAAGTTCTTTACCGCCCTACATGCGGCGATTGCAGCCGAGACTAGGCGTATTCGCTATGCCTCGGCTTACGACCGGCTGTTTGACCAATTTAGCGGCCGCCGCCAATTGATCGAACTGCATGTTAAGGAACTGACAAAAGTCGAGCGTGTCCTCGATGTCGGCTGTGGCACAGGCGCGTTCAGTGCGGCGCTTTTGGCTGAAGGGCACCGGGTGACCGCAGTGGATGGTGACCCACACGTGCTGCGCCAGGCCCGTCAACGCTGTTCATCCTTTCGCCGAGTTAAGATGGTACGCAAACTATTGGCCGACCTGAGCGGTCTGCCGCAGCAACGCTACGGTGCAGCCGTGCTGTGCTACCACCTGCAGACGGAAGCGGAGCCGCAGGTGTTGTTGCAACGCCTCCATGCCTCTCTTGCACCAGGAGGTTTGCTCTTGCTGACTCTACGTGCCGACGGTAGCAGCATGGATTCTTTGTTCTCAGCAGTCGGCGAGCAGCTACAAGACATCCAGGCTTTCGATGAATTAAAGCACCAGCTTGAGCAGGTCCGCAGCGCGTCCATAGCGGCCGAAGCGGAGCGCCAGACCCAGGCAAAATTGGATGTGGCAACGGTTTGTTCTCTGCTGCAAGCAAATGGATTTACCCTCATTCGGGAGCACTTGGGGCTGGAAGATGGTCAAAGTCTGTTGCTTACCTTCCGCAAGGCTTGAACTGCGGACTTTCTCAATGGTATAGGGGATGCTTTCCGTTCCTAGCCTGAGAAAGGGCCGCACATGTTTGGCAGCAGTAAAAAGAATGACGTGCAAAAAGCGCAGGAGTCGATCGACTTTAAGACCCACCGCTATCAGCTCGAATTCGACACATCAAAAGGCAAAATCACCCTCGACCTGTGGCCGGACATAGCGCCAAACCACGTTAAGAATCTGCTCGGTCTGGCCAAGATCGGCTTTTATGATCGTTTGACCTTTCACCGCATCGTCCCTGGCTTTGTCATCCAGGGTGGGTGTCCTGAAGGAACCGGGACCGGCGGCCCTGGGTACCACGTCGATGCCGAATTCAACGAGCGCAAGCATGAGCCAGGGACTCTGTCGATGGCTCGGGCGCAGGACCCGAACTCGGCCGGTAGCCAGTTTTTCCTATGCCTTGAAAAGGTCCCGTTCCTCGATCGCCAGTATACGGCCTTTGGCCAAACTGCCGATGCTGACAGTCTCGCGGTGGTTCAGGCGATCGGTCAGGTCAAGACCGGTGCCGGCGATCGTCCGGTTGAGGACGTCGTCATTAAAGCGGCGACTGTATTGGCGCATCCGCTATAAATTGCACGATGACCGCCCATCTTCCCCAGAGCGGGCGGGAAGCCCCGAAGAAATCTCGCCTGCCCTGATAGCCCGAAGCGGGTCGTTAGCGTTACAATAAAGCTGTCGAGCTGCCTTCTTGGGCCCCATGTTGCACTCGCTGGGCCCACGGGCCTGGTGCAACACTCGTTTGCGGCCCCCCACCCCAGGGGAGCGCGCACTAAGGGGCAAGATGATGATCGGTTATGGATGGCTTTCAGAGGCCCTGCCAGTCCTTGGCTGCGGCGTGTTTATGCTGTTGCTCTTGGTGCTTGGCTTTACCGGCGCGCCGCTGCTTCTGTGGACGGCCGTACTGCTCGCCGGCTTGTGGCTGCTGGCGGCGCCGCTTTGGCTTTTGGCGGCGTTCGCCTTGGCCTTGGCGGTGCTGAACTTCGTCCCGCTGCGCCGCTTGCTGCTGTCGATCCCTTTGGCGCGACTGATGGACAAGCTGAAGTTGATGCCGGTGATTTCAGAAACTGAGCGGGTTGCCCTCGAAGCGGGTAGTACCTGGGTGGATGCGCAGTTGTTTTCCGGTAAACCCGACTTCACCTGGGTACGCGGCGAGAAGTATGCGGGAGTTTCGACCGAAGAGCAGGGTTTTCTTGATCATCAGGTGGCGACACTGTGCTCGCTGGCTTCGGACTGGGAGATTTTTCAGACCAAAGACCTGCCTAAACCGATGTGGGACTACATCAAGAAGGAGCGCTTTTTCGGGATGATCGTCCCGAAAGAGTACGGTGGTCTCGGGTTTTCTGCCGCGGCCAACAGCGAGGTCGTGGCCCGCCTGGCTTCGCATTCCGCGCCACTCGCTATCACCGTCATGGTGCCAAACTCGCTTGGACCAGCGGAACTCCTGGCCCACTACGGGACTAAAAAGCAAAAAGACTACTACCTGCCACGCCTGGCTAGGGGGGAGGAGATTCCGTGCTTTGCTCTGACCGAACCTGAAGCTGGATCCGACGCAGGCTCCATCACCTCCAGCGGGGTGCTGTTTCGCGGCGAAGACGGACAGATTTATGTGCGCCTTAACTGGGAAAAGCGCTACATCACATTGGCTGCAATCGCCACTCTGATTGGCTTGGCGATCAAGCTTTACGACCCTGAAAACCTGCTGGGACGAGGCAAAGACCTGGGTATCACCTGTGTGCTTGCGCCGGCAAATCTTCCCGGTGTCGTGCTTGGCGAACGTCACAATCCCATGGGTGTGCCGTTTTTTAACTGCCCGACCAGCGGCCATGACGTCGTGGTTTCGATCGACCAGATCATCGGTGGCGAAGGTGGCGTCGGCCGTGGCTGGCAGATGCTGATGGAGTGCCTCGCGGCCGGAAGAGCAATCTCGTTGCCGTCGCAGGCGGCTGGCATCGCTAAAATGGTTACGCGACTAACCAGTGCATACGCCGTGATTCGGCGCCAGTTCGGTATCTCCATTGGGCAGTTTGAAGGGATTGAAGAGCCGCTAGCGCGTATCACCGGTCTGACCTACCTGATGGAGGCCATGCGTATCTTTACCGTTGGCGCCGTCGATTCAGGCATGAAACCAGCGGTGATCTCGGCAATCGCCAAGTATAACCAAACGGAACTTGCGCGCAAGGTCACCAACGATGCGATGGATCTCATGGGTGGTGCGGCCATATCGCGCGGCCCCCGCAATCATATTGCTAATTCCTACATTGGTCTGCCGATTAGCATCACCGTCGAAGGAGCGAATATTCTGACGCGGACGATGATCATCTTTGGGCAAGGCGCCATTCGCTGCCATCCGTTTGCCTATAAAGAAGTCAAAGCTCTGATGGACAAGGACTATAGCGCATTTGACAAGGCTTTTTGGGCGCATATGGGCCATGTATTGCGCAATGGCTTCCGGTCTTTGCTCCTCAGTCTGAGCCGTGGCCTTCTGGCTGGAAGTCCTGGTGGTCCAGGCGCTGCATACTACCGTAAGTTGTCTTGGGCGTCCGCGTCCTTTGCCTTCATGGCGGATGTTGCCATGGGTACCCTCGGTGGAACGCTCAAGCTGCGCGAAAAATTGACCGGCCGTTACGCCGATGTTTTATCTTGGATGTACATGGCGACCGCGGTCCTGCGGCGCTATGAAGCTGAAGGCTACCGTGCCGAGCACAAGGACGTCTTTGAGTGGTCGATGCAATACTGCATGGTGCAAATCCAACAGGGCTTTGATGGTATCTTTCAGAACTTCACGGTGCCAGGCATCGGTTGGATCTTTCGCGGTCCGATTGCTTTTTGGGCTCGCCTTAACAGCCTTGGCCATCTGCCATCGGACGCACTGGGCCACAGACTAGCGCAGCAGATCCAGGAAGCCGGGGTCTTTCGGGACTCACTGACTACGGGAATCGTGTTTTCCGCTCGTCCAGGCGACTCCGGTGAGAAGTTCGAGCATGCCTTTAAGCTGTCGCACCAGTCAGCGGCGATCTTGCAAAAGATTTCGCAAGCGATCAAGGCAGGGGTGTTACCGAAAAAACGCGCCAATATGTTAGTAAAGGCGGCTGTGGAGGCAAAGGTGATCACTCCTACGGAGGCGAGCCTGCTCGAGGAGGCAAATACGGTGCGTCACGACGCCATTATGGTAGACTCCTTTGGCTTGGCGGAGTTTAGTCCTACGCTGCTTGACTTGGGTGGGGTAAAGGCCGGCGTATAGATGGGCTCTAAAAGGGTTGGTTGGCGATGCAGAAGTTAGGCTTGTTTGGTGGCTTGGTACTCGTGATCATCATCGCCGTGGCCGCCGTGATGGCTGGTCGGATGGGCGAGACCTCGCATGCTTACGCCAAGGGCACGGTGGTCTTGGCCCCGGAGCTGACCGCTGCGGCCAAGGGCATTCATACGTTGTTTATCATCGCCAGTGGGCCAGACAAACCAATGCCTTTAGGTGCCTTTAGAAAGACTCTAAGCAGCGATGCCGAAGGATCTTTTTATGACTTCGTTTTGACCAAGGATAACATGCAGCGCATGATGGGCGAGGACGAATGGCCGGCGCAGTTCAAGCTGAAGGCTCGCTTGGATCAGGACGGATCGGCCGGCCCAGATCAACCCGGTGATATTGTCGGCGAGGTGTTTCCCGTCACCTTGGGTCAGTCGGATATCGAGATTCGGCTCACGCGCAAGGTCGAATGACCTTCAGCAGTGGTGGATTTACTTTGGTGTATCCTGGCGTCTGGCGCGAAAAAAGGCTTTCAGCACCTCGCCGCATTCGGCTGCCAAAACTCCGGGCGTGACCGGCAGGCGGTGGTTCAAGCGCGCGTCAGCGTGCACCTGGTATAGACTACCCATCGCTCCCGCCTTGGGGTCAAAGGCGCCGAAAACCACCCGGTCGATGCGGGACTGGTGCACAGCACCGGCACACATGAGGCAGGGTTCCAAGGTAACGTACAGCGTACATCCGCTGAGTCGCCAGGCACCAAGCTGTTTGCAGGCAGCACCAATCGCGTCGATCTCGGCATGTCTTAAGGCGTCTTGATATTCTTCTCGGGCGTTGGCGCCGCTGGCAATAAGCTGCCCGTCTTTGACGATCACTGCACCGACTGGGACTTCTCCACGCAGCGCGGCCTGGCGCGCCAGACTGAGCGCCATGGTCATCCATGCTGCGTCGCCTTCGTTACCAAGGTGTGTTGACCCGTTCACAGCGGGGTTAAGGCGCTTTGCGCCGGCAAGGAGTCGTCTCTCGTCAGACGCTTGCCTTGAGCTAGGTGCTTGGCGATGTTGCCAAGCCGCCGCAGTCCAAGATGAGCCATGATTTCATCCGGCGCTCGGCCGAGGCCGATGAGATAGCTGACGGCATAGTGGCGCAACTGCTCGGTGTTTAATTTAGCCAGCGGCAATTTGTCGCCGAGTTCGTAGAGGATAAACTTCAGGCCATGTCTGGTCATCACCGGTAACGGACTGCTGGCGTCTCGGCCTTTGAACGACACGAATATGCGTTTGTCCGTCGCCTGCACAATGGCGTGGTGCCGAATGTTTAGATATTGACTGCGGTAAGCGAGCATAAGGCTTAGCGTGGCGTCGGAAAGGCGGATCGAGCGGGCCCTTGACCCACCGATATGTAGGCTTGAGGTGTTGCCTTCGGTGATCAGGTCTACCCACCGCAGATTGATGAGCTCGTTGGCCTTGACGCCTTCGTAGGCGAGTAAGGAAACGATGGCCCCGTCGCGGGCGGCTTTACAAGCCGGTCGCCCGGACTGGGCGATGTGGATGAGCTTGGCGATCTGCTCCGCACTGAGGCCTTTGCCCAGCGCTTCGTCACGCATCGGGATGGGCACGCTGTCAAAGGGCGTCGAGCTGATCGCCCGGCTTTCCGAGAGAAAGCGAAAGAACTGGCGAATCCCGATCACGGTGCGCCGTACCGAGTTGTCCCGCTCTTCGAGATCGCTGCGCAGAAAGTCCTGATATCCCATCAAAGTCGATGGTTCTACGGCGTTCGGTGGCAAGTCGTAGCGTCCTAGATAGTCGAGGAAACGCTGGGCATCACGGCAGTAAGACTCAATGGTCGCCGGCTGCTTGCCGCGAGACCTAAGACTATCCGCGAACCGTTCGACCATTTGGTAGTCTAGAGTCATCAATCATCTGGCCCCATGTGGTACTTTCGCTGGCGCCAAATTACTCTCAATTCCCGCTTGAGGCAAATCTCTTCCCTTGCAGCCACGTATGATAAGATTGAGATCGATCGGTCAAAGCGTTTTTCACCGCGAGGAACGAGTCTGAAACCCTACCCTAGGTCGCCGTTGCCATCTTTCGCCTGGACCTTGGGCCTAGTCATTTTGCTGACTGGCTGGGTTCGGCCCGAGCTGCCGCGGGCACTGATGGCCGTGGCGCCAGCTTCCAACCGCTTGGACGAGGTGGTGGTGTTGGTTAACGGCGAGGCGCGCGTGGTCCCGCGCGACCGTGAACTCATCGTGCTCGCGGGAGACCGCCTCGAGATAAGGCAGGCGTCGATGTTGCCGCCTCTGCCAAAAAAGGCCATAAAGATCAATATTTATGGCCTCATAGGGTACCCGCCTGGCAATGCCGACGATGGCGGGCGAGAGTTTTCGACCGAGGAGCTGAAGGTCAAATTCTCTGAGGCTGGTAAGGGCGAGGTCTTTGCCGTGGGTGTCAGCGCCAATGATCATCCCGCCGGTATGGTATTTATTCGCTTGGTGCCGCCAGAGCTGGAATTTGCCGAGCTGACGATCAATGGTGAAAGGAAGGTGGTGCGGGTTGGCGACATCCTGCACCTCAAACGTAGCGACCGCCTGAAGGTTGAACGCGTGTTTACCAATGTACCAGGCAACTCCGGTGTCTTGGTGCAGATGGTTCAAGTCCACGCCAACGCCAAGGACAGGGACAGGGGTGAGGTGGCAATGCGATTTATCCGAGGCGGGAGGGTCTTTGCCAGCATTCCTCTGAAGGTCAGCGGCTAATGTCCATGTTCGCTAGCAAATCCGCCGCTGAACGTCGTCGCCGCTTCGAACTCTTCGTCATTGTCTTGACGACGGGATTATTGATCTCCTTGTCACGCCTCGAAACCAGGTTGTTTGACCTCAGCGAAACGTTCGCAAAAAACCAGGTCTTTTTAACGACTATATTGTATTTCGGCCTGATCAATTTCAACGTCATACTGATATTGGTCCTGAGTTTTTTGCTATTTCGCAACGTCGCTAAGCTGGTCGTGGAGCGTCGACGCGGTGTTTTTGGCTCTAACTTACGAGCGAAACTGGTGGCTACTTTAGTTTTTTTCGCATTAGCCCCGACCATGTTATTTTTTTACGTCTCGGCACGCTTTATTGTTAGCAGCTTTGACGAATGGTTTTCCGATAAAGTTCGGGCGACGATGCACGAGACGCGTGAGGTCAGCGAAAAGGTCTATCGGCAAGACCAACGCCGGCTGGAAAGTTTGGCGCGGATCGCAGTGCAGAGGTTAAGCCCAGTGTTACTCAGTGACCCTTGGTCCCATGGCGACTTGCGCCATATTCCGATTCACTTGCTTGACGGCTTTGAAGCCCAGTATGGACTCGACAATATTAAGGTATATAACACCGGCGGGCTGTTGATCTGGGCTAGTCGCGTCAGCAACAGTCCGCGCAAAGCCCAGGGCGAAGATTCATTTGTCGCCAAGGTGACCTACCGCTTTGCCCAAGAACGTGGCATGGAATCCGCGAGTACCGTGGTAGGCGAAGACAATCAGGACATTGTTAAGGGTGCTGCCCCGATTCTGGAGTCCAAAACCGGTAAGCTCATTGGTGTCGTCGTCGCTGAAACGCGCTTTGAAACCCAAATTTTAAAAAGTATCGAAACGATCCAACAGAGCTTTTCCAATCTGCGGCCTGGGGCGCAGTTGATCAAGATAAGCTATTTGATTCTGTTGGTCGTGATGACACTGCTGGTGGTATTTTCGGCGGTTTGGCTTGGATTTTATGTGGCCAGGGGCATCACCGGTCCGATCCAAGCTTTGGCTGAGGGTACCCGCGAGGTGGCACTTGGCAACTATCAGATCAAGTTGACACCTAAGAGCGAGGATGAAACCGGCCAGCTAGTACGATCGTTCAATATGATGACTCAAGATCTGCAGCGCCACCGTTCGCAGGCGGACGAGGCTCGAGGGCAGCTTTTGCAGAGCAATGAGGAACTCGAACGTCGGCGCAAATATATGGAGGTGATTCTAAAAAATATCACCGCTGGCGTCATTGCGATCAATAAGCTTGGGCAGATCACCACCGTCAACAGTGCCGCGGAGGACGTGCTTGCGATCGACGCCCGTCGCGTCACCGGTGTTAACGTACGCGAGGCCTTAGGTCCGTATCTCTACGCCGCGATTTGGCAGCCACTCGCCGACGGTTTGATGACGCACGATGTCTATAGTGCTCAGCTCGAGGTGGAGCGCGACGGCAAGCCGCTCACACTGCTTGTCGACGGGACGCGGATTGCCGACGAAAACGGCGAGGATCTCGGCACCGTGCTGGTCTTTGATGATGCTACGGAACAGGTGAAAGTGCAGCGCGTGGCGGCTTGGCGTGAAGTGGCTAGGCGGATTGCGCATGAGATCAAAAACCCGGTGACCCCGATTAAGCTGAGTGCGCAGCGACTTTTGCGCAGATTTCACGAAAAATTTACCGGCGAGGACCAAGAGGTTTTCGAGGCCTGTTTGAATACGATTCTAAAACAGGTCGACTCGCTGCGTGACCTGGTCAATGAATTTTCGAAGTTTTCACGTTTACCCCAGGTGCGGTTGCGCCTTGGTAATATCAATGAAGTCATACTCGACGTGGCCAACCTGTATCGCATGAGCTATCCGCACGTAGATATCGACACGACGCATCTTGGCGAGGTTCCCATGTTTCCACTTGATCGGGACCAAATGAACCGCGTTTTTGTCAATTTGACCGATAACGCCATCGCCGCTTTAAGTCGTAACACTGAGCGTGGCAGCGTTGCCTTCTATTCCTCGCTACTGCCAGAATTAAGCACAGTGCGGATCGAGGTGGTGGACAACGGTTCGGGTATACCTGAGGGCTTGCGCGACCGGGTCTTTGAACCCTATTTTTCGACCAAGGATGGTGGCACGGGATTAGGACTGGCGATCGTCAATCAGATTATCACCGATCATGGTGGTTATCTGCGTGTCCTTAACAACCTGCCGCATGGCACCCGTTTGGTTATCGAATTGCCGACAGGCGGTCACGGCCAAAGGTCTTAGTGCCTAAACCACAGGCAGGCCTGCTCGACCTGCCGTTCACGCCGTGAAAGTTCGATTTTGAGTGTCCGAAAATTCTTGATAAGCTGAGTCGGCATGAGCCGTTGCGACATTGAGGGCCGTTTCGTTGCCCTCGGAAAAGGAATGCCCGTGGATACCCAGAGACTAAGCGTGAGCGAGCAAGAAGGGCAGGTTGTGATCACCGGTCTTGACGCCGAGGCCGACTCCAAATGGGGCGTCATGCAGCTCGACCAGCGCCACGTTTTGCTATCGCTAGGGGATGGGGCGGCGAGCGTGCTCAAGGCGCCAACCAGCTTTGGTAGCTGTCCAAGTGGCGTATTTCGTGACTTTATCCTAGGTTTGCACGTGGCCCATTTTTCAGGCGTGCTGGCGGTGGACAGCGGATTCGGCCAGAAGCGGCTATTTTTTGACCACGGACAAATCGTGTTCGCTGGGTCGAACATCATGGATGACCGTCTCGGCGAAGTGATCTTTCGTGAGGCTCGCATTAGCCTTGACGAGTTGACCGACTCCGCGGCGCAGGTGACTAAATCACGTAAGTTTGGCCAGGTGCTGATTGCCAGCAGCATCTTCACCAATACCCAGCTATGGCAGGCGCTCAAGCTGCAAGTGCGCCAGATTATACGCTCATTGTTTATGGCCGAGCAGGTATTTTTTGAGATGGAAAGCGGCCATGGTTTAGCCCCAACCCAGGTGGTATTCCAAGAAAGTATGCAGGAGCTGATCACCGAATGCTACAGCTTCGGCTGTGCTTTCCGGTCCTTTCTCAGCAAGCTTAAGTCCGACAGCCAGGTGGAGCTAACGGTGTCCGGCGAGAAACTGAAAACGGAACAGGCCGAGGGCACCTTCATGGCGGATTTTATCGGTTTACTAGGACAGCAATGCCACGTCCAGTCGTTACTAAACGCCTCAAAGTTGATCGACCCCTATACCGTTGCGACCTTGCTAAACTTGGTCAATCAGGGTTTATGCAAGGTCACCCCGGAGGTTGATGAAGGGCGCCGCAATGTCCCGCATTTAGCGCCACTACGCGGTAAAGTCGACGCCTTAACATACGTTTTGACCGCAGTGCGCAAAGGCTTCGAAGGTGCGCACAAGCATCTACCGATCGCCGATCTACGGGCCTTCGCCGCTGCTTTAAACCCCGATGGTTTTGCTTCCATCTACCTAGATGAACATGGCGCTCTGACGAAAGACTGCATTGGTGGAATGTTCAGTCAATGCATTGCTAACAACGGTCGCATCGCCTATTTTGATCGTGCTTTGGAGAGCCTTATTCAATTCCTCCTGCAGGTCGCCGGTGACAACCTCGAATACAAGGTCGCCAGCGGAATCAGGCAGGATTACCGGGCGGTCACGCAATGAATCATAAAAGAGGCGGCAAAACCCCGGTCAAAGAGCGAGGGGGTAGAGCCACCGCTGTGGCCGAACGCACCAGCCCCTTCAGTGCACAGACTTTTATGGTCGATGGGCTGGCTGCAGTGGCCGAATATGTGCGCTTTCGCCCGGCGGCACTGCTCGAAATTCGCTGCACAAAAAGATTGCGCGACAGTGTGACCGAGCTACTGCAGCGTCACCAGGTCAAAGTGAACATTTTTGATCGCGAAGAGGAAGGGGGAGACGGGGTCCAAGCGCCGGTGTCCGCTCGAGTCTCGCTTAAAGCCCTGGACTTCGACGCCTGTCTGAAGCGGCTTCAGCCGCGTACTCATGATGTCTTGTTGGCCTTGGATCACATCACCGATCCACGCAATTTGGGGGCGATTGTTCGCAGCGCGGCTTTTTTTGGCGTGCGCGAGGTCATCGTGCCCGAGCGGCGCCAGGTATTGCTGACGCAAGCCGCTGTCAACACCGCGCAAGGGGGCTTTGCACTGACCGAGTTGGTGGTGGTCACCAATCTAAATAGAGCCTTGGGTCAGCTTAAAGACCTGGGCTACTGGCTGATTGGAACGCAGATGTCGGGTGAGCCCTTCCACAAGCTGGCCCATGTTTACGAGCGGTCGGTGGTGGTACTTGGGGCCGAAGACACTGGTTTATCAAAAGGCGTCAGCGAGTCCTGTGATCGCCTGGCGTCGATTCCTGGCCTGGCAGGTGGCTTGGATTCACTCAACGTGTCCGTTGCCGCTGGAATCATTTTGTGCGAGTTTACTCGTCCCGCGCCAGTATCGTGAAACGATGAAAAAGCGCGACGCATGACTTGACATGGTTTCTGAAGCGTAGTATCTCATTGGTTCAGCTATTCATGGAACATATTGAAACCATTAAGGTTTTTCTATTTTGTGGCGGCTGAAGTGCGGGTTCGTTAGCGTCTAGAAGAGTGCTCGCTGGCGTAGCTCAATTGGTAGAGCAGCTGATTTGTAATCAGCAGGTTGCGGGTTCAAGTCCCATCGCCAGCTCCAGCAGATGGGCGATCAGAAGTTTCGTGATGACTGTGTATTCTGGCTATGATCTGGAGGGTTGCCCGAGCGGCCAATGGGGGCGGGCTGTAAACCCGTTGACTTACGTCTTCGAAGGTTCGAATCCTTCACCCTCCACCACGTTCCGCCGCAAGCGGAAGGTGCATAGTCGAACTTAGGGGTTGGAATCGGAAGAAAAAGTCGGCCGCAACCAATTTCTAATTTCAAATCCTAGCCAATAGGCTAGTATCCGGCGGTGTAGGGCGGGAATAGCTCAGTTGGCTAGAGCATTAGCCTTCCAAGCTAAGGGTCGCGGGTTCGAATCCCGTTTCCCGCTCCAAAAGTGGCTTTTTCGGTGTCTGTTTCCTAGTTGAAGGTGATACCTCATTTAGTGATACGCCCAGGTGGCTCAGGGGTAGAGCACGTCCTTGGTAAGGACGGGGTCGTGGGTTCAATTCCCATCCTGGGCTCCATTCTTCGAAAATGATCCGTTGACTTCGGACTCATAATAATCAAAAGACAAGTTTCGCGGCGCGTCAGCCATAGCGGGAGGAAGAGATGGCTAAGGAAAAGTTCCAACGGAAGAAACCCCATGTCAACATCGGTACCATTGGTCACGTCGACCACGGTAAGACGACTTTGACAGCGGCTATCACCAAGATCATGTCGTTGAAGTACGGCGGTGCTTTCACACCGTTCGATCAGATCGACAAGGCTCCTGAAGAGAAGGCCCGCGGTATCACCATTTCCACGGCTCACGTTGAGTACGAATCGGCCGAGCGTCATTACGCTCACGTCGACTGCCCTGGACATGCTGACTACGTTAAGAACATGATCACCGGTGCGGCCCAGATGGACGGCGCCATCCTCGTGGTGAGCGCGGCCGACGGCCCGATGCCACAAACTCGTGAGCACATCCTCTTGTCGCGCCAGGTCGGCGTGCCAAAGATCGTTGTATTCATGAACAAAGTGGACATGGTCGATGACCCTGAACTGCTTGAGTTGGTCGAGATGGAAGTTCGTGAACTTCTCAACCAATACAAATTCCCAGGCGACGACACGCCCATCGTTCAAGGCTCGGCCTTGAAGGCTCTAGAAGCAACCGTGGCAACCGACCCATGGGCTGAAAAGATCATTGCACTGATTGCTGCTGTCGATAAGTGGATCCCGCTTCCTGAACGCCCCATCGACCTGCCATTCTTGATGCCTATTGAAGACGTGTTCTCGATCTCTGGCCGCGGTACCGTCGTCACCGGTCGGATTGAGCGCGGCGTCTGCAAGGTTAACGAAGAGCTTGAAATCGTCGGTATCCGCGACACGACCAAGACGGTCTGTACCGGTGTCGAAATGTTCCGCAAGATTCTTGACCAGGGCCAAGCTGGTGATAACGTCGGTGTCTTGCTCCGCGGTACGAAACGCGAAGAAGTCGAGCGTGGCCAAGTCTTGTCGAAGCCAGGCACCATCAAGCCACACAAGAAGTTCAAAGCTTCTGTGTACATCTTGACCAAGGAAGAGGGTGGTCGTCACACGCCATTCTTTAAGAACTATCGCCCGCAGTTTTACTTCCGCACCACGGATGTGACTGGGACGATCACGTTGCCAGAAAGCGTCGAGATGGTCATGCCAGGCGATAACGTCAACATCGACGTTGAGCTGCTTACCCCGATCGCTATGGATAAAGAGCTTCGTTTCGCAATTCGCGAAGGTGGCCGTACGGTTGGTGCCGGTGTCGTTGCTGAGATTACTGAGTAATAGACTTAGGTGCTGAGGCTTAGCGGCCTTGGCACCTGGTTTTCTTTGATCGTGTTTAGGCGAGTAGCTCCAACGGTAGAGCGGCGGATTCCAAATCCGCATGTTGTGGGTTCGAATCCCTCCTCGCCTGCCACTCATATTTCACCTAGCAAAGGACCGCTCTGATGTCGAAAGACGATGCCACCTGGTTGAATGTGGCCTATGTCGTATTTCTACTGGTCACGGCTTTTGTCGCCTACCGGGCGCTGGAGATGGTGGGCATCCAAACCGGATGGATCGAGCGGTTCGAGTGGTTTAACTACGCCGCGACCGGATTGAGTGCTGCAGTTGGTCTCGGGGTGACCCTGGGCTTGCGTAGTAGCGCGGAGCGCAACGAGTATTTTCTGTCCTCGATCACTGAGTTGAGGAAGGTTAGCTGGCCAACCTGGCCGGATACCAAGCGGATGACGATTGTGGTTTGTGTGGTGGTCGGGATCTTCGCGGTGATCGTGGGGATATTTGACCTCGTCTGGGCGAAGGCTTTAAGGTTACTCATCGCCTAAAGTGTGTAAAAGGGATGTGGTTATGACAGAAGAAGCCGTCGAAACATCAGGGCATCAGGAAGCGCTAGCCTCTGGAGCTGGGAAGAATCCCAAGTTTCGTTGGTTCGTCGTTCACACTTACTCCATGTTCGAGGAGAAGGCGAAGTCGACTCTGCTCGATCGCATCAAACTGAACAAGATGGAGGATAAGTTTGGCGAGATCGTCGTGCCTAAGACCTCGCACGAGATGACCCTGAAGAGCGGCAAGAAGAAGAAGGTCGATCGCAACGCCTTTCCAGGTTACATCATCGTTGAGATGGAGATGACCGAGGAGACCAACCACGTTGTGCGCGATACGCCTAAAATCACAGGATTTGTTGGCAATGCGCGCAACCCACGGCCGATCACCGATCAAGAGGTCCTGCGGCTGACCTCGCCGGAGTCGATCAAAGAACAGACGAAGCAGCAGTCTGCCACCCAGTCGTTTGAAAAAGGCGAGACGGTTAAAGTCATCGACGGAGCCTTCACCAACTTCGATGGTGTTGTGGAAGCGGTTCAAGCTGAGAAAATGAAGTTGCGCATCTTGGTTAGTATCTTCGGGCGCGAGACTCCCGTCGAGTTAGACTATGGTCAGGTGCAAAAGCTGACTTAATAGTGACTGTCAGGTGATTATCGCTTGACAACTTATGGTCCCTGCCGTAAAACGCGAGACTCTTGTTTTCTAAGGGTTTTCCGGCATCAGTCTTGGTTAAGGAGTTGAAGGTGGCGAAGAAGATTACGGGCTACATCAAGCTGCAGATTCCTGCCGGCAAAGCCAATCCGGCGCCGCCAGTTGGTCCGGCTCTTGGTCAGCGCGGCGTTAATATCATGGCGTTCACTAAAGAGTTCAATGCCCGTACGCAAAAGCAGATCGGTTCGATCTTGCCTACGGTCATTACGGTCTATGCTGATAAGTCCTTTTCGTTCATCACGAAAAGTCCTCCCGCATCGGATCTACTGAAGAAGGCTGCGAAGGTCGAGAAGGGCTCGCAGACCCCTAGCAAAGCTGTTGCAGGTAGCGTGTCTTTGGCGCAGATCAAAGAGATCGCGGGCATCAAAATGAAAGATCTCAACTGCTATGATGAAGCTGCAGCTGTGAAGATCATATCGGGCTCGGCCCGCAGTATGGGACTACAGGTTCAGGATTAATCAACATAGTAGGAGAACCCGTCCTAGAGGCGGTTCGCTTGAACTACGGAGAATCTAGATGGCTACTCACGGTAAGAAGTACCGCGCGGCCTCCGCGCAGGTCGATGCAGTTAAACACTATCCGCTCCTCGATGCAGTCGAATTGGTCAAGAAGACCACGTTTTGCAAATTCGACGCCACGGTAGAGTTGGTGGTCAGCCTTGGTGTTGACCCCCGTCAAGCGGATCAAAACGTCCGCGGCGCGACCGCCCTGCCCCACGGTTTGGGTAAGAGCGTCCGTATCGTCGTCTTCGCTAAAGGCGATAAAGCTGCCCAGGCCAATGTCGAGAGTGTGGTTGAAGTCGGTGGCGATGAGCTGGCGGCCAAGATCCTTGGCGGCTGGTTGGAGTTCGATCAGGTGGTCGCAACCCCTGACATGATGGGCGTGGTTGGTAAGCTCGGTAAGGTGCTTGGTCCCCGCGGCCTCATGCCTAACCCGAAGCTTGGTACCGTGACCTTTGACGTCCTCAAGGCGATCAATGAGCTGAAAGCTGGCCGTACCGAGTACCGTGTTGACAAGGCCGGTATTGTACATTGCCCGGTGGGTAAGGTGAGTTTCGATGCGGCTAAATTGGCAGATAATGCCACTGCCGTCATCGAGGCTTTGTTGAAGGCCAAGCCGACGACTGCTAAGGGCACGTACCTTCAGAAGATCGGTGTGTCGTCGACCATGAGCCCGGGCGTCAAAGTCGATCCAGTACCGTTCCGCGTCTAACTAGTTCGCTTTCTAGGTAAGTTAAGGGGATAACGCCATGGCAATGACCAAAGCCCGAAAGCACGCGCTCAAGGGTGAAATCGCGGAACGTCTGCAGCAGGCTAATGCGGCTATGGTTGCGGAATACCGCGGCCTAACGGTCGCACAGCTCACCGAGCTTCGGGTCAAGCTGCGCGAATCAAAGTCAGAATTTCGGATCATCAAGAACCGTGTCGCGAAGGTCGCGATACGGGAAAGCGTCGAGCACGTCTCGGCGATCTCTAGCGCCCTGAAGGGCCCAGTCGGGTTAGTCATCGTTTATGGTGATGCCGCGGCTGCCGCTAAGTCGGTTCTTGAATTCGGCAAAGACAAAGAGAACTTCAAGCTGACGGCTGGGGTATTGGCTGGCAAGGCCGTATCTGCGGATGAGCTCAAGAGGATCTCCGAGCTGCCGACGATGGATGTGTTGTTGGCTCGCTTGGTGGGGACGCTCGTGGCGCCGCATCGTGGCCTGTTGACCGTATTGAGTGGTGTGCCTAGGCAGTTGGTACAGGTTATCAACGCCATCAAAGATAAAAAAGAGCAATAAAGCTATCATTTTATACCGCTTTGGGTCGTTTTGAGCCCGAAGGTTGAGGAGGATTACGGTATGTCGAGCGTCACTAAAGAACAGGTTGTCACTTTTCTGGAAAATCTGACCCTGCTGGAAGCTGCGGATCTAGTTAAAGAACTAGAGACGAAATTCGGCGTCAGCGCTGCTGCTCCCGTTGCAATGGTTGCTGCTCCCGCTGGTGGCGCTGCTGCCGCTGTCGAAGAGCAAACTGAGTTCACGGTGATCTTGGCCGTCGCTGGCGAGAAGAAGATCAACGTGATTAAGGAAATCCGGACGATCACTGGTCTTGGCTTGAAAGAAGCTAAAGACCTCGTCGAAGGCGCGCCAAAGACCGTGAAGGAAGGCGTGACCAAAGACGAAGCTGCTAAAATCAAGAAGGCTCTTGAAGAAGCGGGCGCAAAGGTTGAACTCAAGTAATTTGAGTTCGTTTTGAGTGTCCTGGCTTTGACTTTCGGCAGACTCAGTGGATGATTCCGGTTGTGGTTGATGATGAGGGCTCTAGCTGCAGGCAGCTCCTGTGGCCAGGGCTCTTTTACCCTCCATTTCGGACTTACTTAATCTTTTGTCATGTGATAACTGCATGATTAGGTGAGATGATCTCCTGGATCCGCAAGCATTTGATGAGATCTGATATTGTCTATTGACAATAGTGCAGGCTATCGAAATGATGGGCCGGTTCACGATAGTTTATGGTGCGATCTGGTGTAAAGCGAACCCTGTTCCTTTTCTGGGGCAGGGTGTCTTTGCCACCTTCACGGATCTTTAGGAGAGCCCTATGACCTCCCTGGCAGCATCCTTCACGCGGCCACGGAAGAATTTTGCTAAAATTCCTCCAGCCGTCGAAATCCCTTACCTCATCGAAGTCCAGCGCAATAGCTACGAGCAGTTTCTGCAGATGGCTTCGGACCCCGACAAACGCAAGAACATTGGCCTTGAAGGCGTGTTCCGGTCGGTCTTTCCGATTCAGGATTTCCAGGAGACCGCCTCGGTAGAGTTTGTCAGCTACGCCTTCGAAGAGCCGAAGTACACCGTCGATGAATGTCGGCAGCGTGGTATGAGCTTTGCTGCACCGCTCAAAGTGGTCATCCGACTCGTCGTTTGGGACGTCGATAAAGAATCGGCCGTCAAGACCATTCGCGACGTGAAGGAGCAGGAGGTTTACTTCGGCGAGATTCCGCTGATGACAGACTCCGGGACCTTTATCATCAACGGCACCGAGCGCGTCGTGGTGTCGCAGCTGCATCGTTCGGCCGGGGTCTTCTTTGACCATGATAAGGGTCGCAACAGCGCCACCGGTAAGCTTTTGTACACCGCGCGGATTATTCCGTACCGCGGCAGCTGGATGGACTTCGAGTTTGACTCGAAGGATATTCTCTATGTCCGGATCGACCGCCGCCGCAAGCTCCACGCGACCGTATTGCTGAAGGCTCTGGGCTTTTCCGAAGCACAGCTGCTTGACTACTTCTATGAGAAAGAAAAGATCCGCGTTCGCGACGGCAAGTTCGAGAAGAAACTGAACTTCGAGCTGCTTCGTGGTCAACGCGCTTCGGCCGACATCCTCGACCCCGAGAGTGGTAAGGTCTATGTCAAAAAGAATCGGCGTATCTCGCAGGGGGCGATCCGCCAGATGCAGACTGCCGGTCTTGAATACCAGCAGCTATCCTCTGATGACATGATCGGCAAGGTACTTGCCGGCGACGTCAAGGACCGTGATGGCAACATCATCATCCCGCTCAACGCCGACCTCGACAAAGCCCTCATCAAAGAGATCGTCAGCCGTGGGGTTGAAGAACTCGACATCTTGTTCATGGATCAAGTGAATGCCGATGCCTCGTTTCGGAACACCTTGGTCAGCGACAAGATCACCAGTCAGGACGAGGCGATCCTTGAGATCTACAAGCGTTTGCGTCCGGGTGATCCACCAACGATCGAGCCTGCCAAGGCGTTGTTTGACAACTTGTTCTTCAATCCCGATCGCTATGACCTGAGCACCGTCGGCCGCTTGAAGCTAAACGAACGCCTCAGCCTGGATCTGCCGCTTGAGCAGCGCACCCTGACCAAGGATGACATCCTTAAAACGGTCGGTTACCTGCTTAAGTTGAAGAATGGCAACGGCGAGATCGACGACATCGATCACTTGGGCAACCGTCGCGTACGGGCCGTTGGCGAGCTGTTGGAAAACCAATACCGCATCGGTCTGCTTCGCATCGAGCGGGCGATCCGTGAGCGGCTGCAGCTGCAGGACGTCGACACGCTGCTTCCCCATGATTTCATCAACAACAAGCCGGCTTCCGCGGTGGTTAAGGAGTTCTTTGGCTCCTCCCAGCTGAGTCAGTTTATGGACCAGACAAACCCGTTGTCTGAAGTTACGCACAAGCGCCGCCTGTCGGCCCTTGGACCCGGCGGTCTGTCGCGTGAGCGTGCCGGATTTGAAGTGCGGGACGTTCACCCAACGCATTACGGTCGGATCTGCCCTGTTGAGACCCCGGAGGGTCCAAACATCGGCTTGATCTCGTCGCTTGCATCGTATGCTCGGGTCAATGAGTATGGCTTTATTGAGACCCCGTATCGGAGTCTTCGCGCTGAAGATGCGAAAAAGGCGGTCCGTTACTACTCGGCCTCTGAAGAGCATCGTGACCACGTCATCGCCCAGTGTTCGTTGCCTGATACCCATAAGCCAGACGACTTGGTCGGTGTGCGCCGGCAGGGTGAGAGCGAGATCGCTCGTTCGGAAGAGGCGGACCTTATGGACGTCTCGACCAACCAGTTGGTGTCGGTCGCTGCGTCGCTGATTCCCTTCTTGCAGAATGACGATGCTAACAGGGCTCTGATGGGCTCGAACATGCAGCGTCAGGCTGTGCCACTACTCAAGACTCGCGCGCCGCTTATCGGGACCGGACTTGAGTTGACGGTAGCCCGGGACTCCGGGGCCGCAGTTGTGGCGAAGCGCGACGGTACTGTGGTGTCTGTCGATGCCGATCGTATCGTCATCAAGACCAATGAAGATGATCCGGAAGCTCTGACCGAGGTCGGCGCCGACGTCGATATCTACAATCTGCAGAAGTACAAGCGCTCCAACTTGGATACTTGTATCAATCAGCGGCCGATCGTGACCAAAGGTGAAGTCGTGGCTCGTGGCGACATCATCGCCGATGGCTTCGGCATCGAGATGGGTGAGCTGGCTCTGGGCCAAAACGTCGTCGTGGCGTTCATGCCCTGGAGTGGTTACAACTTCGAGGATTCAATCCTCATCTCCGAGAAGGTCGTCAAGGACGACCAGTTTACCTCGATTCACATTCAAGAATTTGAGTGTATCTCGCGCGATACGAAGCTCGGCCAAGAAGAGATCACCAGCGACATTCCCAACGTCGGCGAGGAAGCCCTGCGCAACCTCGACGAGGCCGGCATTATCCGTATCGGTGCTGAAGTGCAACCGAACGACATCCTGGTCGGTAAGATCACGCCCAAGGGCGAGACGCAGCTCACTCCTGAAGAGAAGTTGCTGCGGGCTATTTTCGGTGAGAAGGCCGGTGATGTGCGCGACACCTCCTTGCGCGTGCCTCCAGGGGTTGTTGGGACCGTCATTGGTGCCAAGGTCTTTGCCCGCGCTGGAGCGGAGAAGGATATCCGGTCTTTGCAGATTGAAGAGACCGATGTTCTGAAGCTGCGCAAAGACGAAGGCGACCGGATCAATATTATCAAGGACTCTGCGGTACGGAAAATGGCCAGGATTGCCATCGGTGACTCCGTTGCTGCAGATCTTCGGTCCAAAGACGGCGGCGAGATCGTTGCTAAAAAGGGTGCCGTACTCGATCATGAGTTTATGAACGCTCTTGATTATGTCTACTGGGAACAACTGAGTCTCAAGGATGCTGAGAAGAACACCTTGCTGCGTCAGGCCCTAGACAACCTTCGGGACAAGATCAATCTGATCAGGTTCATGACGGAAGAGCAGATCAAAAAGATCAAGAAGGGGGATGAACTGCCCCCTGGCGTGATCAAGATGGTCAAGGTCTACATCGCCATTAAGCGGAAGCTTCAGGTCGGCGATAAGATGGCGGGTCGTCACGGTAACAAAGGGGTCGTCTCGCGGATTCTACCCGAAGAAGACATGCCGTTCCTCGAAAGCGGTCGTCCCGTCGACGTGGTGCTTAACCCCTTAGGTGTGCCGTCGCGGATGAACATCGGTCAGATTCTCGAGACCCACTTGGGTTGGGCCGCCAAGGGCATTGGCGAACGCCTAAACGAGATGATTGCGACCAGCTTTGATCGCAAAGCGGTGGAAGAGTACGTTCTCAAGATCTGGGATGCCCCAGATGTGAAGGCCTTCGTCAAGTCGGCCAGCGATGATCAGCTGAAGTCGTTTATCCGCAAGTATCGGGAAGGCGTGCATTTTGCCAACCCAGTGTTCGATGGCGCAAACGAGGGTGAAATCAAAAGCCACCTGCGTTTAGCCGGTCTGAGTGATGACGGCCAGGTTGATCTCTATGACGGCCGTACTGGCAGCAAGTTTGATAACCGGGTCACGGTCGGTGTCATGTACGTGCTGAAGCTCCATCACTTGGTCGATGAGAAGATCCATGCCCGGTCGATTGGACCGTACTCTCTGGTCACCCAGCAACCACTCGGTGGTAAGGCCCAGTTTGGCGGTCAGCGTTTGGGTGAGATGGAAGTTTGGGCGATGGAAGCATATGGTGCGGCGCATACGCTGCAGGAATTCCTGACGGTCAAGTCGGATGACGTGCTCGGCAGGACGCGGATGTACGAGTCGATCGTCAAGGGTCAAAACGCGATGACGCCTGGCTTGCCAGAGAGCTTCAACGTGTTGGTGAAGGAGCTCCAGAGTTTGGGTCTCGACGTCAACCTGATCCGTGATGACGGTCAGGAAACTGGGCTCGATGGTCTCCAACAACAGTAGTCGGCACTTGTGCATTTTTTCCTCCATTCAAGAGGAGTCGTGATTTGAAAGATTTACTGAACTTTTTCGATAAGCCCACTGACCCGTTAAGCTTCAACGCGATCAAGATCTCGTTGGCTTCGCCGGAGAAGATCCGTAGCTGGTCCTATGGCGAGGTGAAGAAGCCTGAGACCATCAACTACCGGACCTTTAAGCCGGAACGTGATGGCCTGTTCTGTGCCAAGATCTTTGGACCCGTGCGAGACTTCGAGTGTATTTGCGGAAAATACAAGCGGATGAAGCACCGTGGCATCGTTTGCGACAAGTGCGGTGTTGAAGTCATTCATTCCAAAGTGCGGCGTGAACGCCTCGGCCACATCAACTTGGCGACCCCGGTAGCGCACATCTGGTTTCTTAAGTCCCTGCCGTCGCGGATTGGCGCGGTCTTGGACATCACGCTGAAGGATGTTGAGCGGATTCTCTACAGTGAATCCTACGTCGTTTTGGATGCCGGTAATGCCGACCAAACGAAGCTCAAGCTCGCTGAAGTTCTATCCGAAGAGGAGTACGATACGGCTCTTGCTGAGCATGGCAACGGCGCCTTCCGCGTCGGAGTTGGTGCGGAAGCGATCATGGAGCTGCTAGCCCAGGTGCGGGTTGAGGACTTAGCCGAAGACCTGCGCCGTGATCTTCGCGACGTCAAAGCCGAGGCGACGCGCAAGAAGTTGCAAAAGCGCCTTAAGGTTGTCGAAGCATTCAACCAACAGGATGCTGGTGGCAACCTGATGGCGAAGCCCCAGTGGATGATGCTGTCGGTGATTCCGGTTCTGCCTCCGGATCTACGTCCATTAGTGCCTCTTGATGGTGGCCGTTTTGCGACCTCCGACCTGAATGACCTGTACCGTCGCGTGATCAACCGGAATAACCGACTGCTGCGCTTGATCGAATTAAATGCTCCAGAGATCATCATCCGCAACGAAAAGCGGATGCTGCAGGAGGCCGTCGATGCGCTATTCGATAACGGTCGTCGCGGCAAGGTGTTCACTGGGCCGAACAAGCGGCCTCTTCGCTCCTTGTCCGATATGCTCAAAGGCAAGCAAGGTCGTTTCCGTCAGAACTTGCTCGGCAAGCGGGTCGATTACTCGGGCCGTTCCGTCATCGTCGTTGGTCCAGACCTAAAGTTGCACCAGTGCGGCTTGCCGAAGAAGATGGCGATCGAGCTATTTAAGCCATTCCTCTACAACAAGCTCGAAGAGCACGGCATCGTCTCGACGATTAAAAGCGCGAAGAAGCTGGTGGAAAAGGAGCGTCCTGAGGTTTGGGATTCCCTTGAAGAAGTGACGAAAGAGCATCCAGTCTTGCTCAATCGCGCACCGACACTTCACCGACTTGGTATTCAGGCGTTTGAGCCAGTGTTGATCGAAGGTAAGGCGATTCAGTTGCATCCTTTGGTTTGCTTTGCATTCAACGCGGACTTTGACGGTGACCAGATGGCTGTGCACATTCCACTATCGGTGGAATCGCAGCTTGAAGCTCGGGTCTTGATGATGTCCACCAACAACATCCTGTCGCCTGCTTCGGGTAACCCGGTGATTGTGCCGACGCAGGATATTGTCCTTGGTATTTATTATCTGACTCGTGAAGACATCGGTGCCCATGGTGCTGGTAAAGTCTTTGGTTCGGTCGAGGAAGTTCGGGCAGCTTATGACCACGATGGCGTTGCGCTGCAGGCTCCGATCACCGTAAGGCTGCGTGGATCCAGGGTTAAGACGACGGTTGGGCGGGCCTTGCTGTCGGAGATTCTGCCGGACGAAATTCCGTTCGATATGATCAACCGTTCGCTCGGCAAGAAGGAAATGGCCAAGCTGGTCAATGAAACCTTCCGCCGCTGCGGGCCTAAGAAGACCGTATTGGTTGCTGATGCACTCCGCGCGACCGGCTACCGCTACTCGACCAAGGCGGGTCTGTCGATCTCGATCGGTGATATGGTCGTACCGCAGATCAAGTATAAGCTGCTTGATGAGGCCTACGAGGAAGTCAAAAAGATCAAGGAGCAATACTCCGAGGGCTTGTTGACCGAGGGTGAGCGCTATAACAAGGTCATCGATATTTGGGCGAAGGTGACTGAAAGTATCGCCTCGGAGATGTTTAAGAACATCTCGACGATGCAACGCGCCGATCACCTCGGCAAAGAGCATCGGGTTGCGAGCAATAACTCGATTTATATGATGGCCGATTCCGGCGCTCGGGGATCTGCGCAGCAGATTCGCCAGCTAGCTGGTATGCGTGGACTGATGGCCAAGCCATCTGGTGAAATTATTGAGACGCCGATTACCTCGAACTTCCGTGAAGGGTTATCGGTCCTCGAGTACTTTACTTCGACTCACGGTGCGCGCAAAGGCTTAGCCGATACGGCACTGAAGACGGCTTCTTCGGGTTACCTGACACGTCGTCTGGTGGACGTCGCCCAAGATGCGATCATCTCCGAGTACGACTGTGGGACCCAAGACGGCTTGATGTTGGTGCCTTTGCGAGAAGGCAACGACATCAAGGAGTCGCTCGGTAAGCGCTGCCTCGGCCGCGTGTTGCTCGAAGACGTCAAGCGTCCTGCCGATGGCAGCGTGTTGGTAAAAGTTGGTCAACTGATCGACGAGGCCTTGGCTGACGCGATCGATAAGGGACTTGTTGAATCCGCCCGAGTGCGTTCGACGCTGACCTGCGAAAGCCGAGTCGGTGCCTGCGCTAAATGCTACGGACGCGATTTGGCCACTGGTCACTTGGTCAACGTCGGTGAGGCGGTAGGTGTTATTGCCGCTCAGTCGATCGGTGAGCCAGGAACCCAGCTGACGATGCGTACCTTCCACTTTGGCGGTGCTGTTAGCCATACGGTTGAAACCAGTGCTCAGGCCAGCCGCTTCTCCGGGGTGGTTAAATTCGAGAGCCTACGCACGGTGCACAACCGTGAAGGTGTGCTCGTCGTGCTGACTCGTACGGGCGAGATTCAAATCGTCGGTGACGATGGATTGGTCAAAGAGAAGTACCCGATTATCTACGGTTCGACTCTGTCTGTTGCGGAAGGCGACCGCGTCGCAGCGGGCGATAAGCTGGCTGTTTGGGATCCCTTCACGGTGCCGATCATCGCGGAAGTTCCCGGAAACGTTCGCTACACCGACTTGCGTGAGGGCATGACGCTTGAAGAGCGAGTCGATGAAGTGACGTTCCAGACACAGCGCGTGGTGACCGAAGGGCGTACGGCTGACTTGAAGCCACGTCTCGAGATTGCCGATGCCGATGGCAAGGTGATGAAATCACCGACCAAGAAGGACGCGATCTACAACTTGCCGGTCGGTTCGATCGTCGTCCAGGACGATATGGCCATGGTTCACGCCGGCGATATTCTAGCGAAGATCCCGCGTGAGACGACCAAGACCAAAGACATTACCGGTGGTCTACCGCGAGTCGGCGAGCTATTCGAAGCTCGTAAACCGAAGGATATGGCGATCATGGCCGATCGCGATGGTACGGTGAGCTTTGGGGCGGACACCAAGGGTAAGCGCAAGCTGGTGTTGACGGATAACGACGGCGAAGCCAAAGAGTATTTGATTCCTAAGGGCAAGCACGTCGTCGTCACCGAAGGTGACTACGTTCGTAAGGGCGAGCTGCTGGTCGACGGCCAGGTCAATCCTCACGAAATCTTGGAAGTATTGGGGCGGGTAGCCTTGGCCAAGTTCATGGTCGACAACATCCAGGATGTCTATCGTCTGCAGGGTGTCGAGATCAACGACAAGCATGTCGAGGTGATCGTTCGTCAGATGCTGCGGCGGGTTAAAATCGTCGATCCAGGCGATACCAGGTTCTTGCCTGCTGAGCAGGTGGATCGTCACGATCTATTCGATACCAATGCAAAGATGCGTGAAGAGGGCAAAGCCGAGGCTACCTACGAAGCTCTGCTTCTTGGTATCACCAAGGCCTCGCTGTCGACGGAGAGCTTTATCTCCGCCGCATCCTTCCAGGAGACGACGAAAGTCCTTACCGAGGCGTCGATCAACAGCAAGGTTGACTTCTTACGCGGTCTTAAGGAAAACGTCATCATGGGTCGTTTGATTCCAGCAGGTACTGGAGCCAAGGTTTATCGCGACTTGAAGGCGGAGGTGACGACGCAGCGGCGGCAGGTCGCTCAGTCTGGTTTGAATGATCAGACGGCGGCACAGTCCTAATGGTCGGATTCGCTAGATTCAGTGCTTATTGAGCTTTTAGGGGTTGCCTTGGGCAACCCCGTCTGATACCTATACATGCCGCAAAGGTCCTGTAGAAACTCCAGGATTGTTCGGCAATATGCTGATTTGATTAGATAAAGGTCCCAAATACATGCCTACGATTGGCCAGATCATCAAGAAGGGGCGCAGCCAGCTCAAAACCAAGAGCAAGTCGCCTGCGCTCACCGGTAGCCCGATGCGTCGCGGCGTGTGCGTCCGCGTCTACACGACGACCCCGAAGAAGCCTAACTCTGCGTTGCGCAAGGTTGCACGGGTTCGTTTGACCAATGGTATCGAAGTGACGTCCTACATCGGTGGTGAAGGCCATAATTTGCAGGAGCACAGCGTGGTCATGGTCCGTGGCGGTCGGGTTAAGGACTTGCCAGGTGTTCGTTATCACATCATTCGTGGCACGCTGGATACCAGTGGCGTCGCCAATCGCAAGCAGAGCCGCAGCAAATACGGCGCTAAGCGCCCGAAGACCTAAAAGGGAGAATCTAAGACATGGCACGTCGCCGCGAGATACCGAAACGCGAGATCCTTCCGGATCCTAAGTTTAAAGATGTTCTGGTCGCTAAGTTTGTTAATTGCATGATGACTCACGGCAAGAAATCGGCCGCTGAGAAGGCGTTTTACGGCGCCATCGACATCATCGAGTCCAAAGGCCCGCAATCGATCGCACCACATAAAAACGGTGTTGAAGTGTTTCGCGCTGCCGTTGAGAATTCCCGCCCTTTGGTCGAAGTGAAGTCGCGTCGGGTTGGTGGCTCTAACTACCAGGTTCCCGTTGAAGTGCGCCCTGAGCGCCGTCAAGCTCTGGCCATTCGCTGGTTGATTGAGTTTTCCCGTGGCCGTCCTGGCCGCAGCATGGGTGAACGCCTTGCCGGTGAGTTGTTGGATGCCGCTAACAAGCGCGGCGGGACCATTAAGCGCCGTGAAGACGTGCACAAGATGGCCGATGCAAACAAAGCGTTTGCCCACTACCGTTGGTAAGCACTGGTTTTGTAGATATCGGGCGGCTCTGGCCGCCCTTTATTTTTTTAGGGTAATTTCTTCTCGGTTGCTTGCTCCCTCCTACTTTGGTTGGTTTTTCCATGGCGATGAAAAAGACCGAGCTTTCTGCATTTCGCAATATTGGCATCATGGCTCATATCGATGCCGGTAAGACGACTACCACCGAGCGTATCCTCTTTTACACCGGGAAAATCCACAAAATCGGCGAAGTGCATGAAGGCAACACGACGATGGACTGGATGATCCAGGAACAAGAGCGAGGCATCACCATCACATCGGCTGCCGTCACTTGTTTTTGGAAAAATCATCGCATCAATATTATCGATACGCCCGGCCACGTGGATTTTACCGTGGAGGTTGAGCGCTCCTTGCGTGTCCTCGATGGTGCGGTGGCGGTATTCGACGGGGTTCATGGAGTCGAACCGCAGTCGGAGACAGTCTGGCGCCAAGCCAACAAGTATAAGGTACCGCGAATTGCGTTTATCAACAAATTGGACCGCGTTGGTGGGGATTTTGCCGCCTCAGTCGCGTCGATTAGGGAGCGTTTGGGTGCTAACCCGGTGTGCTTTCAGCTGCCGATTGGGCGCGAGGATGAGTTTCGCGGTGTCGTGGATTTGATCTCGATGCAAGCTTGGGTGTGGTCTGAGGATGCGCATAAGTCAACCACCTTTGAGATAGGAGCGATTCCTGCGGACATGGTGGAAGAGGCTCAGGTCGCGCATGAAGCATTGGTCGAGCGGATTGCTGAGACCGACGAAGCATTGACGGAGCGCTTTTTAGAGGGGCAAAGTATTTCCTCAGACGAGCTATGGGCCGCGGCTCGCCGTGCGACCATCGGCTTTAAATTTGTTCCGGTGTTTTGCGGTTCTGCGTTTAAGAACAAGGGTGTGCAGCCTCTGCTCGACGCGATCGTTGCGCTACTGCCGTCGCCACTTGATTTGCCTGAGATGGAAGGTCTATCGGCAGACGATAAAGAGATCGTGATGCATCGCAAACGGCTGCCGGATGCAGCGATGTCCGGCTTGGTTTTTAAAATTGTGAGCGACCCCTTTGTCGGGCAATTGGCCTACGTGCGCATGTATTCGGGTACGGTAGATGTCGGCACTACCGTGTTTAATGCGCGGACGGGAAAGCGGGAGCGGGTGGCCAAGATCTTAACGATGCATGCCAACCAGCGCGAGGAAGTCGCGCAAGCCACTGCTGGCGAGATTGTCGCGATGGCTGGCCTAAAGCTAGTGGCCACGGGTGACACCATCTGCGACCAGAAGGACCCGATTCGCTACGAGTCCGTACAATTCCCGACACCGGTGATTGCGGTGGCCATCGAGCCCAAGAGCACTGCTGAGAATGACAAATTGGTTAAGTCTCTCGAACGCCTGGTGGTTGAGGACCCGACCTTTAGGGTTGCGGTGGATCCGGAGACCGGGCAGACCCTGATCAGTGGGATGGGTGAGCTTCATTTGGAGATCATCATCGATCGCCTTAAGCGTGAGTTCAAAGTGGACGCCAATGTTGGTGAGCCACAGGTCTCCTACCGCGAGACGATTGGTGCTAAAGGCTCAGCAGAAGAGACCTTTGAGCGTGAGTCCGCCGGGATCCACCAGTTTGCCGCCGTGCGTATCGACATCGAACCTCTCGACGGTGCCGCCGCCCAAGGTGGGCTGGTCTTTGAAAACAAGGCATCGGCGCTGCAGGTTCCGGTCGCCTTTCTGAAAGGGGTTAAGACAGGGCTTGAGGAGAGCATGCAGGCGGGGCCGATCGCGGGCTTTCCGGTGCTTGGCGTTAAGGCCACGCTGCGTGGAGGGGCCTTTCAGGAGCAGGTCTCTGATGAGATTGCCTTTAAAATTGCGGCGGCGAGTGCGATGCGTGTAGCCCTGCGCAAGGCTCAGCCGCAGCTGCTTGAGCCGGTCATGGCTCTTGAGGTGTCCGTGCCTGAGTCCTATCTTTCTAACATTATCACTGATTTGAATAGTCGCCACGCCAAGGTCAACAACGTTTCGTTGCGCGGTCATGTGCAGGTTGTTGAAGCCTCGGCGCCGCTGGCGCAGATGTTTGGCTATTCCACGCAGCTGCGTTCCATATCTCAGGGGCGTTCGACCTACACGATGCAGTTTTCGCACTACGAACCGGTATCGAAGCAGACCTTGGAGCGAATTACCGGTCATGGCGGCTAAGTTTGTTGACAGATGCAGCATGCATCGTTACAACTTGGTTCTCGGTTTTCTTATGCGGGCATAGCTCAGTTGGTTAGAGCGCTACGTTGACATCGTAGAGGTCCCCTGTTCGAGTCAGGGTGTCCGTACCATTTTAGAAGACTCGTCATGATGATGGCTGGAGTCGTGAATTCCGAGTCGGGCGATGCAAGAGGATCCAAGCACAGGCGCAGCATGCTAGGTCCTCAAGCGATTGCTTAGCCGTAGGGCCAAATCATCTCACCTATGACAATGACGTCGATGCATTCAAAGCCGATGGCGTGACGTCTGCAGTGCGGACATTGCTATCACCTGGCCGGTGAGCGTTAGCCTGCGCGTATTGCGCCACGGTGATAATGAGTTGGTTCTGACTTATTGGTTTAGTCAGATGGTCGTTGACGCCGGCTTTCAGCGCACGTTCTCGTTCTTCCTTCATCGCGTGCGCGGTGAGCGCGATGATGGGTTTGCGGTAGCCCTGCCGACGCAAGCTTTCCGTTGCGTCGTAGCCGTCCAGGCGTGGCATCTGGAGATCCATCAGGATGATATCGTAGTCATTGGCCCATGCCTTAGTTAGGACCTCTAAACCATCGTTGGCGATATCGACCTTGGCGCCATTGGCCGCAAGCAGCCGCTGAATGAGCATTTGGTTGTCGATCGCATCTTCAGCCAGCAGAATGCGAAGTCCCTGCAGGCGTAGGGTGCTGGAGGCTCGGGCGCCTTGGCGTGGCGGCTGGCGGTGGTCTGGCAGTTGATGAATGTAGGGTACGCCTAACGCTCTGCCGACTGGCACGGTAACCATGAAGGTGGACCCCTGTCCAGGCTGGCTAGATAGCATGGTGACATCGCCACCAAGTAGACGGGCCAAACGGCGCGACAGGGCCAAGCCAAGCCCATTGCCGCCAATCGGTCTAGTCGTCGACTGGTCGGCCGGGGAGAAGGTTTGAAATAGCGACATCTGATCGGCCGGTGCGATGCCGCGTCCCGTGTCTTTGACGTAAAAGGCGATCTGATCCTCGCCGGCGCTGTCTTTAACCTGCTTGAGGGTTAGTTCAACGGATCCGTGTTTGGTAAATTTAATGGCGTTGCCAACGACGTGGAGAAGTATTTGCCGCAGGCGTATCGGATCGGAAGTGATGCGTTCGGGGATGAGACCCTCGATACCGGTTTTGAAGTCGATACCTGATTCCTGCGCCTGCCTTCCGAGCAGTGTACTAACCTCGGCAACTAGGTTAGGTAACGAAAGGTCTAGGCTTTCGATTTCAAGGTTGCCGGCGTCGACCTTGCTCAGATCGAGGATGTCGTCGATCATGCGCGCTAGCAGGCTGCCATTGCGGCGCAAGGTGGCGGTGAACTGAACTCGATCGTCGTGACTGATAGCCGCGCCTTCATCGGCGAGGATCTCGGTAAATCCCAGGATCGCATTGAGCGGCGTGCGGATCTCGTGACTCATATTGGCGACAAAAGCGGCCTTGGCGCGGACTGACGCGGCGGCCGCCTGGCGGGCCTGCTGCATCTCGGCCTCGAGTGCTTTGCAGCGCTCTTCGCTTTGACGTAGGGCTTCCTGGAGGCGACGGCGCTCAGTCAGGACATCTTCGAGAAATCGCAGCACACGGCCCAATATTAGCCTCGTGATCTGGTCGGCCTGGTGAAAAGTTCCTTCAGGGCGCGACTATACTCCCTATAACCTGGCAAATATATGGATCAATAGGGAATTATTGGGATGTTTCTCAGGTCGCGTGGTCGGTTGCGAGCGAGGAAAGAACCATAACCAAGTCAGTCAGTCAGTCAGTCGGCCGGGCGGCCAGATTTTTGGCGCCTGGGTCCCTAATATAAGTTGTGTCGTTCGCCGGTCCTCGTGCTAAGGAGGGGGCAGTCCGTTTTGGCTATTCATTGCGGCATCTCCACTCCAGGCGATACAGGCAGGTGAGCGGCACGATGCGCACAAAGAAAGAACCAGATGAAAGCAAGAATTGTGTTGGCACTCGTCACCGCGTGCCTGACTTGGAGCTGCGGTCGTTCCGTGGTTTCCAGCCATGTTGAGGAGATTTGGAATAAGGCCAATGACCCGCTGTTGCTGCAGGGGGACTTCACAAGGCAATTTTCCAGGTTGCCACTCAGCGGTGAATTGCCGGAAACACCTTGGACCGATACCTATTGGCCCAGTAACCTTGGCGGCATCGCCCAGCGCTGGCGCCATGCACCGGCGGATCAATTTAGCTACAAGACCTATTCCGAGGAGGCAGTCGCTAAGCTGAGCTTGGCGCAGTTGGCCGACCTTTCACCGGCCGAGAAATATGACATCTACGAGGGCCGCTTCGATTATCCGACTGTAGCGCGTGAGCGTGCCCGGGTTAGTGCTAAAAACGCGTATTGGGAAGGCATCTGCCACGGCTGGGCCCCAGCCGCGTTGAATTTTGCTGAGCCCAAGCCGATTAAATTAGCGGGCGCCAGCGGTATCCAGGTGCCGTTTGCCTCGTCGGACATCAAGGCCTTGCTTAGCTATTACGAAGGCGAACTAAGCTCAGCGCCATCGCGTATGCTCGGTACGCGCTGTGATATCGATCTGGCCAAGTTTCCCAATGCGGCGAAAACTCATCCGGAATGCAAAGGCATCAATGCCGGCGCGTTCCACGTCGCCTTAGTCAACTTAGTCGGACGAGACGTAAAAGGCTTTGTCGCCGACGTCTCCCATGGCAACGAAATCTGGAACCAACCAGTCTATGGCTTCAGGTCGAAGGTAGAGGCTGAGCGCGCGCCGTCGCCTGGAGCAGCTCCAGAGGCGACCTCCGAAGTCGTGATCAGTACCGAGATGGATTATACGAAAGAAATTGATCCGACCTGGGCCGCCGTCAACGGGACCGATGACTGGTCTGGCGAGACCGTGATGTATCGTTATACGGTCGAGCTAAATGCCCGTGGCAACATCATCGGTGGTGCGTGGCTGTCCACCGAGCTGCTGGACTTTGTCTGGACGCAGGAGCGGCCGGAGTTCAATGGATATTTTGCCGATGTCTTGGGGGTCTATGAGCGGGCAAAAGACACCAGAACGGTCCTGCTCGAACCGAAATGATCAGAGGTGTGAGATTTAAGCGCGTAGTGATTGGCTCTACGGCGCCAGCGGGTAAGCTAGACGTCGAAGGATCTGGCGGAGTTATATTAAACGCCGGCAACGTCGGGATAGGCACAACGTTGCCAACTGGTCTACTCGACGTAGCTTACTCAAGCGGCACGGCGCACGCGCTTACTGTGAGCAACTCCGGTTCGGTAGGCATAGGCACTAACTAGTTGGTTTTTGTAAAAAGTCCAAGGCACCCGGCAAGGCCGGTGCCTTGATTTTTTTTGGCCCATGCCGATAGCTGTTATGCAGGTTAAACATGGAGCGATGACAGGTTCTGCGGTTTTGCGCGGCAACTTTGGGCCGGGCGCTTCAGTACTGCGGCTATTTTACCCAGCGAGAGGCGATTAAGGATGGTTCGTAAACTCCGCCAGACCAAACCGATGGTGGTACTCAATGCGCGTGGCAAGATTCGCATCATCGGCATGCGGCATCTGGTATTGAGTGATCTCTACTATTCGCTGCTGCAGCGGTCCTGGTGGTTTTTTTCGGCGATTGTGGTCTGCGGTTATCTCGCCCTAAATGGCGTGTTTGCCGCGATTTACTGCCTCGATCCTGATGGCCTTGCCAATGCCCGGCCGGACTCCTTTTTGGATCGCTTTTTCTTCAGCGTTCAGACGACGTCGACGGTCGGCTATGGCTACATGTATCCTAAGTCCCTTTGGACGAATTTGATGGTGACCTCAGAGAGCATCGTCGCCTTAATCGGGGTGGCCATGATCACTGGGGTGGTCTTTGCCAAGTTCAGTCGGCCGCGTGCCCGGGTGATCTTCAGCAAAACGGCGGTCATCGGTCCTCATGATGGTGTGCCGACTCTGATGTTTCGCGTCGCCAACGAACGCGCCAATTTTATCGCCGATGCAAGTATTCATGTGAGCCTGGTGCTCCCGGGTATCACTGCGGAGGGTCGTAGCTTCAATAAGATGTTGGACCTGCAGTTGGTGCGCCACCGCAGTTCGATGTTTTCTGTGACGTGGACGGTGTTGCACCAAGTCAATGCCGATAGCCCATTGTTTGGTCGTAGCAGCGAGGAGATGATCAAGGCTGGCGCATTCTTGGTTTGTTCTCTTACCGGCTATGATTCCACCATGGGTCATATGCTGCATGCGAGGCATAGCTATGATCCGACAGCCATCCAATGGAACATGCGGCTGGTGGATATTCTAAAGCCGGCAGAGGACGGTGATGGGATGGTGATCGACTATCACAGGTTTCACGCCACGGAGCCTGATGTTGTGCTCTTGCGGGGGTGAGTCGACCCACCGATCGCTCAGTCCGAGTTACGCAACAAGAAGCGCCTGACACCTCGGTGAAAAATTTTTCGGGCAGATTCCGGTTGTGCCACCCGGAATCTGCCCGAAAAATTTTTCTTAAGACTTGGGTCGGCAACTAGTTTCCTCTGAATCGCAACAAATGCAGGCGGACCAAGGGGTCGGTAAACAGGTACGCGCCATCACCGCGACGGTAGATTGCCGATTCATCCTCGAGCTTGGCGAAGATCTTCCTGGCTCCGGTCAGGGACAACCGCGCTGCGGCGGTGAAATCACGGCTCATGGGATGCCGTTCCAGCCCACCGCGACGGGCTAAGGTCAAGAGCGCACGCTCCTGATCTTCCGTGAAACGTCCCAAATACTGCTCGATGGTGCTCTGCCTCGACTCGACGAGATCGCGCACGGCTTCATGAACATGGACCCTTTGCAGTTCTCCGCGTGCAGGAAATTGGTTGCAAAGTCGCGCGCAGACCCTATTGATGGCTTCTGGCACGCGGTCTAGCTCATCCTGCAAAATACGGCTTGTTTCTGCGGAAATACTGAGCCCTACCTCGGCAAATCGTTCGCTCATGTAGCCCCAGTATTCATCGTAAGGTATATCGCCGAACTCAATGTGAGTGCCCCAATTGAAAAATGCCGCATTCGGAGAATTGAACATGGTGGTCAGAAGATGGCGTTTCGAGCCGAGGATGATGACTGGAATATCGTGCGGCAGGGTTTGCAGACAGCCGCGGAGAATCCCTTCGGCCTCGGCGGCCTGGTGGATGTCCTGAAATTCGTCCATGACCAGGAGCACCGGAATTTTTCGCTGCTTCATGGCGCCTAATGCAGCGATGATTTCGCTGACACCCTTGTTTGGTCCTTCGGTCAAACCAAGGGAGACGGAGATCTCGCCATCCGGGTCGAAGTCCATTTTTGGCCGTAGCGATTTGGCTATCTCCAGCGCTGCACTCAGTGCGGCCCTGGCCGGAAAGGCCTTCTTATAGCCTTCGGCCATGGCAGCCGACAACCGGGAGGCAATCTGCGTCATCGAAGCAACACCGTAGAAATCGACGTAGACAAACATCCCACCGTGACCTGGTCCGGCCTTCCACTTGGCGGCCATCACTTTGGCCAGCGAGGTCTTTCCCGAGTTCCGGCGGCCGTAAAGGAGGATTTTCTCACCGTTGCCGATCGCTGCCGCGATGCGCGTTCGCTCGCTGTGGAGGTTGCAGATGTCCACTTCATCGAGAACGGTGTCAAAGTAAAAACGGCTAGGCATCGATGGCTCCGGGAAGTCACGGTTGCTCGTCCAAGCGGCGACTGCTCTACTGGAGCAGTCCTACTAGGGCAGTTCTGCGGAAACTAGATTAACATCCTTTTTTTAATGGATAAATACCAATCTGGAGAACCTCGACCTGCTGCTCTATTGGGGCAGCTCTATTCGAGTCATAATTCCTTAACATGATTTAACCTTCCATATTCTCGAGGATCTTTGGCAAAATACACGTGTCACGCCTCCCCGACCATTCGATGGGTACACTACGCTGTTGTCGCCACCAAGGCAGGCATCACGTCCGCAGACACGGCAACCGGTTACCAGCGTGACGTCGGATGGCGATCGATTATTCAGACCAGCGTCATTGAGCGTCGCTCTATCGTGTGAGCTATGGCCTCGGCCAGAACCACAACCCGATCACCGAGCACGTCGGCGATGACGGCAGCTATCCTTTTGCTCATAAAAAGAATCTACCTAGTCAAGAATCATGGAAAAAGGCAGCTTGGCAAAAATATGTCCGCCTACAGTTTAATGCAAGTCAATGCAAGGGCGTCGCTCATTCCGCGACTCCAGCGCATCCCAGCACGGGAAAGTGCCCCGGAGTACTACATAGAAAACTGATATTGTCAGATATTTATGACATCTAGTGGTGCTGCGCACGCTTTGACCGTGACCACCGCTGGCAACGTCGGGATAGGATCTAATGGCGCAGGAAACCGGGAGTACGGTTGCACTTGATCCTTCGGTCACAACCCATTAAAACCAAGATTCAACCCTCCCTGGAGACCTCGAATGATGAAGTATGCAAACGCAACGTCGGTAGCATTTCTTTTGCTGATGCCTCTAACAGGTTGCACCACGACCAGCGAAGACGTGGCCAAGACCGAGGCTATAGCCAATGAAAAAACCGAAGAGGCCTACAACGCTGCTGATGAGCGCGCGCTAAAGGCTCAGGACGTCGCCGAAGAGCAGACGATTAAGGCCGTTAACGAAGCCGATCGCAAGATCGAGGAAGCCCTGCGCCAGGCCGATATCGACACCGAAAAGGCCTATCAAACAGCTGGGTCGATCGAGGCAAAGCAGGATAAACGGGTCGAGATCACCAGGCAAAAGCAGTTCGTGAGCGACATGACTAGTCGCTTAAGTAGCCGAAAAAAAGAGATCAAGGCCTTAGCTGATCAAATCAGCAAGGAAAGTGCCAGTGATAGGGCTCGTGATGAACCTCGGCTCGCCGCCTTGCGCGATGCTCAGCACGCAGCAGAAAATCTCCTCAACAAGGTTAAAAAGGCCGACTGGAGGGAGTGGACGGTGCAAAAAGCGGCGGTGCAATCCGCATTCGGTCAGCTTGACGATCACTTGAGCGAGACCAAGGTCGCACGCTAGTGCCACCGAGTAGAGAACTTGGCGTGTGCCGCCGGTCTTTTTAACCAGCGGCTACGTCGGTCGTCACGCAAATACGCCAGAGTCGCGGCGCTAGAACCCTCGCCGAGCCAGCCACACCGGACGCTGCGACTCCCAGTCACTTGGTCATGAGCGACTGACGGATGAGCGTAGCAGCGCCATTCCAAAAAATCTCTGCTCCAAGACACACGACGATAAAGGCCATCATTCGCAGCATCACTTTGGTGCCCGAGGGGCCTAGGCGCCTCGCCAGTAGTTCGGAGTAGGCTAGGGAGAGGTAGACGGCGACGCAGACTCCGACGATGCCAATGACGGCTCCAGCCTGGCGGCAGGCGGTGTTGATGAAGGCTTCGTTTTGCGTGTGGGCACTGAGAGTTAAGGCCACGGCGATGCTGCCTGGGCCAACTGTGATCGGAAAGGTAAACGGGTAAAACAAGCGCTCGCCGAAGGTGGTCGCTTCACTTCCTGGGTTTTGTTTGGTCTCACCGTCCTCCTCGTGCAGCATGCGCCAGCCCATGGAAGCCAGGACGAGGCCGCCGGCGGCCTGAACGGTCGGGATGGTCAGGCCAAAAAAAGACAGCAAGTAGCTGCCGATAAAAAGCACAACCGTCAGTAATATGAACGTATTGAGGGCGATCTTCGCGGCGATCGTTCGCCGCGTCTGGCTGTCGATGGGGCCGGTCATTCCGAGCAGAATGACCGCCGTGCCAATCGGATTGATCACCGGAAACAAAGCTAAAAATGCCAGGGGCACCGCTTTGACGAGGAGAAGGAGCGGGTTCAGTGACTCTTGCACGCCTAAAGATGCCCTATAGACCAGAGGATTGACACACCTGCGGTGGCATTTTGCGCTTCTCATGCCACAGGCGCAAGGCCTATGAGAGCCGCTTTTGACTGGCTAGCCAAGTTGGCGGTCTAGCCAAGTTAACCAAATATTGATATATAGCACCGGTTCGTTAAGCATTGAGGAGGATGGCATGAAGGTACTAAGTCGGTTGGGAATCATCGGGGTGATCGCTCTCTGTGGCGGAGCAATGTCCTGTAGCCAGGCTGATTTAGCTAAGAGTGGCCATGGCTCCCGAAGGTCGGCGCAGCCTGTGGTTGCAAACCTGACGACGCGGCCTGAGGTGTCACCTGCGGCCCTATCGTCAAACCCGAAGGTCTTTGACGATGCCGATGCCAAGGCATCAAGCCTTAAGGTCACGCCTGCGTCCACCGCGGTATCCGGGCGCGTGGTGTTTCAGAAGGACCGCTTGTTCCACCGCGACTTTCTCTATGGGTTCGACCTGCAATACAGCGGCGGCAGCGATGATAAGTATGCGTTGATTCCGCAGGCGCAAGCACTCGGGCACATCCCTTGTACCTTCCGCCGCGTCGCCGATCAGTTGCAGCTCGTCGCCGACCAAAGTCGACTGTTTGAGAGTGACATCAATCATCCAGAAGTGCTGATCGCCACTTATAAAATCGTCAGCGAAGACGCGTCGACCTTGACCGTCGAATTCGCCAGCGGCGGGTTGGTGATGAATGAAGTGATGAACGGCCTGTCGTCCGATGGCGTTGCGTCGAGCGCCGCCGTGGATCTACCAAAGCAGGTGTGGGTCCGCTCACTGAGCTTTGTCCCAGAGGGCGAGTACTTGCTGCAAGAGACCGCATTGCAGGTCAAAAACGGCAGCGTACAGACCTTTATGGAGACGGTCTTTCCGCGGAGCAATCTCGTTGCCGAGGGTACGACTGGCCTTGAGGCCAACACCAAGGTAGAGCCCTTGGCCGAGCGCTTCCGGTTTCTTGGTGCTGAGGAGGCGTTTGTCACGCGGCAAAAGGATGGCCTCAAGGTTCGCGAGAAAACCACCTTCGCTTCGCGCTTTCTGCTCAAAGACGGACAGACCATCGATTGGTATGTCACGGCCAATGCTCCTGAGCGTCTGATGCCGATCTTTAAGAGCGGGGTGGAGGGCTGGAACCGCTACTTCATCCCCGAGTTTGGGCGGCCGGTGATGCGCTTTGTCGGGGTTCTTCCGGCGGATATCAAAATCGGTGATCCACGTTACAACATCATCAATTTCGACAGCGTTGCCGAAGCCGGAGCAGCTTACGAAAGTCAGGCGACGGATCCTGCGACGGGTTTCCAAAGCCACAGCCTGATCTATCTACCCTATGCTTGGTACAATATCGGCGTCGAGATGTGGAAGAAGCGTAGCGAAACGCTCGATCCAGCCAGTGCTGCCGCCGTTCGCGCTGCGGTCGCGCCAAAGGCGCCGGAGTTTGCCTTTGCCCGAGGTCGCGATATCCTCGCCTGCGTGCGGTCGATGGAGCTGTTAAACCTGCCACTAGCGAACATGAGCCAGACGCTTGATAGTGCGTCTACTGGACACGGTGAAGCGTTGGCGGTGCCGGACAGCGTTGACGAGTTTGCCAGGCGTTTGATGATCTCGACCCTGTTCCACGAAGTCGGCCATGCCCTTGGTTTAGCGCATAATTTTAAGGGCTCACTAGCTCTCGATGCAAGCAAACCGCAAAGCGAAGGCAATCCAGCATCGTGGTCGATCATGGACTACAATTACTATCAAAACGAACAAGATATCTTCCGTGAGATCGGCGGAACCGACGGACCTATTCTGGAATACGACCGGCAAGTGATCAGCGAGCTCTATCACGGCGGCCAAGGCGTTAAGCCGACTGATCCAACTCTGCCTGCCTGTGACGATAAAGAAGCCGATAGCGTCGCCGACGGCGTCGATCCCTTTTGCTTGCGCTACGATGTTGAAAATGACCCAACCCTCGGCTTAGTGCATGCCTATCATAACGTCGTGGCTGCGGCTGAGCCGCAGGGTGTGACCAGCCTGACTCTCACCCAGGCGCTGCTGGGCCTGAAAAGTCAGATAGCAGCTAAGTTCGCGTC
The DNA here is from genome assembly GCA_903928445.1 of uncultured Pseudomonadota bacterium. Classification (GTDB taxonomy): domain Bacteria; phylum Bdellovibrionota_B; class Oligoflexia; order Oligoflexales; family CAIYRB01; genus CAIYRB01. The sequence goes on along the minus strand of CAIYRB010000139.1, from coordinate 6,103 downwards.
GCCGACGAAGGTGGCCTCGGCCGCGGCTCTGGAAGCTCAGACCAAGGCCTTGTCCGGGCAGATCTCGGCGCTGATTGAATTCTACCTAACCGGTGGAGCGCAGTCCTTGCGGGTCAATCTGAGCAATAATGGCAAGGGGCTGCGCGTTTGGAAGGGGACCGTACATACGGATGAGGCAGCCTTTCGTGGTCGTTATGTGCAGGTATTTTCGGACGCTATGGCGCTGAAAGCGCTGCCTCCGGCCCCTGCCGCTGCTTTGGCTGAATTGGTGTCGACCTTGCAGGCCAGTGCTGCGAGCAATGCCGCGGTCGGTGTCGACGAGTTAAGCCGCAAGGCGGCTGCCGATCAAGCGAGCGCAGCCTTTACGTCTGCAGTTGGTGCTAGGGTCACGGCTCTGCTCAGCAAGCTACGAGCCGGCAGCTACGCGAGTCTGGCCTTTGACCTTAAAAATTCCTTCGCCCTGCAGCTGTCTCCTGGGGGAGAGTTGTCGCATTTCGAGGAGCTGGCCTTCAGCACGCTAGCGAGCGGCGTGCTAGTCGGCTTCGATCCTGCCGCTGATCCTGCGGCAAGCGTGGTGTTTCAAGCTGAGCGTGCCGCAGCGGCGACGGCTCTGCTGAGTTTTAAACCGCATGCTAAGTCCTACGGCGATGTGATTGAGCAGCTCAATGCCTTGTACCTCAAGGCCTTGGCTGCTGGTCAGACGCAGATGGTGCATGACCTGCGGGTGCTCCTGGCGCAGCTTGGCTAGGCCGAGCAGGCCTACATCGTCGGGTCGATCCATGCCGGAAAGAACCTAAGGATGTAGGCGTATGCGACGTATGCCGAGTAAAAATAAGCCAGCACGCCGGCTAAAACCCGGCTACGAAGCAGGTCGGGCCTTCGCTCCAACAGGAAGCCGGCTGCAATCATGTGACAGATGATGAAGAGCGATACAACCTTGGTCATGGGCGCCTCAGCTATTCGGCATGGATCAAGTCGCTACGGTCGAGGACGAAGCGGTCGAGTTGGTCCTTGCCGCTGAGCAGTTTGTAAAAGGTCGTAGAGTAGCGCTGGATGCTGCCCCCGGCGCTCTGGCGCAGGAGGATGATGCGGCCGCTGGCAAACCGACTGAGGCCCCCTGCCATGGCTAAGCCCTGCAGCAAGGTCGTTCGGCTTTGCATGGAAATCATGCCGGGCTTGTTCACTTCACCGGAAAAAAACACCTGATAACTGTCGTGTCCAGCAACCCCGACGGTCACGATCGGGTTCTTGACGTAGGGCTTTAGTGCTTTCTCCATGCGTGTGGTCAGTTGCAGGGCGGTGTCGCCGGCAGCAGCGACAAAGCCGATGAGTGGGAAGGTCATCATCCCGGTCGGTGCCACCATATAGGTTCCATTCAGGTTGTCTTGGCCAAAGACCTTGATGGTCACTTGGTCACCCGCGCTGATGACGTAGTCACCCACCCGGTTAAAGGTGCTTCCGGCCGTGGCCTGGCTAAGATCGACAGCGGCGACGCTCGCTGCGCAGCCATGGACACAAAGCAGCAAGGCTAAGGCAAGATAAAGGTCGAGTCGGCGCTCACTTCGGGACATATTCGGGCTCTCCCCTTCTCTGCAGCAAAGCTAAACTGTGGATCGATACGCCAACCACCAAGCCGAGAAGAGCTGGCAGGCGGAACTTGAACAGACCAACGTCGGTGTATGCGTAAACCAGCCAGCGGATCACCATGCCCCAGGCTAAAAACGCCAGTATCTTGGTCCACGCATCCTTAGCGATGCGGTTAAGGCGCAGGGCGACGGCTAAGCTCACGACGCATATGGCCGCGATCGCCGCAGCCGCCAGTGGCCCCCCATTGGCCCATAGGAACAGAACGTTGTTGTGCGGCAAGACATCGTATAGCGGGTAGAAGTTTGAGATATCGGTTAGCGGCATAAACATCTTCATATGATGACCAAAGCCCCAGCCGGTGAACGGGGACTCCATGGCTTCGTGGTACTGGTTAAAGTTTTCGACGTCACGGTAGTCTAGGCTAAAGTACTTATCTTTGATGAAAAATCGCTTCAGCGGATAGACCAGAATGCCGAGTGGCGACGTGGTGTTCCATAAAAGCGTCAAGACCAATGCGGCGGCTGAACCAAGCCCAAAGGCACCGAGTAGGTGCCAACGGCGAATATTTTTATAGTAGACGATGGGTAGCAGAGCCAGGGTGATGCCCAGCCCGAGAAACGATGCTCTTCTGAGATTCAGAAAATATGGCAGGATCAGTGTGACGACGCCGGCAAGCGCTAGCACGGTGTGCCATACGTGGCGGCGATAGTGCCACCACAGGTAGCTGACTAAGAGCATGCAGATGGCGATGTGCTCGGAAGTGATGTGCTCGATGAGGTATTCGCGCTTGCCCATCTTCATGTCGAAGACAACAAAGAACACATACCATCCTTGGAGGCACTTGATCATGGTGGCACCGAGGATCAGCTTGAACAATAAAGGAAGTTGAGTTGGGCTGCGGTAGCCGATATAGCCGATATAGAGCCACAGACCGAAGTAGGGAATGTAGCGAAATTGGGTGAAGGCAAGTCGCAGGTCGCCGCCGGTGAGCTGGCCACGAAGCATGGCGAAGGCACCAGCCGCGGGCAGCACCAGGGCCAGAGCGGTGACCAGCCGAAATCTTGGGGAGCTGAGCAGCGCATAATGTTCGCGCCGCCCGCCGCTAAACATTAGCCATATGGCTAAGGAGACCGTTAAAATTTCCAGCGGTGTGATGATCAGGCCCGGCACGCCCAGCTCGCCTAGTCGTTCGTAAAGCAGCGGGCCAAGGATTTTGGTCCACGGGTCCCATTCGTTGTAGGCGAAATTATGCGGTTCATCGAACAGCACCATGGCTGCCATCAACCAGCTGATCAGCGTAAAGCCTTCCAACCTTGCCAGCTGCGGTAGGGCAAATACCAAAGCAAATGTGACGATCGGTAGCAGGTAAAACGTCGGGTCATCGGCGTGCCCGACATATTGGACCATTGCCAAGGTGCTGGCAGCCATCGCGGCGAGAACTAGTCTGAGGTCGTAGACGGCGAGCATGTCTCAGGTTCCGATCATGACCAAGCCCAAGGTCTTGGCGGTCGGGGTGAGCTGAACGGCGCGTTCGACGTCGGTGAAGGTGGCGCAGCGCGCGTCGACCAGGACGACGCAATCACTGGCTGCATAGAGAAACGGCTCGGTCTCAAGCATGCGCCTGATATCGTAGGCGCGGATATAAATGCGGTTATAGGGTTTGGCTAGGCTGGTGAGGAGATTGGCGACGGCGGAGCGGGTAAACGCCATGCTCGGATCATTGCTACGGGGTGCTGCCACGAGGTCGAAGGCGCGCTCAGCGGTGCGACTTTGGCGCACCTCGCGCCACGTCGCCTGACCGGCGAGAAAATCAGCCAAGGAGCGCTTTGGCTTCGCCAAATCGTGGCTGGATGGCACTGGGTCGCGGCTGTCGCAGTCGATCAGTAACACTGGCCCGGGTGTCTCGGTGCAAATGACGTTGAGAAAGTTAAAGCAGAAAGCACCGGTATGTCCCTGTTCTGCAGCACTTTGGATCAGCACGATTTGACCGCTGCAGCGCTGGCGTAGCTCATACTCCAGTCTGCGGTAGGATTGTAACACCTCCGACGCACGTTGGTTCTGACTCCGGTTGGCGCTGGCGGCGCTGCCCCTGAGTAAGGCGGCAAGCTGTGGCGAGATGCTCTCGTAGGCTTTAAGCCCAGCTTGATTTAATTGCGATAGGACAGGCAATTGACAGCGCCAGGCAACACGCCAAAGGTCGCGCGCGTAGGGTGTGCGTAGCTCGCGAAGCACTGCGGCAGCGGCAGCGACCACCGCAGCCAAACATAGCAGCACGAGCATAGTTTGCCGGCGGCCTTTGCCCGGAGGGGTCGAATCATAGGATGCTGGTAGGAAAGGCCGTAGGCGTGTACGTAGGGCCGGTGCCTCGGCTTGGCGAGACATTCTGATTTCTTCCAGACTTAACTCGCGGACGCGGTCGGACAGTGCCGGTAAGAACTGACCTTGGCGCGGACTGTAGTCTTCGCCGCGGCCTTCAGCGGTGGTGACGCGCATGCCCAACTTGCGTTCTTGTTCACGAACCTCGGCGAGCTGGGCTTTCAATTGGTTGATCTTCAAGCGTTGCCCTGGGTCTACCGCGTCGCGCCCGAGTTGGCGGATCTCGTCTTGCTTAGCAATCACGTCAGGGTGCGAGGGCTCGAGCTTTGTCGTTAGGCGGGCAAGGTCGGCTTCAAGCGACGCACGCATGGCTGCGGCCCGGCTCTTTTCTTGGTCGCCATCAGCGCGCAGGCCTTGGATCTTATCAAGGAGTTCGGTTTCCTGCTCGCGCAGACGATCCTGAGCGGTCGCCCCCTGAGCGGAGTTTTTATCGTCTTTTTTAAGGTCACGATCGGCTTTGTGTTCGGCCTCGGCGGACAGCGTGAGGTGATGCAGGTAGCTGGCAAAGACCTCGTGCTGGCGGCGAAAGGATTCGGCCTCAAAGCGAAGTTCGCTTTGAATAAATAATTCCATGGCAGCATCTGCTAGCTGTTTTGATAGCAGTGCATCGTCGGTAGTGACACGCAGGGAAATGGTGTTCTTTTTGTCGTCATATTGAGTATCAAAGGCTCGACTCAGATATTCGGCGTTGGCATCCTTTGCCTTGGCGTCATCTTGGTAGCCATTTTCTGCTTTGTTTGATCGGAACAAATGGCTGGCGCCCGGGATGTGGCGACTCATCCACTGTTTGAGTGCAGAGAGGTCTTTGCCCTCCCTTTGATTAAGTCCGACTTCAGTGGCAACCTGCCAAAGAAACTCAGGATCGTCGAGCTTGGTTTTAAAAGCATCGGCGACTTGCGGAAAGCGGGGGTAGAGCGGATACCTCGGCACGGCTTCGGAGCTGTCGCGGTCATCATAGATCGCCGCGGTATAGGAGGACATATGATCTTTTTGTAGCGCGCCGATAAGCAGGGCGATAGGCGCCGTTAGAGCAAAGATCAGGAGCATCATGCCTGACTGCCGGCGCAGCACCCGAAGAACATAGGCGCTGTCCGGTAGATATAGCCTTTTTGCTGCGGCATCTCCCCGTAAAGCGGCGGAGCGCTCTCCTGGCTCAAGCATAGAAGGGTCATCCTGAAGGGTGAGGAATAGCAGGCGGGGTCGGGGGAAGCGGAGCTTACTTTATTGTACGTTAGGCATGGGGAGGAATGGAAAGCGTGGGCAAACTTTGCCGACTCTAGAGGTGTTGTTTAGGCGTCGATCAACTCCCAAAAGCCCATAGAACGTGGCGCTAGTTGTAGGCAGGAGTGACTTTGAGAGGGCCCTTCGGCGGCCTCGTTCAGGGTCAGGTTGGCATGAAGGGAGGAGCGATAGCTTTTTACCAGGTGCGTGGTGTCGGCATTCGGTAAGGTCAGCGTCTGTGGTGTCGCGGCGAAGTTTACAGCCGCCAGAAAGCTCCTGCCATCGTCGCTAAAGCTATACGTTTGAACATCAGCGTCAAAGGCAGCAAAAAGGCGTGGCTTGAGCCCAAACAGCTGCATGATGTAGTCTTCTAAGGCCTCGTTCATCACCGGATAAAAGGCAAAATGGGCATAAATTCCATGGCCGGGGTCAGGCCGCGTCATAATGATGGCCGGTGCCTGGTCGTATGGTCCGCCGTCAAAATGTGCGGCCGCAGTCCAGCGCTCATGATTGGCGATGACGATCTTCTCAGCCCAAATCTGACCTTGTAGGTCTGGTCCGCCTTGGATCAAACGAATGGTTTCGCGCTCCTGCGCCAACAGTCCGCCAGCATCGTCGAAGTAGAAATCGTCGCGGGCAAAGAGTTGCAGTGGGTATGGTGACATCCTGCCATGTTGGTCCTTGACCGCGGTGCGCGGAAGTGACCAGACGCTACCACCAGCCGCGATGAAGTCCTCTATGGCTGCAATCTCTGTTGTTGATAATTCAAAGGCATAACCAGGCAGGATCAGCAGTTTCGCTTGGCTCAGCTCGCCCTTTGCGGCAACGATACTTGGCGCCATAGCAATGCCGAGTCCACGGCGTAAAAACGGCCGCTGTAGTTGTTCGATCAGGCGAACGCCGTTCCACAGCGTCGTCT
>CAIYRB010000138.1 GCA_903928445.1 uncultured Pseudomonadota bacterium | reverse complement strand
TGGGGCCTCGGATAAGATTCTACTTGAAGGACCCAGCGTCCTTCGGTACGGTCTGTGTCCTGAGATGATTCTTATTCGTGTCTATGTACGCCGCTTTAGCTCAGTCGGTAGAGCACTTGCTTCGTAAGCAGGGGGTCTCCGGTTCAAGTCCGGAAAGCGGCTCCATTTTCACCGCGTTGTGGTTTTGCTCCAGCCGGTTGAGACTAGCTGATCAGATGTCGGCGAGCGACTGCTCGTTTGACTACGAGGTCGCCACGCCTCCCTTTCAACGCTAGAGACGAAAGCGTAAGCCCAAATCCACGGACGGGATATTGACGATCATCGTCCGATCAAAGTTGTAAGAAACCCCTTGGTTCTTCAATTTACCGACATCAAATTGCAGCTGCTGCCAGCTGACACCAAAGATGAAGTCGAGCGTGCGATTGATTGGCGCCACGGCGTCCCAGGCCAGCTCCCAGGCAATCCCGGTGAGGCCGTCGGCTTTGGCTGTGCCGGCGGCGGGGGTATCGATGCTGACGCCAGCAAAGACCGGGCCAACGCCAAATTTCAACACGCCAAACATGTTGTCACCCAGGCTGTAGCCGTACCCAGCCTTGGCGATGGCGCCAAACAAGCCTGGGTAGCTGACCTTGCCGCCGATCGCGTGACTATCGGGGAGACGGTAGTTGACCACGCCGCTAAACAAATCAAGGCTGAGCTCAAGGCGCGACCAGCTGCCCGTACTGACTTGGTAACCGGGCTCGACATGGGCGAGAAAGGCCACGCCAGGGGTCGAAGCTTCGGTGGTACGACCCTGGCCGATGGAGCCGCCGAAGCCGACAAACACGCCGCTGTCGTTGGTCGGCTTGCTGGAGATGCCGACCTTGGACACCTGATCAGGCGTCAGCATATCGCCGCCGCGGCCGCCGCCTGGTACATAGGCATCATCGGCCGCGAGCAGAGCCGGAGCTACGGCAGTATTTACTATTAAAATAAGGACGTTAAGGAAATTTTTCAACATCATTCAGGCACCTCTATGCAGTGGATCAATGGCGATATCGGGTAAAGTGTGCCATTCACGACTCGTATTTGCGATTGATTTTAGACCCGGCTTCACCTAGGTTGGCGCATTCCATTGCCACTGGATAACTGGAGAGAGATAACTGCCATGGGATCACCAACTAAGAAGCACAAGACCCGCCGCGTCGCGAAACTAGCGAACCAAGGCAAAGCCCGTAAAAACCTGGTCCGCAAGACCGGCACAACGGCACCAAACCTGCCGCTTGTGAAACCCAACGCCAACGAGCTTGCGCAGCACCCTAAGGCCGCCAAGTAGTCGTTTAGCCTCATCCTTTGCTGCAATGGCGGTCGCCCCCATGACTGATCAGATAGCTGATTGGAGGCCCAACCAGGCGACGTCCTTCGAAGGTGACCTTCAAGTGGAGCCGATCTCTTCGGCCCTGGTTGGATGGACCATCGACGTGGTCGTCTCCGGTTCCATTGGAGCTGTGGAGAGCGTCCGCCTGATCCGCTCGCTGCGTCGACTTGGGGCCGAGGTCGTGCCCTGGCTCACCGACGGAGGGGCGCAATTCGTCACTCCCTTGGCCTTAGCCTGGGCGGCTGGCCGCGACGTGCGACGACATTTTTCTGGGACCGCCTCGCACTTGGCGACCGCTGACGCCTGCATCATCGCGCCGGCTTCGGCTAGCCTGCTAGCGCGCTTGGCCCATGGCTTAACCGACACGCCAACCAGCGCCTTGGTCACCTCCTACCTGGGCAGTGGCCGACCGGTACTGGCCGTACCGAATATGCACGACAGCCTGGCCGCAGCACCTACCGTCCAGCGCAACCTGCACATGCTGGCGGCCATCGGCCTGCGCGTGCTGCCGGCGCGACTGGAAGAGGGCAAACACAAGTTCCCCGAGCCACGAGTTTTGGCCGACCACGCAGCGCATATTTTGAACGCGGCCAGAGTCGGCGGTCGTGGTGTCCTCGTCACGATGGGGAGCACCCGCGGCTATATCGACGACGTCCGCTATATCTCGAATTATTCGAGTGGCGCCCTGGGCTCGGCGATGGCCGAAGAGTTATATCGCCTGGGCTACCAGACGCAGGTCGTCACTGGAGCCTGTCCGGTCCGACCCAAGACCTACACGCAGCTCACCGAAGCGCTGACCAATGCGGACATGGAGGCAGCTGCCCAGGCCGCGCTGGCAGGGGGCGCCGAGGCTGCAGTCCTGGCGGCATCGGTGTTGGACTTCATTCCCACCGAACGGGTGTCTGGCAAGATCAGCAGCACGAGCATCGAGACGATGACGGTGACGATGCGCAAAGCGGCAAAGATCATCGCCAAGCTGCAGCCAAAGAGCGGTATCAAGGTTGGCTTTAAGCTCGAAGCGATGCTGACACCGGAGCGCGCCGAGCGGCTCGCCGCCGACTACATCCGCGCCTACGATCTGAGCCTGGTCGTGATCAACGACCTCGCCAAGGTGGATCAGCAACGACACGAGGCCCTATTCCTGCAAGCAGGACAGGGCCAAGCCCAGGTCGTGACAGGCAAACAGGCCGTGGCCTTAGCGGTCGCCGCTCATGTCCACGCCCGCTTTACCAACCACGCTCAGCTAGGATAGGCGCAGGATGCGGTCAATTAGGGGTGTTTACTTCTGGGTCATGGCATTCACCGTGACCTTCTGCCTTTACTTGGCGTGTATGGCAGCACACCTCAAAGTGGTCGTTTTAGGCCGCCCCCGCGACGGCCGGCCAGTACACCGCATGGCACTGCTCTGGGGCCGCCTGCTCATTCGTCTCATGCCTGGATGGCAGGTCGAAGTGACAGGTCGCGAACATCTCCCGCCAGACCACGTACCGATGGTGATGGTAGGAAACCACGAGAGCTTTGCCGATATTTGGGCGATGTGCTCCCTCGATGTCCAGTTTCGCTGGCTCAGTAAGGACAGTATCTTCAAGATCCCGATGATTGGCCATGCGATGCGCTGGGCCAATTACGTCTCGGTCGAGCGCGGTCGAAAAAACAGCACGATGTTGGCGATGCAAACCAGCGCGGAGCGACTGCGCCAGGGCTTGTCGATGTTTTACTTTCCTGAGGGGACGCGTTCCATCGACGGCCAGCTACGACCGTTCAAACTCGGAGCCTTCAAACTCGCTCGCGATGAACAGGTCCCAGTCCTACCGATCGCCATCCACGGCGCGGCCGAACTGATGCCAAAGCACTCGTGGCTCCCGGGCAAAGCGCGGGTCGCAATCACCATCCTGCCGCCGCTGCCACCTCCGGCCGCGACCGATGACCTGGACGCCTATGCTGGCATGGTGCGTGGCCAAATCGCCGCCGTCCACAGCCAGATGATTTGAATAGCGCGACCGATTTTGCTACGCTCCTTGGTAAATGAGCTCCGAAAAAAAACCCACCACCATTTGGGACAGCTTCAACGCCAAGGCCCAGGATCAAGTCCTGCGCACGGTGAAGAGCCGCTATTTTCCCGAGGTTTGGTATGCTCTTGAGAACTGGTTTCAGACCGTTAAGGTACGCGAGGTGCTCGAGGTCGGCTACGGCATTGGCTTGATCGCAGAGGCTCTCGCCAAGTCCGGCTGGACCGTTACCGTGACGGAAGCGATGCCTGCAGCCTTGGATGAACTCAAAGAGCGCTTTGCCAAGACCAGCCTGAAGGCCACTTTTGTCGCTAGTGACGCCCATAGACTGCCCTTTGCCGACCACTCGCAAGAGGCGGTCGTAGCGATTAATACCCTTGAGTTTGCTCATGATCCCCGCGCCGTGCTGCGGGAAATCGCCCGCGTGCTGAAGCCGTCGGGTCGCGCCGCCATCGTCGTGCTCAATCGCTATGGTCCGTGGGGTCTGCCGACGGTCAGTCAGCAGCTGCCTTATCCAGCGCTGCGGCCCGCCGCGCGCCTGTTGACCAAGCGCGAATTTTCCTCGCTGCTGACGACCACCGGCTTACCGGCCGCGAAGATCCTTGAACGGGCCGCCTATCTGCCGTTTCCCATGCCCGGCGGTGTGCGGATAAAACTGCCGCTGCCCGGAGCCTTTATCGCCTTAATCAAAAACAATATGGGCACGGGCAGGCGCCGCTCGAAGGCCGAAAAGGCGCTAAAGCGAGGCGAAAGTAAGGCTAAGCAAAAGCCTAGGCCGACCCCGTGAAGGGTCGACCTAAGCCTTGACCTCAACCTAGTCAAGTTTATGTTTACCGTTTGAGGTTGATCACTTCTTCGTACATCGAGTCGGTCGTAGTGATTGAGCGCGAGTTGGCCTGGAAGCCCCGCTGCGTCATAATCATCTGGACAAACTCGGCCGCCAAGTCGACGTTGGATTCCTCGAGCGACGAGGCGAAGATCGACCCACGGGTACCAGTCTGCGCCATGCCGATCTTCGGCGGGCCAGAGTCAATGGTCGAGTAGAATTCGTTATGTCCGGCCTTCATCAAACCGTCTTGGTTTTCAAACGTTGCCAGAGCTACGGCCCCAAGGGCGCGGGTGACGCCGTTGGTGTAGATGCCGCGCAGCGTACCGTCTAGCTCCATCCGCAGGGACTTGATGTTGCCGGCTTCAAAGCCGTTTTGGTTGTGAAAGTTGGTGACGCTCTTAGCGGCGATAGCGCTCGATGCGCCGACGCCGTTGCCACCATCTTTGATGGTCTTGCCGAAGTCAAAGTCGATGACTTGGCCTTGCGCCGCACCGCCGGCGAAGTTGACCTCGGACATATCGATGACCCGGTCGAGCAACACGCCTTTAGTATCGAACTTAACCGTGCCCTTGCCGACCTCCTTCATCTTCGCGCCGTCACCGTCCACGACCTCTTGACCGTCGACCATGGCATGCCATTCAAAGGTAATCCCTTCGCTATCCTCAAGGCGCTTGAAGAAGGTCGTCATCTGATGCGAGCCGCCCTGGCTGTCAAACATCGTGATGGTATTGTTGAAGTTTGACGTTAGCTCAGCCTTGGTTGGATCAAAATCGCCTTCAAGCACCTTGGAGCGCGCGTCGAGGTTGACGTCCATCATTAATTTGGTCGTCGGCTGCGGCGCGATTTGATTGGTCTCGATGCGGATATCCTGGAGTCGCGAGGATATGGCGCCAAGTTCGTTGGCGAGGTAGCCTTGAACGTGTCCGCCGGTGGTATCGGAAAGATAACCGTCTTTATCAAAGATAAAGGCGCCGTTTCTGGTGTAGAACTTGCCCGCCGATTCCTGCACTTCGGACTTGGCGTTGCTCACCACGAAGAAGCCGGAGCCCTGGATAGCCATATCGGTCAAATTGTCGGTCACGGCCAAACCGCCTTGCGACTGCAGCGTGCGCACATCGCGTAAGCGCGCGCCGCGACCGATCTGCGCCGACCCAGTGCCGCTGTTGAGATCAAGCGACAGCATGTCCTCAAACTCCGCTCGGTCCTTTTTAAAACCCTTAGCGTTGGCGTTAGCGATGTTGTTGGCGATGACCGACATGCCGTCGGAGTTCACCGCAAGTCCAGTAACGCCGGTGTAAAGTGCCTGGCTAATTGCCATAGATGACCCTCTTTCGGTGACGAAGGGACGAACGGAGGCTAATCAAAAGACGGGTGCTGCACCCGTTCACTAAGACTAGCACTCCGTTTTTTCTATGGCGGAATGTTGTGAAAGCTTCACGATTGGCCGGCGTCGGCCCTGGAGGGAGCCGTTTAGGCCTGCATCTTAAATGCCGTCTTGGCGCCGGTTTTATCTTGAGCATCAGCGGGTTGCGCCGACTGCTCAGCAGCGAAGCGCTGGTATTCCTCGGGCTGCAAGCGTGGCGATGGGACGCCGTCGGCGCGGGGATTCTCGACGATGTCCTTCCAACCGGCGTAGAGGGTCATCAGCAGGCCTTCAACCGTGGTCAGGCATTCCTCGTCGTTCTTGATATTGCCTTCGATCAGCTTGTCGATCATGAAGACATAGAGGTTTTCCAAATCGACAGCGAGCTGGCCGCCGGCTTTAAAATCAAGGGTCGCCATCAGCTCCGACAAGATGGCGGTCGCCTTGCTGATGTACTTGCCCTTTTCGGCGATCTTCTTCTGCTTGAGCGCTGCAATTGCATGCTTGGTGAAGCGGATCGCTCCCTCATACAGCATGAGCAGGACTTTTTCCCGGCTGGCGGTGGTGACTTGTGTCTTTTGATACTGACTGTACGGATTACTCACTGTGACCCCCTGTTAGCCCCCTCCCTGGGGCTCCTGGCCGCCGGCGCCGAAGCGCTGAGCCAGATATTGACCTTGAGCTTGGAGAGAGGACATTTGGCTCTCAAGAGAGGAAAACCGCTTCTTGATCGACTCCTGCTTCTCACCTAACTGCCGCTCACGGTTCGCGATGTCCTTGTCTTGGCTCTCGATAATCCTGTCGAGCCCCCGCATCCGGCTTTTCAGCACCCCCGAGTTAGGATCTCGGAAGGTCTTGATCCGCTGTGCAACACGCTCGCCAACACCATCACCGAACTTCGATCGAATAAACAAATTCGCGACACTCTCATAGTTGTCGGCGAGGGCCGATTTAACTTTAGATTCGTCCATCACCAACTCCCCCGTCTTGGGGTTGGTACTGATGCCAATATCGGCGAGATTCTGGTATTTCGTCGAGCCTGTAGGCGAACCGTACAAACCCTGCTGCAAGGTCCGCATAATTTGCCGAACCGAGGAATCACCCGAGAGCGCGCCCGGCGTGCCGTCGTTCGGGCTTTTTGATTGTTCCGCCGAAAACTTAACGATGTCGTTGTATTTCTCGATGAATGTCTTAATGCCGGCAATGGTTGCATCAGCGTCATGGACGATACTGACCTGCACCCGGGTGCCGGCCTCGGCGCGTTTGACATGAAAATTGACGTTCTCTAGCAATTCCTTCAGGTCATTATCTTGGCTCGTGATCGGCACGTCCTCGAACAGCACGTCGAGGTTGCGGCCGGCGACCTGGTTTTTGAACTCGAGGAAGGTGGTGTCCTCGTCGATATTGATCTTGGCCTCCTTGCCAGACTGCTCGCTGAGGACCAACAGCCGGTAGGAATCCGGTTTGTAACCGGTATTGATGACCATGGCACGCACGCCGGCTTGGGCATCGTTGATCTGCATGGCGACCTTTTCCAAGGTCGAGCCCGGCTCGACCGTGACTTCAAAGGGCTCCTTGTCCTCGCGTTCGATCTCCATATAGCCAAAGCCGACGCTGGTCTTGTCTTTATCGGGAAAGCCGTAGGCCAGTTGCTTATCGCTGCGGGCGAGTCCGCGCACCTCGAATTCGTAGCTGCCGACCGCGGCTGGACCCTTGATCGTGCCTTCGATGATGTCCGGGTGCGATGACTCGACTTTTAAATGGTAAAAGTCACTTTGCGCTTTGACAGCATTGGTCGCCTTGTCGAGATCCGCAACGAGCTTGGTCAGCTTATCGACCTCTTTCTTTTCGGTGACGACCTTTTCCTTGCGCTTTTTCGCCGCCTCAACAGGCAGCTTTTCAACCTCGAGCAATTTGTCGACGGTCTTATCAAAGCCAAAGTTGGAGAAGCGGATGCCCATCGCGAATGATCCTCTAAGGATTTAGCTCAGGTGCTACAATAAATGTTCATCGTACGGGGGGCTGCTATGGAGATCTTTCATCCTAAAGAGGTCGAGCATCGTTCGGCGTTGATGCGTGTGCTGCAGGATGGACTGAGACCTGACGGGGCGGCGTTTCCGATCGAGGCAGAATATCCCTTGGTGCTCGGCCAGGGCAAAGAGGCATTCAGCTATTGCCTCGGTACCAGTGAAAAGCCATTGGCGCACGCTAATCTGTGGCCGCGCCGACTGGTTGGAGGGACACCTTCTTCGGATTTACGCATCGGATTGGTTGGCAATGTCGTCACCCATGAACAATACCGCGGCCAAGGACTCGCGAGGGATCTGCTCGAGGGACTCAAGCAGGAGGCCATTCAGCATGGGCTACAGGCCCTAGTGCTGTGGAGCGACCTCAATGCATTCTATCAAAAATGCGGCTTCTCGTCATGTAGCGAGGAGCTGCGCTGGCTAATCTCGGTGCCGCGTCAGGAGCACAGCGCCAGTGAATCCAAGGTCGTGCTGCAACACGAGCCGAGTTTAGAGCTGTGTGCCGCGCTGCTGGCGAGTCGTTTGCCCATTGGACCAACTATCGAGCGAAGCGCCAAGGAATTCCAGACGCTGCTGCGCATCCCCCAGGTCTCGCTGATGACCACCAAGGCGACGACGCCAAGTGCGGCCGCGGCCACCTTCACGATCATGGGGAAGGGTTGCGATATGATCGGCGTCGTCCACGAATGGGGCGCGGTCGATGCCTTGGCCCTAGTCGAGCAGGTCAAGGCTCAAGGACGGCGCCTCGGCTATAGCGAAGTGCTGCTGCTCACCCCGGCACGACTGCCGGCGACGTGGCAGGAGGCCTTGCATAAACAAGCCACTCAGGTGCAAAGCCATCCGATGGCACTAGCCTGGTGTCAACCAGGTGCAACGAGAAGCATCCTAGAGCATAGCTTTATTTGGGGCTTAGATTCGATCTAAGTTATCACGATTACTGCTGATTTTGCAGGAGGGCCAAGGCGAGTTTGGGAATGTTATTGGCCTGAGTCAACACCGAGGTTCCCGCCTGCATCAAGATATTGTGTTTGGTCATCTCGGCCGTCTCTTCGGCGATATCGACGTCTTTGATGCGCGAACGTGCTGCCGACAGGTTTTCGACCGAAATGCCGAGGTTGCGAATGGTCGAAGACAGGCGGTTTTCGACCGCACCAAGCTCGGCTCTCGTCGCCGAGACATCGTCGATCGCCTTATCGAGGATGGACAGACTACGCTGAGCATCGACTTTATTACCGACGTTGGCATCTTCGAGTCCAAGCTTATCGACGTTGACGTCGAGGCGGAAGGCATCAAACGAAATGCGGTCGACGCCGAGAAGGTTTTCGCCACCGGTGTTGACCTGGAAGTCCAAGGACCCGCCGGTGCCATCGAGCAAGAAGGTGCCGTTAAACTCGGTGGAGTTAGCGATCCGGTCAACCTCCTCCTTGAGCGATTGGTATTCCAAGTCGAGAAACTTGCGCTCCCTACCACCGATCGTATCACTGGCGGCCTGAACGCCTAGTTCACGCAAGCGAACCAGGATGTTTTGCACTTCGTTCAGGCCACCCTCGGCGACCTGGATCAGCGAGATGCCGTCGGAGGAGTTGCGTTGCGCTTGAACCAAGCCGCGGATTTTAGCCCTTAGCTTTTCCGAGATGGCGAGGCCTGCCGCATCGTCGCCCGCGCGATTGATCCGGTAACCGCTAGAAAGCCGCTCCAGAGAGCGGTCCAGGAGTTCCCGGGTCTCACGCAAATGTCGCTGTGACGTGAGCGACGATACGTTCGTCGCGATTCTCAGGCCCATACTTCACTTCCTCCGTCGGATGGCGGAAAGGGCAATAAACAATGATGGGGATTCAAGATGAGGCGGTAACTAGAGGGCTGTACATTCAGGCTACCACAGACTCATAACAAGATTCAACATTCGTTACATCATGGCAACAGCGCTATCCGCCTATGCTTGCGCTAACCATATAGAAGCAAAAGATATTCGCAGCCTTTGCAGGATCCCGTGGAGCATGCCATGATCGCTGGATGGTTGCCTTTGACGGCGCGCTGGAAGTTAGCTTGAGTGGATTTCGATGCACCACATGACGCAGCAAAGTCTCTTCACCACCACAACCCTCTGCCTAGTGCTTGGGAGCTGGCCGCAAAGCGCCACGGCAAAGGCCGCCAAGGCCAACGGACCGAGCCACCGCGGCTGGGCCAATCCCCAAGGTGTGCTGGTAAGCACCGACGGTGGCCGAGTCAATACCCCCGAGAAGAAGGACAAGAGCGCCGACGACCCGCCACCTCCAGCCAGCAACGAAGAGCTGAAGCAACTCGTCGGCAAACTCACCGCGAGCTTCACCAAGTGCCTGGCGACTCTGCGCGAGGCCACCCCTGCACTGCAGGCAAACGGAGCGCATTACGCTTTTAGCTTGGATTTTGTCATCGGCATCGGTGGCCAGGTGGGCTCGATCAACCAGGCTGCCCGCAACGGCACGAAGGACCTGCCAGACTGTGCCAAGAACCTGCGCGACCAGGTCACCACCCATCGCTTCACAGCCCCGCTTGAGGCACAGCCCTTAGATGCCCACCTCGAATATGAAGCCATCATCCTCAACGATGCGGATGCACAGGGGCGGGGCTTTCAGTTTGTCGCCGGGGAAAAAGCCTGGGAGGCCGCGTTGCGAGCCCACAAGGAGTGGTTTAGGTGCTCTGTCGACGCGGATTGCGTCGTTACGGCGGAGCAGTGTGAGGTCAAGGCGATCCATAAGGATGCGGTCAAGGATTACCGAGAGGCGATCCAGGTGCGCAAGAAGTCGGCGTGCTTTACCAAGATAGACCTAGGTCATTACCTGGCTAAGTGCAGGGACAAGCGTTGCGTCAGTCGTAAGGCGCCTGGTGCGCACGAATCGGCTCCCTAAGCTCGACTTTTGCCCTTTTTGAAAGGGAATGTACCAAAACTTCTGAACATGGGCGCATAAGTCGGGGTGATATCCCGCGCACCTGCTCAGGCGGCGCAGCAGCCGAATGGTTAGGCGAAAGACTTGCGAGCTCTGCTCGCGCTCGACCTCCAAGGTGGTGAGGATCCGGGCGCACTGACCTCACCACCCCATCTTGTGACCCGTGCCGATGGGGTGGTGAGGTCAGTGCGAAGCAGCCTCTAGTGCTGCGCGTGCCGGTCCCGCTGCAAGGTGAGCGCGCCACGCTGCTGGTTCGGCCGCACCGTTCACGCAAGCGTCGCACCAAGGTGATGGGCTGGGATCGCGGCTGCGGACGCGCGACGCTGTCATGCCCGCTGCTTTTGGCCTCGGCGGGACGCTGTTAACGCCGGGGCCGGGGCGACACAGTTGCTAAGACTGGGAGCAAACTATGCTGGCCCCCGTGAGGAGCAGACGTGTTTAGAGCGGTGCGCCGGCGCACCGTCGTCTCCGTCGTCCGACGCTAGATCCGGGCGTAGGCACATGCGCCATGTGCGTGCGCCGGCGCATCGTGTCTAAGAAATGGATCGCACGAAGCAGCTTCCTTTCAGCTTATTTTTTAGCACCATGTTATTTCTCTTGACGCAAATTGTCGAAGCTCTAACAGCAAAGCCAATGGATGATTTGACATAAAACATCTTTTTTGCAATGCGCAGCCCAAACGAGCTTGCACCGGTAGATCTTGCTGTCTCAGGACCTACTGCTGTAACGAGCCGGCGGTCCGTCACAAAAGCATCAAAAAATCGTGGTGTATGGTACTTCCAACAGCGCACTTGGAAGGCTCAAAAATGTCTGAATTCAAATCTAAAATGCTGCAATATGTAAACGAAGCCAAAGACTTACACAGTGCAGAACGAAGCCACAGTCTGCGTTCCCTTTACCTTGTAAGTGAGCTCGACGCCATGCGCGCCGCCTGCATGCTCGGCATGAATACGGAGCAGTTTGCCAAACACATAGGTCTCAGTAGGGACAAGTATTTAAAGCGGGTGCAGGTGGCACGTGTCATCCACTTTCATCCGCGAGCCAAAGATTTGCTCGACGCAGGCGACACCGAGATCTCTCACCTAGCGGTGATTGCTGCAAAGATCACCCCTGCCAACCGCGATCTGCTGCTGGATGGCATGAAAGGCAAATCAAAGCGCGAGGTCCAAATGTTCGCTTCGCGGGTCACGGCCGATGGTCATCTGATTGATCAAGAAGAGCTGATGGATCTGAGGGTAACCATGACGAAGGCGCAGATGGAGCAGATCGACCGCGCTCGGGAAGTGCTGGCTGCGGCAGGTAAAGTACCGTCATTGGCGCAGATCATTAGCAAAGCGATAGAAGACTTGCTGGCTAAGCGCGATCCCCTGAAAAAGGCAGCAAGGTCGGCCGCAAGGAAGGCCGCAGCCGCCAGTGCGCCGGCGCACGGGCCTGGGCCTTCGCCTGCAGCTGCAAATGACACGGCCCGCGAGGCTACCAACTTGACTCCACCTGAGTTAGTCGATGCTGCGCCGGCGCACGGCCGTGAAATCCCAGCGCGACGCTTTATCCCAGCCGATATAAGGCATCACATTTGGTTGCGCGACGGTGGTCAGTGCACTCATAAGTTTGAAGATGGCAGCCGTTGCCCCGAAAAGATGATGCTCGAGGTAGACCATAAGACGATGTTTTGTCGCGGCGGCGAGGCGAGTATTGTGAACCTTGAACTCAAATGTCGAGTCCATAATCACTACTTGGCAGAAGTGGCCTTGGGCCGAACGAACTTGCAGAGTGCCTCGTCATAACGAGGGTACACCCACGCATAAAGGGCAAAAGCTAAGGGCCCTTTTTCGCCTCGGCCTCATCCGCGACCAATCCAGCCGCATCCTTTTCCATCGGCTCGACTCGGTTATTCAACACCTTGACGTAGGTCTGCAGGAAGTCACTCGTCGCCCAGTAGATCGGTTTGTCCGTGCCCACCTTCTTAAACACGAGGTGGTCGACTACCTTGCCGTCCTTAGTCAGGGCCACCGTTAAAAACGGCTTGGGGGCCTGAAGGCTTGCTTCCTCCTCGGTGGTGGCGTACTCCGTTAGGCGCAACTTGCTAACCTTGTCCATAAAGCTATCCAGCGAGCCATTGGACTTGGCTCCCTCGACGGCATCGGTCCACAAGAGCACCCCGTCCTTGCCGCGTTGCGTATGCTGCGTGGCCTTGGTCTTGGCACCGACGGTGATGTCGGCCTTGGTGACCTCAGCCAGATCGACATCGGTCAAGCGCCGTTCGTATAGACGTGCGCTGGCGCGCTCCAAGGCCTCCAGGTCTTCGCCATCGATGATGAGGACACGGCCTTTGGCGTCGGGCTGCTGCGCAAAACGGCTGCGGCTACCGTAACTGCGCTTACCGAGGATCAACGAGAAATCCTTGGCGCCGGCCGATGTGACGGTCCAGGAATCCTTGCTATCCTTCAATCCATAATCTGCAAGCTGTTTATCATCGACCTTATCTAGGACACGGTCGACATAGAGTGGATTCAGGTTCTTCAGGACATCGGTCCACTTTTCGTTGGCGAGAAAACGCTCGGTCGTCGTCTTGGGCGTCGGCGGCGGCGCTTTTGGATCCTTGGGCTGGTGGGGGTTTTCCATCGGTAGCTCGGTCTTGGTAACGGTCACCCAAAACCGGCCATCGCTTGGGCGCTTGACCGCAGTCAAGGTGCTCGTCGCGGTCTTGTAGGCGACCTGCGTCACCGACTTTGGCTCGATACTTAGAATAGAGACCTTCTCGTCGTCGCCACTTGGGGCCGGCAATGAGGCCCAATAGGCCGTCCCAAGTCCAGCCGCCAGCAGCACGCCATAGACGTAGATATCAAGCCGCATCGGTACTCACCTTCTCGCTTGTTTCAACCTTGCGACGGCGCGTGGCTAGAAAACCAATGCCAAGGACCAGAAGTGGCACGACCACGACCGTCGCGTGGAACCAAATGACATCCTCTTTACGCGTGTGGCGAATCTTGACATCCTCTTCGTTCGCCAACTCTCCCTGTAGCGCCGTATCACCGACTAGCCACTTCAAGGTGTCGGAAAAGTACAGGGCATTGCCGATATTGCGCACTAATGCGTCGGAGAAGGCCGAGGCATCGGCAAAAAGGGCGACGCGACCTTGATGGCTCTCGATTTTACCCTTGGGCGCCGTCGGCTTCGCCTTTAGTTCGGCTACGGCGCCAAGGACAAAGGCCTCACGCTTTTCGCCGGCGTCGAACTGATAGTTACGGTTGGTGTCGGCAAAGGTATCGGTCAAGGCGCGCACGGTCTCGCTGACCTTCCATTTGCCGTCGCCCGGGCCCACGCTCCAATAGCCGGACTGGAATAGCAAAATCCCGACGCGTTCATCGTGACGCGCGAGGCTGACCACCGACTCATGCGAGGTGAAGACATTGCTGAAGATGACCCAGATGTCGGCCTGGCTATGCGTCGCCGGATAATGATTGCGTTCGTTACCCAGTGGCTCGGCATGGTAGGTCAAGCCGAGCTCAGTCAGCAGAGCATAGAGCGGCTGCTGATCAGTGCCTGGGGTAGTCGGGGTGGCCGGGGTGGTCGGCAGCGGCGCCCCTTCGGGTTTGTCGATATCGGCCGCGACAAAGACATTGCCGCCGCCTTGAACGTAGGTGCGCAAAGCCTCGACCTCTTCCTTTTGGAAGGGGCTGGTCGGGCCGATAATCAGCACGGCCGAGGCATCATCAGGAACAGCCGACAGGCTGCCGTCAGCGACCCCAAACATGCGCGTTGTATAATTCTGCTGGCGCAGGAAGTCGCTCAGGGTGCGCAGCGAACGCAGCGGATTCTCCGCCGTCTCGCCGATCCAGGTGGCCTCGCCGTGACCCCTGGTGAAGTACAGGGTCTTCTTCTCGGCCGTCGCCTCAAGGAAGGATTTTTGGAATTCGCTATCCAAGGTCTTCAACACCGACCGCGCCTTGGCCAAGGTCGTGCCAGTGTCGATGCGGCTTTTCTTGTCCTTAAGATCCAAGACGATCTGGCCATTGCGGGTGACGCGGTACTCCTCGGCCTTCACTGGATCGGCGTCCTTATCATACCAAGTGATCTTGACGTGAGGGTTAGCCGCCGCGACGGCCGCCACGTAGTCGACCACCGCGGTGCGCACTTCATTGCCCTGCGGATAAAACATTAAGATATTTAAATCGGAACTCAGCGTTTTGACCATATGCAGCGTTGATTCGGACGGCGTGTTGACCTTCAGGTAGCTCCAGTCGCGCTGCTTGTCCTTGACCGACGCGGCGTAATTGACGGCGCCGAGGAACGCCAGCAGCATCCCGGCTGCCAGCCACGCCAGACTAGCGCGCTTGACGCGCAGCGGCTCTGCCTGGTCGCCGCGACCCGTCGTCCGCATCGCCCACTCGCCACCGACCCCAGTGGCAAAGGCAAGGATTCCGAGCACCAGCCAAGCCCCAAGAAGCACCTTAGCCAAGGGCGTGCTCGGCGCGGGCTCTTGACCCAGCACCTTCACATAGGCGACATAAGCACCCAGCGCCACGAGCAACAGGAGCTGCCAGACGCTGAGTAGGCGCCAACCGGTCGCTTCCTGGCGAAGATTTCGCCCCGCGGCAATGCTGCCAAGCGCCAAGGTAAACAGTAAGCTCAGGCCGACCAGGGCGACGGCGGCGTAACGCAACGCATTGTGGTAGGACTCAGTCCCAAGGTAGCGATCCGCGACGAAGAGCAGGATCACGCCGATCAACAAGATTGGCAGTCTAAGCCATGTGAGAAGCTTTGGCATCAGCCGCGCCACCTCCGTGCTTCGAGAACACGCACCGAGCACTCAAGAAAGAATACGATGACGCTGCCGTAATAAACCAGATCACGAGTATGCACAATGCCCTGCGAAAACGGCGGAAAATGTCGATTATGGATCGCTAAGTAGCCAAAAATCTCCTTAAACGGAGCCTCGACGATATCAGCGACCATCCACAACACGAGAAAGGTGACAAGGAACAAGGTCCCGGTCACTCCCGCAACCAACTGGTTGGGCGAAATGGCTGAAGCAAAGAGCGAAATGGCCGCCGCGGCAGCACCGATTAAGATCAGCGCCAGGTAACCCGAGGCCAGATGGCCAAACGAGATCTTGCCGTTGATAAAGATCAAGGCCGGCAGATACAACGACAAGGCCTGGATGACCACGAGAAAGGCGAACACCGAGAGGAACTTGCCGTAGATCAACTGACGCTCGCTGATCGGCGAAGTATAGAACAGCACCAAGGTGCCATTTTGCTTTTCTTCAGCGATCAGGCGCATGGCAAGAAAGATCCCAGCGACCATCGCAATCCCGGAGGCGAAGTAAAAATAGTCCGATAGGACCTCAGCCGACAGCTTGGGCGAGCTGCCGACGGCGTAGGCATTAAACAGCAGCCCTTCGATAAACAAAGCTGCGGCAGCGATGATGTAGCCCATCCAGGTGGAAAAAAAAGCCCGCAGCTCTCGCCGCGCCACGAGCAGAACCTTAGCCATGGGCGCGTTCCTCCGCCGGTTTGATCAGTTTCATAAAGACCCCTTCGAGGCCGGCTTCGCTGCGGCTAAGTCCAAGCAGCCCGACTCCCGTATCGACCACAAGCTTGGCCACCTGGGAGCGCACATCGGCGTCGGTGTCCAGCAACAGACGCTCGCCGCCTTGGCCGGTGATCCGCTGCACCTTGGCCACTCCTGGCAACTTTTGCAGGGTCGCGATCAAGCCCTCAGGCAGTCGGTCGAGCTCGCAGGTCAAACGCATGGTCTGGGTCATGGTGGCCTGCAGCGAAGCTTCCGAGCCCTCAGCCACCAACCGGCCATGATCGACGACCAACACCCGGTCGCAGGTACGGGTGATCTCCGATAAGATGTGACTAGACAGGACGACGGTGTGCTGGCCGCGCAGCGAGGTGATCAGGTCACGCATCTCGACGATCTGCACTGGGTCGAGGCCATTGATCGGCTCGTCGAGGATGATCACCTTGGGGTTATGGACCAAGGCTTGAGCGATCCCGACGCGTTGGCGAAAGCCGTGCGACAGGTCGCCCAGCTGGTATTTAACGACACGCTTGAGATTGGTCTTACCGACGACAAAATCCACGCGCTTGGCAACATCGCCATGCGCCACGTTCTTTAACTTCGCCACATAGCGCAGGTAGGCGTCCACCGTCATCTCATCATAGAGCGGCGGTACGTCGGGCAAGTAGCCGATCAAGCGGCGAATGGCCTCGGGGTTTTCATCGACCGAATAGCCGCCGACCAGGGCACGCCCCGCCGAGGGCATGAGAAAACTGCCGAGGATCTTCAGAATCGTGCTTTTACCGGCACCATTCAGACCCAGCAGGCCGACGATTTCGCCAGCACCGATGCGAAAGCTGACGCTATCGATCGCTCGGTGGCCACCGTAGGACTTACTAAGATTTTCCGCGACGATCATAGATGAACCCACTCCGTCCGACGACTCGGGCGATTTGGCTAAAAAGGTTTCACCTAAAGATGCAAGAGCTCGCCACTCACGTCAATAGGTTTATGTCGTCGCCTATTTACGCAAAACTTGCTAGCGTTAACTCACAACCCGAACTGCATTCGAAGGAGCCCAGGTGGCCGCTCCCCGTTACCGGATTCTGATGGTCGATGACGTGACCCGTTACCACCATCTTTATGAGATGGCGATCACCGATGCCCTGCCGTGCTTCGTGCATTTTGCCGTCAATGGTGTCGAGGCACTGGCCAAGCTGGCTTCAGCGCAGCCCTATGATCTGCTGATCCTCGATCTAAACATGCCAAAGCTCGGCGGCGAAGCCACATTGACGCGCATCCGCCAGGACCCTAACTTCGACACCATGCCGGTCATCGTGCTGACCGGAAACTCCGATCAAGAAACCCAGCGCCGCCTGCTCGACCTCGGTGCCGACGACTTTGTCGAAAAGGGCGCTGCGCCAGAGATCTTTGTCGCGCGTCTGAAGACGCAGATCCGGCATAAATCAGTATTGG
Organism: uncultured Pseudomonadota bacterium; assembly: GCA_903928445.1. GTDB lineage: Bacteria > Bdellovibrionota_B > Oligoflexia > Oligoflexales > CAIYRB01 > CAIYRB01. The sequence goes on along the minus strand of CAIYRB010000138.1, from coordinate 9,803 downwards.
AGCGACTCAGTCAGCTGGCGGTCGACATGGACATCTTCGCCGCTGGCGTCTTGCACGACATCCGCAACCTGGAAACGACGATCATGGCGGTTGCCGAGATGTGTCGGCTGCAGGTGGACGACGGCCTGGTCAAAAACCGCCAGCAGATGCTGCAGGATTTCACCCAGCTCGAAGCTCGCGCCGACCAGCTCGGAGCCTACGCTGCAGATATCCTCCGCATGGTCCGCATGGCTCATAAGCCACTCAAACTCGAGGCACAAGAGCTGGCGCCACTGCTTACCTGGGTCGAGCATATCGCCTCGCCGCGGCAGGCCAATGCCGCAGTCAGGCTACGCTGCCGCGCAGCAGGCACTTTGGTCCCAGTGCTCGCCGATGCGCACTTCCTCCGCCTTGCTGTGCTCAACATCGTGCAAAACGCGGTCAAATATCGTCGCCCGGATGCCCAGGTCGTCGAAGTGACTGTCAGCCAACAGGCGTCGCGGCCTGGCAGCTTGGGCACCTATGTCACCACTCGTTTCACCGACAACGGGCGCGGTATTCCGCAGCAGGAGTTGCGCCGGGTCTTTGAGCCCTTTGTGCGCGGCAGCTCTAGCGAGCAAAAAGCCGACGGTTTTGGCCTCGGCTTAGCCTTGGTGCAAAAGGTCATCACCACCATGGGTGGACGCGTCTGGGCCGAGTCTCCAGGGCTGGGTCAAGGTGCCAGCATGTGCGTCGAATTGCCGGTCGTGGCGGCACAACCAGAGCGGGGTCTGTCATGACGCCAGGCGACTTCACCATCCTCCTCGTCGAAGACCAGGTCCGCTATCAAAAGATCTACGCGGAAGCCATCACCGACCAGCTTCAGGTCAAGGTCAAGCTCGCCAGCACGGGTGTCGAGGCCTTCGCCATCATCAACGGCGATGAGCCTCCAGACCTGGTCATCCTCGATCTGGAAATTCCTGGCATGAACGGCCAGGAGTTGCTGGCAACCATGCGCAGCGACCACCACCTTAGCCAGATTCCCGTCATCATCCTCACCGGACGTGGCGGCGAACAGACGCAGATGGAGCTACTCGAGCAGGGCGCCGACGACTTCATCGAAAAGGGTGGACTACCGGCGGTCCTCATCGCCAGACTGCGCGCACAAATGCGCCACAAGCTCGCGGTTGATCGCTTGGAGCGCCTAGCACTCGACCGCGACCTGTTCGCTGCCGCCGTGCTCCAGGATATTGGGTCCAGCCGCGGCACCATCACCTCGCTGTGCCAGCAGGCTAGAGCCGCGCTGCAGCAAGGCGATGCCCCGCAACTGCTCGGGCTGTGCGATAAGTTGAGCTCGCACGCCACCCAGCTTGGCGCCTATGCGCATGATGTCATTCAAAGCGTGCGCGACAGCCAGCACGCACCAAAGCTGACGGCGCTGAATTTCGCCGACATCCTTGCCTGGACCGCCGAAGTATCGCAAGGAGCGTTTACCTGGCATGCTACGACTCCGCTTGCACCGGTGCTTGCCGACCAAACATACATTCGTTTGGCCTTGCTGAATATCGTGCAACGGGCTTTGCGTGGCATAAGTCCCACCGGTCAACTAGTCATCAGTGTCGCCCAAAGCGAGCATCATGACACCAGAGAGCACAGCGGCAGACGCTATTTGACCACACAATTTAAAGACAACGGCTTGCCCCTAGCGCCGGCCGATGTCGCCAACCTGTTCAAGCCGCATCTGCGCTACTTGGGCAATCAGGATGGCCTGACGCAAACGAGCGATGGTGCTACTGCAAGCGACGACGATCACGGCTTCTCGATCGGCCTATCGGTCGTCGCCAAGGTGATGGCGCGCATGGGTGGTCGCATTTGGGCTGAACCAGAAGAGCAGCCCGCTGGGACCAGCATCTATCTGCTACTACCGGCTGGCTGAGAGCGACGCCCGCGGCACGACGTGGCTGGTTACCGGCCACAGGGTCGGGATGCGATCGTTTGCGTAAAGATCCGCGCGCTGCTGGGCCGCTTGGTTGGCTAGGAACTCGGATTCGATGCCGACGGCGGCGTCGAGTACGGTGGGAGCGCAGAAATAGCCAAGGGCTGAGGTGATGAGAACGGCGGAAGCTAAGACGAGAGAGCGCATGGAGGATCCTTTGGAATGGCGGGAAGGAGAGCAGCAGGGGGCAGGGGATAGGCCAGAAGGTCATGAAGACCTTATAGAATAATTGCATGGTTTTTAATACATTGCAATATATTCTATATAACATCAATTAAATCGTTAAATTAAGGTCTACGCAACTAAGAGTTTAGGCTATCCGGAATTGGGGCTGTAGCAAAACGGCTTGTTGGATGCGCAACAAGCCTAGAGCAGAAACTATGGGAAATTGACTAGAAAGGCAGCGACCTCAAACTTGTTCGATCCCGACTAGCTGCCAACGCCCACCCGTGCTCGGCCGGGAGAAGGTCCAGTCCTCATTAAACTTAACCGGATCGGTGTCGCTGCCTTCGACGACCTTGTTAGTGCTTTCCTCCACAGTATAATCGAGCAGATTTGCCGTAAAGCGCACGCCGACTAGGTCAGATCCAGCCTCACTCCAAGCTTCGCCGACGTCGACGTGACGAATGGAGATGTTCTCGAGGCGATTGATGCGCTGACGCGCCTTCAGATCCTGCAAGTCCTTATTGAGATCAGCAGCCATCTCGCTGCCGAGGATGTCTTGCACCGAACTCAAATCACGACGGGTCCAGGCGCCTTGGATGCGAAAGAAAAGATCCGAGGCCTCTTCGGCGGTGATCGCAGTCACCACTCGGGACGCATTGACCAGAGCGGGAGCTGCAACCTCCTGCGGCATCCGAAAGTTGACGATATTATCGCTGGCCATGGCGGCGTTGCCGTCATTTTGACGGTTGCGCCACCAGCGGTAGCCAAAGTAGGCGACCCCGGCAAATAGCAGCAGTTCCAGAAGTCCAATACCTCCGCCACCACCGCCACCGCCACCGTAGCCACCACCACCGTAACCGCCAGGGTTGCCGCGACCCAGGGAACTAAACAGCATGCTACCGAGAAAGCCGCCGGCTAAACCGCCAGCCGCACTGCGCAGAAAGCCACCGCGCGGTGGCGGGGGCGGGGTCGCTGCGACAGGTGGTGTGTAGGCGTTCGAAGGCCGACCCGGCTCGACGCGAGGAGCTGTAGGTTGGCTGAACGAAGGTTGGCGGTAGCTGGGCGTGCTGGCACGACGGCCGCTGCTGCTGCGGCCACCACCGGCGCGGGCTTGCGCGATGTCGGTTGGCAGCATGGATGCGCTGAGAACAGTGCTACCGGTTATTAAGACGACGGCGAAGGAACGTAGGACCTTCAAAATCGACCAAGGACGATATAATTTGGGCATGAAACCTCCTGTTGATGGTTAAAGTACTACTAGATTTTTGATGATAAATACATGTTAACCCAACGAAGCGCTGGGCCGACAAATTAACCGTTCACAATCGTTAGGTTTTTTGGCGCAAGCTAGCCGAGCGGAGGGTTGCGGTTTCGACCGCACTGATCAACATGGCCCGTAGGCCGCGATCTTCAAGTTCATGGATGGCGCTGATGGTCGTGCCGCCTGGCGTTGTGACCTGGTCGCGAAGGATCGCTGGATGTAAACCGGTCTCTTTGACTAACAGGGCCGAGCCGAGCACCGTCTGGGTCGCCAAGCGCGCCGCTAAGATGCGCGGTATCCCCATCTTGACGCCACCATCGGTCAGCGCCTCGATGACCATATATAGATAGGCGGGACCGCTGCCGGATAGACCGGTCACGGCATCGAGCAGACTCTCCTTGATCCAGTCGACTTCGCCAATGGCTTTGAAGATGCGTTCGGCAAGGGATTTTTGTACCTCGCTCAAGGCGTCGTTGCCACTGATGGCGGTGGCAGCCGCGTGCACCGTCGCAGCGATATTTGGCATGGCTCGCACGACAGCGCCGTGATGTCGCAAGAGGTTCGCGATGTCTTGGATCTGCATGCCGGCCAGGATGCTGATGACAAGACAAGCGCCTGGAATCTGACCAGCCAAAGGCCCTGCAACGGCGGCGAGATCCTGGGGCTTGACGCAAAGGATCACCGCGTCAACACCGACCAATGCGGCAGCCGGCGACGTGACGGCCTCGATCTGCAGGGTGCGACTTAATTCGCCGACGCGCGCCTGATGGATATCATGCACCAGCACCTTGAAGCCACCCGCGCTAACCAAGCCCCTAGCGAAGGCTGCCCCCATGTTGCCAGCACCGATGATCAATACCGCGCTCTGGGGGCTCTGGGGGATATCCGTGCTTGCAGAAGCGGCTTGGGAAGTCGATCGAGACATCGGCATGGCGCACCATTCCATTCACATCTAAGCAAGTCAAAGACTGGGGCAAGGGACTGCGCCCAACGCCTTAAGTCTAGGCGCTCTTGGCGACGGAATCCACGCCAAAGCGCTGTTCGAGCTGCGACAAACATCCTTCCCAAAGGTTTTGGTCGTGATGATCCCACTGCACGATCTGGATGCCAAGACGCGTTGTGGTGCCGTTGCCACCGTCAGCATGCTCTCGCCGCACGACCTTGCCTAAACACATCACCGGTTGGTCGAGACAGCTAGCGTCCGGATCGATGACCATCTCGATCAAAGTGTTGACAATAAATGGCATGCGGCCATCTTTTTCCCACAGCAGCAGTAGGCCGGAGCGCGACACGTCTTCGGTGGAAAAGCTGTAATCGGCGCTCGTCCCAATCGTCTTCGATCTGACCTCGAGATCAAATGGCACGCGGGGTGCACGCACCCGTGTCTGATCGGTCCGGGGAATGCGTATTGGGGTCTGCATGGTGATTCCTCCATAGCTCGCAGAGCTAACAGCAAAGGCCAAGCTGTTTGGCCTTTATGGAAGACGCATCGGGATGTCACCAAAAAAGCTTTAATGATTATATTTAATACTCTAATTACAGAATGTTACTTGTGCTTGAAGGTGTAGACGCCGTCCCAGTCTGGCTGCGCTGGAGCCTGTTCTTGCTCGGCGATCCGCTCCAGGTACAAGGCTGCGGGGCCATCATCGGGTTTCAGGGCCAAGCACCCCATGAAGTGCTGCTTGGCCTTGGGCCAATCCTGTTGACGGTAAAAGCCGCGACCGGCTTCAAATTCACCGACCAAACTGCGTACCGCTGGTTCGGATGGCAGATAATCAGGCCGCATCAGTTCAAACACCTTCACCGGCTCGAGCTTGCCCTTGACGCGGATGTCATCCAAATCGCGCACGATCAGATCAGGGCGCTTTAGCTGCTTGCGGGTCGCCTCGCTGATCATGATTTTGATGCCATACTCTTTGGTCAAACTCTCGAGGCGCGAACCGAGGTTCACCGAGTCGCCCATTACCGTGTAGCAAAAGCGCTCGCCGGATCCCATATTACCCACCGACATCATGCCGGTGTTTAGGCCGATGCCGATATCGACCGGCGGAAAGCCCTTTTTCGGCAGATCGACCCGCAGTTTATCCAAGGCATAAAGCATCTGCACCGCGGACAGGGCGGCGACCTCGGCGTGATTAGCCACGGCCAAGGGTGCGCCCCAAAAAGCCATGATGGCATCGCCGATGTATTTGTCGAGCACGCCGCCCGAGCGCAGGATGATCGAGGTCATCGGCGTAAAGTAGTCGTTCATCAGTTCGCACAGCTTTTCTGGCGTCAGGCTCTCGGAGATCGTCGTGAAGCTACGGACGTCGGAAAAGAAAACCGTTAGCTCCTTCTTGTCACCGCCGAGTTTCAAGGCTTCGGGATCATCCAAGACCTTATTGATCACGTCGGGGCTCAGGTACATGCCGAAGGCGCCTTTGACTTTTTTCCGCTCGCGCTCCTCCGTCACGTATTTATACAGGGTCGTGCCGACAAACATCGAGCTGATCTCGATCACGGGCATGCCCATGTAGACCCACTGATTGTGGCCAAACCAGACATACTTATCAAAATAGTAGTAAGCGATCAGGAACAGCACCATGCTCGCGCCAGAAAGCACGGCTTTACCGAAGATCATCAGTGGCGCAAAGAGCACGAAGATACCGATTAAGATACCCATTTCCGTGGTGTAGATGGTGTCCGTACGGCGCATAAAATGGCCGCTGATGATGTTGTCGATGATCGTCGCATGCTGTTCCACCCCGTCAAAGCCCGCATCGAAGGGGTTTGCGCGCAAATCGTTGATGCCGATCGCGGTCGGCCCGAGCATAAAGCTCATACCCTTCATGCGCCGTTTTTGCCCATCGGTCAGGGTCATGTCGTAGACATCGGCAAGGCTGAAATGCTCGATCGACTGCCGGCCACCAAGGTGATTGATCAAGATCCGTCCGGCGCCGCTTGGATCGACCGGGATCTTAATGAGGTCCTTGTCGTCGCTTGGGTTCATCAAGGAGATGTCGCTGACGCCAAACTGGTCAAAAAACACGACCGGCTCCCGCCCCAGGATTTGCGCCGCCATTTTTAGACCCATCGCCGGCATCAAATTGCCATCGATATTGCGGACCAGCTGCACCCAGCGGTAAATTCCGTCCGCGCTCAGCTCGTTATTGAAGAAGGCAAACTGCTCGCCACCACTGGCGATCGTTTCAGTGTTGGCGATGATGCCGTAGGAGACAAACTGCCGGTAGTGTTTAAGCTCCATGCCATCGGGTAAGATGACGGCACCGAGCGCCGAGTTTTGCATCGGCTTAAAGCCGCGAAACGGTTCCTTACCAAGCTGCTCGCCTTCATCCTTGGTGCCATAGTAGGCGTAGCCGAGGATGACATTTTTGTAGCTACGCAGAGCCTGCAGCAGCGAACGATCGCCAGGACCAGCCTTCATCACCGCGGCGATTTCCTTCAGTTCGAGGGAGAACTTGTTGAAGTTTTTCACCTGGTAGCCCTGCATGCGGGCGATATTCGGCTGCACATCTTCAAGCAGTGGCCGCTCGGGCTCACTCCAGACGACGTCCATGCCGACCCAGCCAGCACCAAGCTGCTTCAGATTGTGCAGCAGGCGCTCGTAGTTTTTGCGGGCAAAGGGCCAGCGGCCGAGCCGCTGCAGGGATTTTTCATCGATCGCCAGCACCCCGATCTTGCCTGATGCCTTGATCTCGCCGCGTAGACGAAAGCGCAGGTCGAGCAGCCGGTTTTCCATCGCCGCGATAAAGCCCTCAGGATCGTGGTGCGTGTAGTGGCGCCACATCGTCCAAGTGCAGGCTCCAGCAATCGCCATACACAGCAGCAAGAGGATGAAATGACCGCGGTGCTTTTGCAGAAAGTGACTCGTCTTGCTCGGCGCCATGCAGATCCCCTGCGTCTAGGAGTATCGTAAGGAGCGCAAGCGACACTTGCCGCCTAGCCCACCACGAGAGGTACCCCTAGGACATCGGTTGAAGAGACTAGGTTCCTGAGTTAAAACCAGGCTATGATTTCCTAAACAGGCCAAAGGAGTGACGCGCGTGACCGCATCGATTGGTCGACCAAGCGCTGGGGAAGACAGCAAAGAACTGCATGTTCGCCAACCGAACGAGCCGGTTGACCCCAAAAGCGTCGGCTCGGGGTTGACCGCCTCGGCCTATGCGCAGCAGCACTTAATATCTGAGACCGAGGTCTGGCGGAGGTTACGGCGCGGTGAGCTGGTCGGCCGCAGCAGCGGGGGGCAGTTACTCATTTACCCAGCCGCGACCTCCCTGACGGCTTTAGATGAATTGCCACCCTTGCCGACCTTTGACCAAGATGGGCCAGCCCCAGCTGCACGCGCCGGGGCCGCCAACGAAGGCGCCGGCTTTTTATCTCTCAGTGGTGATCGCGGCCAAGCTCCGGAACTGGCGCTGCTGCTTGACCACTTAAGCCTGGCAAAAGAAGAGAACCGCGAGATCCTGCGCATGACGCAGGACTCGATTCGGCAAATTTCCCGGATGTCCGAACAGATCGCCCACATGAAGGACGAAGTGATCGCGGCAAAAGACACCGAACTCGCCACGCTCCAGGAAAAACTGGCGGCCCGAGACGCCGAGATCCGGCGGCTTAAACAACATGGCGAAGACCTCGAGATGTTGGCACGAACGATGGTGACGACGCGCCATGATTGACCTACGGCACCGCTCACGGCGACAGGTACCGCACTATGCCAGGCGACTAGCGCTAAGCAGCCTCTGGGCTGCCGCTGTGGCGGCGGTGGTCGTCCAGACCACCGCCGCGGCAGAGGAAATCCCGGGCGAATTTAATGCGGTGCGGCCGATGGGTATGGGTGATGCCTTTACCGGTGTCGCCAATGACGAAAACTCCGTTTGGACCAACCCCGCCGGCATCGGCCGCTCCCGCAAGGCCCGCTCGCGGAGCACCTTCAACGTCAGTAAGTTCCCCAACGCCATTGCCGGCGCCAACAGCAATGGCCGTAAATTTTACACGGCCTTTAAAGGCGCTCCGAGCAAAAATGTCGAAGCGGTACTGAGTCAAAGCAATGACATCAGCGGCAAGCCCTTGTGGGTCCGCGGTGGTTTGTTTCCCGTCACCATCTTCGATATCGACAAAGAGACCCCGATGGCCATCGGTCTCTATTCCAACACCTCGGTGCAGGCCCTAGTGACCAAAGACACGCCGAACGTGGCCCAGGTGACAGCGATTGCCGATGCTGGTGCCGTCATCGACCTCGGCTTTACCAGTAGCGACAATCGCCTCAATGCCGGACTCCAGGTGCGCCCCATGCTGCGCTATGCCTTTGAGGATCTGATCCCGTCTAATGACCTGCTGAGTAAAACCATGATGCGCCGGCATTTGCAAGAGGATGCCAACAAGCTCACCGGACTTGGTCTGGACGCCGGACTCTTGTACACCTTCGCCGACTTTTGGTTTCCAACCCTCGGGATGTCGGTGATGAACCTGCCCACCGGTTGTAAAAATAACTACCTAAACCCCTACACCCAGAAGCCAGAAAACGTCTGCGGCAACCTCTTTCACGGCACGATCAGCAATGCCAACGCGCTGTCGACCGTGGATCCCACCGACGTGCGGGTGGGCATTGCCATCACGCCGCGCCTATCGCACGCGGTAAACATGCGTGTCGCCATCGACGCCCACCACATCCCGATCGGCACCGCGGCTCAATCCTACGGCCTGCAGGGCATCTCGGCCACCAAGCTGCTGCACGCGGGAGCTGAGCTGTTCTATGGCAATCCCTTAATCGTGGCGCCGCTAGCGGCGCGCGTCGGCGTCAACCAGGGTTTTATCACCTATGGGGTCACGCTCAATGTCAGTGGCATCGATCTGGAGTTCGCTAGCTACGGTGTCGATGTCTCATCCACCAGCACGGCCAGCGAAGACCGCCGTTACCTTGCCTCGCTGTCGCTTGATCTTTAGGCTGACGGAGAAACAGCCCCGTCGCTGCCAATGTGGGTTTTCGCGGCGCGCCCTCCCTGCTATCCTGCTAAGGTGTAGGCGACCACGGCGATGAACGCCCATGCGCCACGACCGGCACGGCCCAGGCTCAAGAGGTATTTCATGCGCAGCAGCCGATTCTTCAGCTCCCTCGGACATCCCGGCGTCTGGCTCGTGGCTAGCTTGGTCGCCACCGCTTGCGTCACGCCCCCCAAACGGGCCGAACCGAGCGAGGTGCCCAGCAACCTTGAGAAGGCCGGGACCAAGCAAGACAACCCGCCCCCCGTCGCGCCAAAGATAGCCCCTGAGGCAGCGGGCCCATCGGTCGACGATCAGCTGCTATTCGTGCGCCGGCAGAGCGTCCCAGACGCTCCATTTGGGGTGGGCGAATACCAGTTTCTCGCCAGCCTGCCGCAAGCCGTGGTGGCCGGCTCCGTGACCGAAGCCGCCGTCGCCATCGGC
>CAIYRB010000137.1 GCA_903928445.1 uncultured Pseudomonadota bacterium | reverse complement strand
TATGCCGCCGCCGAGTCTCGGTACTGATCTCTGCCTTTGCTGTCTTTCCGGCCACTGCTGAACCCTCCGTCTATGTGTTGACGAATGGCAACCTAGCAAACGTAACGGGCGGCTAGGAGACGTGGATGCCGGACCGCTTACAAGGCAGAGCTACAATACGGATAGAACTGGGCAACCTAGCTACGTCCCGACCTGTCACAGGATGGTTCGATAAACATATTAGTCGTCGAGAAAGACATATGACTAACCGCGCACCGGTATATGGGTTGGGATTCAGATTCTTATCAGTCTTCGTTAAAATTCTAAATGCTAGTTTTATTGATGGTAACTGGTTTTCGGCACTTAATTAATGGCCATTCTATGTGATGCCGATAGGTTAATGGGCTTCCAATAAGTGAGCACGAGAGGAGCTACGCGATGAAATACATCTTGGGTTCTGATATCGTCCTTCTTGACCACAACAGTCAGATTTGGGATCCAAATCTTGCCTGTCCAGTTCAGACTGAAGGCTCGTATTACTTCGATTTTTGTCTGGTGCTTTCCGCTAGGTCGGAGAACGACCGTTCAGTGGTCCACGGTCACCGACGGAAGTTCGGTAAAGCCATAGCTGAGGCAGCTAGTCGGCATGAAGCCGTAGAAGTCCAACCTGATTCCGATTGCAGGCAGTTTGTTGTATTTACACCGAGACTTAGGCCGACGGCTAAATCAGGTGACTTAGCAGCTGCAATTGTTGCGGACGTAGCGAAGCTTTCCTTGAGATTACCCTGGTGCACGAATTTTCGGTTCACTCATTTCGCCTACCTGGACCGACCTAGCTCGAGTGGAGAGATTATTGGCGGGGTGATTTCCGAGATAAGTCGACTAAGCAAAGTCGGCCCGACACGGCGGTGGATATTCAATATTGATACAAATGCTCAAAAAATATTTCACGAAATGCTTCTTGCAGCGGGGGCTTCTGTGATTGAACCTAGGAGCGATCTCGAGCCAGTGTCAGAGCTTAATCAAGCCATTAAAACTGACAGTATGCGAGACATCAGGCACATCCTAGAACGTAAGATCAATTTGGAGACTCATTGTGGTGCAGGAATGACTTATCTGATGAGAGCATCGGCAGGGGATAGGGAAGAGGTTGCAAAACTACTCATTGAGAAAGGCGCCTCTCTAGAAACTGAAAGTGAGATCGGAAGGACCGCTCTTTCAATAGCTGCAGGACAAGGAGCGCTCCGGGTCGTAGAATTACTTCTTAAACATGGGGCAAATTTGGAGACGAAGTCGTTGAGAGGTGAGTCACCACTAATGTTCGCTGCGAATTCAGGGCGAACCGATTGCGTTCAAAGACTACTGGATGCGGGTGCGAATCGCAGTCTGGTTAATGTGAACGGCAAATCAGCAGCGGATTTCGCTGCCGAAGGCAGTCATTCGCTTGTAGTTGACATGTTGAAGAACTTTTGACCTCGGGATATTTGCTGTTTTATGAATAGCGCCATTTTTAATTGCATTTGCCGCAGAAGCCGCACGGAGGCCTCCGAGAGAGTAGTGGTGTTGCTATCGACTAAACTCTGCTGTCGCGGCCATTCCTCCAAGCCTCTTTTGGATAAGCTCTTGCCAAATCCTGGCAAATCAGTATTTCCTGATGACATATTGTTTATCTTCGGTAACACAAGCGGTGGGGCAACTCGCCATACATCAGCGATCTGGTGCCGCTTGGCAGGCATTACTAACTGATATTACGGGAATCTAATGCCATTGTTTTTGCTAAGCTAAAGTTTCCATAGAGGCCGTCCGATAGGCACTGCAGACAATTGCGCTAAGGAGCATGTATGGCGAACGATGATCAGAATAGGAGAGACGAAAAGCCGATTCTGATTGATGGGGACCGATTCTATGACCGTATCAGCAATATATTGGTGGTAGATGATGACAATACGCTGCTAAAATTCTTTAAGATTCATTTAAATAAATTCTTTTCGTGTGTCGTTGTGGTGAAGAATGCCAAAGAGGCGATCGAGGCGATGCGTGTAAGGGAAATCGATTTGGTCATATCCGATATCCGGATGCCTCGTATGGACGGACTTCAGCTCATGAGCCGTGTGCGGCGCCATGACGTCGGTATCCCAGTGATGTTGATCAGTGGTGGCCTTTTGACTGATGCCGAGATAGCGGCAGTTGAAGCCGAAGCGGATGGCTTTTTGCGCAAGCCATTCTCCGTCGATGATCTGCATGCCTTCCTGGATAAAGGTATGGCGATGCGTAGGAATTATGTGCGGCTTGGTGAGTTTCTCCAGGACAAAACTCAAATACGCAAACTGCTGATAGGACGCGCCAAGCTCGAAAATCTTATCAAACCCGACGTTAAGATCGATGCGGTGAAAGCCTTGCTACGCGATATTAGGAAAGCTGGTTAGGGTTTTTAATTGGCGTGATCAGGTCAGGTGCGTCGGCACCACTTCATGCCCAACGCTGGCTTGGTCCCGTCCTGCCGTGGGTACGTGAGCACGGCACGGCGGTCAACGTCGAAAAGCTGCTGAAGATCCTCAACCGACTGGTGAGCGAGGCTGCGTCAGCCGACTAGGCGGCGCTCCTTACAAACGCTGGCGGACGGTATTAATGTTTGCCCCAGCCAGCCCGCGACTGGTAGGCTACACGGAGTTGGTCGCGTCACTTCTTCGGTTGCGCGGTGGGGGCGTTGGCGCGCAGCGCAGGCTTTCTCGTGCCGCGCGGTAGCAATTCTTTAAATGAGAAATGGACGATCTCACGTGTGGATCTAACAAAACTTAACCACCAATATCGAAACCGTCTTATCTATGACGCCCAGTTGAGGGCCGACATCATCACCGCGATCGAGAACGGCGCCCGGGCGCCCGCGGGAGCCAGTCGTGCCACGGGGTCGAGCTACGAGCCGTGTCACCGCGCGTCCATCGCTTCGGTCAAAATATTTTCTTCAAAGTCGCGGTGAAGGAGCGCAATTGTAATCTTGACCGCCTAGGTATAGCCTCGGGAAATCGGTCAGCGTTCAATAAACGAAGATTATCTTATCAGACCCGCGCATCCTAGTTGGCACTGTCAGGCATCCCAACACCGACCTCTCGCGCCACCTACCGCCGGTGGGCGGTTTGGATATGCTCCCGTTGAACAAAACGCCACCGCCTTGTGATCTGAACCGGTACGGCAGTACCTAATCATCCCACCGCAAATACTTCAAAAATGGGCTCTATGTCCCTAGGTGACAAAGCCCCAGTCGAAGTCGGTTTTGAGCAACAAGCGAGCACCGTCATGCCTAAACGCTATTCGCATTGAACGACAACCTGGCCAGTCCCCATCAGATGGCACATATAACCAGCAGTATCTGAACAAAAAAACGGCTTCCTGTCCCCACATGACAGGATCCATCCCGAAGTCTAAGCATTCCTGAACATAGGCATTCATTCACGTCACTTAAACTGGGGAATCAATGATGATGTATTTCATTAACCGACCTATCAGCCTAACCATCCTAACCACTGCCCTATCGTTGTTGCATGGCTGCGCATTGCCAGACAAACGCATCGATGCCAACTATGACAATCTAACGGATAACCGAGCGCAAATGTATGCACTGCATCAAGAGCTCGAGGCTAGCGCCAAGGAGCCACCAGCATGGGTGACGGCGTACCTGGATTCCTGGGATTGTGGCGACTCCTTCTGCACTGTTGGTCGAGCCGAAATCAGTGCGGAAGACGCGTCACCATTTACCTGCCTTGACATTAGCCGCATCAAGGCAAAGGGAAATATGGTCTCGACGATTCAAACTGATCTCTCAAATAAGATTATGCTTGGGTCAGACGGACTAAAAGTTAGCCAGCAACAGCTCAAGCAAATATTAGTCGAAGGTTTTGAAATCCGCAATTTATCGAATATCCAGATTGGCGAAAATTATTACCAAAAATTACTGAAGCATAGCGGTGAATCTCCACAAGCGTTTTATCAATGCTACAGCGTCGCAAAAATCACCAAGGCTAACCTGCAAAATCTGGTCACCAGAGAGGCGAATAAATTGCTCGACAGCGGCTCATCGCAGCATTTTAAAAAGGAACTTGATCGGGAATGGAGTCGATTCTTCAAAATAAACGCGGAAGCGAGCGGACAGACGACTCATATCGAAGATGCGAAGACCAAAGCGGCGATGTCATCGAATCTCGTAGGCGGCGATCTTGGACAAGTGCGTAGTAATGTGATCCGCGTGGCAAAGGCGTTTCTCAGCCTTCCATACCAATTGGGCGGCGACTTGGGCGGTGGGTCTATAGACTGTTCGAATTATGTTAGGACTGTATATTCGGCATTTGGCTTCCGGATGCCCAGGACGTCGCCAGAGCAATACGCTGATGCTCGCGGATTGGCCGTGGGTGAGGATCTTATGCCAGGTGATCTGGTTTTCTTCAGGGGCCGGCTGCGCGCAGCCGACCAACCTAGTCACGTCGGGATTTACGTCGGAGATCAACATTTTATCAGCGCCAATGGCAATGCTAACGCCAGGAAGGTGCAAATCGACTCCCTGTCGTCAAGCTATTGGCAGGCAAAATTCCTGGGCGCACGCCGATTTATCCAGGATGGCAATTTTCCTCTGTCGCAATTGAGCCAGGAAAGCCAATCTGCGCCGCGAAATGGTGACCTGTAAGTTCCACGATGGTTCACGGATGCTCTAGTTGCAGCAGCAGGGAGACACCACTAGGCTCCTTTCGCCTTCTAAGTTACCGCATCAGTTGAATAAAACCCTGACTAAGGTAGCCGCGTCCTGACCTGACACAGGGTATGTCGATAGGCCTACTAATCATTGAGGAGGACTTATGACCAACCATGTCAGTCGCCACCTTGGGTTAGTCGGAAGTTGCGTCAAGAAGTTTAGATCACCCTATATTGGGCCCGATGATCTCTATCAGATCGGTGTAATTGGCTTGATAAAGGCCGTTGCCGCATTTGATTCGAGCCGTGGTTATCAGTTCTCTACCTACGCTTGTACGGTGATCCGCAATGAAATGGTGTGCGAAAGCCTACGCATCGGTAAGGAGCACGTGCGGCTGATTGGTGTTGAGTGGGAAGATTTTACTAGTGAATATAGCAGAACGTCGGCCATTGGTAAGGGCGGACGTGCTGCCTCCGATAGTTTCAAGCACGTGCTGTCCGCGCAGCAACAACAAGTCATCAATCTTCGCTATGGCTTCAGCGGGCACGATTGCCAGTCACTGCACACTGTGGCGATGGCGATGGGTTGTTCCCATGAAACGGTGCGGCGCATTGAGAAATCAGCCTTGTCCAGCATCCGTGCGCACTTCAATGACGGCCGCTACAAAAATAACCTGATGGCGGCTCGTGACACGAGCCATAGCAATGATGGTGGAAAAAATAAGGAAATACGTCGATGAACAACATGCACCTTCTAAACACAGAGAGAATGAACGTAATTGGGTCCCATGACATGGATGATCCTAATGTTTGGACAGACATTCTTTCATCATTTGCCGATATCCTTACTGAGAGACTTCAGAGTTTTGCAGGGTCTTCGGTAAGATGCCGTGTAAGCGGCACACGGGATACTAATGCCAACGCCTCACCACCGATCAGTCGCAGCGGCCTAGTGCCTATAATCGATTTTGGAGAAACACTTTCAGGCGAATTTCTCATATCATCACGCGCATTTTACCAAATTATTGGCGCTCTATCCGGACAGCCCGTAGACCGACCGATGCAACGAGAGTGTCGGCCTTTGTCGCGCTTAGAGACGCTGGTTCTCGCCGATATTGGCGAGCTAATAGCTGCAAGTTTTGCACGGGCTTTGCCGAAGGTGTTGTCTACCTTCGATCCCAATGGCTACGCTCCGCATCCCGAGGTTCGATTTGGAGGGTTTCAAAGTCGCAGGCACGATCGGCTGGTGCACCCAAAAAGGCTCTTGGCGTTTGATATGGTGCTCGATGCCGGTGGTATAAGCGGGGGCTTTACCCTGCTAACGCCTGCGATCAGATCCATTGTTGCGCATCAGCCGTTTGAAAAATACTCGCCGCTGCGTGACCGATGGTGGCGGCGCCAAGATCAAAAGAGGAAAGAGCACGCAAGCGTTGCATCCTTGAACCTAAGCCGGCGCCTTCTTGGATTTGACCATGAGCGCGTCAAGGCATTGCTCGCTGGTGAGTCTACAGCTGTGGCAGCAGCCTGCCTTCGGCTCGCCCCGCACCATTTAGTCATTTCATATTTGGGTACTTTGGCGCCATCAACGGCCTCGGAGATGATTGACCTTTTGGTTTCGCACCGCTTTCCTCGACCTAGCCTAGTTTCCGCTCTTAACCGCCTGTTTTCCCAAGAAAATTGTGTGCGAGGAAAGGCTGCGGCTAGGATGCGTTTGATTCGCGCCTTGATGCCGATTAGTGGTGAGCCCAAATAAATTCTTAGGTTCTTGTCGATTCGACCGATAAACTCGTTGGGAGAAGGCCATGTCTGGAAGAAATTCACAAGTTTCAAGAATCTACGTGGTCCTCGGCCTCCTTGAGAGCGCCCGGCTCGGGCTCAGTGTGGCTGAAATCACTGATCGCTTACAAGAACGTGGTTTTGAAATTGCTAAGCGCACCGTCTACCGCGACCTGGAAGCACTACTCGCCGCCGGATTCCCCCTGACTCAGCAGGGTAAAAATGACGAACTTGGCACCCGCTGGACGCTCGAGCACAACACTCGAATTCAACAACACCTGGTATTGAGCTCGCGGGAACTATTTGCGCTATATCTCGCTCGTTCGGTCCTTATCCCACTTAGGGATACCCCATTTTTCGCAGATTTGCAGACGGTCTTTCAAAAAATCGAGGACCGACTCGGGAGTAAAAGTCTGGGTGAACTTCAAGAAGTTTCTACCGACTTTCATTTTGAACCGGGTCCGCGCTGGGGTCTTGGCATAGATCCGGATGTCGTCGAGACCATAAGAGCTGCATGCACCGAACGGCAGGTACTTCTCGTTAATTATTCCTCGGTGAACGGTCGGCAGACTAGGGACCGCAAAGTCGGCCCGCAGTTCCTTTATTTTGCGAAGGGTTCGCTCTACCTTGTGGCTGAAGACTGCGAAGTGGGGACGGTGAAGGTCTTTAGTATTCCACGGATCAATAGCGCCACGATGCTTGACGAGGAATACAAGGGAGAGGCGACCGATCCAGAGCAATTTTTTTCTTCTGCTATCGGCGTGTATGTAGGCGGCCAACCATTACATAGCCGTATCCGATTTGGACCGAATGTCGCTAATTTTATCAAGGAGCGCCGTTGGCATAGTACCCAAAGGGTCATCTCCAAAGAGGGCGGCTGGATCGAGGTCGAACTAGAAGTCGCGCAAACTCCGGAGCTAATCCAGTGGGTGCTCGGTTTTGGCTCTCAAGCGCTCGTAATTGAGCCGGCAAGCCTTGCAGACGCCGTTGCTGCCGAAGCACGATTGACCTCGGATCTCTATTCGCCCCTTAAAGCGAGCTGAATTAGCAGAAAGAGATGACGATGGCCGATTTTAATGAAGAGATGATGATTGCCTATCTCAGCACCCACTACAAGGTTGGCGTCGGTCGAGATGCCTTTGTTCTTAAAATAGGCATTCCGTCCCCAGAAATCATGAGCCGTCTTAGGCCAGGACAGTCTCCATCCGGAGCATTTATCACGGCATGTAACCCCCTGAGCGATCAAGTCTCAGACGAGGACAATGCCGCTGCGCAGTCCGCCCTGCTTGCCGAGCTGCAGTGGACCTGCCCAAAGGTCGCGGAAGGAATGGGCGAAGACGCTGCTGGTCAGTGGCCTGGTGAACCCAGCTACTTTGCCGAAGGACTCGACGCCGTCGATGCTGCTTACCTCGCCCTGCGTTTTAGGCAGCATGCCTTCGTCTGGATCGACGCCGAGGTCATTCCAATCCTCGTATGTATGAAACAAAAGGTGGATGAGATAGTGCTGTCTGAATCTATTGAAGATTTTTTTACAGATTTTACCGTTGTCGCCACGAAATTTAGAAACATCGATAGCATGGGACGACCACACCATCCACGGCAATTTCCGAACCGTTCACAAGACTCCATCGATCTGCACACCCTGCAGTCCATAGATGATTTGCGTTCAAAGTCATCGATTGATTTTCTGTCGTGGCTTTATGGGCGGCATAAAAGATATTCGAAGGAAGCCGCTGCGCGTTATCCAGAGTATGCTGAGCGGTTTAGTGACGAGCTAGCAATTATCAGGCGGAGTTTTAGGCGACTAGTTCGGGATCATGTAGCCAACATACCTGCTGATAGAATGAAGGGTGATCATTGGGAATAAACAGCGCTAATGTTCCGGTACTACTTTACCTTTAACATCGTTACGACTCACGACTACCGCGAAATATGCCCAAGGTAGCGTGGCAATTTTGAAGGTCATGTTGTCTGCGGTTCGCGCGCATGCTTTACAGATAAGCGGCAACCGTTGGTTGATCCCTACAAACCTGGTTGCGACATAGTTTGGATACTAATAAGGCCCGATGGGTGCTGCAGGTAGCCCATTCGAAGGGGGATCCGGTTCTGGGCTCTGCCGGTTCAGCGGCTAGGGGTATAGGTCCCAAATGCGGCGCCTGGGCCAGGCCGGCCTCCTAAAGCTGGCCAAGAGCACCTAAAATTCGTGTTTATTTCAGTCCCTTCCAGAAGGACTGGAGAGTCATGCTTGCCGTGACCTCCTATGTCATAGGCAATGCCGATTCTTTTCTTGAATCTAGGGGGTGACTATGAAGCTTTGGCGAAACTATATGATAGCGGTATTCCTCTTTTACTCGGCTACGGGTGAGGCTCGGGAGGTCGCACGGACATTGGATGATGTCGCCTCGAGCCTTGGCGCGGCCGCGGCTGAGGTGACGTCCCGCGGACTTCTGGCGGAACATACGAGAGTGATCTTCCTAGACGTGCGTGGCTGCTTAATTGATGCTGCTGAAAGTTCGCGAATTTGTGAACGTTTTCTATCAGCCTTTCGCTTGCGTATTCAAAAGGCAGGCGTCCGCTATTTGTCGGAGTCGGCGGCAGCAGGTATCAGAACCAAGATAGCATCAGAGCAACTCTACCAGCATCGTTCCTTAAATGTTGATCCTCGTGCGGCGGTCGCTCTTGGCGAGCAGCAGGCTTTTCAAGCCTTCGTGTCTCTATCGTTATCCGGAGATATGACAAGGATCGTGGCAGAGGTGCAGTCGACCAGCATTCGTGAGGGTGCAGTGACACTTACGGAAACCTTAGTGTCGGAACAGGAATCAGCCGACGAACTAAGCAATGGACAGATCGCAAAGGGTTGGGGATGGTTGCTGGGCGGCGCTAGTCTTGCGCTTTGGTCCGAAAAAAAGGCCAGCTCTAGCCGCGAATGCGGCGATCGCGCCTTTGCACGGTACAAGCTTGCTCAAGACCCTAATGACGCCGTTTCCGCTCGACGAGACGTGGAGAGGAGTGATCGCAACACCTATGCGTTTACATCTCTAGAACTAGCAGGCGTTGTGATCACTGCGATCGCCG
Organism: uncultured Pseudomonadota bacterium; assembly: GCA_903928445.1. Classification (GTDB taxonomy): domain Bacteria; phylum Bdellovibrionota_B; class Oligoflexia; order Oligoflexales; family CAIYRB01; genus CAIYRB01. The sequence goes on along the minus strand of CAIYRB010000137.1, from coordinate 39,243 downwards.
GGACATACTTGGCTGCTGCGGGACGGCCCATACTCCATTTTGAAATTTATCCGGATGTTTTGTCGGCTAGTCGTCCGATGCAGCCAATGAATCATGGATTCTCAATCGGAGCGATGATTTTCCAGTAATAAATTGATAACCATAGGGAGAAACGTATGACGACCTTAGCAAGATCGATAATTGTGTGTCTTACCTTTATGATGGGCCTCGCTGCTTGTGGCCAGGGGCAGGAAGCGCCGAAGGACCGGGCCTTTGATAATCCCTCGGATCCGGCCCACGAGCAACCGGCGCCTGAGCCAGACTCGGCTAGGATTCCCGCAAAGCCTAAGGATGCGGCAACAGCAGGGGGCGGGACAGACAGCAAAGATCCAGCTTCGGCCGCAAAAAATAAAGGGTTGTGCCTTACCGGACGATGCGCGCCGGCAGCCGGGAGTGAGTTTAATTTTGCAACGACGGTCGCTGTAACGCCCGACACGTGTGGGTCCATTTCAAACCTGAAGGCTTTTGAAAATGGCAATAACCTAATCGTGTTCTTCGTTGGGACGTGCTTTGGGATCACGCAGCTGCGATCAACGCTGGTGAGGGACATGACGACTCCGACTGACTCGGTGATTATTTCCGATTGCGGAAAAACTGTGAGCAGCGTCGCGGTCGAAGCAGGATCGGCTGGTTATCTTGCCGCGTATTCGTGTGATAGCTATTACTCGTCAAACGGTTACGTTCCTGGAACCGTGCGCGCGGTCCCTGTGAAAGCAGACGGCAGCCGCGGCAGCGCTCAAATTGTCGACATCAATAGCTCCTATTCAGACCCCTTAATCCTGAAATGGAATGGCCCAGCAGCCTCGTATATGCTGGCTCGGGCAGGCTGGGCGCAGCGCTTATCGGAAACCGGCGCGACGGTTGGTGGTCCGGTGACACTACCGTCAAAATCTAACGTCCAACAAATGGCTGCCGTTAATGGTTCATGGATCCTAATGCAGGAGAACTACTGCAATCGTGTTTCATCAGCCGGTGTTTTGGAGTGCAATCAAGTGCCGACTAACGGTGGTGTAAAGTCGATTTTCGGCAGCGATAAAGCCCTCAAGATTACCAATCAATCCTATAGCCAATCGAGTATTGCGGTCGTTGATTTTGCCCCGTCGACCTGCCAATTGGGTACTGTACAGTCGTCGGACACCTTCATCAACCAGGGTGATTCGTCGTTTTACGTCTACGGTGGACTTTCTCTTTCTGCGCAGCTGGGAGTGGCCCTAGTCAAAAGCCAAGACAGTCTGTTTGTGGCGGCGTTCGCGAACCAAACCGATCGGATGCAGGTGTATGCCGAATCATCGGTAACAGCAGCTGCGGATGTCTCGTCGGCCGACATCCTAAAGGCCCAAGGCAAACTGGCCGTGTCTTTCGTAAAGAAGGGCATGGGCTACGTTGCTAAATCCGTTGAGAGTATCCCATGAAGACGATGGCCCTCATCGCGGCGGTCCTAACCGGAAGGGCGATAGGCGCCCCCTGTCCGGAAGGGCCAACATTTGCCGAAAAGTATCCGTCCTACCTCACCGGCGAGGGGCATGGCGTCGACAGCGCTGAGTCGAAATCGCGAGCCATCATTGATTTGGGCGCGTCCCTGGCGCCCCGGCTTCGATTCGCAACACGTTTTGACGGCGCTTGGACGTCGACGCCAAGCCATGCTGGGTCAGGCCAGAGCCTCGATAACATTTTGACACTTGATGGCCGAGCAGAGGTGCCAAAGGTTGAGGAGCTATTCCGTTGCGAGGGGCCGGGAGCCAACATGACCGTAGTTGTTGGCGTGCAAAAATCCATGTTAGCGGCCATGATTGAGGCGCGGGCTAACACACGACTCAGTGAGGTAAAAATCTACGCCCAAACCTGTCGGCATGTGGCAGGCCCACGCCGTTATGCCGATGAGGAGGCCCACGACCTTGCCCTGTGGATCGCTGTGGGGCGCCCCGCGGAATGGTTGCCACGTGTATCACCCGAAATATGGGGGCACGTCGCAAAATGCTCGTCGCGCAGGGAGGAGGAGCAGATCGTGTGGGTCGAACATGATGATCGACTGGCCCAGACACTGGCCCGCGTGACTGGAACAGCAGTTCGGATTCATCATGGTGGAAGCCGCGGCAACGGCCAGACGTTTTGGGAATGCTCGCTGCTTATTGGTGATGTGGTGGGATCCTCCCAGCGTATTCGTGTCGTTTGCCAGACACCATCTGCCGTCGCTCCGCATGCTGTCGTGAGCCTGGATGGTATTGCAGCGCCGCAGGATGCGGAGTTGGCAGCGCGCGAACTGATATTAAAATCAATTGGGTCTTCAGCTGACAAGGTTACGATCGATGCACTGATGTCTGCCCGCCCTGACCAATAGTCGCCGCTGTATGGCTTTTTCAAAGACGGCAACCTTGAATCATGCTGTTTTCATCAAGAAAATACACTCTACTGATGTCACTTTCTCCCCCAGCATCTTCTCAACAGCGGACCTATAGGCTTCGATTTGCTTTTTGTAAAGCGACACCACCGCCGTCTCCCTATCTGCATCTTTAAAGACATCAGACTTCCAGTCGACGACATGAGCCCCGTGGTCATCGATGTAGACCAGATCGATGACTCCGCGCGTACCATCCTCCTGCCTAAAAGGCACCTCTGGAAATACTATCTTCGCCGCCAAGATGTCCGCATAGAGTTTTGTGTTGAGAAACGTGGAAATGGCACTTCTGACCTTTGCCAAGTTATTTTCTGGGATGCCATGCGCGGAGGCATTATTAATCGTAACCAAATGCTCGACATCTGGGCCACTCATCCGCACTTTTGCCCGGGCCCGAAGGCAAATGGTCTCCATCACTTCATGCACCAGCATTCCGAGCGCTCGCCCACCGCCCGATCCTCGGGAGGAGTTGTCGAAGAGCCTTTCCGCTGTCTCTTTCGTCGCCGTCGTTACGGCGAGACCTTTGAAGCTCTTCAATCCAAGTCGCTTCGATGCTTGAAGCTGCTGATCCTGCCAGGCATCATGCGTGACATTGCCAAGATTTAATGCCGGCGTGGCATGCGTCATCGCATGCCGAGATGCGAAATTTTCTGGAACATCCAACTTAGTCACCGCCGGAGCATGATCAATGGCCTCTTGAAGGGGCTCCAGAAATGACCCGATCTTGTCACCTAAATGTCGCACGATGCAAAGACGCTCAATGGCCCGCGAAGAGGCGACATACAGAACCCGCTTTTCCTCCTCCTTTTTAAAGACAGCCTCGATTGCCCCGGATTCTTGTAGTTGAGGAAGATCCAGCATGTCTGTGTCATAAATCTTGTTGGTCAGGGGAATAATGGTTCCATGGTCGCGGTCTATCAAGGAGTCAAACTTGATCATAGCGTCGACTCCGGGAGAGGCGAGAATAACAAACTTTGACTCTAGCCCCTTAGCTGCATGTACCGTCATGAGTCGGACCTTATTGGTCCTAGGAGCCTGGAGCAGGAGTTTATCGCTCTCAAATTCCTTTGTCGCTTTATCGTACGTCCTTTCCACAATGGCTCCCCCGAGAACCGTGTCGAGGGCACGCTGTTCGTCAAAATCGGCGAGGACCAATTCTTGCTGGATGAGATTGCTCATTCTAACAATCGCAGCTGGAAGCTCCTTCAACCCCACGGCCATACCGGTGGAAGTGAAAAGATAGGAACGGCAGGCCGCTTCGAAGCGAGCAGGAAGAGCCTCGCCACTCATAGTGAGCGCTAGCAAAGGCAAGAGTTCGGGTTCTATCTTGGCCAGACTAGAAAGCGACGGTTTCCGACCCGCCGCGACGAATAGCCGCTGTAGTCTAGCATCGTCAAAGCCGAAAAACACCGACCGAAGGGCCGCATAAATATACTGGCCATGGTTGGGATCAACCAAAACGCCGAGTAGGGCAATGAGGTTACGAGCCTCTGGGGTTGTTAGGAATGCAGAGGTCTTGGTATTGAGGACCGGTACCTGAAGTCGATCAAGAGCCCATTCGTAGTCCGCCATCGCGGTAGACGTCCGAAAAAGGATCAGGAAATCACCATAGGAACTGGACCCGGTGCGGATCTGTTCCTTAATCCAAGACGCTACCGTCCAAGACTCCCGAGAGCGTCGCTCTTCGGCTCTGAGCTTGTCATATTTATCATGGGTTTTTCTGCTACGCGCCAGATGTTCTGGCTCTAAGTTTAATTCCAGAACCTCGAGTCCGGCCCCAGAGGTCCCGGCGTTCTTGTAGGCGTGCATATCCTCATACTGCGGCGAAGCAAACGGGACTGATTCGATCGGTTTTATGATGTCACCGAAGCTTTCGTTCAGAAAGGACACTAATTCCGGCGTTGACCGAAAATTTGTGGACAGAGCGACGCTGGACTTTGCGTCCACTGCGACTAGAAGTTCTTTAACCTTTAGGTAGGTCCGGATGTCTGCTCTAGCGAAGCCAAAGATGCTTTGCTTGGGGTCACCCATTAGAACCAGTTTGCCAGGCTTAAGGGTTTGCCGGTCCCAGGGGCCATTGTCCTCTGGGTCCTGGCCGGACAGGTAGAAAATGATTTCGGACTGAAGCGGATCGGAATCTTGAAACTCATCGACGATCAGGACATCAAAGCGCTGCTGCAGCTCCTTGCGCAAGAAATGCTGGCTACGCAGGCCGTCTCGAACCGTGATCAGGCAGTCAGCGAAATCAAGCAGGCCCGATGCTGACTTGAACTCGTCGTAAAGAGTACGGTATGCCGGGAAGGCCTCGAGAATTAGGTTGTAGCAAGCAATTAATGCACCTTGTTTTGCCGTGGCGATTGCCGCCTTTAGTTCTTTGACGCCATCTTTATAGGACGACAGGGCCGCCTTATCCTTGTAGGCCGCCAGGCTCCCGATATTTCCTGGAAACGGCACATTGGCACCGGCGAGGAGCGCTGCGGCTAAGGAATCTACATTGGCTAAGGACGCAGTGGTAACACCGTGCGCGGCTAGAATAGCAGCGATATCCGGTATTTTTGCGTAGAGCTTGTCATCTTTGCTTTTTATTTGCACTTCAATGTCGACGAGCAAAAATTTAATGAGGCGTCGAAGGATGTCACACACACTTTGATGGACCATCTGTGGGTTCTGGCTGACTTTTAACTCGATAGCCGCTGGAACCAGCTCCCGGTTTTTGTACAATAGATCAAATATGGTAAAAAGGGTGTCTTCGGTCATGGCTTCTGCATGGTGCATTCGCAGGTTTTTAAGCGCCATATAAGAAGCTTGCGACGCAGACGCCGGCTCGGCCTCGGCCAAGTAGAAGCGGCGCTTCACCTCGGTCAAAATCGAGGCTGTGAGGCGATCATCAGCTATGCTGCAGTCCGGGTCGCGCCCAAACTCGACCGGGTATTCTTTGATTAAGTCCAGGCAGAACGAGTGCACCGTCGATATCTTTGCCTTGCTCAATTCGTCCAGTTGTTGACCGGCTCGAGACTTCTCGCTCGGTGTGCTGGCACTGGCAACCCGCCGTTCTAGGTTGACCCTGGTACGCTCTTTTAATTCTGCGGCTGCCTTTGTCGTGTATGTGATCACGGCAAGTCGTTCGATATTCAGGGGCGTTTCGACCAACAGAGTCATGACTCGGTCGACGATGCATGCGGTTTTGCCAGCTCCAGCGCCTGCACTGACGAAGAGGTTGCGTCTTAGGCCAGCCGGATCCTTGCCCGTTATGATATCGCGGATGGCCTTGTCGACCGGGGCGATTTCACCGGCGTTCGTTTTTATATGGTCGCTCATGCAGCTTCCTCTTCGTCTGTTTGAACGGCGCCTGTCAGGCAGTCCATAAGGCGTGCAATCTGCGGGCTGATCGCTCCGAGGTTGAGCCGTTGCTGCGGTAGGCCACCGCAAACTAGTTTGAAGTCGCAATTGCGACAGGATGCCGCATTTTTCGCATATTCACCCGCGCGCATCTCCTTGTGAAAGGCTTCAAGGGCTTTGGTAAACTGGCGCTCTATGGCCAGGTACGGCGTCTCTACTTCCTTCCAACCACCGACTTCCGACGAGAAGTAATAGCCAACAACAAGCGCGTTAGGTGGGATATCGTAGCCACTGTTTGTAACTGCCCAGTACCCGTAAATTGCATGCTGGAAATGCGGGTGATTTTTACCGTCGAAATAGAGATTTGGTGTCTTTGCGCTGAAATGGTTGCCGCCGGTCTTATAGTCGAGCACCCTATAGAGCCCCGTGCCGTTTGTGTCTAGTCGATCTACAATTCCGTGGAAGCAGACCGATCTCGGCTGCCCCTCGTCGTCCCAGGAATATTTGAGGTCTTTAAAGGCGGCTTCAGCCTTAAGAGGGTAAAATCCGGTTTCCTTCACCTTATTGATCTCTCGGCTGATGAACTCAGCGCCTGTCTCTCGGATCATTTCTAGTTCGGCCGCTACGATTGTAGCCGGAAGGCGGAGGGCGCTTGCCGCATAGTCTTGACCGGCGGCTGTGATGATCGGACCTAGTAATTCACGCGCCTGATCCTTGAGAAAGGTGGCCCACCTCTTTGCACCAGGCTCGCCGCCATCGAGGTATGCCAAGGTCAATTTTTCAAAGATTGCGTGTAAAAAAGTTCCTCGTTGCATCGGATCTAGCCAAGCGAGGACTTCGCGGTCGAGGCGTTCAATTTTGGGAATGCGCGCTACGCTGCTGAGGTAGAATTTATAGGGACAGGAAAAATATGTGGCGAGGCCAGAAGCGCTGATACTTGACGGGTCGCCTTTGGCCGGGACCAGCATAGTCCGGTCTTCGCTACCAACGGTAGGTGACCGACGTGTCGCCAGCTCTGCCGCCCATCTGGTCGATATGGTAGGTGCGAGCGCGGATGCGGCGAGGTGTTCATCGAGGGAGAAGAAATGGTTGGCGACGATCTCCGGACTCTGAATTGGGCATGGAGCAAACTCTTCTGGAAGGCCGCTCATGGAGTAAAGGGTTAGACCATCGACGTCATGCCCAAGGGCTGCCAAAACTCGGTTCAGAAACGGACTTGGTAGAGTGAGGCTCCCATCCCCGAGGTCATGGCTCTCGAAACCAAGGTAAAGCCCTGAGCGAACCCCGACGCATAAACGCTCGAGGACATTCTGCCGAGCGGCAGCGACCGTGCGTGCAGGTAGCCCAAATGAGGTTCGTTCGTCGTCCGACAAGATACCATCGCCAACGATGCGTGGAGGATAGCAGTGATCCTGGAGCCCGAGGGCCACGAGTCGATCGCAACCTAAGCCTATGGCATCGTCTGGATGCCCGAAAAAGATCCCGTCGACTCCGAGACCGAGATCCCGGGGGGAAATCCGAAAGGATAGTAGCTGGGCGCGAAGTGAATCTCGTGCCTGCGACGATTCAGTTTGGATATTAAATCGGACCATAGCTCGCTCATAAGCGTCGATTGTGGTGAGGCCAAAGGATCGGAATGCCTCGAATGCTGGTTCACCATCATCGCTTTCTTCAAAATGAGTGCGTACAGAGTCGAAAAGGTTGCCCACCCTGCCGGCGCGGGTCTGCTTGTCAAAGGCCGCCGTAAACGCGGCCATCATCTTAGCGAAAAAGGCGCATTCAGATGCCTTGATTCCCCGGGTGGGGGCAAACGGTATGCCGCGGTCTCGACAGAAATGGAACATTGGACCGGCGTATGCGTCGTAGTCGGGGGCGACGAAGGCGATTTCCGCTGCGTCATTTAGAGTCCCACGTTCCAACCAGTGGAAGGCATCAGCGATCGCGTGGGAGCGTAGCAACGAAGCTTTCACCCTGAGGCTGGCATCAAGAGGGATACGAGAATGCTGTAATAAATGTGGTTGACGTGCCAGATCTGCATTCAAGGCAATTTGAAGCCGCCGCAATGCGGCAATATTCGGACTAGCTTCGTTTTTCGAAGCCGCAGCTTGATCCTTGGATTCGAAAACCCGGCAGACTCTCTTTAATTGGTTCATTAATTCGACCTCAGCCCCCCTCGCATCGATCGGCAAGGGCAGTACGATATCGACATTGGCTAGTGCAACGTCAAAGGTCTTACTGCGAAGGCCGGCAGTAACGCTTTGCAAGGTCGCTGGGTAGTCGACGACCCGCAAGCTACTGAGCGCAGCGCAATAGGCCGTAAATAACTCAACGAGCGAATCCCTCTTGCGTTGGTTTGGCATCGACGCAGCGCGAAGATCCGCAGGCGAACGGCCATGAATTCTAAATTCATCCATGCAGGCTAGAAGTCTCGTGCGTACACCATGGTGCACCATGGCTGTTTTGAAGTAATTGTCGGCGGCGAGTGACTCGGTGAGCGACTTGACGAGGAAGTCTTTTTCTAAGGTAGAGAGCTTCGATGGCTGTGCGCCTTGGGAGCCAAGGGCCGGGTGATCCGCCAGGTGCCATACCAGTGTTTCGAGCGAATGGGGCACCGCGCCAAAATGGGTCAGCGAGCGGAGGATGCGTGCGGACTGCGCGACCGATCCGGTTACGACGAGTTTTTCTCTAAGAGATACGAGTTCACAGCTGAGCAAGCTGATCCCCTTTTTGTAGGTTTCTTGATGATGCGGAGTGCAACGTACTTTTCGGTCAGGAACCTAGCTAGAATGAGGCAGGTGTCGTCTGGTGAATCCTAAGTGGCTGAATCTTCGATATTTTTTCTGCCGTGGGTTACCCGCGGGTGCCCATTTCCAGTACACCCATTACCTCTCGATGCTTACCATCCATACGAGGTATCGAAACAGTTCGGCTGCTTGAGTTGGGGAGCCAGGAAGCACTCAATCCGACGACGGTTAGTGACATCCCACGAACCATAGGTCGGATACCCATCAAAAAACCGCGACAGTTCGGGCTGTTACGCCACGCCCCAGCCCCGTGACCTCGCCTGTCACACCGCCCACCGACAAAGGCATTGAATGCTTTTGGAGGTGACCATGCCTAACAGCGACGACTCATTCCACGACTGGTTTCGAAACACGATTGGAGCCGAGCTCCCAAAGATCGCTCTATCGCCCGCGCGACTGGTCTGGGTCCAAGGCGCTCTCAAATGGTACTCTGGCGGCGCATATACCCGCCAGAGTTGTGCTTACCTGCATAAGGCATTGCATCAGCAGGACACAACCACCGACGAAGTTCCAGGAAAGCTCGTTATGTAACTCGAACAGGGGGGGGAAGGCGCCATGCTTGTGGACGCGACCAGGAGAGATCTCGAGAGGTTTGTCCATCGTGACGACTGGATCGTCATTCCAGACATTCACGGCAGCCCCCTGATCCAGAACGTGGTCGACGTGGTGGCGTCGCTTCCTGCCAAGATCGTGCAGTTGGGCGATATAATCGACGCACGGCAACCTGGATGTAGCGGCGAGGTCGCCCTTGGTGCCGTATCATGTTTAGTTGCGGCGCGTCCTGATACGATTTTAATCCGAGGTAACCACGAGCAGGAATTTATTCGTCGCTGCGGCGTGGACGCTGGCGTCGGCCAGGAGTCGACCAATAGCATATCCGAACCGGGTGATGGCACCAACGCCGCCCATAGTGACTATAACCAGACCTATGACGAATTAATCGCGCGCTACGGCCATATCCCCCCCCAGTGGCTCCGGCTCATCAGGTCGTCAATCTATTACCACGAGACGGACCACTTACTCTTTCTGCACGGCGGCTATAGCAGCAAGGTCGAAACATCGGCCATCCAGCGCATAGCGATGACTGACATGTTGACGTCCTATTGCGTGCGCCCCAGCTGGCACGGAAAAAAGATTGTACGCGGGCATCGGTTGGTGGACGAGCCGGAAGAGTGGATCAATCATATTAGTTGCGATGCCGGCGGCTGGCTGCCCGGCAGGCCATTTCGAATCGCGATCGTTTCCGATTCGGCAGCAGATCAAAAGCTGCGCGGGTGGATTGAGGTAACGAAAAGCACCCTGAAACTATGGCGCATGACGTGATCATGCTGCTGAATCACCAATCCAGCTGGCGATCTTCAACCCGCCAGGATTCCCGCATCGACCAGCAGACCGGCCACCCTACGACCGGTGCTCGGCCAGAAAAGCGGCGGACGTGGGCGTCTGGTGCAATGGTCCGGTGTGCACTGCTCGACGGTCGATAGCCAGCGCGTTGGGATTGCCTGGACTCCATACAATGCGCCTAGAAGTGCGCCACAAATGGCCGCATTGGTATCTGTATTCCCTCCCTGATTTACGGTATTCACAAGAGCATAGATTTACATCTAAATTGACCAGACCTACTCCAGCTCTCGCTCTGCCTTAGACTTTGGCGCCAATCTCCCCATTGCCGCCGTCATCTGCGTCAGCCGTTCTTCGCCCCGCGCCACGCGCTCCATTTCCGCCGCAAGCCGCTGGCGCAATTCGCGCTCGCCAACCTGATGCTGCGCCAGCGCCTCTTTAAGCTCGGCCTCGCCGCTGCGCAAGATGTCGATATGACCCCGAGCATCCAGGATCTCGCTGTTTAGACGATTTAGGTTGCCATCACGCGCCGCCAGCTTTTGCTCCAGGTCGATGACCTTGGTATGCAGAGCTGTCTCGCTCTGTCGCGCCTGCGTCAGCTCATGATTGGCCTCAACCAAGCGTGCGTCCAACTCGCCGACGCGTCGCTCGGCTTGCAGCTGGGTACCCACAGCCTCAGTAGCCGTGATCTCGGCACGCGTGACCCGGTCATTGGATAACTGCAGCTGGGACCTGACCTCTGTGAGCATTGCTGCGAGGGCTTCCGCGCGTTCATTCGCGAGCCGGCTGCGGCGCTCGGCGCCCTCCGCTACTGCGCGCAGTTCCTGCGCTAAGCTAAGAGCAGCCTTCAGCTCCGCCTTAATGATCAAATTCACAGCTGAGCAAGCTGATCCCCTTTTTGTAGGTTTCTTGATGATGCGGAGTGCAGCGGTCTTTTCGGTCAGGAACCTAGCTAGAATGAGGCAGTGTCGTCTGGTGAATCCTAAGTAGCAGAATCTTGGATATTTTTTCTGGCCTGGCTTACCCGCGGGTGCCCATTTCCAGTACACCCATTACCTCTCGATGCTATGCCGCTGGTCGTGCTGAGGTTCGCGTATCTTTTCTATCTGCGGACCCCGCTCTAGCTCGGCGCCTGGACCTCTGCTGGCTAGCTCGTGGCTCTGCCGCTCGACATCCTTCCACTTGGCCGCGTTTTGCTCGCGACCGGTACGGAAACGCTCCAAGATGAGTGATCGACCTTGTTCATAGTCTTGGGTGGTGTCCTTGGCGTGCGATGTGCCGACCAGCTTGGCCAGATGACCTCGGTACATGCCGCGCTCGGCCGCTTCGCGTTCAGCGGCAGGTAACTCGCGAAGCGTTTTAACCTGATCAGAGGTCAATTCGCCGATCGTCGGTTTGTCGGCATAGATCTGGTTGCCCTGGCGGCCACGCGAGAACTCCACATAGAGCTTCTCGCGGTCCGTATTGTAGCCATCGACCATCACCAGAGCCTTGTCGAAGGTGGCTCCCTGGGACTTGTGGGCGGTGATCGCGTAGGCGTGGCGGTAACGGTTCACCTCGTCATGTTTAAAGGTGATATCGGCGCCGGTGTCAGTCCTAACGCGCATCTCCTTGGCGTCAACGCGCTCAACGGTCGCCATGGTCGAGTTAAAGATGCCACGCGGCTTGTTGTTGGCGGTGAAGATGATGCGCTCGCCGGGCGCAAACTCGGCTCTCCCATGGGCGGTCTCAATTGCCTGGGCATATTGCAGCTTGCCCTCGGCGCTGAGCATGGCACGAGCACCGTCGTTTAAGGCCCGCACTTCAGCATTGGTCGAAGCCACCATGATCGGCGCCTTTTCCAGGCCAGGGCCTGTGCCATCGTGCCACTCTTTAAGCATTGCCCGGCGGGCTTCGTTTCTATCTTCGAGGATTTTAAGTCCGCCGTGGTCGTCGATGGCCTGGAGAGCCTCTTTGGTACGACCCTCGGCAAGGTCGAAGACCGCCGCCCGCTCCCAGGCGTCTTTTTGCCGGACGATCTCTTTTAGCCGCACCGATCCGGCCTCGCTTGCCCCCATGCCGAAAGCCTGACCCGCGAGGATCGGCTGGATCTGTTTTTCATCGCCGATAGCGATGAGCTTCGCGCCGCTTCGCTCGGCCACCTTCACCAGCTCGTAAGTCTTGCGACTGTCGAGCATGCCGGCCTCGTCGAGAACTAGGACGGTGCGCTCGTTGAGCTTGGTTCGGCCCTGGCGTTCGGCGTAGAGGAAACTGTCGACGCTTTGGCTCTTGATGCCGCTATCCTTTTCCAGCCCCTGAGCAGCCTTATTGGTGAAGGACAAACCGCGGACGTTGTAGCCCTCTTTTTCGTAGACCTCGCGCATGGCCTCCATCATGTATGTTTTGCCGGTACCAGCGTCGCCTTTGATATAGGCAATACCGTCCCTACCCAAGGTTGTGTGGCGTAGGGCCATTTCCTGTTCGACCTTCATCGTCGGCCGCGCCGCAAGTGCACGCTCTAGGGTCTTCTCTTTGACCTGGTGGCGATCTTCGCCTAGGCGGCTCTGGATGCGGTCCCGGAGGTCTCGTTCCAAAGCGAGCATTTCCGGGGTTGTAAATCGCTCTTGTCCTCGGGGGTCCTGACCTAGGTGAGTGGCTTCGCGGCGTGCTTCCTGGACCGTTTCTCGCACTCCTAAAGCTCCTTGGCTGCCAATCGAGGTCTCGGCTACGACGCGGACGAGGTCGTGGCCGATAAATGTAGACGCTTGCTTCGTCAGGTCGTCTAGGCCGGTGCGGCCGATTTCGCCCTGCTCTTCGCGAGTGAGAAGCGGGCGGCGATCACAATCAGTTTCTAGGTCAGCCTGCTCTTTGGGGCCAAAGCCGTACTGAGTATTCTCCTCCTGCCAGCGACCAAAATCCCGGGTCATACGTTCGCTTTTGTCGCTGCGTCCCGTAAGGGCGGCGTACTCCTTCGTCGAGGCCGGCGCCGTGTCGCGGGTCAGCCCCTGTTCTAAGAGCCGCTGCTCCACATCGCGGGAGCGCGAGCTTTGGGCCTGCATCACCTCGCGCGAGACGCCTGTTATTTCGAAGCTGGCCTTCGTGCGTTCGATCTCGAAACCAAGGCGTTGCAGCTCGTGCGCGAGTTCGGCCTTGAAGACGGCACCGCCAGCCATCTTGGCCACGAAAAGGTCCCGGCCTTCGAGCGTCCGCCACCGACCGTCGTGGTCGCTGCGGCCGATATTAAACACAAGGGCGTGAGTATGAAGCTGCGGCTCTTCAGCCCGGTTGCTCGAATGCTGAAAGGTTGCGGCGACCATGGCGGCATGCTCGCGCACAGCACCGCCGTGCCCGGTGCGCGTCATGGTCGCCTCGGCACTCAGGTAGTCAAGAGCCTCGCGTGTTGCCTTTTCTTGGGCAGCCTCAATATTTGCCCGCAGTTTTGGACTAGCGTTCGCCCAGACTATGGATACCGACTTCGGAGCGCTGAAGGTGAGGTCCCACCCACCGCGGTGGTGCTCGCCGGCGTTTCGGGCCAGCTCCTCTTTACCGTCAGGAGTATAGCCCTGAAGTAGATGCATCAGCTCGTCGGCGGTCACCTCCTTGCCGTCGATTCCCAGCTCCCCGGAGCGGTCGTAAAAATGCCCGCTGACCTCGCCCTTTTCCTGGGCGTACTCCGCATAGTAGGACTTGGCCTTGCCGGACGATCCAATGACCTTCATCGAAAGCATGATTTAACCTCCGCAAGACTGAGCGCTGATCCGCTTTGAAAGTGACCTCCTGTCACGGTCAGTACGCCGTCTTTTTTAAGACCTCGTTGATCTGAGCGATCAGGTCGCGGTAGTTGGCCTGGAGGTTACTTAGATCAGCGCTCATTCGGTTGATGGCCGTTGCCATTTCGGTCAGGCGACTCTCCATCTCGACGGTGGTGCTGGCGATCTCGTCGACGGCACCGGCAAGAGCGCCGCCAGATCCCGGGCCAAGGCTGGTGAGGACATCGATTTTGCGCTCGACTCGCTCAAGGACAATATGCTCCGTGCTTTGGTGACTGGCATCGACGAGGTGGCGACGGATGACCGCGCTCATTCCCTCACCACGGCGGTCGCACTCAGCCTGCAATATTTTGTGCATCCGAGGCGAAATACGCACACTAATCGCAGGCGCCCAGGGTTCACCCTTGCCGGGCTTTTCGAGATTCTCTTTGTCGGTATACCATGTAGACATACGCAATCTCCGCTAGTTAGGCGCTATTTTGTGCTCCGCTCGTAGTTGCCCGCTTTCGCCAAGTTTGTTTGTCTCTTCGGCAGGTTGCTTGGCTGGGACCTCGCCACCCCTGGTGAGTCAGGTGTGCTACCGAAAATGTCTGGGGCAAGGGCTCGAAGAGACCGCGCAGAAGGGACGCCTGAAAGGTGGCCCTGGCACAAAGAGGGCACTGGAAGTGCCCATAGGACGCACGGGAGGGCTGTCGCCTTAGAGGCGGCAGCAGGAGCCATGTCGAGGCTTGGGCAAGGCTTAAAGAGACGCACAGAGACTCCTTTGCACCGGGCATCGCAGGGCGGCGGCAGCGAAGTAGTGGCGGGTTCCTCCGTAGCGCCTGGTGCTGGCGAAAGTTCATCATTGCTCGCGCTCGCGGTCCTGCGATCGATCGACGATCAGAGGGCTCTCTGGCTCCACATCTTCCGGCTTCGGACGTGCTCCCATGCCAATCATCCAGGCCGGCTTAATGTTGCTTTCGTAAGGGCTTGGCGTCGGCATAATTTTATAGAGAAGCTTGCCGGCCGGCCATCCCGCTGACTTAAACCAGAAGGTTGCTGGCACCGTCAAACTTGGGTAGGGGATTGTGGCAAAGTCGTTGTCGAGGAAGGCCTGCTCCACCACGATTTGGGTGCCCTTAGATTCCGACTTTCGGGTCTCTCGGCCGCGCGACTTTGTCTCACTTTCATGCTCACGCGCGACTTCATTTTTGCCAAAATAAGACGATAAAAGTGCGGCCGTTTCTCCCGATGAAATCCCCGCGAGGACGGTACCGAAGCTGCCAAAAAACGTTTTGGCAAAGGCTGCCGAATACGCGTTTTCGACCTGCGCAAAGTCCTGGATTGCCGCGACGACACGCAGCCCTTTGGAGCGGACTGCGTTGAGCATGGTATCAAGACCTTCAATGGCCGGAAGGTTACCGAACTCGTCGAGAAACGCCCAGAAGCGACGACTGTGGGAGTCCGCTAGCGTCAAGATATCCTTGAAGACCAGGGCAAATATCATGCTGGTGAGAAACCCCTCTAGGTGGCGGTATTGCTGGCTACCCTGCAAGATAATTAGGGGGCAGGTCGAGCGGTACTCCTCATCACGAACCCAACGTCCAATCGAGAATCGCCTCTGCGCTCCGGCCCATGCTTTGGCCAGATATCCGAGCTGCATGGTGCTAGTGCGTATCTCGCCGAAGATGGCGATGGCCTGATTATTTGAACCATTACCAAGGCTGTTCAGCGCGGCCGGGCTAAATTCAGCACAGGTCTTAAGCATCTCCGCTTTATGTTCCAAAATTTTGATCACGTCACTAAACGTCCACTGACCAGGTCTGGTGTGCTGAAGTCGCACCATGACGGCAGTCAGTACGTCTTGCGCAGCGCGCCGAAAGAACGGCTCCTTGGCCTTCGCCTCAGGGATCAAGCTCGCAGAAAATTCGGCGATTTTAATCTCAGTATCCAGGTCGGCGGCGATATCCCAGGCGAGGCCACGGGTGTCAAAAGGGCTGAGTATAACGCAGCCAGGTTGGCCGGCGTAGGCAGCGGTATAGTCACCCTTAAAGTCATAAATAATTGCCGGCTCGTTGCGGCTTAGCACGTCTTGCAGGAGAGGAAAGAGCACCTGTGTTTTGCCGCTGCCAGGCGCTCCGACCAGAAGTAGATGCTTGCCCTCACGACTGCGCGGTAAGCGTAGTTTAGGGTGTAGGAGCGCCCCGGCTTCACCTTCGCGCGCGGCCGCATTTTTTAGAGCGGCAAGCGACTCTTTAGCGCCGCGTAGCGTCGTCAGGCCGCGCCTTAAGCCTGGTTTATCGTCCGTATGTTCGATCTTAAAGAACGAGAAACGAACGATCAAATACAAACAGGTCAGCAGCGTTGGCACCACCGTCAGCTGAAGATAATCGGGCCGAAAGTCCCAAAAATCGCCGGGAAAAATCACGGCGTTCGCCACGTAGTTGGCGAATGCGGCAAGAGCCCCGAGGGTCAGCGCCCCCATAACGCCGGCCACGTCGGGATGAGCATTGTTCTGCCCGGCAACGATGTCTGCGGCAACCGCTAAAAGTACGTCAAAAAAGAGGAAGGCAGCCGAGATGATAACAACACCATCTGTCGTCACGCGTTGCTGCTCAAACTTATGCCATCCAGCCGCCAGATAGTCGAAATAGAGTGGTACATCGGTAAGCCAAACGGCCAGGCCAAGGAGTACTAACCAAACGACCATCCAGACCCCAAAGACTGTTAGTTTGCGGCGTTCAAACATGATGATTTTCCTTCTGCCAGGCGGCAAAGGCACGGTCTCGTTCCAGGCCACCAATGAGGCCTTCGACCACGCGGTCCTCGTCGATGGTCTTCATGTGGTGAGCACTGAGAAACGCTGCATAGTCGGCCAGCGTTTTGAGGGTTGAGGCCCTTAGAGCAAAGCTCTTTTTTTGGATCTCGACCGGCAGCTCCACGGTGAGTTTGGGACCCTTTTCCACTTTACGCTTAGCCTCTGTCTTCATAACGCTACCTCCTGACGTTAGTGCCGAGCCGATGATCCGGCCCGCGCGATATTGACGGTGTTAGTCAGTGACGAAATCTTGGAGACGATGCCGTCGGCCAAGCCGCCACCCAGCTTTTTGGAGAAGACAAAGATCGAGATGCCGCCCGCGCCGCAGACGGCCGCTAGTCCCATTTGCAACGTGAAATAAACGGCCTCAATGCGGGCGATATTGTCATCAATGATCGCCGCTCCCGAGAGCACCAAAGGATCGCTGCGTAGTGCCCCGAGGGCGTCGGTCGTCTCCTGGGCGCTGGTAAAAAGCATGGTGGTTTCGTAGAGAATGGTTGAAAGGGGTTCGTAGGCGGTGAACAAAATCAGCATGCCAAACCAAGCCAGCATAAAGCGCGGCGTGCCAAGGCAAAGGCCGGCTGCGGCGAAGACAAAGGCCAGCGCCAAAAGACCTTTGGCGTAACCCCTGATTGGCGGCATAAACTGGACAATCCGGTTATAAAGTGAGGCCGATTTATTGCGGGCGTCGGCCGTGATGAAATCAACGCCCGTTGGTCCGCTGAGGAGACCGTTGGCCACGCCGGCCGTGGAAAGTGCGTTGTCGAGGCCCACAAAAAACGACGTCGACGAGCCAAAGACGGTGTCGGAATCTTTGTTATTGAGCATGCCGGCAGTGTTGACGTTGTAGATGCGGCTGGCTTGACCGTTGCGGCTTCTCGCCATGTTGACGAGTGCTGAGGCGATCATCTTATTTTGCAGCGTCTCCTCGTCGACAAAGCCAAACTTGGCCCGTACTTCGGCGAGCTTGATCTCGCCCATGTTCCAAAGCGACGTGCCCCATTTGTCTTTGGCCCAGGCCTTTAAGTCCTGGCGCAACAGCGTGTAGCGGTCGCGGCATTCGGGCCGCTTCAGGTCAAAAAGGGCTGAGTAACTTGAGGTCGCCGTTAGGACCGGAGCGTCGCGGCGATCCGCGCAGTTTTCAAACAGCCAATTGAGGCTCGTAACGGCCTTGGGGTCGTCGATCGTTGCGCCGGCCGTCTGCGCTAAAGTCTGCATAAGAAGGTAAGGGCTTTGGCTGTAATTTTGGTCTTTAAAGAGCTGGCCGATCTCAGACGAGATAAAGGTCCCGATCTGCGCAGCGCCCTGGTGGATCTTCAGATAAAAATAGAGGCCGTGCACCGAGGCGCCGAGTGCTTGGTACTTGCCAGATGCCCGCACCTTCGCGGAGTCGGACCACGGCGATCCCCGCGCATTGACTGGGCGAAAGTCGTCCTTTGAGCGCAAGGCTGCCAGGCCCAAGGCGCAGCACCCCAAGGCTACCCCGAAACGTCCAAGCGCCGCTCCAGGCGCTCCAGATGCCACCATTTGATAGAGTGCCCGGATAAGCAGAATACCCATCCAGGTAGCGACGGCCGACTTAAAGACGGGTGTCATGAGTACGGAGTCACAGAGCCATTCTTGGAGACCCACAAAGGCGGTCCAAATACTGGCTTCAATCGGGCTTTGGGTAAAAAGCATAGGTTAGCCTCCGCCGCTGCAGGAGAGGGTGTCGGTGCAGTCGCTGCGTCCGTCTGTCTCCTGCCGGTAGTTTTCGAGTCGTCCTTCAGAGATCCGCGCGGCAATCAGCCGATTTTTCTCGCGAGTCGCGCGGGCGAGCTGGCCGATAGCTGCGCGCACGTCTTCCACAGGCGGGATTTGGTCGCTGTCGAGCGCCTTCTTCAGGGCGTCAAAGGCGCCAACGCCGCGCGTTCGGTACTCGTCACGGAGACTGTTTGGGACGGCCGTGTTGAGAAGGCCAGAGGCAAGCACGGCCTCAGCCTTGGCCGATGCGGTCCTGGCCGCCACCTGCCCGAGCGCACGACCAAGTGCAGCGCAAGCCAGGCGCCGATCCTCGTCGGTGAGGTCTCCAAGATTCTGAACATCCTCGGACGAGATACGGCGGTTGATAGCCTCATCCACGGCCCCTTCCGTCATTGACTCGTGCGCCCCAGGCTTTCTTCCAACCAGCCCGGCGAGCTTACTGCCGCAAGCCTTCTCCTCGGCGAGCGCTAGAAAACCGCCTGCGACATCGTGCGGCCTGAGCATGCCGCCGGCAAAAAGCGGCTGCCAGTAGCCGTCGGGTTGGACTTCGATCTCGCCCAAAGTAGCAGCCAAAAACTCATAGGTCGGCTGATCCTTGGTCTTGGCAAAATCTACCATGGCCTTGAGCACTTTTTGCTTTTGATCGGTAAAGCGTTTTTCCATACCGGACTGGAAGTCGCGTAGCGGCAGGCCCTTGGCTTCTTGGCAGGCGCGCGTCGCAGACGCCACACCGGCGCCTGCGCCTACTTTGGTGCTGACGCATTCGGCCTGCGCCTCGGCCCGCAGCTGTTTAGCGCCCTTATCGGCCGACGAGTCGATATAGTCGTCCATCGCCTTGCAAGCCTGGGCGCGCAGATTGAGATTGGTCTGCATCGAAAGAAAATCGTGACGCAACTCAGCGCAGACGGTGGGGTAGGCGTAGCAGATCGTCATCATGGCCCCCTGGCTGGCGAGGGCGACCGCCTTCGACGGATTATCGGGGACCAGCGCGCGGAGCTGCTCTTGGAGCTTTTTAAACTCGCCGTTAAAGTCGGCATCGATATCGAGCTTGCCGCAGTCTAGCCTCGTGCTCACCCCGGCTTTAAAGTGCCCCATGTCGATTTCGGGAATGCGCTGATAATTGCCAGGTTGTCCGAAAAAATCCCGGGCAAAGTCTGAGGCCCTGGTCTTTCGGTCGTACTGGTAGGACTCCTGAGCAAGGGCCAGCGGCGAAAAAAGAGCAAAGCTTAAAATAAAAAGCGCTTTAATCATGATGTCCTCCCTTGAAGATCTTCCAGCTCTGCGTCCGTCAAGCGGCGCAGGCTGCCGTCAGCCGAGCGGACGCCGCTTGGAAAGTGTTGCGCCAGCGCCGAGACCGCCTGAAAGTAGGTACCGCCAAGATGGGCATGAACCTGATAGACAGTCTCGACTTCAATGGGCTTTGACGCGGCGCACCAGTAGTCAAAGCCAGTCGGGGCAAAGACAAAAGTCCCCTGCACCTCGTCTGACCACCACAGCCCCTGCGAAAAGGCGCCGTCCTTCTTGGTGAGCGTGCCGATGAGCTGTCCTAGATGCTGATCTTCGATGAGCGGCGGCAGTCCCGCCTCGGGAAGACCGCTAAGCGCTTTTTGCAGGTCTTTATCCAGCATGCGCAGGATGATCTTATTGGGCGACACGTTCCAGATCTCGCGCGGCCCAGGCTTTTTCGCGAAGTCGTCCACCTCGTTAGTCAGCCCAATGCAGGCAAAACCAAGCCTACGGAAGGTCTTCCAAGCGTCTTGAATAAAGGCGACGATCTCCGGCGAGGAGCCGGCCAGGACGCCGGCTTCTTCAATAACCAGCATGCCTGGGCGCCCCCGGTTTTCTGGACGCCGGATCTGGCGCAGCACCTCCGACAGGATCATCTGCGTGGTGAGGGTTGCCAGTACCGGATTCCCAGAGACAGCGTCGATATCATAGAGCGAGACACCAGGAGTAGGGGGGTCGAGGTCGTCAAGTTCCTCGCGGTCAAAGAGGGCGGCGTAGGGGCCTTGGAAGGTAAAGGGTGCCAGGTTTTCGGCCAGGGCCTTTGCCACGCGCACGTCAATGTCCGACTTTGCTGCGACTGGATAGAGGTTGTGAACGACATCGCGCAGGCATGGGATTCTGACTTTGCCAATCGGGCGCTCTTGCAGGCTCTCGCCTTTGTACTCGGTGCGGGCATCCAACTCATTTTGCTCAAAGGCCAGGCGTACAGCATCAGCAAGTAGCATCTCTTCGACAGCACCAAGCTGCGCATCTTTGGCGACTAAACTAACAGCCGTTTTAAGGAGGCCGACGATGACAGGTAGACGGAACTCATCGAGCTTGCCGCGAAAAATATTGGGGTACTCTTCCGGAGGCTTCACCACTTGCGAGCCGACGTCCTCACCCATGACCCGCGCAAAGATTTCGTAAGAGGTCTTCTTGTCGATCACGAAGAGCAGCGGTCCTTTGCCTTCGCCGCCATATTTGGCAAAAAAGCTGGTCATCAGGTTTTGCGCAAAAAAGCTTTTGCCGCCCCCGGAACTCGCCAGCACCGCCACATGCGGGCTGGTCTCGCTATCAAAAGGGTTGAGCCAGGCGGCGCTACCGCCGCGTGACACCATAAGCTGTAGCGGCGTTTTGGTGCCGGTAAAGGCGCCGTATACCGGAAGGTATGGAGCCAGGTTGCGCGACAGGACCCGCCTTTCGCGGCCGCTGAAGCCCGCGGCGGAAGCAGCAAAAGCAAAAGGCAAGCACAGGAGAAAGAGGGCGGGTGCCGCATGCCGCTCCACCATAAAGGGGACTTGGGTCAGGGTCCGAAGCTGCGAAATCAGCGCTGTGGCCTTACCGTCATCTCCAAGCTGGAGTGGGTTGCGGCCAACGTTACGCACCAAAAGATGGACCGACACCCAGGAGAGACTTTCGCCGCGCGCTAGAGCGTCTTGGGCCTGACGCACCTCGTCTCGTTGCATCTCGCCGAAAGCGTCCGAGGCGTTTTTAAGCAGCGTCTTCTTCAGATCAAGATCGCTGACGTTGTTACACGGCCGGATATTGACCACCAGCCGCAAGGGCACGGCGACCTCAAGAAGCCGCGCCCACATCCCCGGGTAGACCACCGACGGTTGGTCGATCCATGAACACACCTCCCAGGTGTCGGCTCCGACGCCGATCGCCTTCGGTGTGACCTCGGCAAAATCGCGCAGGATTTGGTTGCCAAGTCGCCTTTCGGGGTTTGGACGCTCAGGCTTGAGCATGGCCGAGTGGCGACGCTCGGCAGTGCCGTGGAGCGTATCGCGTAGAAGTGAAAGAAGCCCCGCGGCGTCCACCGTCCGCGCCGAAAGGCTCGCCTGAGCGAGGTTATATTCCACCTCGCCCGCTAGCCGCATGAGCTTGCGAGACGAGATTTCAAATTGCTCGGCAGCACGTATTAGCTCGGATCCATGTGCTGTGAGGCTACCTGCTACGCTGAGACCTCCAGCAAGGCGCATCGTTAAAAAGACCCGCTGGCGCATGAGTTGCAAGCGTTCCTGCGGCGCGTCAGCAAGGCGGCGAACGGCGGCGACGCGGTCGGCTACGATTTTTTGTGCGGCTGTTTCGGGCGTCCTTAGGTAGTCAGGGACCTCAAAGTCAGGCGATGGCTCGGCGTCATAGATCACTTGAAAGCTGAGACCTGGGTCTCTCACCTTGTCAAAAACTTCAGCGAGCAGCTTACTTCGCCGCGTGATGTCGCTTAGCTCCATGACTTCATGAGCCAGCGGCGTCAGTTCCCAGACGATCCCAAGCGAGCCATCAGCCAGAAGACAGGCGGGCCTTTCCAGATCGAGTACGGCCTCATAGGGAAGTATGGCAGCCATGCTTTCTGGCTGCGCCCGCAGGAAATCTTGCGGTTTTATCGGCCGTAGGCGGTCCAGTAGGCAGTCAGGCGTCTTTGCCAAATTGTTTACGAGTTGGGTTAACTTCATTACTTACCCCCTTGAGTTGGCGTCTCTTCCAGCCAGCGGCCGGGCTCGACCTCTAAAAAGACGTAGGTACCTTGCAGCCAGTAGCCGCCATCAAGCTCTTGGTCGTAGACCCAGATGCGTTCAAGGCGCGGCTTTGAACGCGGCGGCTCGCGCACCACTTTGCTTGCCCCAGCAACCTGGCGCACGTCGTTAGCCTCGCGTTTTAAACGCTCGACCTCGGCCGTTGGTAAAAGGCCGGCGCGACGATCTAGCTCGTAGTCGCTTGGCGCCCTGGTGGCGCAGCCTGCAGTGACGTATAGTAACAGTGCGGAAAAGATTAAACTTGGTTTCATAACCACTACTCCTCAAGGGTGGGCACACGGATGGTTTCAAGCATGACGACATGAACAGTCTGACCACTGCCAACAGCAATGGACGGGATGAGTTGCCTGGCGTAGTCCAGGTACCACTGGGCAATCATCCCGGCACCGTCCACGACGGAGCGACCGGCGATGAATTTCGCCTGGTTTCCAGTGACGTTGGTGGCTGCTACCGCAGCACCTACACCGCCAGCGGCCACCGTTGCGGTTTGCTGGGCGGCAGCGACAGCCTCGCCGGCATTTTTGGCGACACTTGCCAGGACGGCCGCCAGTAACACCTGGCCCTGCTTACTGATGAAGGTCCCAGTCGAACCAAACGTCGAGTCCTCGCCAGCGGTAAAACCCCGCGCCGAGCTTTTGAAATACTCGCCGTTTTGCCTGACACACGAGATGGTGTCGGTCTCCATGATGACGCGCTCGGTCGACAAGTTGGCACGGGCCTTTGCAATCATGAAGCAGTTTGACAAGTTGACCTTAGAATCGTTGGGTCCCGTAAACGGGTGCTCAAGCTGCAAAAGGACTGGATAAGGCTCCTGGGTGTTGGCCTCCACCCCGCTCACCACGCGCGCCTTTACAAAGGACCCGGTCGGCAACACCGTCATGGTGTCGTCGAAGGCGGCCTCTTTAGAGACCGCGTAGACTAGTGCCCCCGTGGCCGGACCAGGCCGGTATAAGGTCGCCGCCGCAGGCATGGACCTTGCCGGCTGAAGACGACTCGCTCCTACCTTAGTCTCCCTAGGGAGGATTCGTTGAAGCTGAGGCTCTGGCGCTGCCGGCGTTGAAACTGGTGCGCTGGTGGCACCCGCTGCATCAGGCGTAGACGTTCCAGAGGTCACCGCCGTTGTTGAGGTCGTCACTCCAGATGCCGGAGCGCCAATGGCGCCGCGCAGGGCTGAGCGGGCAGCTTCCTCACGCAGAAGTTGGTCGTGGTAGAGCTTTTGATACTCAGTATCGGCCTTAAAGTTGCCGTCGTCAGGCAACGACCGGTTGACCGACCTGTCAGGTGTTGGCACGACGTCGGCCAACGAGCTTGTGGCTAGGGTAGTTAAAACTGCCACTAAGACAAAGGGTGTACGCTTCATTTGAGATCTCCTGTGCTAGGTGAGCCAGCCTTGGCAAAGGGGGGCGCCCCGCTCCCTAGGGCGCCAAAGACGGGACGAACCGGTTTAGGACCGCGAATAACCAGCCGAATGGCGGTCTGACAGGCCTCGGTAGGTGCGCCCAAAAGCGGACATGCCTCCAGGTGGAGTTTGTCGCTTTGCGCCAGTGCCGCGCGGCTTGGCCGACCCAGGGCAAGGGCCGACAGGTTTAGTTCGAGGGTGTTACGGCCGGTATTTTTGACCTTGAAGACGTAGCCCACAAGATCTGTCGCCGCATAAACCCGTGACAGCCTAAAGACCAGATCCGGGAACTCCGTATCAACCTTCTCGTCGGTAAGCTCGCGCGCAAAGCCCCCAACTTCATCAACAAGCATCGAGCGCATCATGGCCATCTCGGCCGCGAGAAACTTGCTGCCATAGCGACGAGTCACAGTATCGACCTGGATGTCGTAGAATTTTTCTCCCCCCGCCGTCACCATCAACCGCAGAGCCAGCGCCCGGCCGCTGGCCAAGACAAAGGTCACCGACTCGCTCTGCGCTCCTGGCACCGGTTTTACCTGGAAGGCGCGCACGTCGGTCTTGCTGCCGCCTTCGGCCGGGGCACCCACGTCTTGAATGGAGAAATACTGCGACGGCGTAATGGTCTTAACGGGGGAGGGGAGTTGCAAGATGCTCCCCAGCTCAGCATTGACCGCAATCTGCGTTTCCTGATTGGGTACAGCGATCACGACCGCGCCTTTAGCGGCCGCGGACACTGCAAGTCCGATCACCATCAAACTAATGTTTAGTGCCTTCATAGACTTCCTCCTTTTTTAGCGCTACTGCCGAGGCTCCCGGCAGCCTTGAGCGCCTGAAATTGTTCGGGTGTCATCCATTCCAGGTCTTCGATTTCAAAAATAAATGGATGGTCGGTGGTGAGATTGCCGCGCGAGCGAAACTGTAGGACCAGCACATCGCGCGTTTCGCTAAAGACGTGCCCCTCGACGTACTTGGATCTGGTACCTTCGACGGTTGCGACATACTTTTGACCGTGCTCATCTGTGATCAGATCAAAGTGGCGAACTGGCTCGTAGGAAAACGTCTGATCGACCTTGCGCAGCGTCCAGTCTTTTTCGTTTTGCTCAAATTTGGCTTCGAATCTGGCTCTAGCAACCGGCGTCATGTACTCGGTGAGCTTGCTAAAGTGGTATTTGACGTTGCGATACGAGAACGTGCCGAGATTGGCTGCCACATACTCTGCAAAGAGAAAGACCGACTCGTCAGGAATTTGCCCAGGTCTTACCCGGAAAAACTCTGGGCTACCTGGAACAATCACCAGTTGCTCGTTCATCTTTTGAAAAAGCTTGTGGAAGATAACGCGCTGCTGCAGGACGATGACCAGACTGAGAACGGCGCTCGTCGCAAAAAATACTGCCCTCCAGGTCCTGGCTCTCGCCGCAAGGGCTGCGTTGATCTCGTAGAAAGGCGGTAAAATACCGTTTGACGCCTCGGGTGGTGCATCCAAGGCTAGCGAGGCCTTGAGACGCCCTAGTGTTTTGTTAAATTTTGAAACAGCAGTCGTCATAGCTTCTCCTTTCAAGGTCCAAAGAGTTTGTGCCGGCGTCGGCGAAAGAGCTTTGGCACGCCGTCGATTGATTGCAGCCCCACCGACCAACTCCAGTGCTGCAGAAACCTCGGTGGCAAGCGGCGCCGACACTCGCGAGTGGACCACGAGAGCAACGCGCCACCAACTAAACCAAAGGCCAGCGCCAGGTTCGAGTTCCAAAGAATCATGACAGCGAAAAAGACAATGGGAGCGGCGGCGAACTCGACGATGGTCAGGCCGAAAAAAAGTAGCATCGGCTTATCAATGGTGAGGGAGGTCGCCTCACGCGGCGCCTCACGATATTTTTCCATCCACTCCATCATGACGACTCCTCCTTAGTTGCCGGCGATATGGGAAAGAGAAATGGCGATCCGCTCAACGGCGAACAAAGCACCCCCACCAGCCAAGGCCAAAATCCCCATGCCGATACGCCGCGTGGCAATCTGCAGGATGCCGAAGATCGCAAGTCCGCCACCGAGCAGGGGAGCGACCCAGTGAAAGCCAATATTTTGCAGCGTCGTCACGAGCGTTTGGACGTCCTTCATCTGGCCGCTGGCATCCTGACCACCGATGCTGACGCCGTCAGCCAGAGCGATCGCGGAGATCAAGAGGAAGACCGTGACGGCAAAGACCAGGAGTGCCAGCCTGCCAAACGAGCAGTAGCTAAAAATATTGTTTACATGCTTGGTGACTACAGCAGTTAGACGGTAAACGTTGGTAGCGAAACGAGTACGAATGCACGAGTTATTCATGTTGGTTCTCCAAGGTGGTTAAATGTGAGGTCATCTGACCGAGTTCGCTGAGATTCAAGGCTCCGGTGTGCTTGAGCGTTTTACCGCGCCAGCTGAGAATCCAAGTCGGGGTGGCGGCGACGTGGAAGGTTTCCGCCCACTCCTTGCTGTAAGGCACCGAGGGCGTGTGCATAGGCGGCGAGCTTTGGTGGTCCAACTGGATAAAGGTCACCTGTGCTCCGAGCCGACGCGCCGCTTCAATGCTTTCGCGCGACTCCAGGCAGTGCGGGCACGATGTTTGGTAGAAGTAGGCGATCTTCACTTCCGACCAAGGGACGTCTAGCACTGGCGCGGCGGCGGCTGGTTTCTGCGGTTCCTTGGGTAACAAAACCGCAGCACGCTGGTTTAAGGCGGCTTGGAACGTCCCTAACACCTCGGCCTTGCGCCCCTGCCACGCAAGATATTTTGCGATATTCTCCGAGTTCGGCGCGGCCACAGCCTCGCGAAAAGGCCGCGGCGGAATCCAGTCGCCACCGTCGTCCCAAAACTCAGGTGACTGCGGGCTCTGGTAGGCGTCCCAGGAAAATGGCTGGCTGTCACCGGCCCTAACGACGGTTGAACCCGAGTAAGGGGCTGCGTCGCCGTGGGGCATGGCGGCCTCCAGTTTAAGTCCATCTTTTACTTGGCGGCCTTCGCCCCAGTAGTCGATATCCCGGCCGTCAAAGAAGCCGAAGAGTCCCTGAGAACCCACTTGGGCATAGGCCCCTTGCGCCAGGACAAGATTACTCAAGAGAGCAAGCGTGCTCAGCATTGATCACTCCTTTTCTTAGGTATTCAAGGGCCTGGCCCTTAAGGCTCCCGTGCGGCTGTGCCTCACGATTGCCTGTGTTCGGGCTTCGAACAAAGGTGAGGTATTCAAAGACAAGGGCCCGGCCACGAACGCCCGTATGGCCACAGACTTTGCAGCCGACCGAACGGACTGGTATCAGCGAATCGCGGAAGGTGTTGTAGACCAGATGTTGGTTGGCCTCGTCTGGCTGGACGCAGTCCGGACAGTTGCGCGGGAACAGGCGCTGCGCCGACGCAAAGAGTAGGTTCGCACTGACCTGCTCGTAGCTAAGCCCCAAGTCCTCCAGTCGGTTGATGCTTGAGCAAGCCGAGTTTGCATGGATCGTAGAGAGCACCAGGTGACCGGTGGCGGCCGCGTGAACCGCTGCGAGCGCCGTCTCTTCGTCGCGGATTTCGCCGACCATGATCACGTCGGGGTCTTGGCGCATGAGTGCCCGCAGCGCCCCAGCAAAACTCATTTCGCCTGGCGAAATCGACGTCTGTATCACCCCTGGCAGGTCGTACTCCACCGGGTCTTCCAAGGTGTGGACGTTAAGCTCCTCGGCATTGATGGCGGCAAGAGCCGAGTAGAGCAGGGTCGTCTTGCCGCCGCCAGTCGGGCCGCTGAGCAAGATGAGCCCTTGCGGCCGCTGTAAAGCGCGGCGCAGGTCGACTTTGGCGTCTTTTGGCATAGCGTAGGTTTCAAGAGAAAACTGTTTACCGCGCTGGAGAAGCCGCAACACGATCTTTTCGCCGTAAAGCGTTGGGATCAGGCTGGCGCGCAAATCGTAGGGGACAACCTCGGCGCGCAGACGACGGTCCTGGGGTACGCTGATAAGACCCATATCAAAGCCGCAGACCTTTTTTGCCTCATGAAAAAAGCGGCCAGCATAGGTCGCACCTTTGATCCACTGCAGAACCCGCAGCGTCCCATCGACCCGGATACGAACACGCACAGCACCGTCCATCGGGTCTAGGTGCAGGTCACTGGCGTTTTGTTCGGCTGCAAGACAAAGGAGGTGGAGAAAGTTTGATTCAAAGGGTGACGCCTTGGCACTCAAGTTTTGCTCGTTGGTTGCGATGACCATATTGTTCTCCCGTATTAAAGTGAGGGCACGGCCTGGCATAGGCCTTGGTTTTTGACAAAATTGGCCTGGTAGACGGCCGTCCAGCCGCCTACTGCCTCAAGCGGCTCCTCGCACGAGTTGCGACGTCGCCAGACGGCAAGGACGTAGGTGTGGCCCTTGAGCGAGCCGGCTGGGGTGATCTCGTCGCTGGCACGGGCGAACGGATCATCACCACCCATACCCACAATGTCGGCAAGCGGTGAGCCGGGACGAAAGCAAGCACTCCCCGGACGTGGCGGGTAGACGATCTGCCACTTGTCATCAGCCAGCAGTTTAAGGCTGGCGTTTAGGTGCATGTCGCCAGCGAGCGATTGAAACTTGTAGGCAGCAGCCAGAGCCGACATGTAGGGATCATCACTGCCGATCCAGCCCGTGCGCGGCACGAGGTTGCCCCAGGTTCCCATGCAAAGAGCGGTGAGGTCGCCAGACAGCGGAGCCAAAGTGTCGGCCGAGGGTTGGGCGTCCTTAACCATGGCCTCGGCAGCTCCTACAGGATTGGCGCACGAACTGTCTACCGGGCCAGTCGGCATAGAGCCGACACCGCCGGCAATCTTACGGACCCGGCGCTTGGCTTCACCGGCGCCAGCGGCGACAGCTCCGCCTACAATTGAGAGACAAAGTGGGGCACCTACCTGCGCCCAAGCGATCGCGTAGGGCGCATCTGCAACGTTAAAATTCCACTGCGCGGGAAGAAACTCCGAGAGCGCCGAAAAGCAGATCGGCAGGCCGCTACCCTTACTGCTTGAAAGCGGCGGAAAGTTGCTCGCCTCTGCGCCGTAAGGGACCGTAAGAATGCGCGCGTGCCAGAAGCTGCTCGCAGCATGCGGCGACTGCATGCCGTTGGAGGCGCCAGGGAGCACAGGGGCATGCGTGGAGAGTTCCCACCATTTAACCCCAAGGGCAAGTTGTGCTGCAAGCGCGCCGCTGTCTAAGCTTTCCGCGAAGATGCTACGTCCAACGTGCCTCGTCACTTCAATAAAGTAATCGGGCAGCCACATCTGCACGTCATCGCCAAGATAGCGCACGCAATTCGGGCAGACGCCTTTGACCTTTTGGCAACCCTGGCGGCCGCGTACCGCCGAGAATTCGGCGCAGCCACGAAAGCCGGGCAGGAGTCTTGGCTTATAATAGGTGCAACCATTTAAGGGTTCGGCGGTCGATATAGCTAAGGCAGGAGCGGCGATAAAAACTGCTATTAACGCGGCGATTAGATTTTGTCTGGTCTTGGCTTGACTCATAGGTCTCTCTCCTTTTTCGTCGAAAATTTCGAGGCGAAGCCGTAGCGGCAGACTTGCCGCATTCGTCGCAACTTAAGTCGCCAAATTGGTCGAAACTCCCAATAAGCCTTGCCGCCACGGCTATGAGTGGGCCGAAGCTCATGGGAGCTGAAGAATGAGTCACTCAGCAAATGCCGCGATTGTGCCCGCCACGAACTGCGCTACGGCTCCGGTGATGGTGAAGGAATGCTCGCTATGGACTTCATCCGAGAGAAGCACCGTAGGATCGGCTGTGAAGGTGTAGCGCGCACTGTGTGCTACACCACCGAAAAATACGGAACCTGACTCGTTTGAGCATCCGGCCACTCAAGTCCTGAGCCGCGACGCTGCCCGATCGGTTGTCGGCTGCACCGAGTCGCCGCCACCGCCGTCATGCGTTCGCCACGCCCGGCTGCTAGAGCCGCGAGCATCAAACTCCTCGCAACCAGCGATTTCCAACACATGATCAACTGTTGCATAAATCCTCCGGCTGCTAAAGCCACACGTGTGGGCACATTTCTGTTTAAATGCGTCGAACTTATTCACGAAAAAGACGGCGGAGCAGTCGGTGGCTTCGGTCTGCTCCGGATCACCAGCACTAAAAGACCTAGGACAAAGATGAGCGGTGCTATGATTTCTGAGTGGACGACGTGGTCCATAGTGACTTCTCCTTACGCCAAAAGATGCGCATGGCCTTTAGCCAGGGTTCTCCGGATGACCGCGATCTCGGCTATGAGCCGGTTCACCCGGCGGGTTTTTTGCCGCAGCTCCGGATTTCGGACAGCTGCGTCGATGGACAATGCACTGAGTGCTTCCATAAATTCACGTTCAGTTTGCAAAAGAGCGTCTATTAGTCGCATAAGGCCTCCGTTTACGTGTTTAGGTAACGCATGGTCTTGAGCAATCGTTCGATACGCCTGATCAGCTCGACATTTCGCAATAGCTCCTTTTCGGGAATGCTGCCGACCCAGTCACAAATGGCTGCCTTGAGGTTTTGGACATATAGACGTCTGGTCATGAGAAAATACCGTCCGTGCTAAAACAGAGCGCGTCCTTCGCTCGGCGTGCCTGCTGCCACTCCTTGCGGACCCGCCCAAAGTGCTTAAACCAGCCGCCGACCGTCTTGAAGATCTCGCGCACAGGGAGATCAAAAAGCGGCTGGGTGACGCGGTGGCTACTGCAATTCAGGCATTTGGTGCCCAAATTACCCCCAATCATCTGCACTGGACCACCTCCGCAATGCCTGCACCGATAGGCGCTTGCAATAGTCCAAGGCGACTGCATTTCGGCGATCAATAGACCTGGCATGATCATAAACACCTCCTAATTTATTGCCCGAGGTTTAAGTGCCTCAGTGTTTACAAAGGTCATTAAGCAGGAGTCGTGCCAACTTCCTCGAGCACAAAAAAACACGAGTAATTTTACTAAAAATCAAAGCGGTCCGGCGCCACGCTGCGAATTTCAGCTGATTTGCGAACCGAAAATGGTTGCTCATGGCCCGAAACCAAGCAACTCACCGACCACAATTCGGCATGAAGGCAGGCAGCAACTTGCTCATCAACTTTGTCAGTCGGTCGGTGCCGGCACCTTGGACGCCGTCATTTTGGCTTACTGGGGCATGTAGGGCTACACGGCATCGTTAGGAACGGCGTCGATGGCATTGGTTCTCCTCGTTGCTATTGCCAGCCGCTAGTCCCCGTCCTTCGTAAAAACCCCGGCTTCTCGCAAGCTGGTGCCATCCCGCGGGGGAGATGGCACGGGCGCTTGCCTTTGGATCAGCCGGACTTCGATCGGTGCCGACGCTTCTTCCGCTGCCCGGCTCCTCCATTGCCATTGGGCGAGAGGAGCCCAGGGCACGCAAGCCTTGGCCTTAAGCTCAAGGGAGAACCCATCACCATGACGACGCAAAACCCTTCCTCAACCATCACCCATTCCCACCGCCGTGAGGCGGAGATCTATCTGTCCGAGGATTATGCCTCGATCCTGCATGTCTTAGCCGACGGCACAACCATGCACCTTGCCAGGAGCCGCTACGAACTGTTGCTCGGGAAGTGCCGCAATGGTGATAAGCCCAGGCTGACGTTTAACCGCGTCGTAACGGCCTTGTACTGGGTCATCCGCTTTGCGGCACTGATCGCAACCATCTACCACCAGCGTCGGTAGTTGCTGTCGCGGCAGATCGCGCATGACGTGGTCTGCCGTTTCCATAAGGAATGCCCCTTGTTTCGAGCCCGCCTCCCTGCCCGAATCGAACCGGAGACGGCCAGAATCTGTTTGCATGTGTCCCGATTCTGGCCGCACGGTCCTGCCCCTCTCCCCAAATTATTGGCCTATCTGCCCGTCTTGACCTTGTGGCACAAGCGGTACACTTCTTGAATAAGACTAAACACCTGGAGTCTTGGTAAAGCTAGTGACGTAAGCGTACTGGATAAAGCTCCCAGAGGTCGCTGCCTTGCAGGGGAGCCGGCCCGGATTTATGAGAAATGTGCTATAAACAGCTCGTGTTGACCAAAGATTCCATCTCTATTTAAGGGGACACAATGAAACTCATCACTGCCATACAGGCTCGGATCGTTAGCACTTTGGCAATCCTAGGATTGGCCAGTGGCTGTGGCGATCTGACCCCCAGCATGCCGAAAGCCACCACCACGCTTACCCCGTCTGCACAGAAGAAAATTAGTAAACACTTTAACGTCACCAAACCAGGCACCACGACGATGCGCCTTGGTACTCAAGAAGGCGGTGGCGACGGGACCTAGTAGCTTAGTTGGTTGAATATTCAATACCTCTCGGGATTCACAAAGCCGGGGGCTGGTGACCAGAATGAGACATATACTCACTTTTCTTTTGATCACTGGACTGGGCGGCTTTGTGACCCGGTCGGCGGAGGCACAGGTGCAGCAGAAGTTCATCATCACCGAGTCGGGTCAGCCCTTTTCATTTGACCCGCTTGACGCGGACACGTCCAACAATCTGCCGGTTGCCCGGATGCTGTATCTTACACCGCTTGAGGTCTCCTCGGATGACCGACTTACGAGCGCGATTTTGGAAAGCTTTTCCTATGATACCGACGCAAAGACGGTGCGATGGACCGTTCGCAACGGCTTAAAGTTTTCCGATGGAACCGCGATCACTCCGAATGACGTTGCTTTCGCGGTCGCACGCATGGCGGTAAGACGCCCAGGCTTTCCAGTCATCAAGGAAATCGTTGGTATGAATGAGTGGGTTAGAAGCCCGAAGCCCCTTCACAGCTTCCCTAGGGGCTTAAAGGTAGACCGGCAGACTATATCCATCTCCTTCGCTGAACGTATTGACCACCCACTATTTAGGTTTTGCCTTGAGCTTTTTTCCATCATCCCACGGCGGTCTGTGGACCTTGACACCGGTAACTTATTGACGCCTCAACCGCCGACTAGCGGCTACTATTCGATAGCGGAGCGAGACTCGAACAGCATTGTATTTGCAAGGCGCCACGAGTTTCCGACCATTGATGGTAAGTCGGTACCGAGCTCGATCCGATTCGTTTATGCCAAGGCACGCCCCTATCTCGATTCCTTGGCAGGTTCGCTTGATGGCGACACAGTGATCATGGCTGGCGATGGTGCTTTTCAGGCTGACGAGCTGGTCACTATTGATAAGAAATATGAGCTAAGAAACCTGCCTAAGGCAAAATTCGCCGTTTTACTACTCAATCCTGATGCCCCTGCGTTTCGCAGTCGAGAGTGTCGGCAGCTATTTGCCGCTTCGTTCCGCGAAGCTTATGCCAAGATCATCAGCGCACCAGATGTGCTTGAGGGAAGTATCTCTCCTCGGATTGTGACTGGGTATCTGCCGCTCGAAGAGTTAAAGAAATCACTACGGACTCATGACGACAAGACCTTTGAGTCATGTAAAGCAGCCATGCGGGCTCATAAAGTCAGGCTCGGTGGCGCCGCGGGAAATCAGGGTTCTCCCTTTCAGTTAGCAGCCCAAGAAACCCTTAGGCAATTTGGTCAGACTGACGTCGAGCCCATTATGGCTGCAAACCTCGATGAGCTTGATGATCTCTATCTCAACGACAAAGTTCACATCAAGGCGTTTAGCAGCGGACTCTGGGCACTTGACCCATTCGGGGACTTGCAGATGCTGTTCACCCCTGGACTGCACAAGCCTTTATCGCACATGCAAAAGGACGCGGTACTTCAACAGATGATTGCCAAGCTACGGACTGAACTGCCCCCAGCAGAGCGCATCGAGTTGGCGTCGAAGCTGAACCGACACCTCTTTGAGGACGCTGTGTTCAACGTCTTTCGCCATTCAAGAAGGTTCTATGTATCAAAGAAGGGTGGCGGTTTTCGGAGCCTTAATGCCTCGATCACCTCGCCAACGCCCTGGCAAGTGTTTGAACGGCAATGATAGGCTCGACTCTATACCAAAGTTGGCGCTTAGAGCGACTCATCGACCAGCTCGAAATCTCAGGATTTGAGACTGGCAATCTTGAGCTTATCGAGGTGGGTGGCCTGCACTTCGCCAACCTCTATCGAAAGACCACTCAATCGGTCATCAGCGAGAACGTTTTTTGCGGCTGCTCTACGTCTCAGCCCATCGCTATTGCCAAGGCTGTCGTCGAGTCCATCGAGAGAGAGGCCTTTATCGACGGCCGTGCCGCTGGTATTCTGAGCTGCCAAACTGAAAAATCTCAAGGCTTTGCGGGCTACCCAACGACTCTTATTTCAAGAGCCACCGCACTTCAGACATGTCGCGCCATTGCTTTGGCGGAGGCCATCGAGCGGTTCGCTTGGGCGACTTGGTGGGACGACGAGTCAGTTAGCTACCAATGCCGTGGCCTGAGCGAAATAGTACCCGAAGAGCGCAGGGCTATGGGGTTGCTGAAGGATATCCCAGCGCACTCACCGCTCAAGAGTATCAGCGTTATAGAACCTGCCGTTAGCTCCTGCGGTTTCACGCTCAGAATTTTGCTCGCCGAGTTTGCTGATGGTGGATTCATTACTGGCGGCGCAGCAGGCCCCGCTACGGCACGCAGTCTTGCGTCAATCACTCAGAGGGCCACATCCGAGCTGGTCAGGCACATCCTGGCGTTGGAAAGATTGGCTCAGACCGGCGCGAAACCTACCACTCCCTACGAAGCCAAGCTCGCCTACTTTGGATTTGGTCACGGTTCTTCGCTGGTCAAGGGGCGGCTCGCTGCACAGGGAACAAAGGTGATCGAGTTACCCGTGCTGGTCGTCGATGAGGAGATTCCACACAGATTCTCCAAGCACGTGGTTGTCTACAGATGCCTGTTTAAAAATCAGCCGCCCTTTGTCAGCGGGCCGATTGGACGGCTATGCATATAGGCAAGACCTCAGCCGTCCGCGTCAACAAAAGCCTCGTGCTTTCCGCGTTCGCCGCCTTGGTCGCGCTTGCCGCTTTGGTCGGTGGCGCCATCGAAGTCTATGTTCGGTCAACGGGCATTGAGCTTTTCGACTCTTGGTTGCAGTCAGAGGCTATTAGCATCGAGGAAGGCAACCTGCTGTCCGCTGTGACGAAGCATTCACGAATTTTACTTTCGTCTAACTTCGTCACGTCCATTAAGCTGGTCGAGACGGACGGTAAAGAAGATGGTCGGCCGCCGCTTCTGGCCTTCGGCCCGGCGTTTATCAATGCCGCTCCACCTGCCGCAGTCGGTGCAGTTAAAGTGAGAGCGCGGGGACTTTTTCACAGCCAAATTAGTTATCGCTTCCCCGAGAAGCAGACGATGGTGCTGATTCTCGATGTTAGGCCCAAGGTTGCCATTTGGGCGTTCGTGACCGTCCTAGCCATCATGTCATTGCTAGTAACGTTGGCATTGTACCTGCTGAGTCGTTTGCAGCGTACTGAAGAGGACAAGCGTCTCGGCATATTAAGTGCTACGCTCGACGATCTCGTCACCCAGTCCGAGCCCAGCGAGTCGCTAACGCGTGGCTTTCCAGCGATCACCGCCACTTGGAGCGACCTCAAAACTAAGGTTAACCATCTCAATGAAGAGAGGGCCGAGAAGATCAAAACGGCGACGATCGCACACATGGCGCAGAATCTAGCGCACGACATCAAGAACCCGCTCATTGCCTTCGATTTTGCTCTGCAAGCCAGCAATTACCCGGAGTTTGCGGCGTGCCGTGACCAGATGGCCCGGTCGCTTACAACGATCAGAAACATCCTAAGCCGTATGAGCATTGGTGCGGAAAGCAACGTCATTAGGCCTTCAGAGGTCACTCTAAATGTCGGGCTTATTGTGGGGGACCTTTGTCGAATTTATGGCACTGACGGGACTAAGGTGGTCGCTGCTGGCGTAGATGCAGTGCCAGCCTTCCTAGACGCCGTCGCGGTTGAGCGTCTTATCGGCAACCTGGTCAAAAACGCCAAGGAATCAGGGGCCAAAGTTATTGAGATCAAGGCCACGATCAGCGGAGTGGACCTCGCGCTCGCCGTTACTGACAACGGGCCTGGCATCCCTGCACCTCTTTTAGACAAGCTGTTCCAGCGCGGCAGCACATTCGGTAAAGTCGGCGGTTCGGGCATTGGCCTACACAACGTCAAAGATATCGCCGAAGGTCACGGCGGTCAGGTCAGCCATAAGCGATCGGGCGGTGAAACGACTTTCACCGTGGTGCTGCCGAATACCGTTATGACCGCGACTCGTCAGAACCGGGCTTTGGTGGCCTACGAGGCGCAATCCCTTCCCCCCGAGCCCCTAGCCATCGAGGCAGCAGTGATTGTCAAGCTCAGGACCGGGGACCGCCAGGAGGCCATCAGTCATGCGCTAAAGTCTCGCGGCTTCGCCGTCAGTACAGACCTCCAGGCCGGGACCAACCACGCCATTGCCTACTTGGACCTAGACATCGACGGCCGCTCCTACGAAAAGGCTGGAGTCAGAGTCATGATCGACGACCCCGATGCTGCCGCCGAAAAAGTCGCAGCACTGGTCGAGCGGATTTATCATTTTATGACGCGCGTCCCTAATGAAGAGGTGCCTCAGTGATTCGTACCGCAAAAATCCGCCGAAGCATCTTGATTGTTGAGGACGACTCGGACCAACTCGGCCGCTATATGGAGATGGCAAACACCGCGGGCCTTGCCGCATTCGGCGCATTGACCCTTCACGACGCCTTCGACATCCTGAAGAAGAATCCTGTCCAGTACGTCCTGGCCGACATTCACCTCAACGGACCAGGCAGGCAGGACACCTTTGACGGTGTGCAGCTCCTCAACGAGATCAAGGAAAGCCATCCAGAAGTCGTACCGCTGGCGATGACCTCGGACCCTAAAATCGACACCTATCACAAGGTTATGACGGCCGGCGCTTTGTATCTGTTCCGCAAGCCCATCTTGACCGGCGACGAACTGATGGTCCACCTCGAGCAGGCCGAGCGGAGCCGAAGGACCGGAGCAGCAGCAAAGCGTCGTAGGGCGGACACTGCGCTGCCCCCGAGTCTGGCACTTAGATGCGCCGATGGTATTGTCCTGCCGCAGGCCGTACGCGACCGCGCTCGTTCAGCCGCGCTCAACTCCACATTCTTGCCCATTATTATCCAAGGTGAAACTGGAACCGGCAAGGAGGAGGTGGCCAAGCTCGTTCACCGCTACCGGTGCGAGGCCGACGGCATGGTGCCATTTGTGGCGGTGAACTGTGCCAACCTCACCGGCGAAACCGCCGTCTCCGCTCTCTTCGGCCATCGGAAAGGCGCTTTTACCGGAGCAGAGCAAACCACCAGCGGCTATATCGGCGAGGCCGATGGCGGCTTTTTGTTCCTCGACGAAATCCAAACCCTGACCATCGACTGCCAGCAGCGCCTACTGCGCGTGCTCAACGATGGCTCCTACAACCGGCTCGGCGACAGTCAGACCCTTTACTCGGATTTTAGGGTGATTGTCGCCAGCACCAAAGACCTTGAAGAACAGGTCGAGCGAGGCACCTTCCTTGTCGACCTGAGCATGCGGTTGACAGGCATCAACATTAAGCTCAAACCCCTCAGGGAGCGCCTAGAAGACGTCCCGCTGCTTATTGAGCTTGCACTGGCGCGTGTCGGGGCCACTGTGCCCGAGAAGACACTAGAAGCCCTGAGCGAACGTTGCAGCAAGTATCATTGGCAGGGTAACGTTCGCCAGTTGATGTTAGTGATCAGCGCCATGGTGACGGAGGCGCTCGGAGACCATAGGGAAATCAGTGTCGATGACCTTCCTGAACTAAAGACCATGCTGCCGCCAGGCTCATCAAGCCCGGTAGCTCCGAATCAGAAGCTCGCCGCACGAGAACCAAATACCACGCCTGAAATTGTCCAAATGCTCAGGGAAGCACTACAGGAAGACAGACCTTTGGATGCGGTTATTGAGACTATCGAAAGGGCGATTCTAAAAGCAGCTCTTGCGCGGCACTCTTCGACTCGGTCCGCGGCTGATGCTCTGTCGGTTGCGCGATCGACACTGGCGGCAAAAAAAGCTAGGTACTTTGACGAATAGATGACGTCGAGAATGACGTGGTTTCAATTGAGCGGATCAGTTCGATGTGCATACGGAAGGCATTTTGCTGGGACATAGAGGTTGCTGGATGCCGGATCCGCCCCGCGTGCTGAGGAACATGCCGGGACGTCAGCATTGACGTTGGTAATTGTCGGCTTAGAACCAAATACGTTGCGAAGGCTGCCTGCTGTTTGCTAGCAGACTCCGTGGGGCTCAAGGTATTTTTGCTACCCCGAAAATCATTAAATTAGGATTAGCGCGCAGAATGGCGAGTGGACGCGGAAAACGCAATGGCCGGCGTTCTCTGACTGATTTCCCCCTTTTAGTTGAATAAGCAACTTCTAAACTAGTGTTGAACTAAGCGCGCTTGCGCGCGCAGTCGCCCATGCGCAGCGTGGTTGCGTGACCCATAGCATAGGCAACTCATGCCTATCCACGCCAAGTGCAACGGCTGGTAAGCTTGAGGAGCTACCCATGCGCCGGTTCAGGGCACCCGCTCTGCGTCCTCTTGCTGGTAGCCAAGGAGAACGCCTTCTGCGGATGCCTGAGTCCGGTGCCCCGAATACGACGAATAGTCGCGCTCGCTAATCTTGCCTGCACCGATGGCCGATGACAAGCTATTGCCTGCGCACGCAGTGACTCGATTCAAGCCCCATATATTATGTAGGATCGAAGCCATTCGCCCGCTCCAGCGTCACCGGCGCGCTTCGTTCAACGGGATCTTATCTGAACCGACCACGGACGGGACCCCGGGTCATTTCGCTGCGTCTGCGGCCGTGGTCGGCTCTGATAAGACACTCTTCTTTTTTTGAACGCTGATCGGTTTCCCGCGGCTATGCCTAGCCAGCTATATGGAAAAATAGCCATCACTGGGAAGACCGAATCGGGTATAAATGAATGCAGTATAAGAATGGATGCCTACGGATACATTCTAGAGATTCCCAGCAACTGGCTATCTCCTAACACACAGATGTTGCGCTTCATGCCCAATGCCGTCTGAACCAGGTTCTGTTTCATTCAGTTTGGCGCAAGGATAGGGTAAAGCCACCCCAATTCAAGGCCCAGGCCGGCTCAAGCGTGATGGCGTTAGTGCCGATACCCTGTGACCATGTCTCTGGCCCCCAAGCCCATCTACACACAGATAACCTACCTTCATAATAACTTCCTAAACTACCTATATGTCGAGATGGAAGCACGCTATAGGCAGGAGGAGGATCGACTAAAAATCTTAAAAGAGGAGGAGAAGTAAAGCGTACTCAAGACAATCAAATAGTGGCTAGAGATCTTTTGTTCCCTGAAATCTTGCAATATCGTCAGTTTGCTCTTTGGACCGTCTTATTCCGCAAATCCACATTCCTTGCGAAGCGCACTTACAAGTACTTCTGCTCGCAATTGTGGATTATTACTTGAGAAGGTATCAAACAGCTTGTCGATACGAT
The DNA here is from genome assembly GCA_903928445.1 of uncultured Pseudomonadota bacterium. GTDB lineage: Bacteria > Bdellovibrionota_B > Oligoflexia > Oligoflexales > CAIYRB01 > CAIYRB01. The sequence continues at coordinate 189 of CAIYRB010000137.1, read as the reverse complement.
GAATCACCTCTGGTTTTGCGAATAAAGCGCAGGCAGCCAGTATATCATTGTTGAACTAAACGCGCTTCGCGCATAGGCGCCGACTCGTTACCTTTTGGGTGGCGACGGGTTTCGGCTTCGCCTCTTCGTCCGCAGGTCACCGTTGATATCGCTGCCTTAGTGCCTCGGCAAAAATTGCCCGGAGAAATC